>JAZNKY010000101.1:0-3915 GCA_045578805.1 Oscillospiraceae bacterium
CGGGGACTTCGTCCCCGAACCCCTTTTGTGGAGCGATAGCTCCGCGTTTAAGATTATTTTTTTGAAAGACTGAATCATTCCAGAGGAATGAGCTTTCCTTCGTTCCATTGATAATCCTGCGCTGTCAGCTTTCCTTCCGTGCCGGTATAAGCCGTCAGACGTTCTGTTTCCGCATCGGCATACAGTGGGCAGCCGACTGCATTCAGCACGTCCCAGCGCACAAACTGTGTGCATTCTGCATCGTATCGGTAATATGTTCCCGTGCAGTTCCCCTGCAGGGTATCCGGAATGTACAGATCCGCATGTCCGTCAAAATCATAGTCCTCTGTCCCCAGATAGCACTCCGGCTCCCGCAGGTACGCCCCCTCCAGAGGAACAGTAGGGGATTCCATTTGCTGTTCAAAATACGCCCCCAGTGCCGCATAGCTGTCCCAGAAGCTGCCGAGCGGCAATTCCTGCAGCAGCTCCGTGTTTTTCATGACATGTACAGCGTCCGGCGTAATGCGGAAATACAGCGGATATTCGATGATTTCTTCATAATGGTCATACGAATTATGAATGCTGCGTCGGCAGAGAATCTTGTTCCCATTCTCCGCATACTGATAGAGATCCTCCACAAGCCCCTGACTGGTGAAATACTGCTCCGTTACTTCCGTCGGCATAAGAATCGCCTGTTCCCAGCGGTATCGGGTGATGGTCGTGCCATAGATGCTGTCCGCTTTCATCAGCAGTGTGCCGTCAGGATTGTGTTCCATGTACCAGCCCGTGCCGCCCTTCTCAAAGTTCAGCGCATCCCACAGGACAAGCTGTCCGGCTGCATCGTCATAATGATAATAATGCCCCCGGAAGTTGTGCGGAGAATCAGGAAGGAACACATCCGGGAAGCCGTCGGAATCATAATCACAAATGCAGATGTCCGCCGCATCCGGTACCTGTTCCATTGGGATGGTCTGCAGAAATGTACCGTCCAGCGTGAACGAGACCCCCTCCGCCCGAACCTCGGATATCAGCTCATGCGCAGGAATTTCAGTGGTTTCCGCAGTTTCCGGCGCAGCCGTGCTTTCGGCGAGCGACGTTGTTTCCGCATTCTGCGATGGATCGGGTGCAGCACACCCTGTCAGCAGCGCGGACAGTAATAGCATAAAGTACAGATGATATTGGTGCTGCATGGCATTCCCTCCCATTCAATAACTGTTATGATTATAGCACAGATCGGAATAAATGTCAATTTTTGCAGAAATTCCGGAGCGATCAGTGCCGCGCAGATCCATTTTCAAAAGACGGCAGCCAAGGGACGCTAACCCCAGAAAAAGAGATTTTCGACATGCGGACATAAAGTATCTGTCTTTACATCACCGTAATAATAATATCTGTCTTTACATCGCCGTAATAATACTACTTGCAAAATCCCCCGATTCATGCTATAATATAACACAGATCGAATACATTGTTGGAAAGGAAGTGATTCAGATGTCACCATTTCTCAAAGGGATGCGGCACGGCATCCCCATCGCGCTGGGGTACCTGTCCGTTTCGTTCGGCTTTGGCATTCTTGCGGCGAAGCATTTCAGCCCCGCCGTTGCCACTGTGATCTCAGCCACCAACCTCACCTCTGCCGGGCAGCTTGCCGGCTTGCAGATCATGGCGGAATGCGCCCCCTCCGCTGCCTCGTTTCTGGAGATGGCTCTCACCCAGCTCATCATCAACATGCGCTACGGACTGATGGGCATTTCTCTCTCCCAGAAGCTTGACGGTACATTCAACACGCCCCGCCGGATGCTTACCTCGTTCGGCATCACGGACGAGATTTTTGCTGTAGCCTCCTCACAGGAGGGAAAGATCACAGCACGGTATCTCTACGGCATGATCCTCATTGCCTTTCTCGGCTGGACAAGCGGCACCTTCCTCGGCGCGGCAGCAGGCGAGGTTCTCCCGCAGTCCCTCACCGATGCCATGGGACTTGCACTCTACGGCATGTTCCTTGCCATCATCATCCCGCCCGCACGGAAAAGCAAGGGTGTTCTGCTCGTTGTCATTGCTGCGGCGATCCTGAGCCTTGTGTTCAGGTACCTGATGCCATTCATCACCAGCGGCTTTGCCGTGATCCTCTGTGCCGTCGGTGCAGCAGCTCTGGGTGCGCTGGTATGTCCGGTGAAGGAAGAGACATGACCCCATATTTTATATTATTTCGGCAATTAAATATAGATATTTTTTTCTGGGGTTAGTACACAAAAACTGCCCCCCACCCCAACCCCTCCCCGAGGGGAGGGGCTATATATAGAGGGTATTGCGTACCCTCCACCCGTCAAAGGCTATCGCCTTTTGAATCCATTATCGACCTTTAATTGCTGGAATAACAAATTGAAACAATACAGGAGGAACGACACATGTTAGAAGAACTCATCTCAAAAGTGAATGACGCGCTGTACAGCTACATTCTCATCATCCTGCTGGTGGCAGGCGGCATTTACTTCACCATCCGCACGAAATTCGCCCCTTTCCGGCTGCTCCGTGAGCAGTTCCGCGCCGTCATGGAAAAGCCCTCCGACGGCAAGGGCGTATCGTCCTTCCAGGCACTCATGGTATCCACCGCTTCCCGCGTCGGTACGGGTAATATTGTCGGCGTATCCACCGCCCTTTGTTTAGGCGGATTCGGGTCGGTGTTCTGGATGTGGGTCATTGCCATCATCGGAAGTGCATCCGCATTTGTAGAAAGCACACTCGCCCAGATCTACAAGAAAAAAGGTCCTGACGGATGCTACGGCGGCCCTGCTTACTATATCGAAGCTGCCCTGCACTGCCGTCCGCTGGCGATCGTGTTCTCCGTGTTCCTGATCCTGACCTATGGTCTGGGCTTCAATATGCTCGCATCCTACAACCTCCAGTCCACATTCTCCGCTTATTCGTTCTACGATGCGAATGTGACCCCGTGGATCATCGGTCTGATCACTGCCGCCATCGTCTGCTATTGCCTGATGGGCGGCGGCGGACGTGTCGTGAAGATCACATCCTTCCTCGTGCCGATCATGGGCTGTGCCTATGTGCTGATCGCCCTGATCATCATTATCATGAATATCACAAGTCTGCCGTCCGTCTTTGCGGCGATCTTTTCGCAGGCATTCGATTTCGAGGCGATTTTCGGCGGCTTCAGCGGTTCCTGTGTGATGTACGGTATCAAGAGAGGCCTGTTCAGCAATGAAGCCGGTGTCGGCTCTGCGCCGAATGCCTCCGCCTCCGCAGAGGTCAGCCATCCGGCGAAGCAGGGTCTTGTGCAGGTGCTGTCCGTGTTCATTGACACGATTCTGATCTGCAGTGCGACCGCATTCATGTGCATGTGCTCCGGTGTCGAGCCGTCCGCAGAATTGTCCGGTGCGCCGTATGTCCAGACTGCCCTGCGTGAATGCTTTGGTGCATTCGGCCCGATCTTCATCACCGCTGCCATGATCCTCTTTGCGTTCACCACGCTCATCGGCAATCTGTTCTATGTGGATAAGTGCCTTGCCCATCTTCTAGGACGTGTCCCCGGCAAGACTTTTATGCGTGTGTACCACATCATCGCATCCCTGATCGTCCTGCTCGGCGCGGGTCTGAGTGCGGATCTCCTCTGGAATATTTCCGATATCCTCATGGGCGGCATGACGCTGATCAATATGCCCGTGATCGTCATCCTCGGCAAATATGCTCTCCGTGCGCTGAAGGACTACGAAAAGCAGCGCAAAGAAGGCGTGGAACCGGTATTCCATGCGAAAAGCATTGACCTGCCGCATCAGGTGGATTACTGGGAATAAACTGCATATGCTTTCAGAACCTCCGGCGAATGCTGGAGGTTTTGTTTTGCGGTTGAATTATCAATAGGTTCAAAGGGCGAAGCCCTTGCCAATACCGGCGACTTCTCATGGGGGCAAGGGGACGAAG
>JAZNKY010000102.1:0-23959 GCA_045578805.1 Oscillospiraceae bacterium
ATGATCTCAGGTGTAAGACCGTCGATCTTCAGGTCCATCTGGATAGCTGTGATACCGTCGTGTGTACCTGCTACCTTGAAGTCCATGTCGCCGAAGAAGTCCTCAACACCCTGGATGTCGATCATTGTATCCCATCTGTCACCCTCGGTGATCAGACCGCAGGAGATACCTGCAACGGGCTTCTTGATCGGAACACCTGCGTCCATCAGAGCCAGTGTAGAGCCGCAGATGGAGCCCTGAGATGTGGAACCGTTGGAAGAAAGCACCTCAGATACGAGACGGATCGCATAGGGGAACTCCTCAACGGACGGCAGAACCGGAACCAGAGCCTTTTCAGCCAGTGCGCCGTGACCGATCTCACGTCTGCCCGGACCTCTGGAGGGCTTGGTCTCGCCTACGGAGTAGGACGGGAAATTGTAGTGGTGCATATAACGCTTGGAGGTTTCTTCGTCCAGACCGTCGATCTTCTGGGAATCACTTACCGGACCCAGAGTTGCAATGGTCAGTACCTGTGTCTGACCTCTTGTGAACAGACCGGAGCCGTGTACTCTCGGCAAAACACCTGCTTCAGAAGCCAGCGGACGGATCTCGTCAATGCCTCTGCCATCCACACGCTTGCCCTCATAGAGCCATGCGCGGACGATCTTCTTCTGGAGCTTGTACATGCACTCGTCGAGCTTTGCAATATCATCCGGATACTGCGCATCGAGTGCTGCGTGCATCTCATCAACGATGGGCTTCAGACGCTCCTCACGAACGTTCTTATCATCGGTATCCAGCGCAAACTTTACCTTTTCGCTGCAGAGAGCCTCTACTGCATCGAACATATCGTGCGGTACTTCCTGGGACTCAAAGGTGAACTTCGGCTTGCCGATCTCTGCCTGAATGCCGCTGATGAAAGCGACCATCTTCTTGATCTCCTCGTGACCTGTCAGGATGGCATCGAGCATGATCTTTTCGTCAACCTCGTTTGCACCTGCTTCGATCATAACGATCTTTTCAGCAGAACCTGCAACGGTCAGGTTCAGATCAGTCACAGCGCGCTGTTCCTGGGTGGGGTTCAGGACGATCTCACCGTCTACCAGACCTACGCTGATGCCGGCGATCGGGCCGTTCCACGGAATATCGGAAATGGCAATGGCAATGGAGGTTGCAACCATGCCGGCGATCTCAGGAGAGCAGTCAGGATCCACTGCCAGAACTGTCATGACAACGGATACATCGTTGCGCATGTCCTTCGGGAACAGCGGGCGGATGGGTCTGTCAACCATTCTGGAAGTCAGGATCGCCTTCTCGGACGGCTTGCCCTCACGCTTGGTGAAGGAACCGGGGATTCTGCCGACAGAGTAGAGTCTTTCCTCATAGTCCACGGACAGCGGGAAGAAATCAATGCCGTCACGGGGCTTTGCAGATGCGGTAACATTTGCCATTACCACAGTCTCACCATAACGTACCCAGCAGGAACCGTTGGACAGTCCGCAGGTCTTGCCTGTCTCCACGATCAGCGGTCTGCCTGCATAGGTAGTTTCAAACGTTCTGTAATTTTCAAACATAGAAATGATCCTCCTTCTGTGCCAGACAGCGTTTTTTAGCAAAAAACCCTGCCCCCGCAGCTGCGGAGGTACGGTCAGATGCTAATAGACCGCTGCTGACGCAATTTGTTAATTTAGGTCATCTCTAAAAACCTCCCTCACGGCAGAATTTCTATGACCGGCATCATCTGCTGCGTCAACAAGGCTTGACATACATACAGTATGTCTGCACCTTGTTTCCTTGCATCTGATACCGGTCATGTACGAAATTCTGCTCGTGTTCCGGTTTTTAGAGATGCCCTTTACTTAAAATGAAAGGCAGAGGGGATACCCCACTGCCTTCCTGATCCGCAATTACTTACGGATACCCAGCTTTGCAATAATTGCACGGTATCTTTCGATGTCCTTCTTCTTCAGATAAGCCAGCAGGTTTCTTCTGCGGCCGATCATCTTCAGCATACCTCTTCTGGAATGATGATCCTTCTTGTGCACCTTCAGGTGTTCAGTCAGGTCATTGATGCGACGTGTCAGGATCGCGATCTGTACCTCGGGAGAACCTGTGTCTACCTCGCTTGTACGATTTGCTTCGATGACAGCTGTCTTTTCTTCCTTACGCAGCATTTGGTTTCACCTCTTTAAAATGTATTTTTCCGCAACATAGAGTGGGGCAGGTAAAAGTCCCGGATGCGGGCGTAACCCCCAGTCCAAGTACACGGAACATTACTATTATATCACAAAACTTTTTGTTTGTAAAGGGTTTTTTTGATTTTTTTCAAAAAGTTTTTTTCTGTTCTGTGGGACGGCGGTCAGGAAATGACCTTGCCGCTTCCCTTCTTCTGCTTTTTTGCCTCCACGGGTTTTTCCTTACCACCCTGATCCTCAAATACATTTTCTCCCTGGCTCGTGCTGTGGAGCATTTCGGGGTTGACCTCACCGCGCTGTGCGTAGTAGGGATTGATGACGTATTTCTGGATCACAGGATAGCAGTTGAATACGATCACAAAGCCGATGAAGGACAGCGGCATGAAGGGCCAGACAAAAGCAAGTACCGCCGGGAAGAGGATCGTCAGCAGAATGAATACACCGAGGATCAGTGCTGCGATCACAAGCGTGAGAAGATTTGTCTTCAGCGCGATACAGCTCAGGGCAAGTGCGTTTTTCAGAATGTTCTTCATGCTCAGATCGGTGGAAACGATCATCAGGTAGGCATAGAAGCTCATCAGCAGCACTGCGATCGCCACACTGAAGCTGGCAACAAAGAGAACGTAGTACATCGTCGGGGATGCGCCTGCTGTCTTCGCACTCTCGATCATCTGCGGGTAGACATATACGCCGGTGCCGACGGAAAGTGCGATCAGCGCGTCGATCAGTCCCATGATGCAAGCCTGCCTGAAGCAGCTCCGGAAGGTCTTGCGGAAAGTATCAAGCAGGAACAGCGGCTTTTCCAGCGTGAAATTACGCAGGATCTTGGCACATCCGGCAAGGTACGGTCCGAGCAGTACGGCGAACGCAATCATGAGTACGGCAGCTGCCGCGAACGCAAGTCCTGCATTGACCTGAATGAGGAAATACAATGCCAGTGCCGCAGCGATCGGCAGAAGGCTCAGGGTCATCAGGAGCATATTCAGCTCGATGAGCTTCCAGAATTTTCGCCCTGTCAGCTCCATAAAACGGAAAAACGGTTTCTTTTTCGGGGCATCCTTGGCAATGCCGACACCCGCGTTTTCATAATTTCCAAACAGTCCCATCGGGATTCTTCCTTTCATTTTGATTTTCAAAGCAGATCACATCCCCGCCATCAGGTCGAGATATACCGGATAGCCGTACTGCAGCCAGAGGGTCTGGGCGGTGCCGGACAGGAGCAGTCCTCCGGCGAGTACCAGAAAGCGCAGAAGATACGCACGGATCACAGGCTTTTCCGCACTGTCGTGCAGTACACATGCGCATAATGCCATCGAAAAGCGGGTGGCTTCGCGTGCGGCAAGCAGGAACAGGCAGATGCCTGTCAGGGCAAACGGGATCACAAACAGACAGGCAGTCAGAATGCCAGCCGCGCCCTGTGTGTGATAGATCCCGCAGAGTACTGCACCAATTGCAGCACCGCGGAACAGGAGCAGCACACAGGCGGCTGGTTTGCCGCAAAGTGACGTGCCGAGCACTGCCATAAAAATGAGCCAGACAAGCGGAATGCCGCACAGCTCCCACAGAATGGCAGGTGTTTCAAATGCTGCCATTTCTGTTCCCATCCCCTGCCGGAGCAGGGGGTTCTGCCACAGTCCCGCATCGGGGAGCAGCACCCGCAGCACACTGCCGGCGGCGGTACCGGTGAACAGCGCAAGCCACATGATCGTATTCCGGGATGGATTGGATAATTCCTGCTTCATGCACATCAACTCCTTGGTGCAGTATATGTGCATGTCCGGGGATTTATGTTCTACTTTGACAGCTCGTAGGCTCTCTTTGTGCAGGCAGTACATGCCGCATCGACGGTTTCCTCCAGCTTTCCGGAATAGAGCTGGTCAAGACCTGCCAGCGTTGTGCCGCCGGGAGAAGATACCATGCGGATGAGTTCCTCGATGGTATAGCCGGAATCTGTCAGCATCTTCGCCGAACCGATCAGGCTCTGGGCGAACAGCGGCAGTGCAGTTTCCTTTGCAATGCCCTCCTTTTCCGCATAATCCACAAATGCTTTTGCAAACAGATAGATGAATGCGGGGCTGGAACCGTTGACAGCGATGATCTCCTTCATCTTATCCTCCGGCAGTACAGCAGTTGCGCCGCAGGCATCGAAGATACTGCGGACAAAGGAAAATTCCTCCTCCGTTGTGGGGGCTGATTTTGCCAGCGCGGAAGCACCTGCGCCGAGCAGAAGCGGTGTATTCGGCATCACCAGAACCACCTTAGCATCCGGGATGGTCTTGCTCCGGATATATTCTGCAGTAATACCCGCAGCGATGGAAACGAGAACGGTATCCTTTGTCACAGCGGGGGCAAGGTCTTCCAGCACGGTATCAAACATCTGGGGCTTGACTGCAAGGAAAACATACTTGCAGTTTTCCAGCACTTCCCTGCCGGATGCACATGCTGTGATGCCAAGCTGTGCGAGGCGTTCCAGCTTATCCGCATCGGTATCGAATGCTGAAATCTTCATAGTGGAAGCAAGCGGACTTTCCGCAGCACCCTTCATAATCGCAAATCCCATATTCCCTGCGCCGATAAAACCGACTGTTGTCATTTCAGATCAGATCCTTTCCAAATAAAAAATGCTTACTTCTATTATACAACAAGGTGCATAAAAAAGCAAGCATTTTTTTGTGTAACTCACGCAAATCAGTTTTTCTTTGTCAAGGCTTACCTAAACTGCCCCGCCCCCGCCAAAGGCTATCGCCTTTTGAAACTGATTTGCATATTTGAAACTTTAGAGTGTTACGCTTTACGCTGCGCGGAACCGATCATACCCATACGCTGATAAGCAGCAAGTGCGACCGGGAGCATTACAAACAGGATGGGGAGATCTGCCACAAGGCAGCCAAGGTTCTTGGCGAGGCGCATTCCGATCGCCACATGCAGCGATTCCTCCGGAATAAAGCCGTAATGCAGATTCAGCGCAGTGTTGAGCACCAGATTGATGATGACAACATCAAGCAGTCTTGCCAGTGCCGCACGGAGCAGGAGCATCACATCTGTTTCCTTGCCGCGGCGCGTCATGACGGTCGGTGCAAGTCCGTTGTGCTTCGGATAGAGACACAGGCCATAGATCACACCCTGCAAGCCAGCTACCAATGTATAGACCGGCAGGAACGCACCGGTGGGATGCACCATAAAGCCGACAATATCGCAGGCAAGTCCTGCCGCGAAGCCGACGGTCGGACCGAACAGCATTCCGATCACGGCAATGGCGAGGAATGCAAAATTGATCTTTGCAAAGCCGATGTCGAGCGAGAACAGCTCCAGTACCATGGATACGGCAATGAACACTGCCGTCACACACATGGAGCGCACACGGGTAAATTCACGGGCAGATTCCGTGAACATAGAAAAAAAGCTCTTCATAATATTAACCTCCTTTTATGCGAGCCATAATAGCTTCGTGCATAATTCAAGGCTATATGAGAGCTTCAAATTATACATTCAGCGGGATGCGAAATCTGTACCGCAAGGAATGCCTTTTCGTCCGACCGGCAACTCCCCGTCCGGTCAGCACTTAACGCACAGATCTCTACTCTGTATGATCATCAGCTCCCCTCCGCCGAAGCGGAGGGTGCTGTTATTTTATTGATAATTTCTGATTAATATGCAGTATCCATCAGGATGTCGTATCTTGCATCATCGAACGGCTTCTGCATTGCCAGACCTTCCTGCAGGTCGATGTCATATACCTTGCCATCCTTGAAGCCAACAATTCTGTTGCCGATACCCTGCTCCAGCAGCTCTACAGCATGATAGCCCAGTTCTGTAGCAGCAACACGGTCACGAACAGTCGGAGAACCGCCGCGCTGAACATGTCCAAGAATGGTTGCTCTGGATTCAATGCCGGTCATTTCCTGAATGGTTCTTGCAATATTCTCCACCTGACCAACACCCTCGGATACAACGATGATGAAGTGGTTCTTACCCTTGGAATCACGGGTGCGAACCATCTTTGCAGCGAGTGCATCCAGATCATAGGGACGTTCCAGGGTCAGTGCAGCTTCTGCACCGACAGCCATTGCTACATTCACAGCAATGAAGCCTGCACGTCTGCCCATTACCTCAACAACGGAGCAGCGAGCGTGGGACTGTGTGGTATCACGCAGCTTGTCGATCATTTCCATTGCGGTATTCATAGCAGTATCATAACCGATGGTGTATTCTGTGCACTGGATGTCATTGTCGATGGTGCCAGGGATACCGATGCAGGGGATGCCGACAGAGGACAGATCGCCTGCGCCGCGGAAGGAACCATCGCCGCCAATAACTACCAGACCCTCGATACCGATCTCCTCGCATACCTCCTTGCCCTTCATAACGCCTTCCATGTTACGGAATTCAGGACATCTTGCGGTATACAGACAGGTACCGCCTCTCTGGATGATACCGGAAACGCTTCTTGCGGTCATATCAAAGAACTCACGTTCCAGGAGACCCACATAGCCCTTCTGGATACCAACTACTTCCATGCCCTTTGCCAGTGCTGCACGGGTAACAGCTCTGACAGCTGCATTCATACCCGGCGCGTCGCCGCCGCTGGTTAAAACACCGATTTTTCTCATAGCAATACATTCTCCATTCTGCAATCGCAAAAATTTAATTACACTTCTATTTTACAACATTTATGCACTTATGTCAAGCCCTTTTTTGTTTTCCTTCCTCCGATTTCGCGCTCTTTCTGTTTTATCACCATGTTTTTCCGGAAAAATGCTGTCCCTTTGGAGTTTTCATACAATATAAAGGGGGCTTGATCGGCAACAGAGGAAGCGATGTTGTCGGCTTAAACTATCTGACGATGGTCATGCATAACCGCCCCTCCCAAAGGGAGGGGGATTTAGGGCGGGAGCTGCGCCCCCGCGACCCGCCAAAGGCTATCGCCTTTTGAATCCATTATCTGTTGTAGTCTTGGAAATTCTCAGCATCCTCAGTTCTTTCTATGAATCGCCGGGATACAGCCGATCTGTGCGGGCGGGAGTATTTCACTAAGCTTCTGTGAGAAGGCTTCTGTGATCTCCGCTGCAAGACGCTGCTTGGGGAAAATATATTTTTTCTGATCCGTGAGATAGACGATCAGCTCCGTATCGCCGCGATGAGCTGCGCAAAGACGGGCGATATTCTCCAGGACGGGCAGCTGGCTGCTTTCAAGCTTCAGACAGAGCTGCATCTGCCGGAACATCAGGGGCAGCTCCTCCTGTGTGCGGATGCTGTCGGCAAGGACGGAAACCTCGTCCTCACGGCGGGAGATCCTGCCGCTGATATACACGATGGCATCCGGCTGCAGACGCTGGGCGGTTACGGTATAAAGCCTTGGGAACACAATGATGTCAATGGTGCCGCTGATGTCCTCCGCGGTCGCAAAGCACATTTCCTCGCCGCTCCTCGTCCGGTGTTTCTTGACACTCAGAACGGTGCAGAGGATCCGCACATCCTGCTTGTCCGGCATGGTCTCCCCACTGCTGTCGGTCAGAACGCCGATGTCCGTGCAGTGCAGCAGTTCCTTTGCGTATTGCAGACCTTCCAGCGGATGACCGGACAGGTACATGCCAGCGGCTGTCTTTTCCATCTGGAGCCGCACGTTGAGGTCGAACTCCGGCATGGGGGGAATGTGAAGATCGGCGGCGGGCATTTCGCCCTCACCGAACAGACTCATCTGTCCTTCCATTGCTTGTTCGCCGCTGTTTACGGCATCCATGACCTGCTCAAAATGCAGGAGCATCTGGCGGCGGTTGCAGTCCAGTCTGTCGAGCGCGCCGGACTGGATGAGCGATTCCAGCGCGCGCTTGTTCATGCCGTGGCGGGACATGCGCCGGCAGAAATCCACAAAGCCTGTGAAGCTGCCATGTTCGCGGCGTTCTGCTGTCATTTTATCGATCATGCCCTTGCCGAGTCCGCGGATGGCAAGCAGACCGAAATGCATCGTTCCGTCATGGCACGAAAAGCCCCATTCTCCGGAATTGACATCGGGCGGACAGATCGTCACGCCGGCGGCGCGGCATTCCTCCAGATAGCTCATGAGCTTCGGGGTATCGGAGATCACGCTGGTCATGAGTGCTGCCATGTAATCCGCAAAATAGTGACATTTCAGATACGCGGTCTGGTAGGCAAGCAGTCCGTAGGCGGCGGCATGGGATTTGTTGAAGGCATAGGATGCAAAGCTTTCCATCTGGTCGAAAATCTGCTCGGCGATTTCCTCCGGCACGCCGTGCGCGATTGCGCCGGTACAGCCGTCGTCCTCACCGGAGCCATAAATGAAGGTATCTCTTTCCTTTGCCATTTCGCCTGCTTTTTTCTTCGCCATGGCACGGCGCACAAGATCCGCCCTGCCGTAGGAATAGCCGGCGAGGCGGCGGCAGATCTGCATGACCTGCTCCTGGTATACGATACATCCGTAGGTCACATCCAGGATCTCTTCCAGCATGGGGTGGAGATAGTGTACATCCTCCGGGTGATGCCGGTTATGGATGTAGGTCGGGATGGAGTCCATGGGACCTGGTCGATAGAGTGCAAGAACGGCGATCACATCCTCCATATTCTGCGGTCTGAGGCGCATGAGTACCTGGCGGATGCCGCTGCTTTCCAGCTGGAACACACCGGAGGTATTGCCCTCGGAGATCAGCCGATAAACTGCCGGATCGTCCAGCGGGATGTGGTCGATGGAAAATTCCGGCTCGCGCTTCTTCACCGCATTCACACAGTCGCGGATGATGGTCAGATTGCGCAGACCGAGAAAGTCCATTTTCAGAAGTCCGAGCCGCTCCAGCTCGTTCTTGGCATACTGTGTGACAATGGTTTCATCATTTTTCTGAAGAGGGACATGATCGCTGACGGGCGTTGCAGCGATGACCACACCGGCAGCGTGAGTACTGACATGGCGCGGCATTCCCTCCACACGCGCTGCCATATCCAGCAGGCGGCGGATCTGTTCATCGCTCTCATACAGAGCCTTCAGCTCTTTGTTCTGGCTGAGCGATTCCGCAATGGTCTGGCGGCTGTCGATCAGCTTGGCAGTTCTGTCCGCCGCCGCATAGGGGATCTGCATCACACGCGCCATATCCCGCACGGCTGCGCGTGCTTTCATGGTATCAAATGCGATGATCTCCGCCACGCGATCCGTGCCGTAGCGCGAAACGACGTAATCCTTGACGGCTTGTCTGCCTTCGATGCAGAAGTCTATATCAAAATCCGGCATACTCACACGTTCCGGATTCAGGAAGCGTTCAAAGAGCAGGCTGCCGGCAATGGGGTCAATGCCGGTGATGCCGATGCAGTAGGCACACAGACTGCCCGCGCCCGATCCTCTGCCGGGACCTACGGGAATGCTGCGGCTTCTTGCGTAGCGGATGAAGTCCCAGACGATGAGGAAGTAATCCACAAAGCCCATTTCCTCGATGATGCGCAGCTCATGCAGGAGCCGCTGTTTTACCTCCTCGGAGGGGGCATTGCCATAGCGCATGTACATGCCCTTGGTGCAGAGCGCACGGAAGTAGGCGGTATTATCTGCGACCCCCTCCTTGACAAAATGGGGAAGCTTGCGTTCCCCGAAGGCAAAGGTCACCTGACAGCGGTCGGCGATCCGGCGGGTGTTGCGGATGGCTTCGGGAAGATTCGGGAACAGAGCCTCCATTTCCGCTGTGGTCTTCAGATAAAATTCATTGGTGGAAAAGCCCATGCCGTTTGGCTCGTCCATGGTCTTGCCGGTCTGGATGCAGAGCAGTGCCTTCTGCATTTCTGCATCACTGCGTGCCAGATAGTGGACATCATTGGTGGCGGCAAGGGGGATATCCAGCTCACGCGAGAGCCGCAGGAGCTGCGGCAGGACCTGCCGTTCCTCCGGAATGCCGTGGTTCTGGATCTCAAGGAAGAAGTTTTCTCTGCCGAAAATCTCCCGATAGCGCAGAGCTGCCTCCCGCGCAGAAACATAACTGCCCTCCAGCAGCAGGCGCGGAATTTCTCCGGCGATACAGGCGGAAAGGCAGATCAGTCCGTGGTGGTATTTCCGGAGCAGCTCCAGATCCACTCTTGGTTTTTTATAAAATCCCTCCAGGTTGGCATGGGAAACAAGCTTCACCAGGTTCTGGTAGCCCTCGTTGTTCTCGCACAGCAGGAGGAGATGATAGCTTTTTCCATCCAGGTGGGGTTCGCGGTCGAAGCGTGTGCGCTGTGCCAGGTAGATCTCGCAGCCGATGATGGGACGGATGCCGCGGGCAATGGCAGCGTCATAAAACAGAACGGCAGCGTACAGATTGCCGTGATCCGTCACTGCCACTGCCGTCTGTCCGTTCTCCTTTACCCGTTCGGCAAGCTGCTCCAGGCGGCAGGCCCCGTCAAGAAGGCTGTATTCACTGTGCACATGCAGGTGTACAAATTTCTCAGGTGCTGCCATTGGCTTCCTCCTCTCTGTACTGCTGTGCGATCGCTGCAAGGCGGCGGAACCGGTGATTGACACCGGAACGGCTGATGGGCTTGTCCAGCATCTCGCCGAGATCCTGCAGGCTCAGGTGGAGATTTTCCAGCCGCAGCTCTGCAAGCTCGCGAAGCTCGTCGGGAAGCTTGCGCATTCCGTCATGGCAGATAATGACCTCAATATCATCACGCTGCTTTTCAGCAGCGGAGATCACTTTGTCGATATTGGCAAGATCGCAGTTGTTCAGACGGTTGACATTGTTCTTGACCTCCTTGTCGATCTTGATATTAATCAGGTCAAGCGTACATTTCTGCGCGCCCATGAAGGTCAGAAGATCGCCGATCTCCTCGCTCACCTTCAGATAGGCAGAATAGGCATATCTGCGTTTCGTCGTACTCGGATGCACGCCGACGCTGAGAAGCAGATCACAGAGATCATCGCAAAGCTCCTGCGTGGGGGCGGTAAATTCCAGATGGTAGTCCTTATTCGGGTCGGTCATGCTGCCGCAGGTCAGGAATACACCGCCGAGGAACATGCCGAGGCTGTTGGTCGGCAGATTCCGCATGTCGATGCGGCGAAGCTCGTGGATGTGGAAGGTGGAACGGATCCTTGTGACCGCTTCCCTGCCGGTGATCCGGTAAATATGCAGCATCCCGCCGTCACAGCGGGGCTTGCGGGTGATCTCCAGCGGCACGGAGGCACCGAATACAGTCTTCATCAGGATCGGGAAAACGGAATCGAAGACCTCGCTTTCGCTCTTGACGCAGATCTCATCCTTCGTCAGCGTCCGGCAGTACAGCAGCATGGCATACAGGCAGGCAAAACGCTTGTCGTGGTCATTGATGGTACTGCGGATGCTCTGTCTTACATTATCAGCAAATGTCATTCGGCATCACCTCCGTCATCCCCTGTCCTTGGCAATATCACGGTGCATCTTATGCACACGGTAACCTTTCTCGCGGAGTGCATCTCCGATCAGCTCTGCAAAGGTGATGGAGCGGTGCTTGCCGCCCGTGCAGCCGAAGCCGACCACGAGCTGGCTCTTCCCCTCGGAAATATACAGCGGAAGCAGAAATTCCAGCAGATCCAGTATCTTATCAAACAACTCCCTGGACTGCGGATACTGCATCACATAATCACGCACACAGCTTTCACAGCCGGTATGGGATTTCAGCTCCGGGATATAAAAGGGATTGGGAAGGCATCTGACATCGAATACAAGATCCGACTCCGTGGATACGCCGTATTTGTAGCCGAAGGACATGACCTTGACAAGGATGGAATCCGTTTTCTTATCTAGAAACATGGTCTTGATCTCCTGCTTGAGCTGTGCCGCGCTCAGATGGGAGGTATCAAAGTAGTAATCCGCAATGGGACGGAGCTGCTGGAGCTGCTCGCGCTCATAGGCGATCGCCTCCTGCAGGGAACCGCATTTTTCATCCAGAGGATGCTTGCGGCGTGTCTCCTTGTAGCGGGTCAGAAGCACCTCGTCGGATGCCTCGGTGAAGATCACCTTGATGTCGAGACGCGGCTTCTGCTTCAGCTCACGCCAGCACTGGCGGATCTCGGCGAACATTTCGCCGGAACGGATATCCACGGCAATGGCGACCTTGTTCAGGCTGCCCTCGGAACGCTCACAGATGTCCACAAAGGTAGAAATAAGCTGGGGCGGAAGATTGTCAATACAATAGTAGCCGATGTCCTCCATGACCTGCATGATCATGCTCTTGCCGGAACCGGACATACCGGTGATGATGACTAACTGCATAAGCGTACACTCCTTTCTAAGAAACACCGCATTGCTGAGCAATGCGGTGCAATCATTTACAAGCCGAGCAGGATCGGCTCAAGCTCAAGTACATAACCTGTTTTCTGCTGTACCTCGGTGCGGATCTCCTCACAGAGCTGAAGCACCTGCGCACAGCTTGCACTACCCTTGTTCACCACAAAGCCGCAGTGCTTTTCACTGACCTGCGCATCCCCGACGGATCTGCCTTTGAGACCGCACTGGTCGATCAACAGAGAGGCATAGCTTCCCTCCGGACGCTTGAAGGTGCTGCCTGCGCTGGGATATTCCAGCGGCTGCTTGGTTTTGCGCTGGGTGTTGAGTTCCTCCATTCTGGCAAGAATGGCTTCACGGTCGCCCGGCGTGAGCTGGAACGTCACGCTGAGGATGACCGCGCCGTTTCCGGTAAAAATGCTGTGACGGTAGGAAAGCTCCATCTCCGCCAGCGGCATCGTGCGGAGCTCGCCGTCGGCTGTCAGGTATTCACAGCTTGTGACGACATCCTTCATCTCGCCGCCGTAGGCACCGGCGTTCATATACAATGCGCCGCCGATCGTACCGGGAATGCCGCTGAGACATTCCATGCCGGACAAGCTCCGTTCTGCTGCTGCGCGTGCGGCTGCACCAAGCCCCGCACCTGCCTGACAGATCATTGTGCTGCCGCTGATCTGAATTTCAGAAAAGCCGCTGCCAAGGTGCAGGATCACGCCGCGGAAGCCGTCATCGGATGCCAGGATGTTGCTGCCCTTACCCAGGATGAAATACGGGATCTGTTTGCTGCGGCAGAATTGCAGCAATGCCTGCAGTCCCTGTACATTCGTGATCTCCGCCCAGTAGTCGGCAGTACCGCCGATCCGGAAGGTCGTGTGCTGTGAGAGCTTTACATCCGTTTCCAGACGGCAGCCGTACTGTTCACAAAGCTGGTGCAGTTGTTCTTTCATAGTGTTCCTCCAAAATTGCTGTCGGGTATCAAAGCCGGTTCACATAATACCAATTCTCTTAATCCCAATAAACGCTCCACTCTTCCCAAAGGGAACAATGTTGTCAACTTTAGGAAAGTTGTGCAAAGCTACCCCCACCCCAACCCCTCCCCGAGGGGAGGGGCTTTTATAGGAGGGGGCTGTCGCCCCTTGGAACCCCGCTTTGGGGACTTCGTCCCCTCGCCCCCTTAAATTGATGACATTGTCCACCCAGTGGGGAGTTGCTGCCATCGCCAAAAGGCTATCGTCTTTTGAAATCATGGTTGTCAATTATGGTATGGAGAATCAGCATGAACTGGTTTTAAAACACATCAAAATTCTTGACGGATTCGTTGGGATCTGCCTGCATACCGAGGCGGTTCATCAGTTCAGCCGCTGCGTTATAGCCCATTTCCTTCTGGCGGTTGTTCATTGCAGCGACCTCCAGGATGACAGCGAGGTTTCTGCCGGGCTTGACCGGAATAGTCAGGGACGGCACCTTGACACCGAGCAGGGAGGCGTACTGTACATCCATACCCATACGGTCGTAGATCTTCTCCGGATTCCACAGCTCCATCTCTACCATGAGGCTGATCTTCTCCGTCATCTTGACCGCGCCCATACCGAACAGACGGCGGGCGTTGATGATGCCGATGCCGCGCAGCTCCATAAAGTGACGGATATTGTCGGGAGAGCTGCCGACCAGGCTGATATTGGATACCTTGCGGATCTCTACCGCGTCATCCGCGATCAGACGATGACCGCGCTTGACAAGCTCAATGGCAGTCTCGCTCTTACCAACACCGCTTTCGCCGGTGATGAACACTCCCTCGCCGTAGATCTCAATGAGAACACCGTGGCGCGTAATGCGGGGAGCAAGGTTGAGGTTCAGGAAGGCGATCAGACCGGACATGAAGTTGGAAGTGCTTTCCTTGCTGCGCAGCAAAGGCATTTCGTACTTCTTGGCAAGCTCCAGCATTTCTGCAAAATAGGGCAGCTCGCGGGTGATGACCAGTGCCGGAAGCTTCTGGGAGATCAGAAGTTCCAGACGCTCATAGCGTGTCTTTTCATCCACTGTGGAAAGATAGGCAAACTCCATTTTGCCGATGATCTGGATGCGCTCCGGATTGAAGTATTCATAGAAGCCCATCAGCTGCAGACCCGGACGATTGACATCGTTCTCATCAATCAGGATCTCCTCCGGGGACTTGGGCATGTAGATTACCTCAAGCTTGAATTCATCAATGATCTTCTTCAGTGCTATGGTGAATTTTTCTGCCATAGTGTTTCACTCCTTTTAATATATTCTGCTGCTGCGCAATTATTCCGCGGCAGCTTCTGATGCTGTAGTTTCTGCTGCTTCGTCTGTCGGTTCGGTCGTTTCTTCTGTCGGTTCTGCTGTCTGTCCGCCCTCCTGCAGGATGAGGCAGCTGCCGTCCGTCGGCGGCTGTGCGGTGTCCTCCCACTGCGGGATGCAGGGAATACTGCCAAGCTCTGTCTGCACCGCAGGAAGCTGTGCCAGCATTCCGGATGGCATGGAGATCACTGCGGCATCCGGAGCGATAGCTGTTCCGGAATGCAGGATATCCGCATCGCCTACCAGCACCTGTGCGCCGTCCAGACCAAGGCAGATCTCAGAATCGCCTGCGGACTCCTGGAGGCTGTTGAACAGCTGTGCAAGTGAGGTGCCGCGGTCCGCTGCACCGGCACGGGGGTCAAGAAGCTCAAGATCGTTCTCGGAAAATTCCGGAAACACCATATCCTCACAGAGGATGACTGCAAATCCGGCATCCGCGATCTCGGCGGTAAGGCTGCAGAGGTAATCCTCGGCAATAGGGCTGAAGGGAGAGAGCCAGGGCTTTCCTTCCTCCTCCGGTGCGGCATCGAGCCAGTGTTCCGAGGAGCCGCTGATGGTGTAGCCGGCTTCTGCAAAAGTCTGGGGATAGATGTGATCCTCCAGTATGCTGAGCACTGCAGCGGGGATAAAGCCCGCTTCGGAAATGACAGAATGGATCGTTTCCAGCGGCATGGCTGCCTTTACTGCGCCGGATGCAGCGGCATCCTGCTGTGCAGTGGCATAATACAGCGCACCGCCCCTTTCCTTCAGCGGTACAAATATATGGGTGATGCCTGCGGGAACTGCGGCAAGCGCATCACGCAAAGCCTGCTCTGTGGAAAGTGCGGATACGGCAAGGCGGTATCCCTGCACGGTGTCCTGCTTTGCAGGCGGTTCGGTCTCTTCGGGAATGGTGGTCTCATCCAAAGAAGCGGCGGGCATGGAGGCAGTTTCCGGCGGCTCCGTCATGTCAGCCGCTGGCTCGGTGGCAGGCGCAATGATCTCCTGCTCTTCGAGAAACTCCATGATGGGACCGCCGGCACTGTAGCCGACGAATACAAGTACTGCAATTCCTGCTGCGGTCATGACAACAGCACCGGAATTGCGGAAAAACCCCTTCAGGCGCTGAAATCGCGTCTTATAGCGGTAGATCTTTCGTCCTTTCGGTTTGAGTTTCATATGAAATTGTATGCTCCTCTCTCAGGATGCTGTGTGCCTTTCTGTTTCTGCGGTCACACAGCAATCGCATGGACTGCCATAGAAATCAGTCCGATATATATCAGAACAGCCGGAAATCCCCGGAACGCTGCCGGAACGTCATCACTGTACAAGCGTCTGCGCACAGCGAGCAGCATGAGGGATGCCAGCATAAAACCAAGACCAGTCTGCAGTCCGAACAATGCGGAGCCAAGAAGCCCCAGACGATGCCCGGAATAGATCTGCATACCTAAAAATTCCGCCGGTGTGACTGCACTGCGGGCGAACAGCTCCGGCGCAAAGCCAAGATACAGCGTTCCTGTTACAGCACAGTTGAATGCGGATAAATGAATGTATTTGCGGATCCTTCTTGTTTTCTCCCTGCCGATGGCATACACTGCCAGCAGTGTGAGGAGATAGATCCCGGAGATCACTGCCGCGTACAGCAGGGGCTGGAACACGTCAAGCGGAAATACCATCAGATTCACAAGCTGCGGGAACAGCAGATACAGGGTACTTGTCACAAAGCAGCCAAGCACGGAAAAAAGAGTCATCATGAGCGACAGCACCGCAAGATTGGAGCGGTTTTTGGACGCGGTCATGAGCGTGCTTGTACCGAGTGCCCTTGTAAAGATCAGATTATCCGCCAGAAGCGAGAGCAGGGATGACAGGATCCACATTCAGAATTCACCTTATTTCTTCGGGAAAATTTTCCTGTACAGCGCACAGAGTACGCCGAGCAGGATGAAGCCTCCCCAGGGCGCGGAAACACCGTGGAGCAGCAGCGGCATGTCAACAGCACTGCCGCAGATCGTGCCATATGCGAGGATCTCGCGCACCAGCCCCACCAGCAGGGCGGTCAGGCAGAAGCCGGCAATATGGAACAGAAGTGCCGGCACCATGACACGTCTGCGGAGCTTATAAAAATACAGCTCGGAATGCAGGACGATCATGGAATTCACTGCAAGCAGCGGCAGATAGATGCCGATGGAGGCATAGTTGAGGTAATCGCAGAGAAGCGATACCGGAATATACGCAAGAGCTGCCGTCAATGCATAAAGTACGATCTTGATGGCGTAGGGCAGCTTCTGCGGATAACATGACGAGAGCAGTACGCTCAGGAATGTCATACATGCAAAGGCAAGCGACAGGATCATTGCCCGCGGCAGCGTGTCACAGCATACCACGATGGGCGCGATGACCATGCCCTCTGCAAGCACGGCATTTCTGCGGAGCAGACCGTCAAAAACAGAAAATCTTGTGTTCTTCATGCTTCCTCCTCTGCTGGCGCAGCCTTTTGTAAGGCGGCGGCTCTGCGTGCTTCCCTTCTCCGCTGTGCAGAGGCTTCTGCTGAAGCCAGGAGCTGCCAGACGGGGCAGGTCAGCATGATGGCAGGAATCACAGCATATTCCAGCTGATACTGCTCCAGCAGGAACCATGTCAGCACTCCGGTGATGCAGCTGCCTGCCAAGACGGAAAGACTTCCCTGGAGGGGAGCTGCCATGTCGCTGACGAGGAACATCATGGAAAATACAAGCATGTTTGCAGTAAGGAGCAGTGCCATCGGGATCTGTCCGAACACGGAACAGATGGTCATGGCAAAGGCAAAGCCGAGAAACGCCCAGTAGGAAATACAGCGGCGCATCAGCAGGACGAGCAGTCCCACGACCAGCAGAAGGATACAGCCCGTACCCATGGGGGTCGGCACTGCACCGAGCATCAGATCGAGCATGTCCGTTTTCAGCATACGCTCTGTGAGCAGCACGGAGCTGAACGAGGGCTGCACTGCGGCTTCATTGCCGAACAGTGCAAGCGGCTCCCCGGCTGCGGGGAACTGCAGTACCTCATGCTGCCAGCAAAGCAGGGCAAACAGATAACCGACTGCCGCCGGCGGAAACAGATAATGCCCGCGGCTGCCGAACGCATGGATACCGACAGCGGTCATGAAGATCGTACTGAGTATCACGATGGAATATGGGATGGTTGCCGGAAACATCAGCACCAGAATCACCGCCGAGGCAGCATTGGACAGATCGGCAGTGCGGTAGGCTCTGCCCTGCAGAAACAGACAGAAAAAATCTGTCAGAACTGCTGTCACTGCCGCAAGCCCCATTACAGCGGCGGCGCGGATACCATAGTAAAAAATGGCGATCATGCAGACGGCGGCAAGGACGATCCAGTATTCCGGTCTGCGCGTCCGACGCTCCTGCATTATCGTATTCAAGCTTCTGTCACTCCGCTGACCGGATGGCGGAGTCCGGAAACTGCCGCAGTCAGATCTGCCTGTTTGAACAGATAGCTGCCGACAACATGCACATCCGCACCGGCAGTACATGCAATGGGAGCTGTTTCGGCGTTGATGCCGCCGTCCACCTCCAGCATGATCTCCCTGCCGCGCTTGGAAATCTCCTGACGCAGTGCGGAGACCTTGTCCATCATGTCATGCATAAAGCCCTGACCGCCGAAGCCGGGTTCTACGGTCATCACGAGTACAAGCTCCACTCTGTCGAGGTATGGCAGGACTGCCTCTGCGGGCGTTGCGGGCTTGATAGAAATGCCAGCCTTGCAGCCTGCGGCGTGAATGGCATCGATCACAGCGTCGGGATCGCTCTCACTTTCCAGATGGAAGGTAATGAGATCCGCGCCTGCATCTGCGAATGCCTGTACATACTTCAAAGGATCTGTGATCATCAGATGTACGTCCATGAACAGATCGGACGCATTGCTGATCGCTCCCAGAACCGGGATACCAAAGGAAATATTATTAACAAATACGCCGTCCATGACATCAAAGTGCAGCATATCTGCACCGGCGGTTTCGAGTTTATGAATGACATCCTCCAGATGCAGAAGATCTGCATTCAGGATGGATGCTGAAATCAGATTGTTCATTTGCTACCTCCAATACTGCCCGCTGGTCACCCGGCGGACGGTTTTCACAAAGCGGGATGCACGGTTGTATGCGTACATTCCTTTCAGGAACAGATGCCTTTCATCAATATATTCTTGTAAAAAAGTCTTTTTTCTGGGGTGGGCACACCAAAGCTGCCCCCACCCCAGCCCCTCCCCCAACAGGGGAGGGGCTATGTTTCGGGGACTTCGTCCCCGAACCCCTTTTGCGGAGCTATCGCTCCGCATTCGACTTTAAGTTTTTTGACTGACTGAGGACAAATGCTTTTATCCGTTCTTATTCTATTATACCGAATTTCATTCCATCCGTCAATAGCTCTGTGCATTTTTTTCGAAAAAACAATTCTGTGCATCGCATTTGCAATCAGCACTATATTGACGAAATAGGAAAATATTGAAAAAGCACTGGACAACTCCACGAAAATAGTGTATAATAAGAGAAATAGTTTTATACAAATTGCAGGAGGGCTATCTATGAATCTGAATGAGATCAAAGACGAGATCTGTGATGTCTGCCATAAGATGTGGCAGCTCGGATGGGTCGCAGCGAATGACGGCAATGTTTCGGTAAAGCTGGAGGACGGCACATTCCTTGCCACGCCCACGGGCATCAGCAAGAGCTTTATCACACCGGAAAAGCTGGTACGCATTGACGGAACCGGCGCAGTACTGGAGGGACCCGCTGGCGCGCGTCCTTCTTCGGAGATCAAAATGCATCTTTGCTGCTACCGCGAGCGTCCGGATGTGGGTGCAGTCGTTCACGCACATCCCCCGACGGCAACGGGCTATGCAGTGGCAAACAAGGCATTGGATGAATATTCCATGATCGAATCCGTCATTGCCATTGGCAGCGTTCCGGTCACGCCCTACGGCACACCGTCCACGGATGAAGTGCCGGAGGCGATCAAGCCGTATCTGCAGAAGCATGATGTTATGCTTCTCCAGAACCATGGTGCACTGACGGTGGGTGCTGATCTTATCACGGCGTACTACCGTATGGAAACGCTGGAGCTGTTTGCCAAGATCAGCCTGACAGCGCATCTGCTGGGCGGTGCGCAGGAGATCTCCAGAGAAAACATCGACCGTCTCTGCGGTATGCGGGCGCAGTACGGTGTGACCGGAAAGCATCCGGGCTATCAGAAATACAATCAGTAAGGGGCTGAACCTATGAAAAAACAAGTCCTTGCATTCGATCTGGGTGCATCGGGAGGCCGTGCGGTGCTGGGCTGCTATGACGGCAGCCGGCTGAAGCTGAAAGAGGTACACCGCTTTGTCAATGAGCCGGTCTCCTGCGGCGGGCATTTGTACTGGGATGTGCTGCGGCTTCTGCACGAGATCAAGATCGGTCTGAAAAAAGCCCACGAAATGGGCGGCTTTGACAGCATCGGTATTGATACCTGGGGCGTGGATTATGGTCTGCTGGACAAGCGGGGCAATCTCCTTGCCAATCCCCTGCACTACCGCGACAGGCGCACAAATAATATGGTAAAAAAAGCTGAGGAACGCATCTCCATGGAGGAGCTGTACGCGCTCACGGGCAACCAGATCATGCCGATCAACACGGCATTCCAGCTGCTGGAACACCAGCTCCATGCGCCGGAGCTTCTGGAAAACGCGCAGTGCTTTCTGCTCATGCCCGATCTGCTGGCGTATTTCCTGACCGGGGATATTTCCGCGGAACGGAGCATTGCCGGCACAACACAGCTGTTTGACGCTGCCACTGGCGGATGGTCGGGAAAGGCGGTCGAAGCACTGGGGCTTCCGGAGCATATTTTCCCGCCCGTGATGCAGACGGGTACAATCAAGGGAATGCTGAGCGAGGCGGTCTGCGAGGAGCTGGGGATCCCCTCCGTTCCGGTCTATGCGGTATGCGGACATGATACGCAGTGCGCGGCGGCGGCGGTTCCCAGTACGGACGGTGTTCCGTTCACATTCATCAGCTGCGGGACATGGGCTTTGTTCGGTACGGAGCTGCACGAAACGATCGTGGATGCGCAGTCCGCTGCCTATAACCTCACCAATGAGGTGGGCTACGGAGATACTGTTACCTTCCTCAAAAATATCACCGGTCTCTGGCTCATCCAAGAGATCCGGCGAATGCTTGCAGCACGGGGCAGGAATTATACCTATGCGGAGCTGGAGCATCTGGCGGCGGACGCGCCCTCCGGTCTGCGGTTCATTGATACGGACGCGCCGGCATTCGGGGTATCCGGCGACATGCCCAAGCGCGTGCGTGACTGGTGCCTGGAAAGCGGACAGCCGGAGCCGGCTGATCTGGCGGATGCACTCCGCTGTATTTACGAGAGCCTTGCCTGTAAATTCCGTGACGCACTGGAGGAGATCCATTCCTGCACGGGACAGCATTACAGCTATATCTACATGCTCGGCGGCGGCGTGAAGGATGCGTTGCTCTGCCAGCTGACGGCGGATGTGTGCGGTATTCCGGTGCTCACAGGCCCGAACGAAGCAACCGCATTCGGCAATGCGGCGATCCAGCTGGTTGCGGACGGTTCTGTAAAGGATCTGGATGCGGCAAGAAAGCTGATCGCAAAATCGGTTTCTGTAAAGGAATATATGCCGGATCCCGACAACGCATATATCTATGATAACTACAAAAAAATATTCAACTGAAAGAGAGTGGTAACTATGTATCCGAAAATTGGTATCCGACCCGTCATCGACGGCAGACAGCTTGGTATCCGTGAGAGTCTGGAAGACCAGACCATGAACATGGCAAAGGCAGCAAAGGCTCTGATCGAGTCCGAGCTGCGCTATCCGGACGGCACACCGGTAGAATGCGTGATCGCACCGTCTACCATCGGCGGCGTGGCAGAGGCATATCAGTGTGAGGAATTCTTCTCCACACAGAATGTCTGCGCAACCCTGTCCGTGACTCCCTGCTGGTGCTACGGCAGCGAAACGATGGATCTCAATCCCCTGACCATCAAGGCAGTCTGGGGGTTCAACGGCACGGAGCGTCCGGGTGCGGTATATCTGGCGGCGGCAATGGCTGCCCACGCACAGAAAGGACTTCCGGCATTTGCGATCTACGGCAGAGATGTGCAGGATAAGGATGATACCAGCATTCCGGCGGATGTGGCAGAAAAGCTCCTGCGCTTCGCAAGATGCGGTCTGGCTGTTGGTCTGATGCGCAACAAGAGCTATGTGAACATCGGCGGCGTGTCGATGGGTATTGCAGGTTCGCAGTGCAATGCGGATTTCTTCCAGAATTATCTGGGCATGCGCACGGAATGGGTGGATATGTCCGAAATCCTGCGCCGCATCAATCTGGAAATCTACGATCATGCGGAATTTGAAAAGGCATACAAGTGGACAATGGACAACTGCCCGATGGGCTTTGATGTGAACGAAGAACCGCTTCCGGCGGAGCATCAGGAGGAAAACTGGGAATTCTGCGTGAAGATGACGCTCGTCCTCAAGGATATTCTGTTGGGCAATCCGGTACTGGCGGACATGAACTGGCTGGAGGAAAGCCGTGGCAGAAATGCGATCGTCGGCGGATTCCAGGGTCAGCGTCAGTGGACGGACTGGCTGCCGAACGGTGATTTCTCCGAAGCGATTCTCAATTCCACATTCGACTGGAACGGCAAGAAGCAGCCGACTCTGCTTGCAACAGAAAATGACGGTCTGAACGGCACAGCAATGCTGTTCGGCAATCTGCTCTCCGGCAGAGCGTCCATCTTTGCGGATGTACGCACCTACTGGAGTCCGGATGCAGTGGAGAGAGTGACAGGTGTCCGTCCGACAGGTCTTGCGGAGAATGGTTTCATTCACCTGATCAATTCCGGCTCTGCGGCACTGGATGCAACCGGCATGGCAAAGGATGAGAACGGCAATGCAGTCATGAAGCAGTGGTGGGATATGACACAGGAGGATATTGATGCGATCACGGATAAGGTGGACTGGTGTCCGGCAAATCTGGGCTATTTCCGTGGCGGCGGCTTCTCCTCCCATTTCCGCACACAGGCAGAGATGCCGGTGACGATGATGCGTGTGAATATCATCAATGGCTCACAGCCGGTTCTGCAGATCGCAGAGGGCTGGACAACGGTTCTGCCGGATGGCGTGCATGAGATGCTCGACAAGAGAACCGATCCGACATGGCCGACCACATGGTTCGTTCCCCGTCTGACCGGAACGGACGCATTCCGTGATGTATACAGCGTGATGGCAAACTGGGGCGCAAACCACGGCTCTCTGACCTACGGACATATCGGCAAGGATCTGATCACGCTGGCAAGTATGCTGCGCATTCCGGTTTCCATGCACAATGTACCGGATGAGGAGCTGTACCGTCCGCACACATGGTCCGCATTCGGCACAAAGGATCTCGAAGGTGCGGATTATCGGGCTTGCGGTGCGTATGGCCCGCTGTATAAGTAAGCACAGAGCCTGCAATTAGATTTTTATCTAAATAGAGTTTGTCCCTCCCATTGAAATAGATGGGAGGGATTTTCTATTTGTTGAAAAAAGCTCTCTGCAAGAGGGCGGGGCTGAGGGGGCGGCAGCCCCCTCCAAAATCCCCCTCCCTTTAGGGAGGGGGCAGGGGGAGGGCAATTTCAAAAGACTATTGTCTTAAAAATGGAATTTTCTTGACATTTCCTGACATTGGGTGTATAATACAGATAACTCACTTTGAAAGGACCACCGCAATGAAATCATGGATGGAACTTATCGGCATTTTCGCTTTTATCAGTGCCGCTGTATTTTTCTGCATTCTGTGCTACGCCGTATTGAACAAATCCGCCAGACGGCTGAAAGGCATTGCCATCGGCGGACTGGTGATTTCGGTAATAGCCGCAGTTACCAGCACGGTAATGCTCTGGAATGTGCAGGGGCTGATTTAGAAAGGATGATACACGATGGCAAAACACGAATTCGGCATGATGCCGCAAGCACCGGAACACGGTGTCTGCTACGATGAGTACGAACCCGAACGCTACCACTGCATCGCAGTAGATGATGACATCATCGAAACACTATTAGAGCCTGTTCACATAAAACTTGACAAAGAATGAAAAATAGCGTAAAATAAGTTTATGAAAATAACAAAAAGTCAATTTGCGAAAATAAAGCATTTAATGCCAATAGCTCGCAAGAAACCAGAAGTGTCGAATTATCAAT
>JAZNKY010000103.1:0-13538 GCA_045578805.1 Oscillospiraceae bacterium
AGATTTTCGAGCATAAATTTTACGCAGGCAAGGCAAAAAATCGCAGGCATACTGACGTATGTCAAGATTTTTTAACGCAGACTGCGTGAAATTTTGCCGAAAAGATGCGTATGAGATTTTAATGTGAACAGGCTCTAATACTCAGGAATGTCCGCCGAAAGGCGGACATTCCTGCATCTGCACTGTCCGCCACCATCTTATGAATCCCCATGACATTTGTTTACAGATAAAACATTGACAAACACCGTATAAATATGTATAATTAGTATAAGCGTATACAGCCGCAGAGGGGGCGGCTGTATAAATGAGAAATGCCGCGCCGTATCAGACGGCATGGCAGAAAGGGCAGATTATGAGTATTTTTCGATTGACCAGACAGAGTCATATATCCCTCTCGGAGGATTGGAAGCTTTTCCTCCGGCTTTTTCATAACATCGGCTCATTTACTTACAAGGATTCCGTGCAGACTGCCTTCTTTGATGAGAATGCACAGCGGATCCTCGGCAGTGCCAAGTCCCTGCCGAGAGACAGCTATCATGAGCTGATCCGGAAGCTGACCGCAGAACCGGTAGAGGGGGAGCAGAATCTCTATCTGTTCCGTGCCGGTGCGGAAAAGCGTTTTTTCAAACTGCATATTACCCAGCGCGCAGAAGATGAGATCGGCTTTGTGGAGGAAATGACCCGCCGCGTAGGACAGCAGTTTACCGACTACCGCCAGCATGATCTGGATGATGTGACCAGTATGCTGCGGTTCCCGGCGTTTTCTTCCATTGTCCAGCGTCGCTTCCAGAAGTCGAAGCGTGTCACCATCGCCGCGCTCTATGTTGAGGGACTGGACAAGATCACCGATTTCTCCAATGTCAACAGTACCAACTACTGCATGGCATCCGTTGCGGAGGTGCTGAGCCGCTTTGCGGGGGATAATGTCCTGTTCTCGGCGAAGTCCTTCCAGAATTTTTATGTCTGTTTTGTGGATATGGAGGACGCGAATGTCTCCATGCTCCTCGAACAGATGCGCAGTGCCGTGGCAGAATGCACCATCTCCGACAATTTCGGACAGCCCCTGTCCGGCGCGAATCGTTCCACTCTGCGGCTCTATGCAGGTCTGGCAGTCTATCCGGAGGAGGGTACAAGCCTGAACCGTCTCATTCCCTATGCGGAATTTGCGCTGTTTGAGACCCAGCACCGCCAGCGTCCGGTGACGCGCTTCTCCATGGAGGCGTATGAACGCCAGAAGGACGAATACCGCGAGGAACAGCTGTTCAACACCATCATGAAGGAGAACCAGCTGACCTATCATTACCAGCCTATTGTGGATGCGCATACCGGCAATATCGTTGCCTATGAGGCACTCATGCGCTCGGAGCATTTCACTCCGGACAAGATCCTGAGCCTGGCGCAGCGATACAACCGGCTATATGATGTGGAATATGCGACCCTGTTCAATTGTATGCGCTTCCTCAGCGAGCATCAGAATGCATTTGCAGGCAAGAAGCTCTTTATTAACTGCATTGCCTCCGCCACGCTGAATGAGACGGATTACAATGCCCTGATGCTTACCTATGAGAGCCTGTTTGAAAAGGTCGTGCTGGAGATCATCGAGCAGTCCGTCGCATCGGAGGAGGATCTGCTGAAGGTAAAGCGTCGCTGCACATCGCTCGGCGGACAGATCGCGATCGACGACTACGGCACGGGCTATGCCAATACGGCAACGCTTCTGCAGAATCTTCCTGATTATGTGAAAATCGACCGCTGCCTGATCACGGACATCTGCAAAGATGCCAAGAAGCAGCAGCTCGTATCCAGCGTCATTGATTATGCGCACGACAACCAGATCCAGGTGTTGGCAGAGGGCGTGGAGGAGGAAGAAGACCTCCGCACCGTCATCCGCCTTGGCGTTGACCTGATCCAGGGCTATTATACCTCCCGTCCCAATCCCTACCTGCTGGAGGAGGTCTCCGCAGAGGTGAAGGATGTCATCATCAACACCAATCTGGAAAACAGCAGCGGACACAAAAAGGTCTATAATGCGCACAATGATGAGGTGCTTGATCTTGTGGAGCTGGCACTGCAGAATTATACGGACATCCATGTGTTCCGTCATACGCTGACGCTTGTCGGCGATCCCGAAAAGACGCTCCCCATCCATGTAGCCATCATGGAGAATCACAGCTGTGAGCTGACGCTGCGTGATGTCCATCTCATCAGCAAGGAAAAGCCCTGCATTGCCATCGGCAGCTATGCACAGCTGACGCTGAATGCGGAGGGGCAAAATTCCCTTGATTACATGGGCATCCGTGTGCCGCAGGGGTCATTTTTCCATCTGAAGGGCAGCGGTGATCTGAAGATCAACTGTTACTCGAAGATCGGCTACGGCATCGGCACGGACTGCGACAGCAGTTATGGCTGTATTACGCTGGAATCCACCGGTAATCTGAACATCATCTGCAACAGTGACCGGAGCGTCGGCGTGGGCGGCGGCAGGAATCCGGATGATTCTGAGATCCGTCTCAATTCCGGCAATATCCGTGTGGAGGTCGGCTCTCCGAACGGCGTGGGCATCGGCTGTATGGACGGCTTGTCCCTGATCTACGCGAGCGAGCAGTGCCAGCTGGAACTGGAAATGAGCGGTATCAGCAGTGTGGGCATGGGCAGCCTTTCCGGTGAAACAAGTATTGAATGCAAGACTGACCTCAATTTCACCGGCGGCGGCAGCCGCGTGGTGGGCATCGGCGTGCTCAACCAGGGCAGCGGCGAGGTCTATGTGGAGAACTGCAGGCAGAAGTACCACATGCGCACGAATTTCGGCACCTGCATCGGCGGAATCGGCGGCAAGGTGGATGTGCATGTGAAGAAATGCAAGATCGAGGTCAATGCTGAGGGCGGCGAGATCACCGGCATCGGTGATGCCAAGGGCAGCGGCAATGTGGCATTGGAGGGAACGGAGCTGAAGGCATTCATCCTTGCAGCAAAGCCCCACGAAGCCTTCTCGAAGAATGGTCAGTTCAGTATGCGCGGCAGTACGATCATTGCGGATATCAATGACAGGCATAATATGCAGGAGGGGAACTAAGGGTTTTCCCATTCCGGCATAAAGGATTCAAAAGGGCAGCAGTCCCTTTGGCGGGCGGCGGGGGCGCAGTCCCCTGCCCTCTTTCTGCGGTCAACGCCGCAAATTTATAGTACATAGGAGTAGGAAATTATGAAGCTTGGTATGGTAGGTCTCCCCAACGTGGGAAAGAGTACACTTTTTAACGCGCTGACAAATGCCGGCGCACAGTCTGCAAATTATCCGTTCTGCACCATTGAGAAGAATGTCGGCGTGGTGTCCGTGCCGGATGCGCGTCTGGATGAGCTTGCAAAGATGTATGATCCGGATAAGTTCACCCCCGCGACCCTCGAATTTGTCGATATTGCGGGTCTGGTGAAGGGCGCGTCCAAGGGCGAGGGTCTGGGCAACAAGTTCCTTGCCGACATCCGTGAAGTGGATGCGATCGTGCATGTTGTCCGCTGCTTTGAATCCATGGACATCATCCATGTGGACGGCAGTGTGAATCCGGCAAGAGATATTGAAACCATCAATCTGGAGCTGGTTTTCTCCGACCTGGAAATGGTACAGCGCAGAATCGACCGTGCAAAGAAGCTAATGAAGGGCGACAAGAAAGCCGCTGTACAGGTGGATTTCTTCGAGCGTCTGGCAGCACATCTGGAAGAGGGCAAGTCCGCCCGCAGCTTTGATGTGACCGAGGACGAGCAGGAGTTCCTGCATGATACTCCCCTGCTGTCCGGCAAGCCCGTGATCTATGCGGCGAACCTCTGCGAGGAGGATTTTGCAGGCGATCTTTCAGAACACGCGCATTTCCAGGCAGTGAAGGCAATTGCCGAGGAGGAACATGCCGCAGTGCTGCCGATCTGTGCACAGGTGGAAGCGGAGATCTCCGATATGGGCGATGAGGATAAGGAAATGTTCCTTTCCGAGCTTGGACTCGAAGAATCCGGACTCAACCGCATCATCCAGACGGGCTACAGTCTGCTGGGGCTGATTTCGTTCCTGACTGCCGGCAAGCAGGAAGTGCGTGCATGGACCATCACACAGGGTACCAAGGCACCGCAGGCAGCCGGCAAGATCCACACCGATTTTGAAAAGGGCTTCATCCGTGCCGAGGTCATTGCCTATGACGATCTGATGAAGTGCGGCACGATGGCAGCTGCCAAGGAGCAGGGTCTTGTGCGCCTGGAGGGCAAGGATTATGTGATGGCGGACGGCGATATTGTTGTATTCCGGTTCAATGTATAATACATAACGGGTGATGACCTATGTGGAAAATCCTGATCAGTCCTATCGGAATATGCTTGATTATCGGTGCTTTTGTGATTGTTGCCGGAATTGTGCTGCGTATCCGTGAAACCATCTTCTGCACGAAGGAGGTCGATGCGGAGTGCATCAGTGTGAATTATCACTATCGTCACCGCAGCCACGGCACCGGCAAGGTAAAGATCAGTTATCCCGTCTGGCGGTATTACTGGAATGGGAAAACCTACTTCAGGGAGGATCAGAACGGCAACAGTATGATCAACTACAGAGTCGGGGAGAAGTGCGTCCTGCGCATCGACCCGAACAAGCCGGAACGCTTCTACCGCAAGGGATTGTCGAATGCAGTGGTGACGCTGGTGATCGGCATCATCTGGACGGGGTTTTGTCTGCTTGGTCTGAATTTGAATAACATTATGAATTTCTTCATGCAGTTTGTATAATGGAATGACAAAGGAGAGTGACGCAACATGCTGTATTTGCAAAATATCATGTTCATGCTGATGGATGTAGAATATGAGACAGATGTGGATGAAAACGGCATCGGCACATGGGGAGCATTGCTGTTTGGTCTGGCTTTGATCGTAGCAATGCTGGGATTCATCATCTATCGTATCGTCATTGAACGCCTGACCTGCACCGTGCCCGTACAGGCGGTGTGTGTAGATTACGATTCCTCACATTCAAGTGACGGCACGACCTATGCGCCGGTCTGGGAGTATGAATTTCAGGGACGGCTCATCCGTTCACCTGAAACGATCTATTCCAGCTCCATGGGAGGTCTGCTGGGAAAAACGCGCACATTGTATGTTAATCCCGATAATCCGGAGAAGTTCCGGCAGAATACGAAGAACTATGCAGTTTTTCTTGTTGTCTGCGGAATTTTCCTTGTGTTCATTGTCGGCGCAATGATCGTGAAGGCAAGAAGTACATAATTAAGGGTAAATGGGAAAAACTATCATAGGGAAACAAATAACCTGAATCAAAGGAGATTACTACCATGAAAAAAGCAATTCTTATGATGATCGCCGCAGCGATGCTCTGCGGCACAATGACGGCATGTGTATCCACCAAGACAGAGGATTCCGTTCCGGACAAGCCGGAGGCAACGGATGCTGCCACTGAGGCAAAGGATACCGAAGCAGAAACGGAAGCGGAAACAGAAGCCGATACCGAGGCAGAAACCGAAGCTGACACCGAAGCGGATGTACCCGCAGAAACAGAAGCGGATACGGACGCGCAGGGTGATGCCCCCGCGGACAGCGAAGCTGCCGGCGATGACAGCAGTGCAGAGGGCGATGCGCCCGCAGTGACCGGTGATACCCTCGGTCAGACGCTGCTGGCAGATTTTGAGACAAGAGCAGCGGATGGTACGCTTTCCTGCCAGATCCTGGCAGATGAGCTGATGAAGAATCCGGCGATCCTGTTCGGACCTGCTACCATGCCGGTGGAGCCGGGTCTGCTGACGGGCTTCGGCAATGCGGAGATCACAGGCTTCAAGGAAGGTACAATGTTTGCTCCCATGATCGGTTCCATTGCATTCGTGGGCTATGTCTTTGAGCTGGAGGAAGGCACGGACGGTGAAGCCTTCATGCAGACCCTGAAGGACAACGCAGACCCCAGATGGAATATTTGCGTGGAAGCAGAGGAGACCGTTGTCGGTCAGTCCGCAAACAAGGTATTCTTCGTAATGTGTCCGACTTCTTTAGAGGGCTAAGCGGGTAGCACCCGCTGGCGATTTGCCTCCCAATGCGCCTTCGGCGCAAAGGTCGGCGGCAACCTGCCGCCCAAAGCGATTGAATCCCTTTGGAATCCCGAGTCATTCCCCATGTCCCTCCTATGGAGGAACATGGGGAATGCTTGAATACAAAGAAATACATTCTTGGGCAAGGTGCAGGGAAACTGCGCCCTTGCAAATATGATACTAATCCTCAAAACTATGATAGAAAACTGGTTTCAAAAGGCGATAGCCTTTGGCGGCGGCGGTGCGCAGCACCGCCCTTAAATCCCCTCCCTTCGGGAGGGGGCAGGGGGTGGGGCAAATTAAGGTTGTCTATTGGTTTTAAGAGAATTAGTATGATTACCCATCAGAGAGGTAAGAGATATGCTGTTTTCAAGTATTACCTTTTTATATTATTTCCTCCCCTGCGTTCTGATTCTGTATTTCATTTCCCCGAAATGCCTGAAAAACGCCGTTCTCATGCTTGTGAGTCTGTTTTTCTATGCATGGGGCGAGCCGAAATATGTGGTACTCATGATAGGAAGTATCCTCTGCGGCTATGTGTCGGGACTGCTCATTGAAAAATTCCGCGGCAAAGCGGGCGCGAAGGTGACGTTCTGGATCTCGGCGGCGTTGTTCCTCGGTGCGCTGGGATATTTCAAGTATGCGGATTTCTTCATCACGAATTTCAATGCCGTGACCGGAATTTCCGTGCCGCTGCTCCGGCTTGCGCTCCCCATCGGCATCAGTTTCTATACGTTCCAGCTCCTGAGCTACACGATAGATGTGTACCGGGGGGATGTGAAGGCGCAGAGAAATCCGGTTTCACTTGCCGCCTATGTGGCTCTCTTTCCCCAGCTGATCGCAGGTCCCATTGTGCGCTATTCGGATGTGGCGGAGCAGCTGGCAGAGCGCACGCATTCCGTCTCCAAGGCGGCGGAGGGCATCCGGCGGTTCGTGCTGGGTCTGTCGAAGAAGATCTTTCTTGCCAATGTCCTGGGCGAGCTGTGCGCGGAGTTTCAGGGGACGCAGGATGGCTCCGTGCTGTTCTGCTGGATGTATGCAATTGCCTATTCGCTTCAGATCTACTTCGATTTTTCGGGCTATAGTGATATGGCGATCGGTCTGGGCAAGCTGTTCGGCTTTGATTTTCTGGAGAATTTCAATTATCCCTACATTTCGCGCAGTGTGACGGAATTTTGGCGCAGATGGCATATGTCCCTCGGCACCTGGTTCCGGGATTATGTGTATATTCCCCTCGGCGGCAGCCGTGTTTCCAAGGGCCGCTGGCTTCTGAACATTCTTGTTGTCTGGTTCCTGACGGGCTTCTGGCATGGGGCGGCGTGGAATTTCATCGTCTGGGGGTTGTTCTTTGCGGTGTTCCTCATGGCGGAGAAGCTGTTTTTGCTGGAATATCTGAAAAAATGGAAAGTCCTCTCCCATATTTATGTACTTCTGCTTGCCTTGGTGAGTTTTGTGATCTTCGGTGCGCCGGATATGGGCGCGGCGTGGGAAACGCTGCGCGGCATGGCAGGCTTCGGCGGACTGCCGCTGGTTTCGGCGGAAGCACTGTATCAGCTGCGGAGCTTCGGCGTGATCCTGCTCCTTGCCTGCGTCGGCGCGACTCCCCTGCCGAAAAAAGCAGCGGCGTATCTGCAAAGCAAAGCGGAGCCGGCGTTCGTTGTCCTCGAACCCCTCGCCCTCTGCACGCTCCTGCTGACAGCGACCGCCTACCTGGTGAACGGCTCATTCAATCCGTTTTTGTATTTTCGGTTTTAGGGGAAGCGGCTATGCGCTGTGACAAAGAGAAAGTGCTGCTGCACATTGCGTGCAGCAGCACTGTTTATATGTGTATCCGGCAATCACACAACACCGATCGTCTGCTTCAGGATCATCAGCGCGTCAGCGGCTGTCGGAACACCGTCCTGATCCATGTCCGCATTCTGTATGCCGGAATCTGCCAGCTTTGTACCCATAAGGAGGCACTTGTTCAGTGCGAGTACATCCAGAATGCTGATGCTGCCGTCACAGTTGACATCGCCGAAATTGATGGTAATGCCTTCGTCAGTTACAGTCACTTCAAAGGAGGTACTTGCAGAGCCGTACTTCACATAGATCGTGTAGACACCCGGCTTTGTGCTGTCAAATGCGGAGTCGTTCAGTGTGATCGTGCCGTTCTCCACAAACTCTTTCACATCCTGAAAGAAAATATCACCGAATACCATACCGTCCCCGCTGCCGTAGCTTGCAGAGAATACCGCACCGGTCAGGTCAAGCTCCTCACCGATCTGATATACTGTCTTTGCGGGCAGCTCGTTCAGAGAAATGGAGTAATAATCGCTGATGCTGTCAGTGATGTCGTCGAAGAAGCTTTCATCATAGACAAATACCTCAAAAGAGTCCACCGCAGAGCCGAAGTGTACATAGATATTGTAGATGCCCGCTGCTGTGTTGTCAAATTCAGAAGTATCCACGGTAACGGTACCGTTTTCCACCAGATCGGTCAGTTCCTCACCGAAAATATCCCCCATCACGGAACCATCGTCATTGCCGAAACTACCACCAACGGTGACACCTGTCAGGTCAAGCTCTTCGCCTACCACGTAATCGAGCTTCGCATCGTAAGTGTACACAGATACATGGTAAGTGTCGTATTCATATTCGCTCTCAGCAAATACCTGCATCAGCGGTGCCGCCTGTGCTGTAAGTGTCACAGCTGCTGTGAGTGCTGCAAAACGTCTGCAAAAATTCTTTCTCATAGTATTCTCATCCTTTCCCCAAAACAAAGAACGCCGCTCAAGAGCAGCGTTCTTTCATTCAGCAAATGCTTATGCTTCGTCGATCTTCTCCGCTGCGTCCTCAACTGCTTCTTCCACTGCATTCACAGCGTCTTCTGCAGCTTCCTCTACTGCCTCAGCAATATCCTCAATGACAGTGCCGGCATCTGCAGCCAGCTCTTCAGCGGCATCCACAGCCTCCTCAGGGATGGAAACATCCAGATTCTGGTCACAGCAGGTGCACTGCTCACCGCAGGCGAGGTCATCAAGATAGTCTTCATCATCAAATTCTGCACTGTCAAAACGCATCCTGCGCTTGGTCTGCTGCTTCTGGAGCAGGATCACAACCGCTGCCGCAGTCGCAATGGCAGTTGCGGCGATAATGGCAATAAGCTTCCAATTCTTCATAGTGTAATTCCTCATTTCTCCGCAGAATACTTTTCGCCGGACTGCTGCGGACAGACTGGAGCATCCCCAGCCAACCGGCGGCTTGTCAATAAAGCTACTTTTATTATACCATATTCTTTTGCGGATTTCAACACTTTTCGGATATTTTTTAAAGATTTTTTGTCAGATACATCAAAATGGAAATTGCCGCAGTCGGTGCAGTTTCGCACCGGAGGATGCGGTTTCCGAGCCATACGCGGCAAAGTCCGGCATCCGCTGCCTGCTGTGCCTCCTCCTCGGAAATGCCTCCCTCACTGCCGATGAACAGTCCGATGCGGGTCTTTCCCTCCAGCGGTACCTCGCCGAAACGCACGCCGCCTTCCTCCTCATAAAGCATGACAGCAATATCCTGCTGTTCCTGCATATGCCGCAGTGCTTCCTTCCAGCTCAGAAGGGGTGCGACCTGCGGGATGATACCGCGTCCGGACTGTTTTGCCGCAGAAACGGCGATCTTCTGAAGTCTCTGGCGTTTTTTTTCAAAATCCGTCTTTGACGGACGTGCCACACAGCGGGAGGTCAGTACGGGGACGATCTCACAGGCACCAAGCTCCACTGCCTTCTGGACGATCTCGGCGAGCTTATCCTGCTTGGGGACAGCCTGGTAGAGCGTGACCTTTACGGAGGGTTCTGCGGCGCAGGGGGTAATGGTATGGGGGCGGAGATATACCTCGCTGTCAGTGATGCGGGTGATCTCGCACTGGTAGTCCATGCCTTCGGCGCAGACGGTCAGTTCCTCCCCCGTGCGCATCCGGAGGGCGCGCCCGATATGGTTAGCATCCTCACCGGTGATGATGATCTGTTCGGGGTCGGCGTGTTCCACAAAGAATCTGGGCATACGGGACCTCCTTACATCACGCAGTAGTATTTGCCGTCACGCTCATACATGTACAGCCATTGTTCCTGTACAAGTACACTGGAGGCACCGCCGTTGTAGGAGATCAGCCACTCCATCTCGACAGCCCACCAGCCCGTCAGCGACTGCTCAAAATTCTCTTCGCCGCTGATGCCGGTGAGTACCTCGGTCATGGTACCCAGACCGGAGCTGACGCGTTCCTGCGTGAAATCAGTCACAGTGACCATGACATAGGAGAAGTCATCCGCGGTTGCTTCTGCCACGGAGGCATGGAGCGCGGTCATCATATCATCATAGGATTCATACTGTCCGTTGTAGACTTCATTGAGCTGGTAGTCAGCATAGAAGCCGAAGGTATTGTCATGGTACATTGTGCCGTCGCAGTTCTGGATGGCAGAGAGATAGTCGGTCAGCACAGTGACCTGTTCTTCATTGACGAAACGGCGGTCATAGCTGACGGACAGTGCAAAATCGGATTTGCTTTCGCGCATGGTCGCGCCATAGGGAAGATCCTCCTCCGCAATGGTCGGACCTCCGGACATACAGCCGCCGAACAGCACCATGCTGAGTGCGGAAGCGGTCAGGAGTGCTGTGATTTTATGGAATCTGTTCATTTTGATTACCTCCAGGATGTTTTGATCTCCCTATCAATATACCACATCCCTTGGGATTTGTCAAGTTTCGGGGATTCTATACACAAAAATCTGTTTCAAAAGGCGGCAGCCTTTGGCGGGGCGCGGGGCAGTTTGGGTAAAGCTATAAATTGATAGCATGTTTTCAAAAGTGATTAACCCATTATACCTGCTGCTCCAGCACCACCCTCAGTTTTTTGATGATCTTCTTTTCCAGGCGTGATATGTAGGATTGAGAAATGCCGATCTGCTCGGCGACCTCCTTCTGTGTGCGCTCGCCGCCGCCGCAGAGACCGAAGCGCATTTCCATGATCTCGCGCTCGCGGGGCGGCAGGCTGCGGACGGCGGCACGGAGCGTTTCACACTCCGCCTCCCATTCGATGCCGCGGCTTACAATATCCTCCTCCGTGCCGAGGATATCCGACAGCAGAAGCTCGTTGCCGTCCCAGTCCGTGCTCAGCGGTTCATCAATGGAGATCTCTCCGCGGTACTGCGAAGCCTTGCGCAGGAACATGAGGATCTCGTTTTCAATACAGCGCGAAGCGTAGGTGGCAAGTTTGATGTTCTTTTCCGGCACAAAGGTATTCACCGCTTTGATGAGTCCTATGGTGCCGATGGAAATGAGATCCTCCAGCCCCACGCCGGAGGTTTCGAATTTCCGGGATAAAAAGACCACCAGTCGGAGGTTGTGGGTGATGAGCGTTTCCCGTGCATCCGGATCGCCCTCTGCAAGGCGGCGGAAGACCTCGTCCTCCTCCTCCCGCGTCAGCGGCGGCGGCAGACTGTCCGATCCGTTGATATAATCCACGCGGCAGGTGATGCCAGACATAGAAATTCTGCCGTGAGGGAACTTTTGGGAGATGACCTTTAGTAATTGTCGGAGTGTGGTCAGAAGCTTCATAGAAAATCCTCCTAATACAATAGTCTGGGGTGAAAGATCGCTTTCCTGGTTTCCCGTTCCCCGATGCCCACAAGTGCGTCCACTTTATGATACCGTCCGGTCTGCTCCGCGCAGATCACCACCTCATCCGGACGGAATACCGGGATCAGACCGCTGCCGGCAACGGTCTCGCACGGCAGGAGCCGGAAACCCTTTGGCAGAGGTGTGCCGGGGGATGGTGCAAGCTCTGCAAATTCCGAGCCGTCACAGATGATGACGGGCATTCCGGTGAGGAAATCCACAAGGGAATTTCCAGTATCTGCAAAGCCCTGCAGCTGTACCGTGCGGCGGCGGTAGCGTATGCAGACCCGGTATCCCCCGTCCGCACTGCGGCTTCTGCTGCGCAGGTACTGCATCACATGCAGGAGCAAATATGCCGCGATGGTGAACAGCACAAGATGCAGAAGGGATACATCCAGGTACCAGCAGGAATTGGCGTGCAGCACTCTGACGCTGCACAGAAGGGAGAGGGCAAGCAGGATGCCTGCCAGTGCAAAGCTGCTCCCGAATAGGCAGATACTGCAGAAGAACAGCCGTGCCCGGTCGTGCAGCCCGAATGCCGCCGCACAGAGCAGCACGGCAGTCAGCAGCTTGCAGAGAACGGAGAGGAGAACGGGCATGGGCGGCAGGAGGATCATCAGCGTACTCAGACTGCCCAGCGCGGAGGCAAGCAGACATCTGCCGGCGCGCAGGCGGCTGTGGGTCATCCGTGCCGTCATGCGGAGCAATATGTAGTTGACATACAGATTGAACACGAGCAGTACATCCAGATAGATCGTCTGCATAACGCACCGCCTTTCTTCCTGTCCATTATACACCTTTGTCCGTGCGGAATCTGTCAAAACGGGGAGCTGCCGGAAATTTGTGCAGCCCGTATGAAACCGCCCCGCCGCGTCCATACTCCTTCCGATACCAACGAAAGGAGCTTTTGCTATGGCATACCATAAGGTTGTGATCTCAGGTATCAGCACATCGGATCTGATCGTGCTGAAGGAGGAGGAAAAAATGGCTTTGCTGCGCGAGTTCAAGGAAACCGGCAGCAAAGCGGCAAGGGATCAGCTGATACAGGGCAATCTGCGGCTGGTGCTTTCCGTTGTCCAGCGGTTCGCCGGACGCGGGGAGGATGCGGATGATCTGTTCCAGATCGGCGTGGTGGGGCTGATCAAGGCGATCAATAATTTCGATCTCACCAAGGAGGTGCGCTTCTCCACCTACTGTGTTCCCATGATCAGCGGCGAGCTGCGGCGGTATCTGCGCGACTACAGCCAGATCAAGGTCAGCCGTTCCCTGCGTGACCTTGCCTACCGTGCCATCCAGGCAAAGGAGCAGCTGACAAGCTCCCTCCAGCGCGAGCCGACCATGGATGAAATAGCCGATGCCATCGGAGAAAAACGCGCCGATGTCGTGATCGCCCTCGAAAGCATCAGCGACCCGGTATCCCTCTATGAGCCGGTGTATTCTGACGGCGGGGACACGCTCTATGTGATGGACCAGCTCAGCGACCGGAGCAGTGCGGAGAGCTGGATCGCACAGTTTGCCATGCGCGACGCGATGCGGTCACTGGGCGAACGGGAAAAAAATATCCTCTGCCTGCGCTTCCTTTGCGGAAAAACGCAGGTAGAGGTTGCAAAAGAGATCGGTATTTCCCAGGCGCAGGTCTCACGTCTGGAGAAGGGTGCGATTGCTAAGATACGGGAGGCGATCACGCCGTAGCAGATGTGTTACCCTGATTGTCGAAAAAGTCTTTTTTTTCTGAAGTTAGCACACAAAAGCTGCCCCCACCTCACCGGTGCCGTCCCCTCTGTCACTTCGTGCCGTCTCCCCACACCGTGGGGAGCAAGTCGGATCGTAGCCATG
>JAZNKY010000104.1:0-33372 GCA_045578805.1 Oscillospiraceae bacterium
GGGGAGGGGCTATATATGGAGGGTGCTGCGCACCCTCCACCCGCCAAAGGCTATCGCCTTTTGAATCCATTATCGACCTTTGATTGCCGGACTAATAATTCACCGTCTTCACCCGCTTCTGCATCACAAGATACACCGCACAGAAGCCGATGATGGATATGGGCAGGAGCTTGATGGCGATGGCGAAGCCTGCCGCCTCGACCAGTGTGCCGAATCCGATATTGAAAGCAATGTCGAATACGGTCGAAATGCCTGCAATCAGCCCGACCGCCGTGCCGTTTTCCTCCGGTGCGTAGTACTTCCCCACGACCACGACCAGTGTCGGATAGATGATGGAAAACGCCAGACCCGACAGGCACAGCAGGAGGATGCCGCGCTGTTCCAGCAGAATGCCCACTGTATACAGCACCGTGCCGATCACTGTAAACACCGCCATGCTGCGCAGAACGCCCATTTTCTGGACAAGCGGCGCAAACAGCAGTCTGCCGACGGTGATGCCGCCGAAGAACAGCGACAGATAGAGTGCCGCACGCTGCGTGGAGAATCCGAGATAGCTGCTGCCGTAGGTGACCATCCAGTTCTGCAGACCATGCTCGGCGATGTAGTAGAAGCCGAACAGCGGGATCAGGTATTTTGCCGCAGGATTACGGAAAATCGCCATTGTGGAGGGTTTCTTCTCCGGCGGTTTCGTCTGCGGAAAGCGGATGCCGGCGAGTACGAACAGGCTGAGCAGTCCGCATACGAGCAGTGCGGCATTCCAGCCGTGCCAGCCGGACATTTTTTCAGCGAATCTGCCGCCGACATTCTGGGCGGTGAACAATCCCACGCCCTGTGCGAAATTGAACAGGTTCACATACATCGCCGATGCCGTGAAGAACAGCGGCGTGATGATGTTCAGGCTTGTTGAAAGCATGGTGGATGCGCCGAGGCTGAAGATGATGCACACGAGGAGGATCCAGTAATTCTCCGTGAAGATGTAGAACAGCAGTGCACCCATCCAGATGAAGGTCAGCGCAAAAAGAAAGCGTTTTTTGGACACGTTGTCCAGGATTCTTCCGCCGAGAAAGAGAAAGAGAAGATTGCCCACATAGCTGCACATGATGATGACGGAGGAACGGATGCTGTCGAGCTCGTAGGTGCGCTCGAACAGCGGCAAAAAGACCCCGCGCAGTCCGTCACTGATGCCGAGGATCAGCATCATCAGGAAGCAGTAGATCAGGACTAAGGTTTTCTGTTTTTTGTCATTTGTCATTTGAAACTCCTTTGCAGGATACAATAAAACCGACAAGATACCGGTTTTGTCGGTTTGTCAAAAAAGTCATTTTTCTGGGGTCAGCACCCCGAAGCTTGCCCCACCCCCTGCCCCCTCCCCAAAGGGGAGGGGGATATGGAGGGGGCTGCCGCCCCCTTATACCCGTCCTCTTGCAGAGAGCTTCGAAGGCACTTTTTCAACAATCCGAACAAAACCGGCAGGATGCCGGTTTTGCGTATGTTTATAGTTGTACAGGCACTGCGCCTTACTTTGTGATCACACGAACACGGATGATGTTCTCCATTGCTTCGAACTTTGCCACAACGTCAGCAGTTACATCACCTGCAACATCTACCATAGTATATGCGTAGTCCTTCTTGGAAGCATTTACCATGTTGTCGATGTTCAGACCAGCAGCTGCCAGCTCACTTGTGATGGAGGAGATGATAGCCGGAACATTCTTGTGCAGGATGCAGATCTTTGTGCCGTTTGCATTCATCACTGCATTCGGGAAGTTCACGCTGTTCTTGATGTTGCCGTTCTCGATGTAGTCGATCAGTTCCTTTGCAGCCATGACTGCGCAGTTGTCCTCGCTCTCCGGAGAGGATGCGCCCAGATGCGGGATTGCAATTACGCCATCCATAGCAACAGTCTTTGCATTCGGGAAGTCTGTTACATAGCAAGCGATCTTGCCGCTCTCCAGAGCTGCCTGCATATCCTCATCGTTTACCAGCTCGCCTCTTGCAAAGTTCAGCACTCTTGCGCCGTCGTTCATCTGTGCGAATACATCTGCATTCAGCATACCCTTTGTCTCTGCATTGAACGGCAGGTGCAGGGTCAGATAGTCAGCCTGTGCATATACTTCTTCTCTGGTCTTTACAACCTTGATGTGGTGGTTCAGCTGCTGTGCGCCCTCAACGGACAGGAACGGGTCAGTACCAACAACCTTCATGCCCAGATGAATTGCTGCATTTGCAACCTTTGCGCCGATGGCACCCAGACCGATGACACCGAGGGTCTTGCCCTGGATCTCCGGACCTGCAAACTGGCTCTTGCCTTTTTCTACGAGCTTGCCAACCTGATCGCCCTCGTCCTTCAGGGTCTTTGCCCATTCGATTGCCTTGGTGATCTTACGGGAGGACAGGAAGAGACCTGCCAGAACCAGTTCCTTTACTGCATTTGCATTTGCACCGGGGGTGTTGAATACAACGATACCCTGCTCTGCACAGCGGTCAACCGGAATATTATTTACGCCTGCACCAGCTCTGCCGATTGCCAGCAGGCTGCTGTCGAAATCCATCTCGTGCATGGATGCGGAACGTACCATGATTGCAGTCGGATTCTCAGGAGAATCAGCAACAACATACTTTGCCTTATCGAACAGATCTGTGCCGCATGCAGCGATCTTGTTCAGAGTCTTGATATTGTACATGGGATATACCTCCATATTTCATATATGTGGACAGCACTGCGGATAATTTGCAGTGCTGTCGATTTTCAAAAAATGCAAAAGCCCTTGTTTCCGCTTGTGCGAAGCACAAAAGGAAACGAATCGCCAGCGCAGGCTCTGCGCTTACTTATTTTCAGCTTCGAACTTCTTCATGAACTCTACGAGTGCTTCTACGCCCTCGATCGGCATTGCATTGTAGATGGAAGCTCTCATACCGCCAACGCTTCTGTGACCCTTGAGGTTCTCGAAGCCAGCTTCCTTTGCAGCCTTAACGAACTTTGCATCCAGCTCATCGCTGCCTGTTACGAACGGTACGTTCATCAGAGAACGATCCTTCTTCTCAACAGTGCCCTTGAACATTTCGCTCTGGTCGAGGAAATCGTACAGGATGGCAGCCTTCTTCTCATTGTGAGCCTTCATTGCTTCCAGACCGCCCATCTTCTTGATCCACTTGAATACCTTGCCGCAGATGTAGATGCCGTAGCAGGGAGGTGTGTTGTACATGGAACCGTTCTCGGACTGTGTCTTCCACTTCAGCATGGTGGGAGTACCCGGCAGGCACTCGTCTGTGATCAGATCCTCACGAACGATAGCGATTACCACGCCTGCAGGACCTACGTTCTTCTGTACGCCGCCGTAGATTACGCCGTACTTTGTTACGTCAACCGGCTCGGACAGGAAGCAGGAGGAAACGTCAGAAACCAGAGTCTTGCCCTTGGTATTCGGCAGAGTCCAGAACTTTGTACCATAGATGGTGTTGTTCTCGCAGATGTATACATAGTCTGCATCTTCCGGAATATCCAGATCGGAGCAGTCCGGAATGTAGGAGAATGTCTTGTCAGCAGAGGATGCAACTGCTACAGCTTCGCCGTAGATCTGTGCTTCCTGATATGCCTTCTTTGCCCACTGGCCTGTTACGATGTATGCAGCCTTCTTGTTCTTCATCATGTTCATCGGAACTGCTGCGAACTGCTGAGATGCACCGCCCTGCAGGAACAGTACCTTGTAGTTGTCCGGAATGTTCATCAGATCACGCAGATCCTGCTCTGCATCGTCGATGATCTGCTGATACATCTTGGAACGGTGGGACATTTCCATAACGGACATACCGCAGCCACGGTAATCCATCATCTCTGCTGCAGCTTCCTGCAGTACTTCTTCCGGCAGAACAGCCGGACCTGCGCTGAAATTATAAACTCTGCCCATTTTGAATACCTCCAATGTAATCAAAAAAATATAAATTCATCGTACCTCCGTACACTTTGCCATTGTAAAGCATACAGATTCCTTATTCATTATACTATTTTTTTCAATTGAAGTCAAGGTATTCCAGCGGATTCCGGCTCTTTTGTAAAATTTGCTGTATTCCGACAGCGGGAATTTGTATAAAGATACAGATTCTGCTGAGAACGGCATTTTTAGGGGGGATAAAAATTGCAAAAATGCTTGTAAGTTGGGGGGAGGCGTGGTATAATATAAGGTATATAACAGCTTTGGGAAAGCTGGGCGCAGAGCCTGCGCTGGCGATTTGGGCGAGAGTTTATGGATGGGCGTGTCAAAACATGCTTTAATCCCACCGCGACAAAAAATGTTCCAGTTTCATACAGATCATCCTCGCCGGAATGCAGAGGAAGAACCAGAATGTGCTGTAGAGCAGGGAGATCTGACCGCGGAAATTCAGCGGCAGATCGCTGTAGTCCCATACATCCCAGCCCATGCGGACGTTGACCAGCATTCCCACCAGCAGCTCTGCCGAGGTGATGATGACCGCCCCCAGCAGGTACTGCACCGGCAGGGGCAGGCGTTCCGGTGCGCCGGTGAACAGCAGATAGAGCATCGTCAGGACAAAACCGCCGGTCAGTGCCATTGTCCAGTGGGTATAGCCCCGCGCCGTGATCTCGATCATGGCGTAGAGAAAGAAGCCGATCAGAAAGGGAATGCCCAGCTTTGCGGTTCTCATCGGAAAACCACCTCCCGAAAATAATATGATGTATCCACAGGATGCCCGATTTTACTGGAAATATACAAAAGAAAAGGAAGGACACTGAACATGCAGGAAACTCTACTCTGGCTCGTACTGATACTCTGTGCCGTCATTGGCATCGTCTGCGCGGTGCAGGCGGTCATGCTCCGGCGACTCATGGAGCAGATACAGCAAAAGCCCCAGAACACCGTACAAAAAGAGGAATTTGACAAGCTCCAGCAGCGCATGACGCAGATCTATGCCTCGGTGCAGACCTCGCAGGAGGCTTCTTCCAAATATTTCGAGAGCATGGCAAAGCTTCTGCGTGAGGATCAGCAGATGGCGGCGGCGGCACAGGAAGAAAAGATGGACTATATCAGCGACCGGACGCGGCATGATCTTGCGGAGATCAAAAAGAACAGCGAAGCTCTCACCCTGCGCACGGAGGAGCGTCTGCGTACCTTTGCGGCGGAAAACGAGCAAAAGCTCTCCGGTATCCGGCAGACCATCGGACAGGGACTCCAGCAGATGCAGGCGGAGCAGACCAGACAGCTGGACGAAATGCGCAAGGTCGTGGATGAGAAGATGCAGAAGGTGCTGGATGAACGCATGAAACAGGCATTTTCGGCGGTCAATGAACGTTTAGAGCAGGTCTATAAGGGACTGGGCGAGATGCAGACGCTTGCGAACGGCGTAGGCGATCTGAAGAAGATCCTGACAAATGTCAAGACGCGCGGCGAGATCGGAGAGATCCAGCTCCAGGCACTGCTTTCGGATATTTTAGCAGAGGGGCAGTACATCCAGAATGCAAAGCTTGGCAAGGGCGTTGTGGAATTTGCAGTGCGGATGCCGGACAAGGCGGATGGTGAAGTCCTCCTGCCGATCGACGCGAAATTTGCCGGCGACACCTACCTGCACCTGCAGGAAGCATATACATCCGGCGAGCCGGCACAGATCACGGCAATGCAGAAGCAGCTTGTTCAGCGCATCCGGAGCGAAGCACAGGACATTGCGGCAAAATACATCGTTCCCCCGCAGACGACGGATTTCGGCATTCTCTTCCTCCCGACGGAGGGGCTTTATACGGAGGCTGTCCGGCTGGGTCTGCCGGATGAGATCTTCCGGAAATACAGGGTATTCATCACAGGTCCGACCACGATCGCGGCGATCCTCTGCACCTTACAGATAGGCTTCCAGAGCCTTGCCGTGCAGCGGTACAGCAGCGAGGTCTGGCAAGTGCTGGGCGAAGTGCGGACGGAATTCCATAAATTCGCCGATGCCCTCACCAAAACCCAGGACAAGCTCCAGAGTGCCAGCGACGAGCTGGAGAAGCTTGTCGGTGTGCGGACAAGACAGATGGTGAAGAGACTGGATCATGTACAGTCTTTTCTGACAGATAACGAAACTACATAAAACCAAAGCATCCATTATCTGTGGGGATTCAGTCCCCATTCCTGCCAAGAATGCAATTGCTCTGCAATCTCAGCGTTTTGCCTTTGTCCCCGCAGGGGGCAATGGCAAAACGACTTGGGATTCCAAAGGGATGACATCCCTTTGGCGGGGGTAATTCCCCACAGGGTGGGGAAATGTCCGCAAGGACAAAGGGGACGGGGCTGTTAGCCTGGGGGCAGAGCCCCCACGGACAGTGGAATGCTATGAATTTAAGGAGTCTTACATTATGAGAAAAAGTGGTATTTTAATGCATATCTCCAGTCTGCCGTCACGTTTTGGCATTGGCAGAATGGGCAAGGCGGCGTATGATTTTGTCGATTTTCTGCGCATGAGCGAAACGGCTTACTGGCAGATCCTGCCCCTCTCCCCGACCAGCTACGGCGATTCCCCCTACCAGAGCTTTTCGGTCAATGCCGGAAATCCCTATTTCATTGACTTTGCACTGCTGGAGGAACAGGGACTTCTGGAGCATGAGGACTATGCCTCCATGCTCTGGCAGAGAAACGGCGACAGCGTGGATTATGAGCTTCTCTACAGAAGCAATATCACCGTTCTGCGCCGTGCCTTTGCGAAATTTCAGGAAAAACCCCTGCGCGGCTATGCAACCTTCAAAAAGGAACAGAAGCACTGGCTGCCGGAATATGCCCTCTTTATGGCACTGAAGGACAGCCACGGCGGCGCGCCCTGGTATGAATGGGAACCGGAGCTTGCACAGCGCGACAAAAAAGCCCTCGACGCGGCAAGAACCGAGCTTGCCGAGGAGATCGAGCTGTACTGCTTCATCCAGTTCATTTTCACACAGCAGTGGCAGGCACTGAAAGCCTATGCCAACCAGAATCATGTGGAGATCATCGGTGACATGCCCATCTATGTTGCCTATGACAGCGCGGATGTGTGGGCTTCCCCCGAACTGTTCGCACTGGATGCGGACAAAAAGCCCATTGAGGTGGCAGGCTGTCCGCCCGATGCCTTCTCCCCGACCGGTCAGCTCTGGGGCAATCCCCTCTATGACTGGGACTATCACAAGAAAACCAGCTACCAGTGGTGGACGCAGCGTCTGCAGTATGCTTCCACCCTCTATGATGTCATCCGCATCGACCATTTCCGCGGCTTTGAGAGCTATTATGCCATCCCCTACGGCAGTGAAACTGCACAGAAGGGCAAGTGGCGCAAGGGTCCGAACAAGGCTCTGTTCCTTGCGGTGAAAAAGGAGCTTGGGGAGCTTCGCATCATTGCGGAGGATCTTGGCTTCATCACGCCCGGCGTGCGCAGGATGCTCAAGGCTCTGAAATATCCCGGCATGAAGGTACTCCAGTTCGGCTTCGATTCCGACCCGTCCAATGAACATCTGCCGCATAATTTCCAGTCACCGAACTGTGTGGTCTATACCGGCACACATGATAACGAGACCCTGCGCGGCTGGCTGGAGGCATCGGATAAGAAAACCGTCAAATACGCAAAAAAATACCTGTGCGTCAATAAAAAATCCCATATCCCGGATGCAATGGTCGCTGCTGCCTGGCAGAGCATCGCGGAGCTTGCAGTGGCACAGATGCAGGATTTCCTGCACGAGGACAGAAGCTGCCGCATGAATACGCCCTCCGTACTCGGCGGCAACTGGCAGTACCGGACGGAAACCACCGACTTTACCCCGGAGCTTGCCGCATCCATCCGCAAGCTCAACCGCACCTACGGCAGAAATGTACAGATTCCGGATGCCGAGGAAGGAACGGAAGCATGAGAAAACTCAAAAAAGCGGCTGCGTTCTGCACCGCCGCGGCAGTCCTCTCCGGTCAGATGCTCTGTCTTGCTTCGCCGATCGTGTCAGAGCTGACGGTTTCTGCCAATCTGGAGGAGGGCTTCGGTCAGCTCGGTGAATATGTCTTCTGGGAATTTGACGGCAGCAGTACCATCACGATTTACGGAACCGGAGAGATCAGCGAAAACGGCAATTTCCCATGGAGCAGCTCCGGCAGCACAATCGGACGCATCATCCTTGAGGAGGGTCTGACAACAATTCCGGACGGAATGTTTCAGGGATTGACAGCCCTTTCCGATGTACAGATCGCTGATACCATAACCTCCATCGGGGCAAATGCCTTTGCAAATTGCAGCAATCTGACCGATATAGAGCTTCCGGAGGCTCTCGTTTCAATTTCCGGCACGGCGTTTGACGGGACAATGATTGAAACGCTGCAGCTTCCGCCGGCACTGACCAGCATCACGGACAATTATTTCAATGATTGTACCCCGCTTCAGTCCATTACCGGAGAAACCGCAGGATACAAAGCTTCCGGCAATGCACTCTATTCTGCCGATTCCACAAAGCTCCTCTGGTATGCCCCCACACTCAATGTTCCGGTTTCTGTTCCTGAGGGTATCACGGAAATCGGGGAACGAGTATTTGAAAATGCCCAGATCACGGACCTGACACTCCCCGCCTCCCTGACATCCATCCATACATTTGCCTTCTACGGATGCTATCCGGATGCAATTACCTTCTGCGGTACTGAGGAACAGTGGACTGCCGTACAGATCATGGACGGCAATTCCTGTTTCCAGGTAACGGAGATCATCTGTACCGGCATACCGGATCAGGAGCAGGAACAGACATATCTGGCTCAGGGCGTACTGGCAGGCGGTCTGCCGTGGACGCTGACCCATGACGGCGTACTGACCATCAGTCCCGAACCGGAAAGCCGCAGAGGTTCCATTCCCGACTTCAGCAGAGTCGGCGGAACCTACACCAATACCGAATGTACGATTTATTGGGAAGAAAGCTTAGCACCGCCGTGGTATGAGTATCACTATCAAATCACAACACTCATCATTGAAAACGGTGTGGAGCAGATCGGCACACATGCCTTTGATGGGCAGTATGCACTGACCTCCGTCAGCCTTCCGGAAACGGTACGTATCATCAAGGAGGATGCTTTTTCCAACTGCCGTTATCTGGAGGAGGTCATTCTTCCGGAGGAAAATGCCCTGAAATCCATTGGTGATAACGCATTTGAGTTTGCGCTGCGTCTGAAAGCCTTTACCATTCCTGAGAATGTGAACTACATCGGCAATCAATGCTTTGCGTACAGCGGTCTGGAATCTGTTTATATTCCGACAGGCGTGTCAGAGCTTGGCGAGCTGGCATTTGCCTATTGTAAATCGCTGCACACCATCACCGCCGCTGAGGGCAATCCCTTCTATGCTACCCTTGACGGTTCGCTGTATTCCAAGGATATGACCACCCTGTACTGCTACCCTTCGGGAAAGAAAACACCGATCGTATTCGTCCCCGATACAGTACGGATCATCAGCGAAGAGGCGATCAGCGCTAACAGGAATATCCGGAACATATGGCTGCCGGACGGTGTGACAACAATCGGGTATCGTGCATTTGCAGGCAACAGTTCAATGACCTATGTACGGATTCCTGATACTGTGACGGAAATAGCGGGATCTGTATTTTTCAACTGTGATTATCTGCATGGACTGATTCTTCCGGCAAGCCTGATAACCTGCAGTACAGTCAGCAATGCTGTCTTTGCAGCGGATCATGTCTATTTTGAGGGGACGGAGGCGCAATGGTCAACGATCGAGGGCATTCCGGCTTCACCGGATTATACACTGCATTTCAATGCCGTACCATCCGATTACCTTTCCAGTGACCTGAATGCAGACCGTGAGGTCAATGCTTCGGATGCCGCCCTTCTGCTGCAGTATGCTGCCGCCCAGGGAAGCGGCTACGAAAACGGACTTCCCTGTTTTCTGATGTCACAGGGCAATGTGGTATCGCTGGTTTCGGATAATGCAGAAAGGGATTACAGTATTTCCATTGACCTCAATGCAGACCGCACAATGAATGCCTCCGATTCCGCTGTCATTCTTGAATACGCCGCCGCTGTCGGATCGGGGTATGAGGACGGGCTTTCTGCATTTCTCAAACAATAATACTAATTCCTAAAACTCCTATAGACATAGGCGTTTTAGGGAACGGCTGCAAGCCGTGAATACAGGGATCGCTTCCCTGCCCTTTTCAAGGGGAAAACAAAGGAGATGTTTCTATGACAAACAACTATGATGTCATCATTGCCGGTGCAGGTGCGGCGGGACTTTATGCGGCGATCAATCTGCCGCAGACAGCGAAGATCCTCCTGCTGACCAAGCGTGAGCTGGGGCTGTGCAATACCGCCCTTGCGCAGGGGGGCATTGCGGGCGTGTACGATTCCCCCGAAGATCGCACATCCCTGCACGAAAATGATACCTACATTGCGGGCGGCTTCCAGAATAATCCGGAAACCGTGCATATTCTGGTCGAGGAAGCGGCGCAGGATATTGCAAAAATCATTGAACTCGGCGTGGAATTCGACAGAAAGCCCGACGGCGACTATCACCGCACACTCGAGGGCGGTCACAGCAGACGGCGCATCTTCCATCATAAGGATGCGACCGGTGCGGAGATCGCACGCAAGCTCCTTGCCCATGTACAGACCCTCCCGAATGTCGAGATCTGCGAGCATACGCTCCTGTGCGATGTGAAGAAAACGGACACGGGATTCTCCGCACTCACGCTTCATGACGGCGCATACCGCACGGTAAACAGCCATTTCTTCATCATGGCGACCGGCGGCATCGGACGTGTGTATGAATTCACCACGAATTCCGCCATTGCAACCGGCGACGGCATTATGTTCGCCTATAACATGGGGGCGATGATCCGTGGACTGTCCCTGATCCAGTTCCATCCGACGGCGTTCAACAACCGCCATACCCGTGAATGCTTCCTCATTTCCGAGGCTGTCCGTGGCGAGGGGGCATATCTGCTCAACTGCGACGGCGAACGCTTCATGCAGCGGTATGATGACCGTCTGGAGCTTGCGCCCCGTGACGTGGTATCCAATGCCATTGTACTGGAAACAAGACGGACGGGATCTTCCGATTTCTATCTGGATATTTCCCATAAGGATGCGGATTTCATCAAGACACGCTTCCCGATGATCTACGGCAATCTCCTTGAACAGGGTTATGATCTGACAAAGGACAGAGTGCCGGTGTACCCCTGTCAGCATTATCTGATGGGCGGCATTCAGGTCAATGCCGACGGACGGACGAATGTGGACGGTCTGTATGCAGCCGGCGAATGCTCCCATACGGGCGTGCATGGGCACAATCGTCTGGCAAGCAATTCCCTCCTCGAAGCACTGGTATTCTCCAGACGTGCGGCGATGGACATTGCCGGAAAGCTGGATGCTGCGCCGGATACATTCGATTCCCATCCGTATGCACCGGATCCCGCTGCAGAGCCTGTGCCGCATGGCGTGCGCACGCAGCTGCGGCATATTCTGCAGGAGAGCTATTTCGTCATCCCGAACGGCGAAAAAACACACGAAAACTTCGGCAGAGTCTGCGATATTCTCCACAGTCTGGAGGATGGCAATTACCGCGTCAATGCCGATTATGTAGAAGCCAAAGCAACCGCAACCATGGCATTCCTCATTCTCAATGAAGCCATGGTCGAACAGAAAGGAGTATAATCATGCAGTTATTACAGAGCTACATCGACAGCATCATCAACACCGCACTGGAGGAGGACATCCATTATGTGGATGTGACGACGGACTATCTTCTCCCCGATGGTCACACCAGCAGTGCCTACTATATTGCCAAGGCGGAGGGCGTTGTCTGCGGTCTGGACATTGCCAAGCGCGTGTTCGAGCTGGTCGGCGGCGGCGTGACCTTTGATGCAAAGATGAAAGACGGCGACAAGGTGAAGAAGGGCGATATTATCGCGGAAATGTCCGGCGACACCAAGACCCTCCTCAAGGGTGAGCGCACAGCACTGAACATCCTCCAGCATATGTCCGGTATTGCAAGTGCGACCAACCATTGCGTGGAGCTGGTAGCTGGCACAAATGCAAAGATCACGGATACCAGAAAGACCCTCCCCGGTCTGCGCAGACTGCAGAAATATGCGGTCATCGTGGGCGGCGGCAGAAATCACCGCTACAATCTCTCCGAGGGCGCAATGCTGAAGGATAACCATATTGACGTATACGGCGGCATCGTTCCGGCGGTAACGGAGCTTCGCAAGAAGATTGGTCATATGACCAAGATCGAGGTAGAGGTGCGTGATCTGGATGAACTCCAGCAGGCACTGTCCGTCGGCTGTGAGCTGATCATGCTGGACAACATGAGCTGCGAGGATATGAAGAAGGCGGTCGAGATCACTGCAGGACGCGCGCTGCTCGAAGCATCCGGCAACGTGACAGAAGCCAACATTGCCGAGATCGCCAAGACCGGCGTGGACATCATCTCCCTCGGTGCGCTGACGCATTCGGTGCAGTGCTTTGACATCTCCATGCGATTTAACAAGTAATAACACTTTCAATGGGGGCAAGGGGGCGCAGCCCCCAAATCCCGCCGCAGGCGGGAAGCGGGTTGGGGCTGCTCCCCACGGGGTGGGGAGATGGCACGAAGTGACAGAGGGGACGGCACCTGTAAGGTGGGGGCAATCTTTGAGAAACTTTCCTAAAGCTGACGACATTGTCCCCACAAAACTCCGCAAAAACCAACAAGGAGGAACACAATGAAATTACGAAATACAGCCTTTTTACTCTCATGCACCATTCTCGCCGCAGTCCTGACCGGCTGCAGCACAACAAACGATCCCGCTGCATCCCAGATCGAGGGAACAGAAAAGGCACAGTCCGCAGGCGAAACCGAAGCCGCCACGGAAGCTGTGACAAAGGGAAAAATCCACATTAACGTGGAAACTGTGGAAATCTCACTCGCCGACCTGCAGGCGCAGAACTACACTGTTCCGGTCATGGTCATGCTGGAGGAGAACGCGGGTGTGAACTATACCGAATGGGGACTTTCCATGGATGAACGCTGCACCTTTGCCGTGGATGAAGAGGCTGAGGATCTGGCAATGACGGTATACCATGCCGTCAATGACGAGCAGCATTTTCTCTGGACTGCCTGGGCGGCTGCCGGTGTCCCCAACGAGAAGACCGGTCCCATCATGGTGCTGGAACTCACACTCCCGAAGGATGCCGCCGCCGGTGAGCTTTACACGGTGAAGTATGCGGACTGGTCGCTCGCGGACAAGGCGCATGTGTGGAGCAACGACAACGACAAATGGTCGGAAAATGGGGATGTGACCTGGGTTGATGGGGGAGTCAGGGTGACGGAATAATGAAAAAGGACGGTGCTTTCAAACACCGTCCTCTTTTCATCGTCAATAACAATGGCTCTGCGCTTATCGCAGCTTTGCGCCGCACGGGAATGCATCATCTGCAAACATTACCTGTGCACTGCCGTCGGGCATATCTGCTGCGCAGATCATGCCGCAGCTTTCCACGCCGCAGAGCTTCACGGGCTTGAGATTTGCCACAATGACAACCTTCTTGCCGATCAGATCCTCCGGTGCGTACCACTGCGCAATGCCGGATACGACCTGTCTGCCGCCCATGCCGTCATCCAGCTGCAGGCGCAGGAGCTTCTTGGACTTCTTCACCTTTTCGCATTCCAGCACCTTTGCCACGCGCAGGTCAACCTTCATAAAGTCGTCAAATTCGATCGGTTCGCCCTGTGCTTCCGGTGTGAATGCCGGCTCCTCTGCCGGGAGGGCATTGCGGATGATCTGGTTCAGCTCCTCGATCTCCTTATCCACATCAATTCTCGGGAAGAGAATCTCGCCCTTGCATACGGTCACGTTCTGCGGCAGAACATCGAACTTCGCCGCATTCTCATAGGTCACATCCTCTGCCTTTGCGCCGATCTGCTCCCATACCTTGGGCATGGTCGTGGGCATATAGGGGCTGAGGAGTGTGGAGATGATACGGATGGTATCGAGCAGATTGTACAGTACAGCGGCAAGTCTTGCCTTCTGGCTGTCATCCTTGCCGAGCTTCCACGGCTCTGTCTCGTCAATATACTTGTTGGCTCTGTCCACCAGCGTGAAGATGGTCTCCAGTGCCTGCTTGATCTGGGTGTTGTCGATATAGCCATCCACCTTCTCACGGATGGAAACTGCAAGAGCCTTCAGCTCATCATCCACCGGCGCAGCCTCACGCTCGGTCGGAATTGTGCCGCCGAAGTACTTGTCCGCCATTGCCACTGTTCTGGAAACCAGATTGCCGAAGCCGTTGGCGAGGTCGGTATTGATGCGGTTGATGAGAATTTCATTGGAGAAATCGCTGTCCGCGCCGAGTGCCATTTCACGCAGGATATGATAACGGATAGCATCGGGGCTGTAACGCTGACCGAGAATGAACGGATCAACCACGTTGCCGATGGACTTGGACATTTTCTGTCCGTTGAAGGTGATCCAGCCATGTACAGCGAGGTGCTTGGGAAGCGGCAGATCGAGTGCCATCAGGATTGCGGGCCAGATAATGGCATGGAAGCGCATGATGTCCTTGGCAACCATGTGGGTATCTGCGGGCCAGAACTTGCTCATATCATCGTAAGCACCGTTCTCATAGCCGAGGGCAGTGATATAGTTGGAAAGGGCATCCACCCAGACATAAACAACATGCCCCTCATCGAAAGAGACCGGAACACCCCACTTGAACGTGGTTCTGGACACGCAGAGGTCCTCAAGACCGGGCTTGATGAAGTTGTTGACCAGCTCCGTTGCACGGGTCTTGGGCTGGAGGTAGTCGGTTTCGGTCAGAAGCTTCTCGAGACGATCCGCAAAGGGGGACATTTTGAAGAAATATGCCTCTTCTTCTGCATCAACGACATCACGTCCGCAGTCGGGGCATTTGCCGTCCTTCAGCTGGGAAGATGTCCAGAAGCTTTCGCAGGGTGTGCAGTACTTGCCGGTATACTTGCCCTTATAGATATAGCCCTTATCATAGAGAGCCTTGAAGATCTTCTGCACGGATTCCACATGATAATCATCGGTGGTACGGATATAACGGTCGTAGCTGATATTCATGTATTCCCAGAGGTTCTTGAAGATCTCAACGATCTTGTCCACATATTCCTTGGGAGTCACGCCTGCTTCAGCAGCTTTCTGCTCGATCTTCAGACCATGCTCGTCCGTACCTGTAAGGAACATGACATCATAGCCCTGCATTCGGCGGTAGCGTGCGATGGAATCACACGCAACGGTTGTATAGCAATGTCCGATGTGGGGATTACCGGACGGGTAATAAATCGGGGTGGTGATATAAAACGGTTTTGACATAGGGATTTTCCTCCTTTTTCGATGTCCGCCGCACAAAACGGCGTTACTTTTATTATAGCACAGAATTTGGGATTTGTAAACACCAAAAACAAGGAAAAATGAAAAAGCAGTCTGTCGAAAAACCTAAAATCAAACGCGGAGCGATAGCTCCGCAAAAGAGGTTCGGGGACGAAGTCCCCGAAATATAGCCCCTCCCCCGTTGGGGGAGGGGTTGGGGCTGCTCCCCACGGGGTGGGGAGACGGCACGAAGTGACAGAGGGGACGGCACCGGTGAGGTGGGGCGATCTTCCGTGGTTAAATATTTTCACATATCCCGTCTAAAACTGCAAATAAATCTGAAAATACTGTGTAATCTATTGACAGTGGGCGGGCGGTTTGATATAATAAAGGAATGTGGAGGTGCGTTCCAGCAAAGAGAAATAATGGAATGCCGCCACGATCAACAAAAGAGAGGCGATGCCAGAGTGCGTGAACGCATCAAAGAACCCGCCGTGCATCACAGAGAACAGTACAAGCGTATGGTGCAGTTTTTCTCCGCAGTCATCCTGCTGGGGCTGCTGACGCTCCTGTTTGCAAATATATGGTATACTTTCTATTCCGACCAGATGGTGCTGCCCTTCTATCGGCGCGGCAACTGGGTCGTGATCGCCATTTATGCAGCAGTCCTGTTTTTGTTCTTCAAGGTCTATGGCGGTTTTAAAATTGGCTATCTGCGGCGGACGGATGTATTATTCTCACAGATCCTGTCCATACTTGGTTCGAATATCATCACCTACCTGCAGATCAGTCTGATAGCCCGTGATTTCGTATCCATCCCCCCCATGCTCCTCCTGACAGCCATGGAACTGGTGATCCTGCTTTTCTGGACGCTCCTGTCCGGGAGGATCTATTTTCTGCTCTATCCCCCGCGAAGGCTTGCCATTGTCTACGGCAGCTCGGCGGCGGCGGCTCTGGTCATGAAGATGAGCTGCCGTGTGGACAAGTACATGATCTGCGAGTCCATCAGTGCCCAGCAGGAGCTTGACACCATCAAGGAAAAGATCATGCAGTATGACGGCGTGATCATCTGTGATATTCCTGCCCAGCTGCGCAATGACCTCATCAAATACTGCTTTGATGTACAGATGCGCGCCTACATTGTTCCGAAGATCTCCGACATCATCCTGCGCGGCGCGGATGACATCCGGCTGTTTGATACACCGCTGCTGCTCTGCCGCAATTATGGGCTGACCTTTGAGCAGCGGCTCATGAAGCGTGCATTTGACCTGCTTTTCTGCCTGGTGATCCTTATTCCGGCAACGCCCATCATGCTTGCCTGTGCACTGGCAGTGAAGCTCTGCGACGGCGGTCCCGTGATCTACAAGCAGAAGCGTCTGACGCAGGGCGGCAGGGAGTTCAATGTCTATAAATTCCGCAGCATGATCATTGACGCGGAGCCGAACGGCGCACAGGTTGCCTGTGACCATGACGAGCGCGTGACCCCCGTGGGAAGGTTTATGCGTAAGTGCCGTCTGGACGAGCTGCCGCAGCTCCTGAACATCCTGCGCGGTGATATGTCCGTTGTGGGTCCCCGTCCGGAGCGTCCGGAGCTTTGCGAGGAATACGAACGGCAGTTCCCGGAATTCCGGTTCCGTCTGCATGTCAAGGCAGGTCTGACCGGTTATGCACAGGTAACGGGTGTGTATGATACCACCCCCTATGACAAGCTCAAGATGGATCTGATGTATATTGAGAGCTATTCCCTGCTCAAGGACATCCAGATCGTCCTGATGACCCTGAAAACCACCATGTTCCCCATCCAGAAAAGCAATGCAGAGATCCTGCATCCCGAACGGAACGACAAGCACAGAAAAGAGGAGAAAGAATGAAAACGACTGCAGTAATCATGGCAGGCGGCAAGGGCGAGCGATTCTGGCCCAGAAGCCGTACAAGCTGTCCGAAGCAATTCCTTTCCCTGACCGCGGACGGCGAAACAATGATCCAGAAGACGGTGAAGCGTCTTGCGCCCCTTGCGGCACCGGAGGATATTTACATTGTGACGAATGCCGCATATCTTGACCTGATCGCAGAGCAGCTGCCGGAGCTGCCGCCGGAGAATATCCTTGCGGAGCCGTGTGCAAGAAACACCGCGCCCTGCATCGGACTTGCCGCCGGCATCATCCAGAAGAAATACGGCGAGGCAGTGATGTTCGTCCTGCCCTCGGATCATCTGATCCATGCGGAGGATATGTATATCGACACACTCCGCAAGGCGGCAGAAGCAGCGCAGTCCGGTGAAAATCTGGTCACACTCGGCATTACGCCGACCTATCCGGAGACCGGCTACGGCTATATCAAATATGTGAAGGGCAGCGGCAACAACGGTGTATATGATGTGGAACGCTTTGTGGAAAAGCCCGACCTTGCAAAGGCACAGGCATATCTGTCGGACGGCGGCTACCTGTGGAACAGCGGCATGTTCATCTGGAAGGCATCCACGATCCTGAAGAATATTGAAACGCACATGCCGGAGCTGTACGAGGGCTTGCAGCCGATCGTACAGGCTTACGGAACAGCGGAATTTGACGCGGTGCTGCAGGACAATTTCTGCAAGCTTCCTGCGGAGTCCGTTGACTTCGGCATTATGGAGAAGGCGGAGCATATTTATACGATTCCCGGTAATTTCGGCTGGGATGATGTCGGCAGCTGGCTGGCACTGGAACGCATCAACGAGACCGACAATGAGGGCAACATGCTTTCCGGTGATGTCATCAATGTGGACAGCAGAAATTGCACCGTATGCGGCGGCGCAAGAATGGTGGCAGTGCTGGGACTTGAGGATGTTGTCATTGTGGATACGCCCGATGCAGTACTGGTGTGTGATAAGAACAGTACACAGGATATTAAGAAGGTTCTTGCGCAGCTTCGCACACAGGGAAGAGTAGAGTTGCTTTGATCGGGGGCTCTGCCCCCGGGCTAACCGCCCCGTCCCCTCTGTCACACTGTGACATCTCCCCACCCCGTGGGGAGTCACCCCCGCCAAAGGGATGTGATCCCTTTGGAATCCCAAGGCGTTTTCCCATTGCCCCCTGCGGGGACAAAGGGAAAACGTTAGAATTGCAAGTGTCATATTCTTGGCAGAGATTCCGGCGGCTGAACACCGATTAAGCAATTCAGTCTGCCTTTACACAAAACCAGCCAAGCCCATTATTATATAAAGGAGATAACGATTATGAAAAAAGCACTTATCACAGGCATTACAGGTCAGGACGGTTCCTATCTGGCAGAGCTGCTGCTGGAGAAGGGCTACGAGGTTTATGGTATCTGGAGAAGAAAGGCAACCGTGGATTATGGCAACATTGAGCATCTCAAGGACAAGGTGAAGCTGATCTATGCGGATATGACCGACCCGATCTCCCTCATCAAGGCAATGCAGATCTCTCAGGCGGACGAGGTGTACAACCTCGCGGCACAGTCCTTCGTTGCAACCAGCTGGGATACTCCCCTCGGCACTGCGGATATTGATGCCATCGGTGTCACCAATATGCTCGAAGCCATCCGCACAGTCAAGCCGGAAGCACGCTTCTATCAGGCTTCTACCTCCGAAATGTTCGGTCTCGTGCAGGAAATGCCGCAGACAGAAAAGACCCCGTTCTATCCGAGAAGTCCCTATGGCGTAGCAAAGCTCTATGGTCACTGGATCACCAAGAACTACAGAGAGAGCTATGATATGTACGCCTGCTCCGGTATTCTGTTCAACCACGAGTCCGAGAGAAGAGGTCTGGAGTTTGTTACCCGTAAGATCTCCATGGCAGTTGCAAGAATCAAGCTCGGCGTACAGGACTGTGTGGAACTGGGCAACATGGATTCCAAGCGTGACTGGGGTCACTCCAAGGACTATGTGAAGGCAATGTGGCTGATGCTCCAGCAGGAGACTCCGGATGATTATGTTATTGCGACCAACGAGACCAGAACTGTCCGTGAATTTGTAGAGATCGCATTCCGCACCGCAGGCATTGAAGTTGTCTGGGAGGGCGAGGGCGTGAACGAAGTCGGCAAGGACAAGGCAACCGGCAAGGTGATCGTAAAGGTCAATCCGAAGTTCTTCCGTCCCGCAGAGGTTGACGTTCTGCTCGGCAATCCCGCAAAGGCAGAAGCAGCCCTTGGCTGGGAGCGCGAGATCTCCTTTGCAGAGCTGGTAGAGCGCATGGTGAAGAATGATCTTGCCATTGTGGAAAAGGAAATCAAGGTTTCCAAGCTTGCATAAAATTTTATGACTCCTGCTCCGCCGCGGGCGGGGTGGGAGCCATTTTCGTAAAGGGAGCATCGTATGGAACAGAACACAGTACTTCGCACCGCCTTCAAGGGCTATCATAAAATGCAGGTCATGGTCTTGCTCGATGGCTTGAATGCACTCATTATGGCAGCTGAAAACGGCGATATATCGCAGGAAGAAGCAATCAAAGAAGCGGAATTCCTCCTGCGCAAGCCCATTCAGAAGGCATTCGGAGGCTTTCGCACGGACGATGTGGACACGTACCTTGCGTCACTTCTGGCAAAGCTGAAGGGAGAAGTAAATTGAACATCGCATTTGACGCACTCCCCCTCATGGGGCGTATGACCGGCATCGGCTACTGCGAAGCCGGGCAGGTGGGTGCTATGACAAGGCTCCATCCGGAGCATGATTTCACGCTGAATTATTTCGCCATCCGGCATCTGGCACAGAGAAAAGCCGACATCAAGCCCTATCTGCGGGAGAACGTCACAGCGCGGCATTCCTTCTGCCATCCTTACCTCTACCGGCTTGTGTCCACTTTTCTCCCTGTGCCGTACCGGTGGTTCTTCGGAAATCAGGCGGAGATCACGCACTTTTTCAACTACATTATCCCGCCCCTCGTCCACGGAAAGACCGTTGTCACCGTCCATGACATGGTGTACCGCGCATTCCCGGAGACCGTGCGCGGCAGGACAAAGCATATGCTCGATTTAGGGCTTGTGAAGTCCATGCGCCGTGCGGATCGGATCGTGACGGACTCGGAGTTCTCAAAGTCCGAGATCATTAAATATTATCCCGAATTTGCGGAGAAGATCCGTGTTGTGCCGTGCGGTGTGGATATGCAGAAATTCCATCCGGAGACCGATCCGGCAAAAATCGCACAGGTACGGGAAAAATACGGGCTGTCCGGACAGTACTTCCTCTACCTCGGCACGCTCGAACCGCGCAAGAACCTCGAACGGCTCATTGATGCCTATGCGGAATTTGCCAAAAAACATGAAACCCCCGCCCAGCTCGTGCTTGCAGGCGGCAAGGGATGGCTGTATGACGGCATTTTTACAAAGGTGCAGAAGCTCGGTTTAGAGAAGCGGGTCATCTTCACCCAGTACATCGACTCGGAGGATATGTGCGCGCTCATGTCCGGTGCGCTCGCGTTCACGTTCCCCTCGCTCTATGAGGGCTTCGGAATGCCGCCGCTGGAGGCAATGGCTTGCGGCACGCCCGTGCTGGTATCCGACGCGGCATCCCTGCCGGAGGTGACAGGAAATTCTGCCGTGATCGTCAGGGCGGACAGCACAGCGTCCATTGCAGACGGTCTGGAACGGCTCTATACGGACGAAGATCTGCGCAGACGGCTGTCCGCAGAGGGTCTGGAACGCGCCAAGGCTTTTTCCTGGGAACGCAGTGCGCAGATGCTGTATGAGGTCTATGCGGAGCTTGTTCCCGCGTTGAAAGGAAAGGGACGTTAATGTTAGAAAAATGGTTCAAAGGCGAAGCCTTTGGCGGGTTGCGAGGGCGCAGCCCCCGCTTTGAATCCCCCTCCCTCCGGGAGGGGGTAGGGGGTGGGGCAGTTTTGAAGTACCATCCTAAGAAATCTTGTATAACATTGGTGGGGGAGAGGAATCATGCCTGAAAAACTGCGAATCTTAGAGGTCAACAAATTCTACTTCCCTCATATCGGCGGCATTGAGACCGTGATCCAGCAGCGCACGGAGGTATTTTCCAAGCGTCCGGATGCGGAGGTAAAGGTGCTGGTCTGCCAGGAAAAGGGCAGGGGCTGTACGGAAACGATCGACGGCGCGGAGATCACCCGCGCGGGGAGCCTCGGGACATACTTTTCCTGTCCGCTTTCGTTGGAATTTCTGTGGAAATTCCGCAAAATGGCAAAGTGGGCGGATGTGATCGAATTTCATACACCGTTCCCGCTGGGCGATCTTGCCCTGCTGCTTTCTGGCTATAAAGGGCGCGTTGTGATCGCCTGGCACAGCGATGTCATCAAGCAGAAGAAGCTGCTCAAATACTACAAGCCCATCCTGATGCGCTTTTTAAAGCGTGCGGATGCCATCATCACGGCGACTGAGGGACATATCAACAGTTCCGCGTTTCTTCCGGAATTTCGCGAAAAATGCCATATCATCCCCTACGGCCTGGACGCGAAGCCCTACGACAGCGCGGAGGTTTTCCCCATTCTCACAAGGCAGTGTGGAAATCCCGGTTTTGTCAAATTCCTCTTTGCCGGACGGCTGGTCTACTACAAGGGCGCAGATGTCCTGCTCGAAGCGTTCCGGAAGGTGCGCGGCTGTGAGCTGTTCCTCTGCGGTACGGGTCCTTTAGAGGAAGAGCTGAAGGAAAAGGCTGCCGGACTTCCGGTGCATTTTCTGGGAAAGCTCACGGATGAGGAACTGAAATCGGCGTTTGCGGACTGTGATGTATTCGTGTTCCCGTCCGTGGAAAATTCCGAAGCCTTCGGCATCGTCCAGCAGGAGGCAATGGTCTACGGAAAGCCGGTCATCAACACATCGCTCCCGACCGGTGTCCCCTATGTAAGCCTCCACGGCAAAACGGGTCTGACCGTCCCGCCGAAGGATGCCGATGCCCTCGCAGAAGCCATCCGGACCCTCGCAGAGGACGCAGGACTGCGCCGCGAATACGGTGTCAATGCGAGAAAACGGGTGCTGGAGGAGTATGATTGTGAGAGGATTATGGAGAAGATTTTTGAAGTATTAAGAGGTGCATGATGCCTTTTAAGCGGGGTTTCAAGGGGTGACTCCCCACGGGGTGGGGAGATGCTGAACAAAGTGAGGCAGAGGGGACGGGAGCCTGTTAGGCTTGCCCCTTGGGCGGTGGAGGGGGCGTAGCCGCCTCCTATAAAAGCCGCACCTCTTGGGGAGGGGTTGGGGTGGGGTCAGATTTTAAAGAACTATCCAAGAAAAACAAACTTGAAAAAGAGGTGTACAAAACAATGGACTCACTCATCATCGGTGCCGGCGGGTTTGTCGGCAGCTATCTGATACAGGAACTGATGTCCGCGGGAAGATGCGTGGGCGCAACGAAGCTCCCCCACGAGAGCATCCGCGTGGGCGGGTGCGAGGTATTCGACCTTGACTTAGCAAAGGAAAGCGACATCCGGATGCTCCTGCAGACCCATCGCCCGGCGCAGATTTACCATCTCGCCGCACAAAGCTCGGTTGCGGTTTCGTGGAAGGACCCGGAGCTGACCGTGGATGTCAATATCAAGGGCGTGCTCCATCTGCTCGAAGCCATCCGCAGTGTGGAGGACTACTACCCCCGTATCCTGCTGGTCGGATCCGGCGAGGAATACGGCTATCTGCGCGGCGGCGCGTGTCCGATCTCCGAAACGGAAGCACTCCACCCCGGCAATATCTACGCCGTGACCAAGGCGTGTCAGAACATGATCGGCAGCGTGTACGCAAGAGCCTACGGCATGGCGATCGTCATGGTGCGCGCGTTCAACCATATCGGCGTGGGACAGTCCCCCCAGTTCGTGGCAGCGGACTTTGCCCTGCAGATCGCAGAAATGGAAGCCGGCTTCCGTGCACCGGTCATGAAGGTGGGCAATCTCGCGGCAAAGCGCGATTTCTCCGATGTGCGTGATGTGGTGAGAGCCTATGTCATGCTCATGGAAAAGGGCAGAGCGGGCGAGACCTACAATGTCGGCAGCGGTCATGCCGTGTCGATCCAGGAGCTGCTGGACATCCTGCTGGAGCAGAGTACGCAGTCCATCGCCGTGGAGCAGGACCCGAACAGAATGCGTCCCTCCGATGTGCCGGTCATTGAAGCGGATGTGACGAAGCTGCGCGAGGACACCGGCTGGACAGCGGAATATACACTGGAGGAGACCCTGCGCACAATGCTCAACCAGAACCGCCGCAATTTCGGAGTTCCGGTGAAATAATCAGGATTTGGAATGTCATGTCAGCAATTGAAGGGGGCTTCCAAGGGGCGAAGCCTAACAGGCTCCCGTCCCCTCTGTCTCGCTTCGCTCATCATCTCCCCGCCCCGCTAAGCGGGGGCAAGGGGCGGCAGCCCCAAAAACCGCCGTTAGGCGGAAAGTGGGTCGCGGGGGCGCAGCCTCCGCTCTAATCCCCCTCCCTCTGGGAGGGGGCAGGGGGTGGGCAATCTTTGCGCAACTTTCCTAAAGCTGCAAATACATCAACAAAAAACAAAGGAGGCACAGCACATGAGTACGGATACTTACAAGGAGATCCCCGGTTTCGGCAAGACCGGACAGAATCTGAAGGAGTTCGGCGAGAAGCAGAACGCCATGAATGCCCAGCTTTCGGAAAAGCTGGAGCTTCTGACCAAACAGCTCGGACAGGCACTCGACCGCATTGCAGAGCTGGAGCTGGAGCAGCACCGCAATATTCAGTGGTTTGCCGCGTGTGAAGCGGAGATCGCGGACCTCAAAAAAGAGGTTGACCGCCTGCGCCTGACGGCAAAGCTCAATTCCAATACGATTGAACGGCTGACACGCGGGGAAAAGGAATAATGAAAAAGGGACTGTTTTCGTGAGTGAAAACAGTCCCTTGATTTATTTCTTCACCGCCCGCAGGAGTCTGGAAGCGAGCTTTCTTCTCCGCGTCCCATACGGCAGGATGCGGTCAATACCGGTCTGCGCCGGAAGGACGGCGGTTTTATCCAGCGGGAGAAAAATAGTGTGCATTCCCAGATTCTGCGGGATAATCACATCCGAAATGGGGTTGTCCCCGATGTGGAGCATTGCTGAAAACGGAAATTGCTCCTGCTGCCGCACATAGCGGAACATGTCACCGGTCGCTTTGCTGTGACGGACATCGCAGGAAACGTAAACCTCCGAAAATCCCATGATGCCGCATTTACAGAGCATCCGTCCGAGATGACGGCAGGAAAAATACATGTCGCTGATGAGGATTACGCGCTGGTTCAGCTCTAAAGCTGCCCTGAGTAGTGCAATGCCCTCCTCGCGCGGACGGCAGAGCCGCAGCTCCGTTTCCTTTTCCATCAGCTTCAGACGCTTGCAGAGCCGCGGGGTATAGTGTTCCATCCCCTCCATCACCCTGTAGATTTCGTCGATCGTACATTCACCGCCGTCCGCTGTACGCCGTGCAAGCTGCTCTGCGGTCACGCGGTCCTGCGGAAAGGTGGACGGAATTTCGGGAAAAGCCGATGCCATTTTGACGAATATATCCGTTGGCTTCCGGCAGGGGCGCGTCAGCAGCGTGTCAAATACATCAAAGCTCACGAGCCGGATGCCGTGCGCTTTGATCTGCTGTTCCAGTACTGCCCTGTCCATCAGTGAAGCCCCCCTGCCGCCTTGGCATTGGCAAGCATCAGCTTGATGCGGTTTTCCTGGTTGACGCGGGTCGCACCGGGGTCGTAGTCAATGGCAATGATGTTGGCATTCGGATATGCCTCCTTCACCGCACGGCTCATGCCCTTGGCAACGATATGATTCGGCAGACAGCCGAACGGCTGTGTACAGATGATATTCTCCGTGCCGCTTGCTGCAAGCGCACCCATTTCCGCCGGGATCAGCCAGCCCTCGCCCATGCTCACACCGAGACCGATGAACTTCTTTCCGTTCTCAATGATCTCCTCGAAATCATGCGGCGCGGTGAAAACGCCGTGCTTCTGGATGGCATGGATCAGCTCGCGCTGCTTGTGCAGGAAAAGCTTGTACGCGCCCTTGAACAGCGGTGTTCCCTTGGTGGCAGCGTCGTAGATCTTGGCATCCGTCACCTTGTTGATCGCCCAGTAGAGCATGAACTCCATGAACGTCGGCACGACCGGCTCACAGCCCTCGGAGATCAGGAAATCCTCCAGGTGGTTGTTCGCCAGGGGGGAGTATTTCACATAGATCTCGCCCACGATGCCGACCTTGATCTTCGGAACGGAGGAACGCTCGATCTTGGCAAAATCCTCCAGGATCTCGCGGTAGATCTTCTTGGTGCGGGTGTATTTGTTTTCCTTGAAGAGCTTGTCGAGCTTTGCCTGCCATTTGTGCAGGCATTTTTCAGAGCTGCCCTTGATCAGCTCATAGGGGCGGCACTGGTTATAGATGGTCATGAGCAGGTCGCCGTACAGAACGCCGTACATGCATTTGAGCGTGATGGGCGCGGTCATCTGGAACGCGCTGTCCTTCTCCAGCCCTGAGAAATTCAGGGATACCACCGGCACCTGCGGATAGGTCTCTGCAAGGCATTTGCGCAGGAGGTAGATGTAATTGGACGCACGGCAGCCGCCGCCGGTCTGTGTGATCATGAGGGCGGTTTTGTCCGGGTCATATTTTCCGCTTTTGAGTGCCTCCATGAACTGTCCGACTACCAGCAGACAGGGGTAGCAGGTATCGTTGTGGACGTTTTTCAGACCTTCCTCGACCACGGTGCGTGATTCACTTTCGAGCAGTTCACAGTGGAAGCCATAGGATTCAAAGACATTCATGAACAGCTTGAAATGGATCGGGAGCATGTTGGGTACAAGGATGGTGTGTGTGTGTTTCATTTCCTCCGTAAACTTTGCGTATTCTGCCATGTATGTACTCCTTTCTGCTTGGGGTTCAAAGGGCGAAGCCCTTGCCGGTGCCGGTGCGGAGCACCGGCTTAAAGTCCCCCCTCCCTTCGGGAGGGGGCAGGGGAGTGGGGCAATCTTTGCAGTACTTTCCCAAAGTACTATTTCATCGCCGCCAATAAACTTCTCAAACGAATCTTCGCTGCTCCCAGATTGTTAATCTCATCAATCTTCAGCTGTGTATACAGCTTTCCCTTGCTTTCGAGGATGCTTCTTACCTCGTCCGTTGTGATCGCGTCAATGCCGCAGCCGAAGGATACCAGCTGTACCAGCTGCATATCCGGCTGTGTCGTCACATACTGCGCCGCGCGGTACAGGCGGCTGTGATATGTCCACTGATTGAGGACGTTCAGCTTCGGCATGGTGCCCATTGCGGCAACACTGTCCTCCGTTATCACCGCAAGCCCAAGGCTTGTGATGAGCTTGTGGATGCCGTGGTTGATCTCCTTGTCCAGATGGTAGGGTCTGCCGGAAAGCACAATGATCTTTCTGCCCTCCGCCCTTGCCTGACGGATCACATCGCTTGCCTTATTTGCGATATTCTGCCGGAAATCCTGCATGGACTTGTACGCCGCATCTACTGCGCCGGAGATCTGCCCACCGACATTGTATTTTGCAAGCGTCTTTTTCATGACGTTGATGACATTCTTCGGGCGGTTCAGATCCATGTAGGGATAAACGAAATTATCCTGGTTCAGTCCGCTGTGATTTGCACGCATCAGCTCCGGATAATATGCCACCACCGGACAGTTGTAATGGTTCGAGGTGTCCGCTTCCTGCACATTATAGCTCATGCACGGCCAGAAAATGAAGTCCACCTTCTTTTCCAGCAGCGTTTCAATGTGTCCGTGTGCCAGCTTTGCCGGATAGCATACCGTATCCGACGGGATCGTGTGCTGCCCCTTGAAATATACCTTGCGGTCGCTTTCGCCCGAAATCTCGACCTCAAAGCCAAGCTTTGTAAACAGTGTATGCCAGAACGGCAGCTGCTCATAGTAGCTCAGCACCATCGGCAGACCGATCTTGCCGCGCGGATTTGCCGGCTGTTTCTGCATGAGCTGCAGCAGGCTCTCGTATTTATAGCTGTACAGATCGGGAACTTCGGTCTCCCTCGTCACGCCCGCGCCCTTTTCACAGCGGTTGCCGGAAATGAATTTGCCGCCGTCCGAGAAACGGATGACATTCAGCAGACAGTTCGCCGTACAGCCGCCGCATCTGACATTTTTCGATGAATACGAAAAATTCTGCAGTGCCTGCGGCGCGATCAGCGTGCTTTCTGCTTCCTGCTCCTGTGCCTGCTCTTTTGCATACAGAGCCGCACCGAACGCGCCCATCAGCCCGGAGATCGCCGGACGGATGACGTTTCTGCCGATCTCGCGCTCAAAACAGCGCAGTACGGCATCGTTCAGGAACGTACCGCCCTGTACGACAATATTCTTACCCAGCTCATCCACGCTCTTTGCACGGATTACCTTGTAAATGGCATTCTTGATGATGGAGGAGGAGAGACCTGCGGAAATATCCTCCACGGTCGCGCCGTCCTTCTGCGCCTGCTTGACGGAGCTGTTCATGAATACGGTGCAGCGGGAACCCAGCTCCACCGGATGCTTCGCAAACAGACCCATCTTGGAAAATTCTCCAATGTCATAGCCCAGAGCCATCGCAAAGGTCTGGATGAAGGAGCCGCAGCCGGAGGAACAGGCTTCGTTCAGCATGATGCTGTCAATGGCACCGTTTTTGATCTTGAAGCACTTGATGTCCTGCCCGCCGATGTCGATGATGAAATCCACATCCGGACAGAAGAACGCTGCCGCCTTGAAGTGTGCCACCGTTTCCACGATGCCGTGATCCACGGAAAGCCCCGCACGGATGAGATCCTCACCGTAGCCCGTGACAGCACTGCCGCGGATGCGGAGATTCGGATGCTTGTCATGGTAGATCTGCTTGAGCTTTGCCGCGATGCGGTCGAGGGGCTGCCCCTCGTTGGAGGCATAGTGGCTGTAGAGCAGCTCGCCCTTGTCGGTAATGAGTACGAGCTTTGTCGTTGTCGAACCGGAGTCGATGCCGAGGTAAGCGTCGCCCTCATAGGTGCGCAGATCGGCATATTTCAGGTCGTGCCGCTTGTGACGGTCAACGAATGCCGCATATTCTTCATGGGATTCAAACAGACAGTCGCCCGTGAGTACCTCGGAATTTGCCCTTGCATTCTGTACACGGCGCAGCAGATCACTTGCCGTCTGTGCGGTGAGTCTGCTCTCACGCGCATACAGTGCGGAGCCGAGTGCCACGAATACCGGAGCCTGCTCCGGGAAGATCGCCTGTTCTCCGGTCAGTCCCAGCGTATCCACGAACGCCTTGCGCAGACCCTTCTGGAAGGACAAAGGACCGCCAAGGAAGAGGACATTGCCCTTGATCTCGCGTCCCTGTGCAAGTCCTGCCACGGTCTGGTCAACGACTGCGCGGAAAATACTGGCTGCCACATCCTCACGGGCTGCGCCCTGATTGAGAAGCGGCTGAATATCGGACTTTGCAAACACGCCGCAGCGCGATGCAATGGGGTAGGTGCGCTTTGCCTGCAGGGATGCCTTGTCCAGCTCATCGACAGTGATGCCGAGGAGCGTTGCCATCTGGTCAATGAATGCCCCCGTACCGCCGGCACAGGAGCCGTTCATGCGCTGTTCCACACCGCCGGTGAGGAAGATGATCTTTGCGTCCTCGCCGCCCAGCTCAATGACGGTATCCGCCTGCGGATAGCAGGTCTTGACAGCTAAGAAAGCCGCATGTACTTCCTGTACGAACGGAATGCCGGCAGCATTGGCAAGACCCAGACCTGCCGAGCCGGTCATGGCAGCCTGGAGCTGTACATCCGGAAATTTTGCAAGGATGCTTTCCAGCTGTCCGGCAACGGTCTCCTTGACCTTGGAGAAATGCCGCTGGTATGCGGAATGTAAAATGGTTCCCTGTTCGTCACAGACCACAGTCTTGACCGTGGTCGAGCCTACATCAATGCCCAGTGCGTATGTATTCATATGTTTTCATATCCTCCCAGACATGGTATTATTATTCCAGCGATGAAATATAGATGCTTTTCTGAGGTTATCATCCCCAAGACTACCCCCACCTCACGGGTGCCGTCCCCTCTGTCACTTCGTGCCGTCTCCCCACCCCGTGGGGAGCAGCCCCAACCCTTCCCCAAGGGGAGGGGCTTTAGGTGCGGGGGCTGCGCCCCCGCACCCCGCCAAAGGCTAACGCCTTTTGCATCTATCATACAAGGCTGTCCTCGTGGATCACCTTGCCGTCATCCATAAAAATCCTTGGTACTCGTTTGGAAATGCCGCATACGACCTCGTAGCCGATGGTTCCGTATTTTGCGGCGATCTCATCCGCTGTGATGCAGTCGTCACCATCTCTGCCGATGAGTGTGACCATCGTGCCGATCTGTACATCCGGCACGTTTCCGATGTCGATCATCATCTGATCCATGCAGATGCGCCCCACCACGGGACAGCGCACACCGCATACCAGTACCTCGCCCCTGCCCGAAAGCAGCCTGCTGTAGCCGTCCGCATAGCCGATGGTGACAGTGGCGATCTTCTGCGTTTGTTCAGTGATATAGGTTCTGCCGTAGCTGATGCAGGTGCCTGCCTCCACGGTCTTGATATGGCTGATGCGAGAGCGCAGAGCCAGCACAGGATGCAGATCCAGCGGCATATGCAGTGCGGCATTCGGTTTGAGTCCGTACATGATGATGCCCGCCCTTGCCAGCGTGCTTTTCGGCTGACTGCGGTAGCAGATCGCCGCGCTGTTCATGCAGTGAACATGGGGCAGGGAGAAGCCGCGCTCCCGCAGGGCGGTATCCACCGCAAACAGGGCATTTTCCTGTGCGTTGGTATACTGCACATTCTCCGTGTCCTCCTCATCAGCGACGGCAAAATGCGTAAACAGTCCCTCCACATGCAGTCCCGGACGGGAGAGGATGCCCTCCATCTCCGCAAGACAGACTGCGGTGTCCATCGCCGGTACGCCAATCCTTCCCATGCCGGTATCGAGCTTCACATGGCAGCGGACAGGTCTGCCGGGGGATGCAAAATCCGACAGCATACGGGCATATTCGCCGGAAACCACCGCCTGCAGGATGTTCTGCTCCGCCAGCATCGGTGCGCATTCGGGAGAGGTATAGCCGAGAATGAGGATTTCCGCCTCCGGACACCATTTCCGCACACGGACAGCCTCCTCAAAGCTGGAAACTGCAAAAAAACGCACGCCGCTGTCATAGAGCTTGCGGCTGACAAATTCCTCGCCGTGTCCATAGGCATCCGCCTTGACAACGGCGCAGTAATCCGTGCTGTCAGAAAGCACCTGCCGGATGGACTGTACATTGTGGGAGAGGGCATCGAGCGAAATTTCCGCCCATGCGCGCTGACGATACTGCATGATGCTCCGATCCTTTCTTTATGGTTACTTTTCTTTATGATTGCTTGATCTCTGCCGCGAAAAACTGACTTTCCCTTATAGAACGTCTTACATACGCGCTTGTCGCCGCGGACTCCGCACTCAAATTTATGTCGATTTGGTATCGAAACGGGAACAGAACTGTAATTTTTCAAAAAAATTCCCGATTTACCCTTGTGGTTTTGTTCCCGGTATGCTATAATAAAATAGACTGTTTGAGAACCTGTGCTGATACACAGGCTCCGAAAGGGAGGATTAGGATGCAGCGTCATTCCGTACACCCGATCCTGCAGGACGTTCCGAAGCAGCGCGTACTCTTTTTTACCGGACATCGCCCGGAGAAGCTGCCGCGCGGGGAACGGCTTGCACAGCTGACCGCAATGCTGCATGAGCATATTGACATCGCAGTGCTTCTGGGCTATACCCATTTCTACACCGGACTTGCGGACGGGATCGACTATTTTGCAGCGGAATATCTCTTTCAGCTGCGGCAGCGTGATTCCGCTGTTACTGTCATCGGTGTGCAGCCCTGCCAGGATTACCGCGAGTTTTTCCGCCGCCGCGGCTACAGTATGCCGCGCCTGGAATATATGCTCGCCAATGTGGACGCACTCGTCACACTGCCGGGCAGCTATCGTGACGCGCGGGTATTCCTGCACCGCAACAGCTATATGGCGGATCGCTCCGCCGCAGTCATCGCCGTGTGCGGGGACGGTCGTTCCGGCTCCATGCACGCCTTCCGTTATGCACAGCGCAGACATCTGAGCTACTGCCGGATCTGCCTGGAGCGTGAACGCGCAGAGGGCGGATGGGAGACAGAACGCTGCGGATTGTGACACATATTTATATTATAGCATCTAATTCGCAAAATTGCAAGGGGAAACCACAAACTTTCATAAACTGCACAAGCTTTGCGCAGTATGTGAAGAAAAAGGAGGAAGCTATGGGAGAGAGAAAAAAGAAAAAGAAGAGAGGACATGTCGCCATTCCGTTTTTGGTGGCATTCCTGTTTGCCATCGTCGGTATTGGCGGTGTGGCGATGTACCTGTTTGATAAGCTGGACAACAGCGAGGGCGGCATCCAGCAGATGCAGGGTACGCACCAGAAGCCGACCCCGGAGGATGACTTCACGCTCCTGTTCGTACTGGATGAGGCAAACGACCACGAGCCGCTGACCTTCCTGCTCGCGCGTGTGCGTCCCGGAGAAAAGGAGGTCATGTTCGTCGGACTGCCGGACAACATGCTTTCCGTTGTGGACGGCAGACAGGATACCCTGTCGGGCTTCTACAACAACGGCGGCATCCAGACGGTCAAGACTGCCATTTCCAACGAAACACAGATCATGCCCGACCGCTACATCATCTTCAATACGGAGGGCTTCCAGAAGCTCTGCAATATTTTCGGCGGTGCATATTACCAGGTACCCTCCGGTACCAAGGGCTTTACGGACAGTGCCGAGCCGCAGTACCTCGGACCGCCCCTGATGGAGAAGCTCATCACCTATCCGATGTTTGACCAGGGCGAGATCGAGCGCAGTGCGCTGACCGCTGACCTGATGTGTGAGATGCTCAACCAGACCAATTATGAGCGCATTTCTTCCACGATGGATTCTAATTTCCGGACACTCATCAATATGATGCAGACCGATATTTCCTCCATCGATTACAGTGACCATGAATCGGACATCAAGTATATGTACAGATACGGCGATGCCCTCGGCGTGTTCCGCATTGCGACCGGTGATCTGGACAGAGAAAGTGATGTATTCGTCCTTGACAGCGGCTTCTATGACGGTGTGCGGGAGTTCTTTGAAGCCCCTGAGGCGACCGAAGCCCCCGCCGGAACGGAGGAATAAGCCTTGTATACGAATATATTCGATACCCATGCACATTATACTGACCGCGCCTTTGATGCGGATCGTGAGGAGCTGCTTGCTTCCCTGCCGGAGCGCGGTGTAACGCTTGTCATGCTCGCCGGCTGCAGCCCGGAGGATTCCGCTGCCTGCGCCGCGCTGGCTGGACAGTATGACTATATCTACGCCGCCGCCGGTGTGCATCCGGAATGCGTGGACCGTCTGCCGGAGGACTGGCTCGCACAGATCCGGAAGCTCGCACAGGAGGATCCGAAGATCCGCGCCATTGGCGAGATCGGGCTGGATTACCATTATGAGGGATACGATGCGGAAAAGCAGAAAGCAGTATTCATTGCCCAGCTGGAGCTGGCACAGGAGCTTGACCTGCCGGTCATCCTCCATGTGCGCGATGCCATCGGGGATGCCATGGAGATCCTGCGGCAGTACCGCCCGAAAGGTGTTATGCACTGCTACAGCGGCTCTGCAGAAACGGCAAAGGAGATTTTACAGCTCGGACTGCACATCAGCTTCACGGGCGTGCTGACCTTCAAGAATGCACGAAAGGCTCTGGAGGTGCTGGAAATGCTTCCGGCTGACCGCTTCCTGCTGGAGACCGATTGCCCCTACATGGCACCCGTCCCATTCCGCGGCAAACGCTGCGACAGCAGCCTGATCGCTTATACAGCAGAAAAGGCAGCGGAGATCAAGGGTATGACCCCCCAGGAGCTGATCGACCTCTGCTGTGAAAACGGAAAGAAGCTGTTCGGGATATAAATGATTGAGAAGATAGGTTTCAAAAGGCGTTAGCCTTTGGCGGTGGCGGCGACTCCCCCACGGGGTCAATGTCATCAATTTAAGCGGGGGCAAGGGGGCGATAGCCCCCAAGCAGGGTTCCAAGGGGCGGCAGCCCCTTGGGCGGTGGAGGCGGCGCAGCCG
>JAZNKY010000105.1:0-9227 GCA_045578805.1 Oscillospiraceae bacterium
AGCATTTCGGTGCCCTCCTTCCTTCGTTTCCGAAGGGATTTCATCGGGTAAGAGGACCTTTTGGTCCCTACCACCGCAATTTGGAATTATAGCACCTTGTCAACGCCCCGTCAAGGAAATTTTCTTTAAAATTTTCGACAGTTTCCTTCATCAGTGCGCCCCGTTTTTGGTGCATAAATGCACTTTTTCGTGGTAGACTAAGATCGCACTAATTCACTAACATTTTATTATATCACGCAGAAAGGAAATAGTCAAGCGGATTTTTCGTGACAGAGCAAAGGGAATGCAGCATTTTATGGTCTTACATAATTGACATGTGATACAAAAAAAGAGTGTTCATAACCTGAAACGGTTATGAACACTCAACATGGTCTGAGTGACGGGACTTGAACCCACGGCCTCTACCACCCCAAGGTAGCGCGCTACCAACTGCGCCACACCCAGACATTTAAAAGGGTCTGGTGAAAATCACCTTATATACTATACCATAAATCGACTTGTTTGTCAAGTGGTATTTCGCACTTTTGTGCATTGTGACTTTTTGGGAATGGTTATTAGAATGGAAATTATTGCATTTGACGAAGAAGGTGAGCCTTCTGGCAGTATCAACAAACCGCGGGTTTTGTAATCCCGCTGGGGAAGCTGTCCGCCCGTCCGCTGCTTCGTCTGCGATCGTGAAAAAACACTTGCCCATATTGCAATTTCTGCACATATATGTTATAATAAGTGTATTCTATCCCATAAGGAGGGACATGCATGGAGATACATTCGATCGGTTACCATCATTCACACGGAAAGGACTTTCTGATGGAACGCCCCGACGGGATTGGACAGGGCTGGCTTTTCCTCGTCATCAAAAGCCGCGGCATGATGGTCAGAAACGGTGAAAAGCTCACGCTCCAGCCGAATACGGTGCTGATCTATTCCGGAGATATTCCGCAGTACTACGGCGCGGACGGCGAGGAATATGTGGACGACTGGTTCTATTTTACCGTGGAGCAGATGGATCGGGTGCTGTTCCGTGAGCTGGACATTCCCATCGGCGAGCCGATACAGCTGGAGGATGTTTCCGAGCTGTCCTCCATTATCCGGTCGATGACCTATGAATTTTATACCAACAACCTCTACAGCGTGGATCTGGTGGAGTTATCGCTGAAAATGCTGTTTTTCAAGCTCAGCCGCCTGCTGCATTCCAAGGTTCGTATGCTGCCGGAGAGCAGTCTGTCGCGTTATGACGGCATGATCCGTCTGCGTGAGGAAATCTACTGCAGTATCCGCAATGTCGGGACGGTTGCGGAAATGGCGCGTTCCATGTCGATGAGCCAGTCCGCCTTCCAGCACACCTATAAAAAGATATTCGGTACGAATGTCATGTCCGACATCAACCGAGCCCGCATCCAGCAGGCGGAGGCTCTGCTTGCCACTACCAATCTCCCCCTGCGCCAGATTGCGGAACGAAGCGGCTACAGCAGCGAGTTTCACCTGATGCGCCACTTCAAAACGCACACGGGTATGACCCCGACGGAGTATCGGAAGAAGGCGAGATAAATATGCACATTCCACAACCCGGAGGTGAGAACATGATTGTAGAATTTGGAAAGCTCGTACTTGACATAGATGTCGAAAAGACGATGCTGTATTATGAAAAAGCCGGGGAGCTTACAGAAGATTGTTCCTGTGACGGATGCTGTAATTATGTTTCAGCTGCTGAACGATTAAGCCCTGACACGCTCGATTTTTTTCTGCAACTCGGCGTTGCGATACGAAAGCCCGCGGAGCTTGTTACACTTTGTTCTGAAGATGATGGGAGATCGGTATTCTATAACGGAATCTATCATATCTGCGGTCGTATGCTGACGGATACGGATTGCTGGCAGCCCGGTACGGATTACAAGGGCGCAGACTGCGCCACGATCGGTGAAGACAATCTGTATTCGGTGAATGAGGAATTTCAGGCTGGATTTACAAACAGAATTTCATTGAAAAAGAGCGATTTTCCGGAACCAGTGATACAAATGGAGACGTTTCTCCATCACGTTCCATGGGTTTTGGGAAAGTCCAATCCCTACTGATCTCACATGACTCCCTATTTCTGCATGAAATGTAAAAACATCACAAAAAAACTTGATTTCTGAAGTCTATTATGGTATAATTGCATTATAGAACCCATTCCTGCATACACTGTACAATGCAATTTTCTGAAAGGAACAGACCATATATGAACATCGAACTGCAAGAAATCAACGAAAAGCTGCTTGCGGATTCCTCCGCATTTGTCAGTGAGACTGACCACGCCTACCAGAACCGCCTGAACGAGATCGCTGATGACATCGCCGCGCACCGCGAGGAACGCCCCATCATCCTGCTTTCCGGTCCGTCCGGTTCCGGCAAGACCACCACCGCGCAGATGATCGAAAAGATTCTGGATGACCGCGGCATCGAAACGCATACGCTTTCGCTGGATAACTATTTCAGCCCGTTTTCCGATGAGGAGCGCGCGCTGTACGAGAGGGGAGAGCTTGACCTGGAATCCCCCAGCCGTGTGGACAGCGTGTTTCTGTCCGAACAGCTCACTGCCATCGAGGAGGGCAGACCTGTTGAGCTGCCGATCTACGATTTCAGGGAATCCGCCCGCGTGATGAGCGGAAAGATCCTGCATCGCAAGCCGGGTGAGCTGGTCATTTTAGAGGGCATCCACAGCCTGAACCCCGATGTGATCCGCATCCCGGATGAAACCACAGCGAAAATCTACGTCAGCGTCCGCACACGCATCACTGCCAATGGTGAGACGCTCCATCCCTCCAAGATCCGCCTGATGCGCCGCATGGTGCGTGACCGCCTGTTCCGCAAGCGCACGCTGAATGACACGCTTATGATGTTCCGCAGTGTCGAGGAGGGCGAGAACAAGTACATCATGCCGTTCAAATACCGTTCCACCTATGATGTGGATACCTTCATGGCATATGAGATCTGCGCCTACCGTGATTTCCTGCTGGAGGACATCCGACGTATGTCCGGCGAGCCGGAGCTTGCGGATGCCGGTGCCTTCCTGGCAGATGCCGCTTCGCTGTCCTCCGATGTGCTTCCGGAAAATTCCCTCATCCGGGAATTTGTGGGACATTAAGAAAAATTATAATGCAGTCTGTCCCAAAACCTGAAATCAAACGCGAAGCGATAGTTTCGCAAAAGGGGTTCGGGGACGAAGTCCCCGAAAAATAGCCCCTCCCCCGCTGGGGGAGGGTAGGGGTGGGGGGCAGTTTCGGTCTGCTAACCCCAGAAAAAGGCTTTTTTGACAAGCTGCTCATTCCTCTGGAATGACTGATCAGGAGGTATCATAATGAAAGTACTTTATACAAACGGCACGGCTCTTTATCTGATGGAAAACGGCAGAGAGATCGAGCTGCCGAGCTACCGTGCAATGCAGTATCAGCAGACCATTGCACAGATCCAGCAAAGCAAGGCCTGGAAAACCACCGGACGAGGTGCAAAGTTCATGGGAATTGACGAGCCGCAGACACAGGAGCAGGTAGATTCGGAGATGCGGGGTCTTGCGCTGTATCAGGATGATTTTCTTTATACGCTGCAGCTTGATGCATCCGGCGGCATGTACCGGCGCGGTTTCTCTGAAAAGCCCGAAATGGAAGGGCATATCTGTTCCGGCAACGACATCTGGCTCGGAGAGATCGCAAGCTGCGGGGATGCAGTTGCCGCCTGCGTCACCTATCCCAATGGGCAGTCCCATATTGCGCTGTTCCAGCTTCCCTCCAGTGCCTATTCGCAGGTGACGGACGGGGATTCCTACGAATCCTCTCCGAGCTGGTCGGCAGACGGCAGGCTGGTGTATTTCTCCACGGCGGGCATTGCCAGGAACGGCGGACAGATCGCATTTTCGCCCCGTGCGGCGGCATCCTACAATGTGAATACAGAACGCATGGAGATCGTGTTGGAGGATGAAAAGCATGATATTCTCGCGCCGAAGGAGGACGCTGACGGAAACCTGTATTTCATCCGCCAGCCCTACCGTCTGGAGGAGGAGCAGGAGACTTCCTTTCTGGGGATTCTGAAGGATGTACTGCTGTTCCCCTATCGGCTGATCAAGGCATTGATCGGATTCCTGAATGTCTTCAGCATCATCTACGGCAGGGAGCCTCTGGACAACAGCGGCAGGCGCAGTGATGTGAAAACCAAGCAGAAATCCGAGAAGGAGCTGTTCTTTGAGGGAAGAAAGCTGGAAGCTGAAAAGAACCAGAAGGAGAACACCAAAGCCGGCGATCCCTATGCGGGCATCATGTCCAGAAACCGCGTGCTGGTACGCCGCACACCGGACGGCACGGAGGAGATCCTGGCGAAGGCAGTGCTGGATTACACGCTCTGCGCGGATGGCAGCGTGGTTTATTCCAACGGCGCACACATCCTGCACCGCACCGCAGACGGCAAGGCGGAGAGTCTTGGAAAGTCGAGGATGGCAAGGTGTTTGGTGGTGGTGGAATAAAATCACGCACATACACTGCGAATAATAAACAAACAGTACATAAAAATGAATTATTGGAGGTAAATTATGTCAGAGGAAATCAAGTATGGGTTTATTTCTATCAAAGATGTTTTCGCGGAAAGATGGTATAAAATTCCAGAATACCAACGTCCGTATGTCTGGGGAAAGGAACAGGTAACGGAATTACTGGATGATATAATGGCAGAAGTGGAAAAAAATAAAGAGTATCGAGATTCCAATCGTGAATACTTTCTCGGCTCACTGGTATGGAAAATTACACCCAAAGATAATGGTACTTCTAAATATGAAGAATTTGAAGTTTTGGATGGACAGCAGCGTTTAACTACAATGCTTCTGATAACCGCTGTTATCCGTGATATTGTAATGGATTCTGAATGCATCTCAGCATGTAATGAGATGATTTTTCAAAAAGCCAATCGTTTTAGGAACATTCCGGAACGACCGCGCATCGTATTTGGCATCAGGGAAGAAGTCCAGAAATTTGCGGAGCAGTTCATAAAGTCCGAAGATGGGACGAAGGATTTTACTGCGCTGCATGAATATGCTGATAACGAAAAGTCAGAAATCAACTGCCGGCACATGGCAGAGGTTTTGCTGAGTATACATGACTATTTCAAGAATTTCAACCAGGAGCAAATTGCTGATTTTTTCGCTTTCTTCTGTATGCAGGTTAAGGTTATCTATATCTCCTCAGTCAGATTGGAAGATGCCTTCCATCTGTTCAATGTTATGAACAACAGAGGCATTAAACTGAGAAACAGCGACATACTCAAGGCTGAGAATCTCTCAAAAATCGACAATGAAAACGAGCGTCTGAAATATGCAGCGCAATGGGAGGAAATTGAAAACTACTTTGGCGAAGACTTTGATCAATTCCTTGAATTTGTCAGATTGTGCATTGTCAAGAAAAAAGCGGCAGTAGCACTTCTCAGAGAGTTTGAAGAAAATATCTATCACCCCACGGAATATGACAGAAGCGAAAAGAAGAGCAGGAAGCTGCCGCCGTTACTCCAGAAGGGAAAAGAAACCTTTGACTGTATTAAGCAATATTTTGACGCATACCAGGTCATCTTTGAAGATAACAGGCTGCCTGTACTTACCAATAATATTCTGAAAATCATGGATTATGGCATTGAAGCAGATTTCTGGAAAGCCGCACTGCTGCATTATTACATTAAATTCAAGACGGAACGTTTTGACGAATTTCTGAATATGCTGAACTCCAAATTTACTGCCGACTGGCTCAATGAACTCTATTTTACAAAACGAATTGAAAACATCTGCAAAATCATCGAAGCAATTGATCATGCTGAAACAGCAGAGGATGTGCTGCAAAGCGAATGTCTTGCTTTCGATGCTTCGAAAATCAGAGAAAAGCTGAACAGCAGTGTTTACGGCAAGAAATACTGCCGTTATATTCTGCTTCTGATCAATGTGCTTTTCAGGGATGCACACGAACCGCAGACTTTTCCGGGTACAGTTTCCATCGAACATATTCTTCCGCAGAATCCATATGCAGACAGCCAGTGGATGGCTGATTTTACAGAAGAACAGCGGGAAGAATGCACCAATATGCTTGGCAATCTCATGCTGATTTCAAGAAAGAAAAATTCCTCATTGAGCAATCATCCATATCACATCAAAAAGGAAAAATACTTCAGAGATAACATTGATACATTCTCTCTTTCAAAGAGAATCTACGGAAAATATCCCTCCTGGACATACGAAACCTTTCAGGAAAATCACAATGAAGTGCTGAACCGATTGATGCAGTATTTTGAAAGAGCATAAGACATCTTCATCTCCGCCGCTCCAATAAGCAAAAGTTCATTGGAACGGCGGAGCTTTCCCTATGGGCTATATCACAACAAAAACTCCCGACCATTGCAATGCTGCATGTCGGGAGCTGTTTTTATTCAGTTGTAAATATGCGGTTACACCGCGGTAGTTCTCCTGTGCATCGGTCACACACGCCTTTCACTAAGGATTCTTCAAAACGTTGTTCTTGTTGGAATTGACAGAAGCTTTCACTTTGCATCACATCTTTCAAAGAAGTAAGGAAATTGTGCTGTTCATTCAGCTGGTAAGCACCGTTCTCATGGGAGTGTACCTCCATTTCCGAAATCCTGTATGCCTGCTATATCAAGTTTCTGTGCCCGTTTTTAATCCTTTGCATCCTGTTCTGAGACACCGGCATTTGAAACATGAGCATGTGTCAGAACCAGACGTTTTTCACCAATTTCGCAGAATTGAATCATTACTCCTTGGGCTGCCAATCAGTCTTTGCTGTGCAATTCACCCTTCACTTATCTGCGACCGACGAAGCCGCCTGCTGCTGTGATTCGAGATTTTCCATGGGGCTCGCCTCCTTTTCGACCATTTGCTTCCGATGGAGGTAACTTACAGTTCTCGGATATTTCCTCGAACCCGCCTCAGAATCCCATCGGGGAGCTCTGCCTGTATAAAGTTCTGCAGTTCCTTTATCTTGATTCTATTATACCATGCCATTGGTAAAATGTCAATAGTTTTTTTAAAGTTTTTTGGTTTATTTTGTGATTTGTGTATATTTGCCATGTTGAAAACGGTTTCGTTCGGCAGAATATACAAAAGGTGCGGGGGTTTCGCTGGAGCTTGTAGAAAAAAGTATTTTTCTGGGGGTGGCAGACCCAAACTGCCCCCTCCCGGAGGGCATAATGTAGTCAACTTTAGGAAAGTTGTGCAAAGCTGCCCCACCCCCTGCCCCCTCCCAGAGGGAGGGGGAGATTGAGCCGGTGCTCCGCACCGGCACCGGCAAGGACTTCGTCCCCTTGCCCCCGCCTAAGTTGATGACATTGCCCACCCGTGGGGAGTCACCGCCGCCAAAGGCTATCGCCTTTTGAATCCATATCGACCTTTCATTGCTGGAGTAATAAAAGCGGCGGAGCCAGCTCCGCCGCTATCATATCACTTTACAAACCATTTCCGGAATTTCTCCGGATCTTCTTCGTACAGATGATCCGCCATTGTATCCGCGATGCGGATAAGGGTTCGTTCGTAGGCGCACTGCATCGGGGATACCTGCTGTTCGTCCCCTGTTTCCAGGCGGTTCAGGCAGCCGCAGGAATTGGTGCATCTCTCCCGCAGGTCGCATTCCCGGCACTCCTCCGGCAGGACATGCACGCGGCTGGCAATTGCCGTCTGCTTCTGCATATCAAGTCCATGGAACACATCGCCCATGCAGTAATTTTCATCCCCGATGAACTGTGTGCAGGCGTAGATCTTCCCGTCCACATTGACCGGCATCTGCCGCTGTCCGAGGTGGCAGCGGTCGGCGGGGTTCTGTCCGGTGATGCACTGACGGATCTTGGCATCAAGCGGGCTGAAATAGAAATGCCCGCCCTTGAAGAAGCGTTCCATATAGAATGCAGAAATATGTATCAGCTGAGTCTCAAGCTCCGCAAGCGTTTCCTCCGTCCAGGGGGCGCGCTTTCCATAGGCTGGCGTTGCGGTGATGCGCCGGAAGCCGAGATCATAGAGATATTCCACAGAATCGGCAAATTTTCCGACTGCCTGTGGTGCAAGGGTCAGCATCGCATAGGAATGCGGCATTTCCTGCAGAAGAAGCCCTGCGACTTTCTCCGCATCGGGAAGGCTGGAACTTCCGTCCGCATAGGGGCGGCTGATCGTCTGTGCCAGACCGTCAAAGGACATGCCGATGGTCATATCAGCAAGCTTCGCATGGTGCAGGAAGGCTTCATCCAGCAATGTGCCATTCGTGGTCATCTTGCACTGGAACGGCATTCCTTTTTTCTGTGAAAGCGATCTGCAATAGTCCAGAGCCTTGCAGATCAGCTCCTTTTCCAGCAGCGGCTCGCCGCCGAAGAAACAGAGTCCGGCGGTTTTCCCCTTGGAAAAGGCAAGCTCACACGCCGCATAGAGGATCGCCTCCGACATGCGGCGTTTCTGCTTTTCATGGACGCAGTAGATGCAATCCATATTGCAGGATTCGGTCAGATGGAGTGTGAAATTCATGGCTTACTCCGTTTCCACAACGAAAAGCCCCGGTACAGCCGGTTCAATGTCCGGAACAGCGGTTTCCTCCGCGACCGGAACGGTGACGATTTCAAGCTCCGGCTGGGGCGGCGCAGGTTCCGTATCCGGGAAGGTAAATTCCGCAACGCCCATTTCGGCAGAATCGGGGATGGTGCAGGTTTCCTCCGGTGCGAGTACCGCATCCCCGGCAAGCGTTACCTCGACGATCTCCTCCTCCGGCAGTACCGCCACATCTCCGGCGAGCATGGTTTCTTCTGTTGTTTCTTCAGAGGATGCCTCCGTTGTGTCCTCCACAAATTCCACATCGCCGGAAAGCTCCACATATTTGGTATCCTCCGGCACATCCATACCGCCGTCGATCTGCACATCACTGGCAGTTTCGGTGCATCCGGTCATTCCGCCTGCAAACAGCATCGCCGCAAGCCCTGCGGCATATTTCGGAAGCTTGTAGTTTTTTTCGGGTTTGCGTTTCATGGGAATTTCTCCTTTCATCGCTCATGATTAAATCACGCCATAACTGTTATCGTTCAGAGGCTGTACCCCTGTTTCCTTCAAAAGAATGTATTCTTGCAATCTCAGCGTTTTGCCATTGTCCCCAACGGGGGGCAATGGCAAAACGACACGGGATTCCAAAGGGATCACATCCCTTTGGCAGGGGACGGCGAACCGCCGCTGGTGAAAT
>JAZNKY010000106.1:0-34325 GCA_045578805.1 Oscillospiraceae bacterium
ACGCATCTTTTCGGCAAAATTTCACACAGTCTGCGTTAAAAAATCTTGACATACGTCAGTATGCCTGCGATTTTTTGCCTTGCCTGCGTAAAATTTATGCTCGAAAATCTGCATATTCATTTTATGTGAACAGGCTCTAGTATAAAAAACATCCCTCCGCATTGAAAAGTTGCGGAGGGATTTGGTTGTTTATTCAGTTACATGGGAAGTTCCACCCTTACAGGTGAGGAGGATGCCCACAGCAAGCATGATGGTTCCCGCGCCGATCGCCGAGCTGACTCCGATCACGCGGAGCATGTGGCGGCGGCGGAGCTTGCGCGAAAGCTGCTCATACATGCGCTCCTGCACGGAGACCGCATTCTGTGAGGGCTGGGGAACGGCAAAGCTTGCATGTTCCACAGCGTCATAATCCTGGTAATATTTCCGGCATTCCGGGCAGGTCTTCAGATGCTCACGGATCGCCTGCGCACTTTCACGGCTTACAATATTCTCCTGATACAGTTCTGCCAGATCCCTGATAATCTCACATGTCATGTTCATTCTGAATCGCCTCCAAAATCATTTTCTTTGCACGATGATAAATTACCCTTGCAGAATTTTCACTGATATGCAGAGCTTTTCCGATCTCTGCATAGCTCATGTCCGCGTAGATGCGCAGTATCGTCACATCCCGGTATTTTTCCGGCAGCGTATCCAGAGCCTTTCTGGTACTGTCAAGAAGCAGCTGCCGCTCCACGGTTTCCTCCAGCCGTTCACCGTCATTGCTGCAGTAGTGATCTGCGATCTGGTCGGTGCTGATGGAATCAATGTGATATTTGTTCTTGCGCAGGTAGCGGTAATATGTATGCTTCGCAATGGACGCGAGCCATGTAAAAACGTCACTGTCGCCGCGGAATCGGTGGAAGGATACAAACGCCTGGTAAAATGTCTCCTGCGTCAGCTCCTCCGCAAGATCCCGCTGCTCTGTCAATTTATACAGAAATGCATAGGTCCGCTGGAAGTATTCTTTATAAAGGGCTTCAAATTCAAGCTTCATGAATACACCTACTCCCTCTGAGAGCCTGGTCAGAAGAATCCGTCCATGCTCTATCATATTAGTACCAGCATTGTGCTGGAATGTTACAATTGCCTCCGTTGTGAAAATGCACAAAAATACGATGTGAAAACAAAGGCGATTTGTTATGCAGATCGTGTAACAAATCCCATGGAAGGTGCTACTAATTTAACGGAACACTTGTACAAGGAAAAATTCAGAACCGCCGTGAGGCGTTGTGTTACCACAGGAGGCAATAAAATGAGTTTTAAAATCATTGGTACTGGTATGTATGTACCGGAAAAGGCAGTGACAAATGATGATCTCTCCCAGCTCGTAGAAACCAACGACGAGTGGATCACCAAAAGAGTCGGCATTAAGGAACGCCGCATTTCCGAAACAGAATTCACTTCCGACCTCGGCTTTAAGGCAGCGCAGAAGGCACTTGATGACTGCGGCTGCACTGCAGAGGATATTGATCTGATTCTGGCAGCAACCGTCAGCGGCGAGACCTCCTCTCCGTCCATGGCATGCATGATCCAGAACAAGCTTGGTGCGACCTGCCCGGCAATGGAAATCAGCGCAGCCTGCTCTGCATTTCTCTTCCTGCTGGAAACAGCAGCGGCATATTTTGCACTGCGCAGCCAGTACAAGAAGATCCTTGTTGTCGGCTGTGAGCGCATGAGCGGCATTCTGGACTGGACTGACCGCGGTACCTGTGTGATCTTCGGCGATGGTGCCGGCGCAGCTGTACTGGAACGCGGTAACGGCTATCTCGATGCTGTCTGCAATGTCAAGGGCGGCGATGATGTCATCAAGATCCCGCACAGCATCGGATGCTCTCCGTTCTTCAAGGCAGAGCAGGACAGCCCGTACATCCATATGCAGGGTCAGGAGACCTTCCAGTATGCAGTTACTTCTCTTTGCGAGGATGTCAATGTACTGCTGGAGCGCAATGGTCTGACCATGGAGGATATTGCATATGTTGTGCCGCACCAGGCAAACAAGCGCATTGTGGACTTTGCCCGCAAGCGTCTGCGTATGCCGGAAGAGAAGATGTTCTGCAACATCGAGAAGTACGGCAACACCTCCAGCGCATCCGTTCCGATCGCTCTTGATGAGCTGGCAAAGAGCGGAAACCTCAAGCGCGGTGATAAGATCATTCTCTGCGCCTTCGGCGGCGGTCTTGCAGATGCAGCCTGCCTGATCGAATGGTAAGCAGAGATTCTGCAGAACCCCATCCATTTTTCATCTGGTGAGTACCGGGAAAACCGGTTCACATATATCATATCATAAAAAAGGAGTAAAAACAATGGTACAGGAAAAAATTATCGCAATGCTGGCAGAAGCTACAGACACAGACGCAGCTGAGATCAACGCAGAGACAAAGTTCTCCGATCTGGGCATTGACTCTCTGGACATGACAGAGATGGCTATGGACCTGGAAGACGAGTTCGACATCACTCTCGAAATGTCTCCTGAGCTGAACACAGTCGGCAAGCTGACTGAGGCTGTAGAAGCACTCGTAGCTGAGGCGTAAGCATGATGCAGTCGCCGATTTGTGAAATTCTCGGCATTCAGTACCCTGTATTTCAGGGCGGCATGGCATGGATCGCTGACGGCAAGCTTGCCGCAGCGGTCTCCAACGCCGGCGGTCTTGGTATTATCTCCGCAATGAATGCAGACGCAGAATACTTAAAAGAACAGATTACAATTGCCAAGGAGCTGACAGATAAGCCCTTTGGTGTGAATATAATGCTGATGAGTCCGTTCGCGGACGAATGCGCAAAGGTTTGCGCAGAAATGAAGCCCGCTGTTGTGACCACCGGTGCGGGCAGTGCTGTGAAGTACATGCCCATGTGGAACGAAGCAGGCATCAAGGTCATCCCCGTTGTCGCATCCTGCACCATGGCAAAGCAGGCAGAACGTGCCGGCGCGTTTGCTGTGATCGCAGAGGGACAGGAGTCCGGCGGTCATATCGGTGAGCTGACCACGATGGCACTTGTGCCGCAGGTTGTGGATGCGGTAAGCATTCCCGTACTTGCCGCAGGCGGTATCGCCGACGGCAGAGGCATCGCTGCAGCGATCATGCTCGGTGCAGTGGGCGTGCAGATGGGTACCCGGTTCCTTGCAGCAAAGGAATGCGGCGTACACCAGAACTATAAGGATATGGTTCTGGGTGCAAAGGATATTTCCACACAGGTAACCGGCAGACGCTTCGGCGGAAACACCTGCCGCGGTATCAAGAATAATTTCACCCGCAATTTTGTCAAGGCAGAATATGATCCTGGAGCTACTGCGGAGAGCGTAGCAATGCTCGGCTCCGGCGCACTGCGTCTGGCAGCTGTGGAGGGTGATGTGAAGCAGGGCAGTGTTCTCGCCGGTCAAATTTCCGGTATGGTGAACAAGGAGCAGACCTGCGCAGAGATCATTGACGAGATCATGCAGGAGGCAGAGAACTGCCTGAAAGGAGCAGCAGCATGGGTAAAGTAGCATTTGTATTTTCCGGTCAGGGCGCACAGCATGTGGGCATGGGTCAGGATTTCTATGAATCCGTTCCGGCTGTCAAGGCAGTCTATGATGCCGCTGAACAGTGCAGACCCGGCACACTGGAGCAGTCCTTTACCGGTGACGGCACAGCTCTGAAGCAGACTGAAAACACCCAGCCCTGCCTGTATCTGGCAGACCTCGCAGCAGCAATTGCACTGCGCGAGAACGGCATCACTCCCGATGCAGTGGCTGGCTTCTCCCTCGGTGAGATTCCCGCACTTGCTTTTGCAGGTGCTTATACAGCGGAGGAAGGCTTTAACATCGCCACCAAGCGCGGCGCATGTATGGCAGCCGCTTCCGATGCGGATATCGCATCCATGGCAGCGATCGTAAGGATCCCCAGCGAACAGGCTGAGGAGCTTGCTTCCAAGTATGACAAGGTGTATCCGGTGAACTACAATTCCCCGATGCAGCTCGTTGTTTCCGGCGACAAGGAGCAGCTTGCAGCTCTCAGTGCCGATGTCAAGGCAGTCAAGGGCAGAGCCGTTCCGCTGGCAGTCAGCGGCGCGTTCCATTCTCCCTACATGACTCCCGCAGTTGCTCCTTTTGCAGAGGCTCTGGCAGATTTCGAGGTAAAGCTCCCCGAAATTCCGGTGTATTCCAACTACACCTCCCAGCCCTATGCAGGTGACCCCAAGGAGCTGATGTGCAAGCAGATCAACAATCCGGTCAAGTGGACACAGCTCATCCGCAATATGGCGGCAGAGGGCTTTGATACCTTTATCGAATGCGGCGCAGGCAACACACTCCAGAAGCTCGTTTCCCAGATCCTTCCGGATGCAAAGTGCTATTGCGTCGAGAATGCAGAGGGTCTGGCACAGACGCTCGAAGCACTCAAGTAAACAACACAGGGGCGGACTGCTCCGCCCCATTTTATAGTACAGAAAGGAATGACAGCAATGCTGAAAGGAAAAGTTGCCGTAGTTACTGGCGGCTCACAGGGTATTGGTAAGGAAATTTGTAAAAAATATGCAGAAAACGGCGCAGATATTGCTATCGTTGACGTATGCGCTCCGGAGAAGGCACAGGCTGCTGCCGATGAGATCGCAGCACTTGGCGTGACCGTCAGAGCCTATCAGTGCAATGTGGCAGACAGCAATGCTGTTGCAGAGACCTGTCAGGCGATCCTGAAGGATTTCGGCGGCGTGGACATTCTGGTCAACAACGCCGGCATCACAAGGGATAACCTGATCCTGCGCATGACGGAGGCTGATTTCGACGCTGTTGTGGATGTCAACCTCAAGGGTGCATTCTACATGACAAAGAATTTCTATCGTCCGATGATGAAGAAGAAGTACGGCAAGATCATCAATATCAGTTCCGTATCCGGTCTGTTCGGCAATGCCGGTCAGGCGAATTATTCCGCCTCCAAGGCAGGCATCATCGGTCTGACCAAGTCCACAGCCAAGGAGCTGGCTGCAAAGGGCGTATGCGTAAACGCCATTGCACCGGGCTTCATCATGACCAGCATGACAACGGATTTTCAGGGCAACGAGGAACTGCTGAAGGCAATTCCTGCCCATCGTTTTGGCAAGCCTGAGGAGGTAGCAGGTCTGGCACTGTTCCTGGCATCCCCTGCATCCGACTATATTACAGGCGAAGTGATCCGCATCGACGGCGGAATGGCAATGTAGGAGGAATGAAAGATGAGAAGAGTAGTAATTACTGGTATGGGTGCAGTGACTCCCATCGGCAACAATGTTGCAGAATTTAAGGAGGCAATGTTTGCCGGAAAGAATGGTATTGATACTATCACCAAGTTCGATGTATCCGATTCCAAGTGGACGCTTGCAGGCGAAGTGAAGAATTTCGACGCAGCAGCTATGTTCGGCAAGCCCGCTGTTAAGAATACCGATATGTTCACCCTGTTTGCAATGGCAGCAGCGGATGAAGCAATGGAGCAGAGCGGTCTGCAGGGTCAGATCGAAAGCGACCGCATCGGTGTTTGCTTCGGCTCCGGTATCGGCGGCATGGATACTCTCTGCACCGAACACCAGAATCTTCTGGAAAAGGGTGCAAGAAAGGTTTCTCCGCGTTTTGTTCCTAAGATGATCTATAACATTGCAGCCGGCAACCTTGCCATCCGCTACAACGCAAACGGTCCCTGTACCGCAGTTTCCACCGCATGTGCAACCGGCGCAACTGCGATCGGCGAAGCATACCGCACCATCCTGCATGGCTATGCAGATGCAATGATCTGCGGCGGTTCTGAAGCTGCAATCAACGAACTGACTGTTGCAGGCTTCGGCAATTGCCAGGCTCTGTCCACTGCATCCGACAAGGATAACGCATGTATGCCGTTCGATAAGAGAAGAAACGGCTTCATCATGGCAGAGGGCGCAGGCGTTATGGTTCTGGAGGACTATGACCATGCCGTTGCAAGAGGTGCCAACATCATTGCAGAAGTATGCGGCTACGGCTCCACCTGTGACGCACACCATGTTACTGCTCCTGATCCGGAAGCAAAATACACTGCAAAGGCATTCCTCGATGCATACGCTGACTGCGGTGTTCCGGCAGAGAAGATCTATGTCAACGCACACGGTACCAGCACACCCCTGAACGATGCTACTGAGACAAACGCACTCAAGCGCGCATTCGGCGAGGACGCAAAGAAGCTGCACATCAGCTCCACCAAGTCCATGACCGGTCACATGCTCGGTGCGACCGGTACTGTTGAGGCAATTGCCGCAGTTCTGGCACTGACCGAGGGTCTGGTACCGCCGACCATCAATTACAAGGAAGCAGATCCGGAGCTGGATCTGGACTATACTCCCAACACTGCTGTCAAGGCAGATCTGGAGCTGGCAATGTCCTCCAATCTGGGCTTCGGCGGTCATAATGCAGTCGTTGCATTCAAGAAAGTATAAGAGGGGGATCGACAGATGCTGAACAAGGAACAGATCATGGAGATCCTGCCCCACCGCGACAACATGCTCCTGCTCGATGAAGCAGAGGCTGTGGACGGCAAGGCACACGGCAGGATCCATATCACCGGTGAGGAATTCTTCCTCAAGGGTCACTTCCCCGGCAATCCCGTTGTTCCCGGCGTGATTCTGTGCGAGATCCTCGCACAGTCCGCCTGTGTACTCCTCGCAGACAGCTGCAAGGGCTGCACACCGTATTTCACAGGTCTTGACAAGGTGAAGTTCAGAAGCCAGGTCAAGCCCGGTGATACCTTTGAAACCGAATGTGAAGTAACCAGATCAAAGGGCGCATTCTATTTCTGCACAGGAAAGGGCTATGTCAACGGCAAGCTTGCTGTTTCTGCCGATTTCTCCTTTGCACTGATCGCGCCGGCAGCGGAGGCATAATATGAGTTTTATTCAGGATTTTCTGCACGCAAAGCTGAATCAGACTGAGGTGCAGACCGTGACCTGCAAGAAGTGCGGTCACGAGGAATCAGCATATGATCTGCAGAAGAACAGCTATATCTGTTCCAAGTGCGGATTCCACTATCGTATCGGTGCAAGAGACCGCGTCAAGCTCCTGTTTGATAAGAACAGCTTCCATGAGCTGTTCACAGGTCTGACCAGCAAGGATTTCCTGCACTTCCCCAGCTACCAGCAGAAGCTGGATAAGTCCAGAGAGACCACCGGCGAGGAGGATGCAGTGATCTGCGGTATCGCAACCATCGCAGGCATCCGCTTTGCAGCCTTCGTGATGGAACCCAGATTCATGATGGCAAGCATGGGTTCCGTAGTCGGCGAGAAGATCACACGTCTGTATGAATATGCGACCGAGCATAAGCTGCCTGTTGTTGGCTTTACCGCATCCGGCGGTGCCAGAATGCAGGAAGGCGTGATCTCCCTGATGCAGATGGCAAAGGTCAGCGCAGCGGTTAAGGTCCACAGCAATGCAGGACTGCTCTATGTGACCGTCCTGACTGACCCGACCACCGGCGGCGTGACCGCAAGCTTTGCAATGCAGGGCGACATCATCCTTGCAGAGCCGGGCGCACTTGTCGGTTTTGCCGGCAGACGTGTTGTGGAGCAGACCACCAAGAGCCAGCTCCCCGACAATTTCCAGAGCGCGGAGTTCCTCATGGAGCATGGCTTTGTAGATGCCATCATTCCGAGAAACGAACTGCGTGATACGCTTGCAGAAATTCTGCATATGCACCAGAGATAAGGAGGCGGGTCACAATGAATTCCTATGAAAAGCTGAAAACTGCCAGACAGAACGGCAGACCCACGGGCGGCGCATATGTGAAGGAGATCTTTGAATTTCCGATCGAGCTGCACGGTGACCGCCGTTTCGGCGAGGATCTGGCGATCATGGCAGGTCTTGCCTATATCGGCAAGCGTCCCGTTACCTTTATCGCTATGGAAAAGGGTACCGACCTCCAGAGCAGAATTGCCCGCAATTTCGGCAGCCCCAAGCCTGAGGGCTACCGCAAGGCACTGCGTCTGATGAAGCAGGCTGAAAAGTTCCATCGTCCCGTTGTATGCTTCGTGGATACCCTCGGTGCATTCTGCGGTGCGGATGCAGAGGAGCGCGGTCAGGGTCAGGCGATCGCTGAAAACATCATGGAAATGCTCGGTCTGAGAACACCGGTCATCTCCGTTGTCATCGGCGAAGGCGGCAGCGGCGGTGCGCTTGCACTTGCGTCTGCGGATAAGGTGTTCATCCTTGAAAATGCCGTATATTCCGTTATTTCTCCCGAAGGCTGTGCATCCATCCTCTGGAAGGATTCCGGAAAGGTGGCAGATGCCGCAGAGTGCCTGCACATCACTGCGGAGGATATGAAGGAATTTGGCGTTGCTGAGGAGATCATCCCTGAGGACTTCGACCACTTCCCGAAGATGTGCAAGAACCTCAAGGCAGCTCTCATCCGTGAGCTGGATAACCTCTGCGCACTCTCCGAGGAGGAACTGCTGGAGCAGAGATATCAGAGATTCCGTAAGTTCGGTAATTATAACGACAAAAATGCATAATGCTGATGATGGATTTCCCGCAGCGGGAAATCCATCTAACAAAACCAGCTCGCTTTCGCGCTTTTAACGGTGAAAGCGATAGGAAATGTGAAAATTGGAAGAAAATATTAAAAAACGCTTGACAAAATAAGCATTATGATGTAATATAGTATTGGATACCAGATATGATGGTGTGCGGATTGCCGCAAAAGAAATATGCGTCGTACAGACGAAATCGGAGGGTAACTATGGAAGCCTTGTATCAGAAATTCAGCCATGCAGAATTTGATGAAAATGGACAGATCACAAAATTCAGCCTGTCATATCCGGATAATTTTAATTTCGGCTATGATGTCGTGGATGCCATTGCAGCGGAGGAGCCGGAAAAGAAAGCCGTTGTCTGGTGCGATGACGAGGGCAGGGAAGGCATTCTCACCTTCGGGGACATCAGCAGATTGTCTTCGCAGACGGCGCATTATCTGGTCAGGCAGGGAGTCCGCAAGGGAGACCGTGTGATGCTCATGCTCAAGCGGCATTTTGAGTATTGGTATGTGATCACTGCACTCCACAAGATCGGAGCTGTTGCCATTCCGGCAAGCCACATGCTGACCACGGGTGACATCGTATACCGTGCAAATGCGGCGGACATCCGCACCATTGTATGCGCGGATGATACAGAACTTTGCAACAAGGTTCTTGATGCTTCCAAGCAGGCACCGGGTCTGACCAATCTGTTCACCGTGCGCCGCAGACACGGCGGCTTCCGTCAGCTCGACCAGCTGATCACCGCAGAGCCGGATACATTCCCGCGCATGGAAACAAAGGTGAACGAGGCGATCATCCTGTACTTTACCTCCGGCACGACCGGTTATCCCAAGGCAGTGGTACACAATCACGCCTATCCGCTGGCACATATCGTCACGGGCGTGTACTGGCACTGCGTACAGAATGACGGTCTGCACCTGACCGTTGCAGATACCGGCTGGGCAAAATCCAGCTGGGGCAAGATCTATGGTCAGTGGCTGGGCGGCAGCGCGATCATGGCATATGACTATGAGCGTTTTGATGCATCCAACATGATGGATGTGCTGCAGAAATACAAGGTCACCACATTCTGTGCGCCGCCGACCCTTTACCGCCTGATGGCAAAGACAGGTCTGCGCCGCGAAGCATTCGCCAGCATCCGCCATGTTGCCACAGCAGGCGAGGCACTGCAGGAGGAGATCATCCGTCTGTTCTATGAATGCACGGGACTGGAGATCATGGAGGGCTACGGACAGTCCGAGACCACGCTGATCATCGGCAATTTTGCCGGCGGCAAGCCGAAGCGCGGCTCCATGGGCAAGCCCTCGCCGCTGTACAAGGTGCGGCTTGTGGATGCGGACGGCAATGATGTGCCAGTGGGTGAGACCGGCGAGATCGTCATTGACACCAGAGAACGTATGCCGGAGGGTCTGTGCCTTGGCTATGAAAACAACGACGAAGCCAATGCAAGATGCTGGAAGGATGGCGTTTTCCATACTGGCGATACGGCATACTGCGACGAGGAAGGCTACTACTTTTATGTGAGCCGTGTGGATGATGTCATCAAGTCCAGCGGCTACCGCATCGGACCGTTTGAGGTAGAGAGCGTACTGATCCAGCATCCCGCTGTTGTGGAATGTGCCGTGACCGGCGTACCGGACGAGGAACGCGGCAACCTCATCAAGGCGACCGTGGTTCTGACCGCCGGCACGGAGCCGAGCGAGGCACTGGCAGAGGAACTGAAGGAATTTGTAAAGGCGCGCACCGCCGCCTACAAGCGTCCGCGCATCATCGCCTTTGCGGATGAACTGCCCAAGACCATCAGCGGCAAGATCCGCTACAACGCGATCCGTGAAAAGGATGCGGCACAATAAGATAGCAGAAAACCCGGTTCCGCCCATGGAACCGGGTTCTTCTTATGTATTTGCCGCCGTAACCGCCGCACTCGACGCGATCACTGCGCACATTGCCGCCTGCTGTGCTGCAAGCATCGCGAGTGTGCCAGCCATGGCTGCTGTGTCCGCATCCGTGTTGTGCAGGATGGAGACCAGCATTGCCGCGTGCATGAGCCTTGTATTTCTGCCGATGGAGAACAGCCCATAGCCCTTCTGCTCCTCCAGGAAGGCATCCGCCTGTGCGATCTCCGCGACAATCGTGTCGATCTCCGTATCCAGCAGGGAAAGTGTACCAAGCACTGCCAGCTCATAGGAACGCCCGTAATCCAGCTTCGCCCTGTTCAGTGCGTCATAGAGGGCAAGCAGACGTTCCGATTTCTGCGCCGCGCTGCCATCCGCCATCGCCAGTACATGTGAGAGCGTCTGTACTGCATTGGAATCGTGGAACCGTGACTTCAGGAGCTTGTAGCATTCCTCCATGTCCTTAATGAGCGTGTCCTCAGTTCTATCGGAAAATGCCATCAGAACAGCAAATACACTATCCTCACCGCTTGTCAGGAACGGATACTCCTGCCTCATGCGGGTGAAAATCGCTTTCGCCCGGACAGCGATCTCCTCCGCGCGCTCACGGGAGATCATTTCGGTCAGTACTGCCGAAATATAGGCGAGATACTGCGTTCCGTAAAAATGCTCCTTCATTGCGGCATAGATCGCCATTGCATTCTGCAGCGCGTCCAGCGAATCCTCCGCACAGGCGAGAATGGTCATCGTCGGGAGCTTGGTGTTGCCGCGGAAATTGGAGAAAATGCTGGTGTGCTGTTCGAGAAGCTTGCGGCATTCCTTCAGCTTTTCCGCAGAAACCGCCTTATTCCGGCTGCCGAACGCCATCGCGCAGACCGGAATGATATAAGCACTGTCCCACGGAAAGGTCGTCTTGATGGTATCCCTGTCCCGGATGTACTGTTCGCAGAGTTTGGTGAGCTGTTCGTTCATAGTTCCTCCCTCGGAGCATCAGGTCATGATCATGAGCATGAGCATAGCTGTAACTGCCGCCTGTGTTGCTGCAGTTGAGGCGATGACGCTCATCATTGCTGCGTCATTGACGTTTTGTGTTTCCATGTGGTAATTCGATACGATCATTACTGCGTGCATCAATGTTGTGTGCTTGTCCGTGCCGAATACGCCCTTGTAGCCCTTCTGCTGTGCAAGCTCGTCATTCACTGCGATGATCTCCGCAGCCAGCTCCTCGACCGGTGTGTCGCTCAGAGACAGTGCAGCCAGAACTGCCAGTTCATGATTCTTGCTGTATTTCTTTCCTGCCGCTGTCAGCGCATCAAACAATGCGGTCAGACGGGAGCACTTTTCCTCCGGGGTACCCTCTGCCAGTGTGAAAATATGGCTGATCGACTGCATTGTATCTTCATCGAAGCGACGCTCCTTCAGAATACGGTAGCATTCTTCCATCTCCTCGATCATTGACTCATCGGACTTTTCGGAGAATGCCAGAAGGAGCGCAAACAGAACATCCTCACAGCCTGTCAGGAAACGATGTTCCTTCTTCATCAGCTGGTAAATGCGCTTGCCTCGCTCGGCGATCTCCTCGATCCGTTCCTGTGTGGTCATATCCGTCAGAACGGCTGCGGAATACGCAAGATGCTCGGAATCACTGAGGTACTTCTTCAGCACCTTGTGGAAGTCATTTGCCTGCTTGATCTTCCCCTCCGGATCATCCGCACCGGCAAGCATCATAATCACCGGCATCGACATGTTTCCATGGAATCCGGAAAAAATGCCGGTATTCTTCTTGAGGATCTTCTCACATGCTTTAATTTTGTCGGCATCCACAGCCATCCCCTTGCTGCATGCGGTCGCTGCACAGACAGCAACCATGGAGTCCGTCTCAAATTTGAATACCTTCGAGAGTGCTTCCCTGCACGCAAGATACTTTTTGTACTCGTTCATCAGTTGTTCGTTCATGTTTTTTCCTCCTAATGTCATGTATTTCAAAACGCCCTGCGAAAACCCACAGGGCGCAATGATACCTATTTTTCAGCAGACAATTTCGACGTATCTGCCATGTAAATGGAAACCTCGCCGCATTTCGGGCAAACTGCAACATTCGGAATACCGATCCTGCCTCTGAACATTGCGTCCTTCTTGGTGGACATCACGATGCCATAACCAGTACCCTCTACCTTGATCGCACAGTTTTCCTGCATTGCTTCGCCGCATCTGATACACTTTCTCATATGAATTCCTCCTTGCATTAAAATAGTTGATACGGGAGGGGGCACGCCCCCTCAAACCCGCTTTGTGCCTGTAATGAATGTTTTTACTTTGCTTCTTCCTCTGTTGTTTCCGTCACAGCCTTCAGACCTGCTGCCAGACCTGCCAGACCCTGAATTTCGCTCGGAATGATGAGCTTGGTTGCCTTGCCGTCCGCTGCCTTGCCGAATGCCTCCAGAGCCTTCAGCTGCAGAACGTTCTGGTTCGGGTTCGCAGAATTCAGGCGTTCCAGACTCTCAGCCAGTGCTGTCTGTACGGCAGCAATTGCCTGTGCTTCACCGTCTGCCACGCGGATCTTCTGCTCACGGATCGCCTCCGCACGAAGGATCATTGCCTCCTTTTCAGCGGTCGCACGGAGAATTTCAGCTTCCTTGTCAGCCTGTGCGCGCAGGATCTTGGATTCCTTTTCAGCCTCGGCAACGAGTACCTGTGCCTTTTTTTCACCCTCAGCCTGCAGGATCTTCTCACGGCGTTCACGCTCCGCCTTCATCTGCTTTTCCATAGAATCCTGGATCTCTCTGGGCGGCAGGATGTTCTTCAGCTCAACGCGGATCACCTTGATGCCCCAGCGGTCGGTTTCTTCGTCCAGGATCGCTGTAATCTTGGTGTTGATGACATCACGGGAGGTCAGGGTAGCGTCCAGCTCCAGTTCACCGATGATGTTACGCAGGGTTGTTGCGGTGAAGTTCTCGATCGCCATCATGGGATTTTCCACACCATAGGTATACTTCTTCGCGTCAGTAACCTTGAAGAACACAACCGTGTCGATCTGCATGGTAACATTATCCTTGGTGATTACCTGCTGCGGCTTGAAGTCCACCACGCGCTCCTTGATGGACACGCGGCGAGCCACGCGGTCAATGAAGGGAATGAGCCAGCGGGGACCAGCCTGCATTTCCTTGTGGAAGGTACCCAGACGTTCTACAACATAGACATGCGCCTGCGGAACAATGCGCAGACAGCTGATGAACAGCACCAGCAGTACAACGATCAGACCAACAATTACATATTCCATAATAAAATCCTCCTGTTATTTATTAGTTTAGCTTAGTTCAGTTTTTCTGTGACATATGCAGTCGTACCGGAGATCTCCGTCACCGTTACGATCGTGCCGGCGGCAATGACCGCGCCGTCCCTTGTGCGGGCGCGCCAGTTGGAATCACCGATCTTTATGCGTCCCGTGCTTTTGTCATTGCTGATCTCCTCTGTTACCACGGCATCCTTGCCGACATCGGGATCAACAGCTTTGGTATTGGGGTTTGCGTTCCGGAATTTCTTCAGCAGCGGCATACTGATGAGCAGCAGCAGGAACGAAACGACCACGAACAGGATCGACTGTCCCAGCGGAGCCATTTCGCACGCCGCCCCGATAAAGCCAGCCAGCGCACCAGCGGCGAACCACACGCTGATCAGCTGCATCGTAGAAAGCTCCATCACGACCAGTACCACAAACAAGATAGCCCAGAAAATCATCCACGTTGTCATGAGCAACACTCCTTTCTACAGATTGGTATTATTGTATGCATACTGTGACGATGCCCCAGCAGAGCAATCCGACAGCTGCCGCACCGGCAAGCCCCCAGAGAAAGCGCGTCAGAGGCTTTGCATTCCGCCATGCCTTCCGGTTGGGCAGGATCTCGCCCAGCAGATCAGCTGCCACATCTGCCAACAGCTCGATTATATCATCAATCATACCGTATCCTCCTTAGTCGTTGGAAGTCACCGTCACCGGCAGAATGGATTCCGGCAGGAAGTTTACCTCGTAGCGGTACGGGTCAACATCCGCGCCACCGACATCCTCCACTACATAGATCGTCCATTCATTCAGGCTGACAAAATGCTTCTTGTATTCATTCTCACCGGTCTCACAGATGATCTCCAGCTGATTTTCCTCATTGTCCACCTCGATGGAAAACGCGCCGATCAGCTCGAACACCGGCTTGTCGCTTCTTGCGTTGATCACGGTCAGACGGCGGATCACATTGAAATTGTCCGCTTCCTTGGATACATTGTAGGATACCTTGTCGGATTCCGTACAGCCGGTCATTGCCAGCATACAGAATGCTGCTGCTGCCATTGCGCAGGTGTGTCTGTGTTTCATATCGTTACTCCTTTTCGGTCATGCAGTGTCAATTGCTTTTACCTGAAAGTGGTGTGTTATGTATGCTTACTGCATGTTGTAACTATATTATAGCACACCTCGCTCTGGATGTCAATAGTTTTTACAAAAGATTTGTAAATATTTTTTACGCAAAGAGCAGTTACAAAATTTTTCTGACGCTGTCACGCAGAACCATGGAGCCGCTGATGACTGTGCGCTGGAGGGTCGCCTTGGGGTTCTGGATCCTGCGGACGAGCTGCTTGACGCTGGCGCGGGACATTTTGTCCACATCGACCGCATAGGTCGTAATGCGCGGCACGGTCAGCTCAGAGAGGATGAAATTGTCAAAGCCCGTAATGGAAACATCCTGCGGCACACGCACACCGCGATCCTTCAGCATGTTCAGCAGTACATAAGCTGTGCTGTCACAGTTGCAGGCGAATGCCGTGGGCAGCTGACGGATACCGTCAAGCGGGATATAGATATTGCCGTCCGGTCCGCGGTCGGGGAGTACCAGATCCTCCGAAACAGGCAGTCCAGCCTCGCTCATGGCACGGCAGTAGCCGTAATAGCGGTCAGTGATGCTCGTGGTTGAACCAATGGAGCCTACAAAAGCGATCTGACTGTGCCCCATGGCAATGAGATGCTGCACTACGGTGTACATGCCGTAATAGCCGTCGGAAATGACGGAATCCTGCTGGTATTTTGCGTGGAAGGCATCCAGGATGACAAACGGCATTCCGGCAGCGGCAAGACTGCTGCGGAGATTGTCGGAGAAATTCCCCATCATAATGATGCCGTTCACACGGCCTTCCTGCACAAGGCGCGGGAGCTGTGCATCCTGCTCCGGAATGACTTCCAGGATACCGATATGACCGAGCTGGGAGAGGTGATACAGGATGCGCTCATAGAGCGTCCAATAAAACGAATGCCCTTTTTCTATGTATTTCTGTGAGGTAACGACCCCGATGGAATAGCCCGGCTGGGGAACATCCAGTCTGCTGTTTTTCTTCTGATAGCCCATCTGTTCTGCAAGCTGCTGGATCTTCAGGCGCAGCTCATCACTCACGCCCTCCTTACCGGAAAGTGCCTTGGAAACAGTAACGGTGCTGACATGCAGCTGCTCTGCAATATCGGACATGCGGATTGCTTTTGACAAATTCTTTTCCACCCTTCTGAAATCGGTTTCGATACCAATCCTCTAAACTATAATAAACAAAAGTGCTTCAAAAGGCGACAGCCTTGGCGGGTCACGGGGGGCGTAGCCCCCGCCCCAGATCCCCCTCCCTCTGGGGGGCAGGGGATGTACAAATTTATTAGTCCGGCAATTAAAGGTCGATAATGGATTCAAAAGGCGATAGCCTTTGGCGGGTGGAGGGTGCGCAGCACCCTCCATATATAGCCCCTCCCCGAGGGGAGGGGTTGGGGTGGGGCAGTCTTGGAGTGCTGACCCCAGAAAAAGTACCTATATTTAATTGCCGGAGTGATAAGTTGTCTATTCAGTTTAAGAGAATCAGTATCAATACCTTTATTATACTGTAATTTACTTAATCTGTCAATACTTTTCTGATTTTTACTTAAAAACCGTTTTCCGGTCTTGGTGAATATATCTAAAACAAAAAAAGATTTTTGTGTATTCATACAAAATGCAGGGAATCTGAAAAAAACTTGTCAGGAAATGCACTTTTCCGTTGTATTAAAAGTAGAAGCCGGTTCAGAGCCAGTGTCAATTTCATGAGAAAACAGGTATCAAAAGGCGTAGCCTTTGGCGGCGGCGGTGCGTAGCACCGCCCCTAAATCCCCCTCCCTCCGGGAGGGGGCAGGGGGTGGGGCAGTTTTGTATGATGCTTCTTAGAAAACTCAAATTGTTGACACCAGTGCAGATCCGGATTTCACAATGCCATCGACAGCATCGTATTCATTTCTTAATTCCAGCCGGCAAATTCATTAAGAACACATTACATTTCTGTCACATTCAAAAAAATTATGGAAAAGGCATTGACAAAATAACCTGAGTGTGCTATGATAAATAGTACAGTTAGGATAGCAGAGAGGTGAAGTAACACAATGAAGAAGCAGCGAACGAAAGTGCTTCGTGCCGTTGGTGCATGGAGCTGGCTGATGCCGAGCCTGACCGGCGTACTGATTTTTTTCCTGATCCCGTTCGGCGTGGTCATGTATTATTCCGTACTGGACAACCCGATCTTTGCCAATTTTGTGGGGCTGGACAATTTCATGAGCCTGTTCCGCAACACGGCATTCATCCGGGCATCGAGGAATACTGCCATCTTTTCCCTGATCGCTGTCCCCCTGTCCGTTGTCCTGTCACTCTGGCTGGCGTTTGCGCTGAATGCGCGGATTCCCGGCAAGAGCTGGCTGCGTACCTGTTTCCTGTGTCCGCTGATGGTGCCGATCGCATCGGTCGTACTGGTCTGGCAGGTCATTTTCCACTACCACGGTACGCTCAACCAGATCACGGAGCTGTTCGGCGCAGAGCCTGTGGACTGGCTGAAAACGAATTGGTCGTACATGGTGCTGACAGTGATGTTCCTGTGGAAGACACTTGGCTATAACATGATATTGTTCATGTCCGCCATTGCCGGCATTCCGCAGGATATTATAGAGGTAGCCGAGTTGGAGGGTGCGGGCGGCTGGTACAAATTCGTACATATCAAGCTGCGCTATCTGTCACCGACGATCCTGTTCGTGACGATCCTGTCCATCATCAGCTCATTCAAGATGTTCCGCGAGGTGTACCTGCTGACGGGCGATTACCCGTATGAGAGCATGTATCTGCTCCAGCATTTCATGAACAATACATTCAATTCGCTGGATTACCAGAAGCTTTCAAGTGCGGCGGTACTGCTGTCGCTGGTGATGATCGTCATCATCGGCGCAATGTTCCTGGCAGAGCGCAAATTCGGAGAGGACGTGGAGGACTGATGAAAAAGAAACTGCACAGCTATTTATTGCCGACGCTCCTCTTTTTGTTTGCCGCCTTCGCCGCGATCCTGTTCATCATGCCGACCGTGCTGACGATCACCAATTCCTTTATGACGGAAAAGGAGATCAGCGCGAACTACGGCGCGATGATCGAAAGCGCGTCCGCGGACAAGAAATCCTATATTTCCGAGGAGCTGAACCTGAAATTCATTCCGGATATGATCAGCGTACAGCAGTACATTGCCGTACTGTTCAAAAGTCCGGATTACCTGCTCAAATTCTGGAATTCTGTGATTCTGGTCGTACCGATCACCCTGTTCCAGCTTGCCGTGGCGGCACTTGCGGCATACGGCTTTTCACGATGGCAGGGGAGGATCCGTGAGATCATCTTCTTTGCCTATATCATCCTGATGCTCATGCCCTACCAGGTCACGCTGGTGCCGAATTATCTGGTATCGGAGTATCTCGGCATTCTCGGCACACGCTGGGCGATCATTCTGCCGGGCATCTTCTCACCGTTCAGCGTCTATCTGCTGACCAAGGTCATGCGCCGCATTCCGAAGGCATATTTTGAAGCGGCAAGACTGGACGGCGCGGGTGAATGGCAGATCTTCTGGCATATCTGTATGCCCCTGACGCGCAGTGCCCTGCTTTCCGTCGGACTTCTGGTATTCATTGACTACTGGAACATGGTAGAGCAGCCGCTGATCCTGCTGGAGAACGAGGCGGAATATCCGCTGTCCGTGTTCCTGTCACAGATCAATTCCGGCGATGTGGGGCTTGCCTTTGCGGTCGCTGTGGTCTACATGATCCCGGCACTGCTGATGTTCCTCTACGGCGAGGAATATCTGGTGGAGGGCATCACCTACTCCGGCGGTGTGAAAGGCTAAGCGCGGCGCGGAACCCGCACAGAACTACCATCAAAAAACCACCTAATACAGGAGGGAATACATATGAACGAAACAACCAACAAGCGCAAGGAGCGCATCAAAACGATCCTGATCATCTTTCTGGTGATCCTGCTGATCCTGACATTTTTCTCAAATACCATCCAGAACTACAGCCTGCCCATCGTTGCCGCACAGTATGCCGGCTATGGCACAGTGACGGAAACCGTCCGCTGTTCCGGCATCGTTACGGCAAACCAGGACTATGACATCCTTGCAGAGGGTACCCGTACCGTCGGCAAGGTGGAGGTCAAGCCGGGCGATGAGGTAAAGGAGGGCGATGTCCTGTTCGTGCTGGAGGGTGCGGAGGGCAATGAAGCCTACGAAGCCGCAGAGGCGGCTCTGAAGGATGCGGAGCTGAATTACCAGAAAGCTCTGCTGACAGCCGCCCCCGATTATGCGGCGCAGAATCAGGAGATTGCCAACGCCCGCGAGGATCTGCAGGACGCGATCAATACCCTGAATCAGGCAAAAGCCAACAGCAGCAACGGTATTTCCGATTATGAATACGCGCTTGCCATGACCGCTGTGAGCGAGCATACCAGCCGTCTGACCGCAATTTCCGCAGATCAGGCAGCACTCGAAGCCGGCAGCTATTCCGCGCTCTCTGCGGATTATGCCCAGCCCCTGACAGAGCTGCAGGCACAGCTTGATGCGGCATCTGCGGACGCAGCTGCAGTACAGGCTTCCTATGACGCACTCGCCGCTGGTCTGACCGTGGATTCTGCGGCACAGGCACAGAATATCGCGGCACTGGAACGCGCCGCCTCCGAAGCGGAGCTTGCCTATACACGCGCCAAGGAGGACTATGAAGCCAGCGGCGATGATGTGACTATGAAGCGTGCCACGGAGGATGCACAGATTGTCCTGACCTATGCACAGCAGGATGTGGAAAAAGCAAAGACAGAGCTTGCACGCATCCAGCAGCTGGAGCAGGAGATCGCACAGATCACGGTGGTTCTGGAGGAAAAGCTGACCGCCCAGTCCGCCGCACAGGCAGCACTTGACAGCACACTCGGCACCATCAGTTCCCAGCTTGAAGCAGCGGCAGCGGAGCAGACTGCAGCGATCGAGGATGCCAACCGCACCATCACAGCCTATCAGGGACAGACTCCCGTGGATATTTCAGCACTGGAGGAGCAGGTGAAAATGCAGGAGAGATCCCTGCAGAATCTGCTGATCGCCCTTGCAGAAACCAAGAAGAACGATGCCCTGACGCAGGAGATGAACAGTCTCGACCTGCAGAGCCAGCAGGCAGAGATCGACAGCATGAAGGCAGAGCTGGAAGAACTGAAGAAGGACAGCGGCACGCTTGAAGTCAAGAGTAAGCATGACGGCATCGTCAGCATGGTCAATTTTGCTGCCGGTGACTCCGTAATGGACGGCGACCTGCTTGCTTCCCTCACTCTGACCGATTCCGGCTATACTGTACAGTGTACCGTGACTGCCAACCAGGCAAAGAAGGTCAAGGTCGGTACACCGGCGGATGTGACCAACGGCTACGGCTGGGGCATTGATGCCACACTGGTGAATATCAAGACCGATCCCCAGAATGCAACAGGCTCGGATAAGATCCTGACCTTTGATGTAGAAGGTGATGTGACTGCCGGACAGTCCCTTTCCTTTTCCATCAGCTGTTCCAGCGCAAGCTATGACTGCGTTGTACCGACAAGTGCTGTCATGGAGGACAAGGACGGCAAGTTCGTCATGGTGGTCACTGCGAAGAATACCCCTCTCGGCAACCGTTATTATGCCAACCGTGTGAGCGTGGATGTGCTTGCTGTGGATGAGATCAACAGCGCGATTTCCGGCGACCTCATGTCCTCTGATTTCGTCATCACCACCTCTGAAAAGCCCCTGGAAAACGGGATGCAGATCCGGATGGAGGACTGATCTTCATGAAACTGAGCAAAAAACAGTGGATCTGCGGCGGCGCAGCACTGCTGTCGCTGGCAGTTTTCGGCGGTCTGACCGCAGTCAGTGCGTATCTTTCCGGTCTGCATGAAGCCCAGAGCGCAGCTGTGCGCTGGGAAGCGGACGGAGAGGTACCCTATACACAAATGAGTGCGTTTCTTACAGCGGACGCATATCTGACGGAGGACGGTCTCCAGTCCATCCGCGAATCCGTGGATGCTTCCATGCGCTCCGCTTCCCTTGAAAAATCTTCGGAGAACGCAAGACTCTGGTACGATGCCTACAGTGCGCCCGCCGGTCAGATCACGGCATCGGGTACCAAGCGGTATTCCGCACAGGCGCAGGTCATGGCAGTCGGCGGTGATTTCTTCCTGCTCCATGCACCGGAGCTTCTCAGCGGCAGCTTTCTGCAGGAGGGGGATCTCATGCAGGACAGACTGATCCTGGATGAAACTCTGGCGTGGCAGCTGTTCGGTTCACCCGATGTGGCAGGAATGCTCGTGACCATCAACCAGCGTACCTACCCGGTCGCCGGTGTGATCGCGGCGGAGGAGGATTATGCCTCCGAAACTGCCTATGGCGAAATGCCCCGCATGTATATTCCTTTTGACCTCTACGAAGAATGGCAGGCTGAAACCGGCGGAGAAGCACGGATCTCCTGCTATGAGATGGTACTGCCGGATCCTGTGCGCAATTACGGCAAAAATGCCTTTGAGCAGGCACTCGGCGCAGAGAATAACCCGACCATGGTGACGCTGCAGAATGACGGACGCTTTTCCCTTTCACGGCGTTGGAGCAACCTGAAACAGCTGCACAGCATGGTGATGGTTTCCGATACTCTGGCATATCCCTACTGGGAAAATGCCGCAAGACTGATTGATTTTGACCTTGCTCTCCTGCTTGCCGGACAGATTCTGTTCCTGGTGTATCCGGTGCTTGCGGGGCTGCACCTGCTCTGGAAGGGCTGGCGCAGACTGGATGCCTTCCTTACCGCAAAACGGCAGGCATACAAAAACAGAGTACGCTCATTGGTAAAGACGGAAGAAACCGTCTGATTTCCCGCCAATATCATTAACTTATTACTTCGGCAATTAAAGGTCGATAATGGATTCAAAAGGCGATAGCCTTTGGCGGGTGGAGGGTGCGCAGCACCCTCCATATATAGCCCCTCCCCTCGGGGAGGGGTTGGGGTGGGGGCAGTTTGGGAGTGCTGACCCCAGAAAAAATATCTAAATTTATTTGCTGGAGTAATTGTATTAAACCGCTAGAACAATAACTTGCATTGACACGGCACTATGCCGTTTAAATGATACATTTTAGAGGAAGGATCTATGAAGCTATGAAGAACAGAACAATGCACAAAACACTTGCGCTCCTGACAGCAGCAATGACCGCTGTCAGCCTCACCGGATGCGGCGGCGGCAGTACGAAGAAGGGAAGCACTTTGGAGGTGTCCTTTGAGAACAGCTATTCCGCACAGGAGATCAGAACCGACAGCTTTGATGTCAGCCGTATTTTTACAGCCGGTGAAAACCTCCTGTTTGGCGGCATGGACGAGGACTTCAATCCTCGTATATCACTTTACACGACTGCCGATGGTACGCTGAAGGATGCGGATTTTGCATATATGAAGAATGCCAGCGACCAGCGTATGATCGAGCCCATGGGCATCTTCAGCAAGCCCGACGGCTCCGTCTGCGTCCTCTACAATGATTACACTGTGGATGAGAACTGGGAATTTGTCAGCCAGGTATACTATCTGGAGACCTATGACAGCAGCCTGAAGCTGATTTCCGGTGAGGACATCACTGCGCAGTTCCCGGAGGGTGTTTATTTCTATGAAATGGTCACCGACAGCAGCGGCACGATCTATGCCATGGCAAGTGATGAGGAGGGCAATCAGTATATCTCCGTGCGTGACAGCAGCTTTGCCGAGACCGGCATTGTGGAGCTGTCTGTCGAGTGGATCGACAGCATGTTCTGTTCCAATGACGGAAACGTTTATGCCAGCGGCTACAGCAATATGGGCGGGCAGGTGTTCGGCAGGATCGACCCCGATACGCTCCTGATGGAGGAGCTGAGTGTGGAAGGAATGCCGGATTACTACAACGGCGCATGTGCCGGCAGCGGCGACTATGATTTCTACCTCTACGATTCCACCTCACTCTATGGCATCAAGGCGGAGGAAGGCATCTGCGAGGAAGTCGTCAACTGGGTCAATTCCGATTTCAGCGGCGATTATGTCAATTCCGTTGCCGCCCTGCAGGATGGTACTTTCATCACCTCCATCAGCGATGAAGAATATGAACATTCCACCCTCTGGCACATGGCAGAGCGTTCTGCTGAGGAGCTGGAGAACATGGAGATCATCAGCCTTGCTGCCATCTACAGTGATATGAATCTCATGAATGCCGTGTGCACCTTCAACCGTTCCAACGATAAGCTGCGCATTGTTGTGAAGGACTACTCCGCGGATGTCTCCGATGAGGATGACTATACCGTTGTTCTGGACAATTTCAAGAAGGATATGACCTCCGGCAAGGTAGCCGACATCATTTCTCTGGAGGGTCTGAATTTTGAATCCTTTGCGAATAAGGGCATGTTCGTTGATCTCAACACGTTCATGGAGCAGGACGAGGAGTTCAATAAAGACGATTATTTCAGCAGCTATTTCAAAACCCTGGAATACAAGGATCAGCTCCAGCGCATCGGCTTCTCCTTCAATGTCAATACCCTGGCAGCAAAGACGGAATATGTCGGCGAGGAAATGGGCATCACTCCGGCACAGTTCATCGAGCTTCTCAAAAATACACCAAACGATATGGATGCCTTCCCGAACATGACCAAGAGCAGCGCGCTCTATTCCATGTGCCTTGGCAATATCAGCAATTTTGTGGATACCGACAATGCAACATGCAGCTTCAATACCCCCGAGTTCATCGAATTTCTGGAGCTTTGTAACACCTATCCTGCGGATGACAGCATTGACTATAACAGCATGACGGATGATGAATGGATGCTCTACTGGGAAGCACAGGAAATGGCATACCGCAATGATACCGCACTGCTCAAGGAAATCTATATCGACAGTCCGGAGACGATGCATACGCTCCTCATGGGTGATTTCGGAACGCAGGATGTGACCTTTGTGGGCTATCCGACTGCGGACGAAAACTCCAACGGCGGCATCTTCATGGGTGACTTTACGATCGCAGTTTCCAGCCAGTCCAAGTATCAGGATGAGATCTGGGAATTTATCAAGTACATGCTCTCCGAGGAATACCAGAGCAGCCTGTCATGGACGCTGCCGGTACATAAGGGCGTATTCCAGCAGCTTGCGGATGAAGCCATCAATTCCAAGGAGGAGTACGACAAGTACTATTATCTTGGTAATGAGGAAATCGAGATCGGCTATCCCACACAGGAGGAAATGGATCGCCTGACCGCCTATATCGAGAGTATGACGCAGTCCAATTTCTATGATGTATCCGTATATGAGGTCATTTTTGAGGAGGCAGAGATGTTTTTCGCCGGAGACCAGACCGCACAGCAGACCGCCGATATGATCCAGTCCCGCGTCAGCCTGTATCTGAGCGAGCAATCCTAAGCGCGGAGTCCGCGCTGACATCCGGTTTGTAATTCGCAGCTATAATAGACAAAGATGGTTTCAAAAGGCGATAGCCTTTGGCGGGTCGCGGGGGCGCAGCCCCCGCCCTAATCCCCCTCCCTCTGGGAGGGGGGGCAGGGGGCTGCTCCCCACGGGGGGGAGACGGCACCGGTGAGGTGGGCGAATTATAGTTGTTTATTGTGATTAAAGCGGATTGGTATAAAATGCACAAAATTTATTATGCGCATTTGTGCGCGTATACAAAAATGAATCCAAACTGTCAGGTTTTGCGCCTGTCATGTGTATTAAGGGCAAAGAGCAATTTCTTTGCCCTTAATTTTTTTATACATACAGGAGGAATTTAATATGAAAAAGAGAACACGAGTAACAGCAATCATCCTGACCGCTGCAATGGCAGTAACCGCCCTTACAGGCTGCGGCGGTATTAAAAAAGAAGAAGGCGCAACGCTCGAAATCAATATGGACAATTCGTGGAGAAACACCCAGCTCGAGGGCGTAAAATCCGGCTACAGTCCCATCCATGCGTGGGGGAACTGTCTGCTTCTATCCCGATCCGATAACCAGAGGACATTTCAGGATCGCTTCCAGTTCATCAATACCGAAACCGGAGAATCCGTTGCCTTTGAATCGAAAGCCGCCGAAGAACGCACCGTGGCAAGCAATTTTGTCGGATGCAATACGGTCATCGAATACGGGGACGGCACGGTCGGGCTTGTCATGTATGAACAGAATCGCCGTGAAGATACATTTGCCCGCTGGTGCATCGAGGTATATGACGAGCATATGAACTACCTGCGCACGGAGGAAATCCCCGAAGCATTTCACAGAAATACATATTTCACCGGATGGGTGGACAATCAGGGAAACTGGTATGTTGAGAACGGCAGTGCCCTGACGACCTACAACAGCAAGTATCAGAAATACGGCGAAATTCCGCTGCCGACAGGCTGTGAGGGTATTCGGGAGATGGCCAGAGGCAAAGAGGATGGTACGATGTATGCGAGCATTGTGAAAAACGACAAAAGCGGCGGCGAGTATTACGAGATCTACGAAATCAATGGCAAAGAACGCACCATTGAAAGCACGGGCGTGTTCAATGATCGGGACTATATTGAAAAATACATCAACCATGACCATATACAGGGGTACCTTGTTGGCGATTTTGTCGGCGGCGGAGGCGGATATGATTTCTGCTGGAACGGCACGGGCTGTCTGTACGGCTACAAGGACGGCGAGGAAACACAGGTCATCAGCTGGATCAACTCTGATTTCCCCGTGGGTGAGGTGACGGAAGCGTACTTCATGGACAATGGCTCTGTGGTCGCTCTGACAGGCAGTTTTACAAACCACAAGTACTACCTCTGCACGCCCAGAACGGAGGAGGAGATCGAGAATACAAAGCTCATCAGCCTGTCCACGCTGGGACTCTATTCCGCACTGGAAACCGCCGTGATCGACTACAATAAGGCGGAGAACGGCTATCGCATCATGGTGGTGGATTACAACCAGTACAACACCGACGAGGACGAAACACTCGGCAAGCAGAAACTGCAGGAGGACATGCTCGACGGCATTGTGGCGGATATGGTCTGCACGGACGGCATGCATTTCGAGAATCTTGCGAACAAGGGCATTTTCGCCGACTGGTATGATCTGATGGATGCGGATAAATCGTTCCATCGTGAGGATTACCTCCAGAATTTCTTCCACGCCTATGAATACGACGGCAAGCTCCAGCGGCTCGGCGTGCAGTACTCCGTGTATACCGCAATGGCGAAAATGGAATTTGCAGGAGACAACGAGGGACCGGATCTGGCGGCATATTCCGACCTCATGGACAGCATTCCGGCAGGCATGGATTTCTACGATTTCTCCAATCGGGAATGGATCATGGAGCAGTATTTCCAGAATTATATGAATGCCTTTGTGGATGCAAAGAATGCACAGTGCTATTTTGACAGTCCGACATTCACACGGATTCTGGATATGATCGGCGCACTGCCGACATGGGAGGAACTCGAACAGATGGAGGAAGAAGATCGGGACAACCGGATGCCGAGTTATTTTGAAAGCCATCTTGCGTTTCAGGAAAACCGTGCATTCATACAGGATGCGGTATTCTACCAGCCGATCAATTTCCGTGCGATGAACCGTCTGACGTTCCACGATGACCCTGTGACGATGGTGGGCATCCCGATGGATTATGACGAGGGCAACGGCGGCTTGTTCCGTGCGGATTTCACGGTATCCGTCAATGCGCAGTCCGAACAGCAGACAGCGATCTGGGATTTCATGAAGCATCTTCTGCAGGAGGACTACCAGAACAGTCTGAACGATTCGTTCCCCGTGCTGAAAAGCGCACTGGAGGTCGAGTATGACGAAGCGATGCACATGGTATCCGCAAGGGAATGGTTCGGAATGTCGGAAGTACCGATCGGCGAATCGAACGAGGAGGAAATGGGCAGACTGCGCACCTATCTGGAGGGCATCCGGACGGCGTATTATTACAACGAAACGGTCTACGGCATCATGATGGAGGAGATCGAAAAGTATCTTGCCGGCGATGGCACGGCGCAGGATTGCGGGAAGATGATCCAGTCGAGAGTGAGCATTTACCTTAGCGAACAGTCATAAGCGGCGAAGCCCCCAAAATGGGGTTCCAAGGGGCGGCAACCTCTTGATCGGTGCCGGTGCGAAGCACCGGCTCTATCTCCCCCTCCCCTCGGGGAGGGGGCAGGGGTGGGGGAAATTTCACCAAACTTTCCAAAGAAAAACAAAATCACAGAAAAGGAGCTATTACCATGAAAAAAACAAAACTTTTCGCATTCGCACTTGCTCTCGCCATCACCGCAGTACCGCTCACCGCCTGCGGCTTCCAGAAAGAAGGCGAAACACTGGAACTCACCATGGACAACTCATGGCGCACGGAGCAGGCGATGCAGAACATGAGCCATGGTCCGCTTTTCAATATCGGAACGCACCTGCTGTGCGCGAAGTACTTGGAAACCAACGGCGTGGAATACCTCTGGTACGATATGGAAACCGGAGAAAAGACCCGCTTCCAGTCAAAGGTCTATGAGGAGATCGACCCGCTGGAGCGTGTCAGCTCGCAGGAAGTACTTCTGCCGGATGGGAATATCGGACTTGTCACCCTGATCTATCAGAACCTCGGCGGCGGTGAAACGGAAAACCACCGCCAGTGCATGGAGGTCTATGACCGTGATATGAACTATGTGGAGACCCGCGAAATGCCGCTGGATTTCGGAACACATCCCGATTTTCCCGCTGACCGTGCCAATAGTACACGCATCATGGACGGAAAGGGCAACTGGATCATCTGCCATACCCAGTGGGGTACCGGAGAGATCCTGCTCGAAAGCTTCAACAGCGAATTTGAGAAATACGGCGAGATCGAATACACCATCAGCAGCAGCTTTGTCGGAGGCGTTCCGTCCCTGTTCACCAGCGCGGATGGTACGGTCTATATGAGTATTGTCTGTGATGACGGCAGCGGCTATTACACAAAGCTCTACCGTCTGGATGCGGAAAACCGCACCTGTGAGGAAACAAGGATCACCATTCCCGCCGAGGACGGCGAACCCGCCGGCGGCTTCTGCGCAGGTACACAGAACTATGATTTTTACTACCGTACTTACTACGGTCTGTACGGTGTGAAGGGCGATGAACGCACCAAGATCATCGACTGGATCAATTCCGATTTCATGCCGGGTGAGATAGGACGGTTCTGGGCACTGGAGGACGGCATGTTCCTTTTGCAGGATGAAAACCGCAGCTATTGGAAAGCATCCCCCCGCACACAGAAGGAAATTGAAAGTACCAGGCTCATCAGCCTTGCCACTGTGGAGCATTCGGATGATCTGCTCGAAGCGGTCATGGACTATAACCGCGAGGAATCCGGCTACCGCATCATCATCAAGGACTACAGCGAATACAACACCGTGGAGGACCCGAATCTCGGCTATGACACCATGAAGCAGGATATGCTCGACGGCAAGGTTGCGGACATCATCTGTCCGGACGGCGTGAATTTCGAGAGCCTTGCATCCAAGGGGCTGTTCGCAGACTGGTATGATTTCATGGACGCGGACGAAAAATTCAGTCGTGACGACTATCTTGCGAATTTTTTTGAAACGATGGAATATGACGGCAAACTCCAGCGTCTGGGCTTCTCCTACACCATTGAAACTTCCGCTGCACAGACGCAGATCGCCGGCGATGCACAGGGGCAGAGTCTTGGCGAGCTTCTGACGGTCGCCCAGGAAAAGGACATTGATTTTCTAACATATGATCCGGCAGAATATCTGATCCCCAGAATGCTCCGCAACCTCCAGACGGGCTGCATTGACCGCAAAACAGCGGAATGCTGTTTTGATTCTCCGGAGGTGGTGCAGCTTCTGGAGCTGCTGTGCACCATTCCGGAGGGGGATGCTTTTTACACAGCAAGAGAAGCAGGCGAATTTGCGTTTGGCTATGAACGCTCATGGCGTGACGGTTCGGTACTGCTGGCTATGAAAAGCATCGCCCAGCCCATCGACCTGCGCGCGATCCGGCGGCACGATTTCGGCGATGCAGATATTACACTGGTCGGCTTCCCGATGGTGCAGGATGCAGGAAATGGCGGTGTGTTCGCTGTGCCGTTCACCGTCTGCATCAATGCTCAGTCCATGGAGCATGAAGCAATCTGGGATTTCATGAAGTTTTTCCTGACCGAGGATTACCAGATGCATCTGTATGAATCCATGCCCATTCACGAGGACGCGCTGGAATACAAGCTTGAAGAAGCCGAGGGTATGGTGACGGCATCCGTAGGAATGGCACCCGGACAGACCTTTATCGGTGAGCTGGAGGAATGGGAATCCGACCTCCTGCGTGACTATGTACACGGCATCCGCACCAGTTGGTACTACGACTACAGGATCCAGAACATCCTGCTGGAGGAAATGGACAAGCTCTATGCCGGCGACCAGACCGCACAAGAATGCGCGGAGATGATGCAGAGCCGAGTATCGATTTATCTGAGCGAACAGTCCTGAGCGGCGAGCCGCCGCCGGCGATTTGCCCTCCAATCCACAAGGGACGCCCTTCGGGTGTGCACTTCGTGCAAAGTCGGGCGGCGATTAAACAAAATCATTTGCTAAAGGAGTGTATCACTATGAAAAAAACAAAACTTTTTGCATTCCCCCTTGCCCTGATCATGGGCGTATCCGCATTCACCGCCTGCGCTGACATTGGCGGCATCCGCAAGGAAAAGGATGGCGCAACGCTTGAACTATCCATGGAGCATTCCTGGCGCAGTGAGCGGACGCTCCAAAGTGTGACCCATGCTCCGTGGTTCTCTGTCGGAACGCATATCCTCTGTTCCAAGACCCTGCCCAATTCCGGAGAATCAGAATACTGCTGGTACGACCTCGAAACCCGGACCGGAACTCGATTCAAGCCGCAGTGCAGCGAAAATCTCGAACCCCTTGAGCGTGTGCATTCCGCCCCGATTGAATTCTCCGACGGTACATTCGGCATCGTCTGCATGATCTATCAGGGTCTCGGCGGCGGCGAGATCGAGGTGCATCGCCGCTGTATGGAGGTCTATGACGCAGACCTGAACCTTCTCGAAACCCGTGAACTGCCGATGGAAATGTTCGGGGATGATTATTTCCGCCCGAAGGATACCTTTGCCGACAAGGACGGCAACTGGTATGTCATGCGTGCCGATGAATCAACAAACTATCAGCAGATGATCCACAGCTACAACAGCGACTTCCAGCTGTACGGTACAGCCGAACCGCCGTCGGATATGTTCAACTACATGTTCGCCACAGCGGATGGTACGGTTTATGCAAGCTATATGCTGTTTGACAATCTCGGCGGCGCATATGAAAAGCTCTACAAGCTCGATGCCGTCAATCACTCCGCAGAACCGGCTTCCCTGACGCTTGAAAGCGCAAGCGGCTACATGACGGGTACAAACGGCTATGATTTCTACTATCAGACACAATACGGCATTTTCGGCGTGAAAGGGGAGGAAACCATACAGATCGTCAATTGGATTAACTCCGATCTGATGTATGTCAATACCTGTATTCCGGTCGATGACGGCACATTCATTGTGAATGACGGCAACGGCTACTGGCATCTCACGCCCCGCACACAGGAGGAGATCGACAGCATTCAGACGATCACCCTTGCGGCGGTCGATCTGGACTATGGACTGCTTGGAACGGTCATGGACTATAACCGTGAGGAAACGGGCTACCGCATTCTGGTCAAGGACTACGGCGAATACGACACCCCCGACGAACCGCACAAGGGCTATGAGATCATGAAAGAGGACATGATGAACGGCATCATTGCGGATATGATCTGTGCGGACGGGCAGAATTTCGAGAGCCTTGCGAGCAAGGGACTTTTCGCCGACTGGTATGCGCTGATGGACGCAGACCCCGAGTTCAACAGGGAGGACTATTTCCAGAATTTCTTTGAAGCCTACGAATACAAGGACAAGCTCCTGCGGCTTGGTGTGAGCTATGAGATCATGACGGGCATTGCAAAGACGGAATACGTCGGAACGGAGCAGGGGCTTTCCCTCGGGGAACAGCTGGACATCCCCCTGCAGGAGGGCATGGACAGGTGGATCTATTCGCCTGCGGAAATACTTGCAGAAACATGGATGCGGAATTACCAGACCGGCACGATCAACCGGGAAACGGCGGAGTGCTATTTTGATTCGCCGGATTTTGTGAGGCTTTTAGAGGAGCTGAATCGCATTCCGGGGGAGGATGACTTCTACCTGACGATGAATGATAATTATGGTTATAACTACAAGACCAACTGGACGGAGGATCGTGTGCTGTTCATGGGTGATGATATATCCATCTCTGATCCCATCGCCATCCGCACAATACGTCGGTACTATTTCGGTGATGCAGATCTCACTCTGACGGGGTTCCCGATGATTCATGCGGAGGGCGTGGATCATGGCAACGGCGGTGTATTCAATACAAGATCCACCGTATCCATCAATGCACAGTCCACGGAAAAGGAGAAGATCTGGGATTTCATGAAGTACCTGCTCTCAGAGGAGTACCAGAAGAAAGTCTCCCTGCCCGTCCACAGGGGCGCACTGGAATTGCAGATCGAACAGGCGGAGCACAATGTCACCTTCATGGCATTCGGGGAAATGTTTGTCGGCGCACTCGAACCGTGGGAATCCGACATTCTGCGTGACTACATTGAGGGTGTCCGCACCTGTTCCTATTATGATTACAGGGTGCATGATATTCTGCTGGAAGAAGCCGAAAAAATGCTTGCAGGCGACCAGACCCCGCAGGAATGCGCGGAGATGATGCAGTCGAGAGTTTCGATTTATCTGAGTGAGCAATCTTAAGCGCAGAGATTCAAAAGGCGTTAGCCTTTGGCGGTGCTGGTGCGCAGCACCAGCACTAAATCCCCCCTCCCCTCGGGGAGGGGGCGGGGGGAACTTTGCAAAAGCCACCCCAAGAAAAAATACATAACAAAGGAGCCAACACCATGAAAAAATCAAAACTTTTCGCATTCGCAGCCGCCCTCACACTGACATCCTCCACCCTCACTGCCTGTGGAGGACTCCAGAAAGAACCGGAGGGCGCAACGCTGGAAATCGACCTGTCCAATTCCTATCGCTCCGAGCAGATTCTGGAGGGCGAGGACGTGACCATCCGGCTGACCTCCGGCAATACGATCGTCTACCAGCAGTATGATGCTTCCGCAAGAGAAAGCTATATCTTCCGGTACGATCTGGAAACGGAGAAAAAACAGGAATTTGCCGTTCCGTTCGAGAAGAATGCCGAAAGCGGCAGAGCCGTGAGCCTTGGCACGATCGAGCCTTACGGTGACGGCGGCTATGCGATTCTGTTCAATAAGCACAGCACCTCCATGAATTATTCCGGCGATACCGATGTGGAGCATACGGTCGAATACTACGACAAGGATCTGAACCTCGTGGAAACTGTCGCCATTCCGGAGGGCTTTTCGCAGAATACCCCTGTCTGGTCGGAACGCATCTGCACGGACAGCGACGGCAACTGGTATGTCTTTTCCTATGAGAATCCCGATCAGGGCATGAACCCGAAACTCGAAGCCTACAACAGCAAATTCCAGAAATACGGCACGATCTCCCTCCCGAACGGCAGCGAGCTGCATAATCTGCTCACCGGTGCGGACGGCAATGCCTATGCGATCTTCCGTGTCGGCGAATACGGCTCATGGCTGCAGCCCGTGAAGCTCTCCGCAGAGGACAAGAGCTATGAGGACATCGGCAGACCACTCACAAGTCCCAGCATCGGGTTTGCCGTGTCGGGGGCGGGGGAGTATGATTTCTTCTATAGTGATGAATATGCCATCTACGGATGGAATGACGGCGAATCCACGGAAATCGTCAACTGGGTGAATTCCGATTTTGACTATGTCTATCATCTCTATCCCGTTCTCGATGGGCAGTTTGTGGTGCATGTTTTCCCGATGGGCAGCCGGATGGAAACATGGCTTCTCGAAAAGCGCACACAGGAGGAGATCGACAATACCCAGTGCATCAGCCTTGCCGTGCATAACCTCCCCGAAAGTCTGAAACAGGTGGTCATGGACTACAACCGTACCGCAGACGGCTACCGCATCATGATCAAGGACTACGGCATGTACAATACCGACGAAAACAACTACGAGGGCGGCATGGAGCTGTTCCGGCAGGATATGCTGGATGGGATTGTTGCGGACATCATCTGTGCCGATGAAATGCGGTTCGACAGCCTTGCGAGCAAGGGACTCTTTGCGGACTGGTATGCGTTTATGGAAGATGACAAGGATTTCCACAAGGAAGATTACCTCACGAATTTCTTTGAAGCCTACGAAACGAACGGCAGACTCCAGCGTCTTGGTACATCGTTCACCGTCACCACAGCGGCGGCAAAGACGGAACACGTCGGTACGGAGCAGGGAATCACCGTATCGGAACTCATGGCTCTGCGTGACAGCCTGCCGGAGGGGATGGAGCTGTATGGACTGTACAACAAGGAATGGATGATCCAGAATTATTTCTACAACACGCAGAACTGCTTTGTGGACAGAAAAACGGGCGAATGCCATTTCGATACGCCCGAATTTGCGGCGATTCTGGAAATGTTCAGAGACTACCCCGAAACAGGTGCAGCGGGATTCCGTGCGGTGCAGAACGATGAGATCCTGCTGTATGAGTACAATTTCCGCCAGCCGATCGGCTACCATGCGCTGAAATCCGTTGTCTTCAAGGAGGACGATATGACCCTGCTCGGCTATCCTATGAAGGAAGGGAACGGCGGCATTTTCCAGACGCCTTACACCATCTCCGTCAATTCCGAATCGAAGTATCAGGAGATCGTGTGGGATTTTGTCAAGCACATGCTCTCGGAGGACTACCAGAAGAAGCTGACCGAATCCATGCCGATCCACAGGGCAAGTCTGGAGGAGGATATGCTCATTGCCACGAAGCAGTCCTTGCAGATGATGTATTTTGAATCGGGCGAAGTGAATGTCGGCAATGCAACGGAGGAGGAAATGGCGGCATTCTATGACTATGTGCAGAATATCCGCACCTGCTGGTACTACGATGAAACGGTCTACAACATCCTCTGGGAGGAAATGCAGATGGTGCTTGCCGGAGATCAGACACCGGAGGAAGCGGCGAGGATGATCCAGAGCCGTGCGAGCATTTATCTGAGCGAACAATCATAGCGCAGAGCCTGCGCTGGCAGACGCGTTTGAAAGCAATGCTGTGAAGGGAAATCAGCGTTTCGCGATAGGGTTCAGCGTACCGCCAAGCCCTTGCAAGCAGAGGGCTTGGCTATTAGGGGGCGAAGTCAACAAGCGGGGTTCAAGGGGCGGCAGCCCCTAAATAGGGGGCAAGGGGACGAAGTCCCTAAAACCCGCCGCAAGGCGGGAAGCGGGTCGCGGGGCGCAGCCCCGCCCAAAATCCCCCTCCCCTCGGGAGGCAGGGGGCTGCTCCCCACGGGGTGGGGAGACGGCACGAAGTGACAGAGGGGACGGCACCGGTGAGGTGGGGG
>JAZNKY010000107.1:0-2036 GCA_045578805.1 Oscillospiraceae bacterium
TCAGCCCGGGATTCAGACCCAGCAGAACGTGCGTCTGCACCTCTCCGGCGTGTACCTGCGAAGCATCCACATCGTGACCGTTCAGGAGATTGAAGTCGGAGGCCAAGCGGTCTTAGGAAGACAAAGTGGCCAAACCACTCCTTGGCCCACAGAACGACATGGCTACGATCCGACTTTCAGCCCGGGATTCAGACCCAGCAGAACGTGCGTCTGCACCTCTCCGGCGTGTACCTGCGAAGCATCCACATCGTGACCGTTCAGGAGATTGAGCGGCAGTGCCACCATTTCCATGTGTCCCAGTTCCTCTGCGGCAATATCCAGAAAAAGATCCTTGATCTCCGGATCCTTGATGCGGAAACTCTGGGACATATACTGCATGGCCGCTTTCAGTTCTCCGTTGCCGCCGCCAAGCTGTTCCTGCAGAAGTACGGCATACTGCGGATTTGCTCTTTCCACTCCTACAGGATGGAATAACTGTTTTTCATGTTTGAACATATTTACCTCCGGGTATTGAATTCATGGTTATTCATTCCCAACGGACAGGAAAATATGCTTCATTGTGCCCGATGGTACCGCATCCGTTTATCATCCGTCGCAGGATTGTCAATAAGCTCTCCGTCTTCTGTAAACCGGGACCCATGACACGGGCAATCCCAGCTGTGCTCATCACGGTTGTATTTCATTGCGCACCCAAGATGGGGACAGCGGGGCGCAGTCGGCGTAAGAATCCCCACTGCCGATTCAAAGACATTGACAGCAAGCTGTGGCCGGAGCATGGTACGTGAAGGCGAAAATACTTCAGCATACGGATTCGCTTTTTCGTAAACAAGGTCACAGAGCAGGTCAGCGGCAACCATGGCGTTTGTCATACCCCATTTGTTGAATCCCGTTGCCACAAACACATCCGGTGTAGATCCGGCATACTGCCCGATATAGGGAATCCCATCCAAGGTCATGCAGTCCTGCGCTGCCCATCGGCCGACAATTTCAGCGTTTGGATAATGCTTCCCAGCAAAAGCTTCAAGCTCCTGCCAGCATCCGCCATGCTTTCCCGTACGATGACCGCCACCGCCCAGAAGCAGAAGATTGCCGTAATTACGGAAGGACAGACCCGTGTCGGATTCGTCCACATACATTCCGTCTACATTCTGCGCATTCTTCAGGGCAATCACATACGAACGATGTTGATACAGCTTCAGGGAATACAGCCCATGTTTGTTCAGCACCGGAAAATGCGTTGCTATGATCAGCTTTTTGAATGTGATCATGCCGTAATTTGTGACAGCCTTGTGCGGCATCAGTTCACGGACTTTGGTATGCTCATAAATCGGCAGATCCCGTGCAATGGCGTACAGGAATTTGAGAGGATGAAACTGTGCCTGTTCTTTCACACGCACCCCACCTGCGGATTGAATGGGAAGTTCGTCCGTACTCACATATTCCGCTTTCACGCCAATTTGATGCAGAGCGGAAACTTCATTTTTAATCTTCTGACGGTCGTGTAAGGAATAAACATTGTTATCCCGTATTTCGTAATCACAGTCGATATTGCTGCAGAGCCGGGCATATTCCTCAATAGCACTCTGTTGTGCCTCTGCATAAAGCCGTGCTTTGTCCACTCCAAAGCGGCGGATCATTTTGTCGTAGATGAGTCCGTGACCTAGGGTAATTTTCGCTGTGGTATTTTTCGTGATACCGCCGCAGATTTCACCGGCTTCCACCAGCATACAGTCCACACCGGTATTTTTGAGTTTGTATGCACACAGAATCCCCGCAATGCCACCGCCGATGATCAGTACATCGGTGCTTTTATTTTCAGACAAAACAGGAAATTCCATGGGTTTAGGGAACTCCGACCAGACGGAATGTGTATCTCTGTTCATCGCTTGCCGTCTGCCAGAGAATTCACGTACCGCTGCATCTCTTCTTTGCTGCCTATCATGTGTACTCCCGCAATGATTTCCTGTTTTTGCGCTTCATTCATCAACGAAAATTTCTGCATTGCATCGGGATTCATGGCCAGAGCCATAGCAAAT
>JAZNKY010000108.1:0-1511 GCA_045578805.1 Oscillospiraceae bacterium
GCCTTGAAAAGAGCGGCAGCGATATCCGCAACATCAAGCGATACCTGCTGAGGACAGTGGTCAACGCGCCGGCGACGATGAACAGTCATTATGACGCGATGGTGCGGCATGACATGCAGGAGTGGTAACATTGAGCGGCGGACATATTTGCGGTAAGCTGAAGGTGAAGGGAGTGAAGCATATGAGTAAGCTGCGATATGTGTGGTGCGGCGATTATCTGATTCCGGACCTGACGCTGAACGTGAAGGCTTATCTGCCGCTTGGGAAATACGGCAGGATGCGGGAACGGTACCTGCGCGAGCATCGCCCGCTGCTGTACAGCACGATGCTGCTTGGCGGCAGGCTGGATGATCATCTGCATGAGATCGACGCCGCTGCCAAAAAGAGAATGGATCAGCTGATGCGGCAGATGGCAGGGGTGGCAGGGATCACGGAGGAGCTGAAGGCTCACGATCCGATGCGCTGGGTGGGTGAAATGAACGCGATCAAGGCTCAGGCAGAAGAGATGATTTTGGAGGAACTGATTTACAGGTGAATACAGCATGACAGGGCGAGGCGTGGAGCTTCGCTCTTTCTTTTTGAAGCAAGAAAGGAGCAATCATGATGAACGACAAGAGAGAAACGAGAACCAAGCGCATGAAGGTGCACCTGACGCCGCAGGAGCATGAGTGGATCAAGGAAAAGATGGCGCAGGCGGGCATGACGAACATGAGCGAGTTCATCCGTAGGATGGCCATGAACGGGTATGTGATCAACGCGGATCAGCCGGAACTTGACGAGATCCTCCGGCTGATGCGCTACACGGGGAACAACCTCAGACAGATTGAAAAGCATGTGCGAGAAAACGAGCCGGAGCATATGCCTGAGGTGGAGCAAATGATCCGGAATCACGAGGAGATCGAGGACACCCTGGGTGAGATCCTCAGGATCCTCGGCAAGCTTTCGTGATAGGAGCATTTGGTCCGGTCGTAAACGGTTAAAGCGCATTCTGAGTCGGTATCCTATCCTGTGAGGTGAGAACATGGATTCGGTATGGACGATTTCGGCACAGTTGCCGTCCTTTGAACCGCTCAAAGAGGACATCAAGACGGATGTGCTGATCATCGGCGGCGGACTTGCGGGGCTTCTGTGTGCATGGCGTCTCAAGCAAGCGGGCGTGGATGCTGTGCTGGTAGAGGCGGATACGATTTGCAGCGGCATCACGAAGAATACCACCGCCAAGATCACATCGCAGCATGGATTGATGTACGATATGATGATCCGCAAGATGGGAATGGAAAAGGCGAAACTCTATCTGCAGGCCAATCAGAACGCCCTGCAGCAGTACAGGGAGCTGTGCCGGGAGATCGATTGCGACTTTGAGGAACAGGATGCTTTTGTCTATGCGCTGCATAGCCGGGAAAAGATCGACAGCGAACTGGAAGCGCTGCAACGGCTTGATTTCGATGCGGCGTTTGCAAAGGATCTGCCGCTGCCGTTTCCAGTAGCGGGAGCGGTGAGGTTTCCGAATC
>JAZNKY010000109.1:0-69079 GCA_045578805.1 Oscillospiraceae bacterium
TGCAGATTTTCGAGCATAAATTTTACGCAGGCAAGGCAAAAAATCGCAGGCATACTGACGTATGTCAAGATTTTTTAACGCAGACTGCGTGAAATTTTGCCGAAAAGATGCGTATGAGATTTTAATGTGAACAGGCTCTAAGTTGCTGACATTACCCGCAAAGAAAGGGGAGCTGTCATTTGTATCATTATACGGGCAGAGAGGTGATCACACCGATGGTGTACTTCAGAATTGCCAGTGCATCACTGGCATCCGGAGCACCGCTGCCGTTGACATCCGCTGCCTGTCTTGCTCCCTCGGAGAGCGGCTCGCCGGCGAGCAGGTTCTTGTTCAGCGTCAGAACGTCAAGAATATTGACATCATTATCGCCGTTGACATCACCATAGAGTACCTCGTCAGCAGCTGCTGTAGTTGTAGTGGTGGTTGCAGTGGTCTCAGCGTTGGATGTTGTAGAGGCTGTTGTGGCAGTTGTATCTTCGGAAACTGCAGTAGTAGTTGTTGTCGTTGCTGTGGTTGCTGTGGTCTCCGTGCTGGTTGTCTCTGCTGCCTTCTCTACGGCGAATACGGTATAGTTCACACAGCTTGCAGACTGACCATTGGTGCCAAGCGTCACTGTTTCACCCGCCGTGACTTCCTTTGCATAGAAATCAAAGGTCACGCTGTTATTGTTATTCACCGTCATCTCCGTTTTTGTCCAGCCATCCAGCCATGCAGGAAGAGGAGCAACACGGTTATCCATTGCGATATAGATGACCGCATCCTTTGCAGTTTCGAAGGTTGCCAGATCAGTGGTGATATACTTCGCATCACAGGAAGTCAGGATGGATTCTGCACCTTCCAGTTCTGCTGGGAGCTGTACATAGGTTACATCACGGTCACCGAATACCATATCACCGCTGTTTGTCTGGGTATCAATGGACCAGAATTTGTAGGTGTTCACATCAGAAACCTGAAGATTCCGGATGATATTGCCGTTCAGGGACGGAACCGCAATTTCAAGGATCCAATTCTGGTTGGAAGTGCCGTCGCATACCCACTGGATGACATTTGCCCCCTCCTCCTTGGATGCGGCTGTGACACCGAGTGCGCTTTCATCAGCAGTTGCCTTTGTGCAGATGGTATAAGAGCCATCGCCGTTTGATACAAATTTGAAAAGCTGCGCATCGCTCTGGGTATCGCCCCAGATGCCGATATTTGTGCCATTATCGGGCTTGCCGTAATCGAGATCGAGCAGATAGGTCTTGCCGTCGCCCAGCTCGGAATAGACGCGGTAGTAGCCCTCACCTGCAGCTTCAAATGTCCAGTTCATCGCACCGGTGGTACCCTGCTGTACATTCGTGCCGTTTGCAGCGACTGCATCAGCAGCTTCCAGATACAGACCGCTGTTCTGGTTCTTGATCTTGTAGGTGTGTGTGGTGTTGAGGACTGCGCCGACTTTGCCGCCGACAAAGACATTCACATCCGGACATGCAGGAAGCGGCTCATCAGAACCGAGATAGAAGCTTGCGTGGGGCGGCTGGTTGTAGGCGACCTGCTGACAAGCAACCTGGTTGCGGTACTGCGGATCATGCATCAGGGTGGTGATACGATAATCGGTGTCATAAGTTGTTGTAAAGATTCTGACAGAATTGCCGTCCGCTGCTCTGACGATCAGCTCCTCGCGCCAGTCGCCGAACAGGTCAGCGGACAGACAGGGAGTACCCTTTGTGGTATTGCAGGTATAGTAGCCATCAGTGGACAGCAGCGTCACCTGCTTGCCGTTTTCGTTGACATCATAGATGGTGGCGGGAGAATCGGTATAGCCATCGAGAATTTCTCTCTCAAGGTCGCCATCCCAATAGGACAGGAAGTTGACGCGGGGGCGGCTCATACTCAAACCTGTGCCGCTTGCGTTATAGACGGTATCCGGACCCCAGAACTCGCCGCCGTCATTGCCAGACCACACATTATCGGCGCAGCATCTGCCGGTATCACCGGATGCGTCCACATGGAATACCTTCTGACCGGTATCGCCATCGATCAGGGTCACGCCGTAGGGCTTGTCTTCATGGCAGATCCATACTTCAATACCAGCATTGGACGGATCCAAATCACCAACATGCATGGCATCACCATGACCGGTGTTGATACACCACTTCAGAGAACCGTCATCATCAATACAGGTTGCGCCTGTGATGATCTCCTGCCTGCCGTCGCCGTCTACGTCAGCGGGCATACTGTTGTGGTTGCCGTCGCCGTAGCCGAGGGTGCTGGAGCTTGTGCCGGTATCAAATGCCCAGAGCTTGACGAGCTTGTCATTCTGTACTGTATAGGCAGTTGCCGTCATTCTGCCGTAATAGCCGCGTCCGGTGACAACGGAAGGGGTTACACCATCAAGATAGGCAACCACACCCCAGTATCTTTCCACACGATTGTACTTGTCACTGGACTTGCCCCATTTTGTGGGATCGCCTCTGCCCGGCTCATAGTCGATGGTATCGAGTGCCTTACCGGTTTCGCCGTCGAACAGGGTGTAGTATTCCGGACCGGAATAGATCAGACCGCTGCTGTCACGCCATACTGCACTTGCATCACCGATGACATTGCCCTGACCATCCACCGTACCATCCGCCGTCTTGCAGGTCATCTCTGCCTTGCCGTCAAGGTCAAAGTCCGCAACAAAGAACTGTGTATAATGCGCACCGGAACGGATATTCACGCCGATGTTGATCTGCCAGAGTCTTGTGCCGTCAAGCTTGTAGCATTCGATGATGCAGGGATCGGTCACACCCTTCTGGGAGTTGTCCTTGGATGTGGAGGGATCCCACTTGACGAACAGCTCATACTGTCCGTCGCCGTCTACGTCACCCACGGAGCAGTCGTTGGGGGTGTAGACGCTGCCGGGCTTTTTCAGCGGAACGTCAAAATACGCACCGTTGGAAGTCATGTCACAGACATCGCTGCTGATACAGGAATCACCGTTGTAAGTTTCCACACGATAGCTGCTGGATGCACTGCCGCCTGCATCGAGATAACAGGTCGCATCGCCGGCGTTGCTGGTGTAGACCAGGGTATCATCGCGGTAGAGCTTGAACACGGCATTATCCGGGTCATTCGCCAGAAAACGCCAGCTTACCAGCATACCGGAGCCGGTATTGACTGCGCTGATGCCTCTGCCGAGATTTTCCACATAGGGACCGGACGCTGCAGAGGCAGTCAGTGTTTCCACTGCTGCCCGATCCGTCTGCGGGAGCATACCGCTGCAAAGGGACAGGCTCATAGCCCCCGCAAGCAGTGCTGCGCTGAGTTTCTTTTTCATAACAATTCCACCTCATTTTGTGATTTGTGCATTTCTGCACTTTTTCTTTTCTCATATTTTTATTATATCTGATAAGTGTACTAATGTCAATTTGCATCTTTCATCATATTTATTGCATTTCTGTTTCTAAACGTGAAACCGGATCACATTTACATTTTATTCACACAATGTCCTAAAAAAATCTCCCCGCTTTCGCGGGGAGATCCAGAGCATGTTCATATAAGCGGTTATTCTTCTGTTTCCATACCGGAATCCGCATCCTGTACACACTGGTACTTCTGCTTTTCCTGCAGACGATTGAACACGATGTCATAACCATTTTTGCTCTGATAATTGAGCGAACGATTCACGCGGCTGATCGTAGCCGTGCTGGCACCGGTCACATTCACAATATCACTGTAAACATGATGCTCACGCAGCATTTTTGCAACCTGCAGTCTCTGCGACAATGTCTGCAGTTCCAGCACGGTACACAGGTCATCAAAAAATGCACTGCATTCTTCCTTGGTTTCCAGACACAGGATCGCGTCATACAGCTCATCCAGCGCGGAAGGCTTGAACTTTCCTCGTTTCATTGACTCCATCCTTTCCTGCAATATTGGTACTTCTATTTTAACACACCATTGTGCAAAAGTAAAGCCTTTTTGAAAAAAATTTACAAAAACGACTGCATTCAAGGCTGCGGGAGCCGGCATCACGCTTCTGTCTCTTCTTCCTCTGCGTCAATTTCCTCTGCAATTTCGGACAAAAGCGTCCGAAGCTCATCCTGTCCCTCAAAGGTCTTGGCAGAAAAGGCAATTGTGTGAATATCCTCGTAGCACGGGATCTCCTCCGCAAAGCCCAGCATCCGCTTGGCACGCTCCGTCTTGCCCAGCTTGTCAGCCTTGGTGAAGACGATGATGAAGGGGATCTCCGCATCAATGAGGGCGTTGATCATGGTCAGGTCATCCGCGGAAGGCTTATGGCGCATGTCCACAAGCTGGATGGCAAGCCGCAGATCCCTGTCCGCCTTGAGATAGCCCAAGATCAGATCTTTCAGGCGGTTCTGCTCGGAACGGGAGGTCTTGGCATAGCCATAGCCGGGGAGATCGACAAAGTACACCTGATCCACGGCATAAAAATTGATGGTTGCGGTTTTGCCGGGAACGGCACTGACGCGCGCCAGTGACTTTCTCCCGACGATCTTATTGATCAATGTCGATTTTCCGACATTGGAGCGTCCGAGAAACGCAAATTCCATGCGTTCGGGCTTGGGAAGCTGGGAGCATTTTCCGCACGCCATGCGGAAAGAGGCATCATTGAATTTCATCCTGCCACCTCCTATGCACGCACCGTGTTCTGGACAGCGGCTTTGCGGGTGCTGCTGCCGGATGCGGCTACGGGAGCTGGCTCCGGCTTTTCAAGTGCGGCATCCAGTACCTCGGACAGATGACGGACGGGAATGAAAGTGACATGCGCCTTCACCACATCCTCTACCTCCTCCAGATCGGGGCGGTTGCCCTCCGGGATCAGTACGGTGCGGATGCCTGCCTTATAGGCAGCCATGGATTTTTCGCGCAGACCGCCGATGGGCATCACCTTGCCGTGCAGGGTGATCTCGCCGGTCATTGCCACATCCGCCCTGACGGGAATGCCGGACAACGCGGAAATCAGCGCGGTGGTCATGGTCACGCCTGCGGATGGTCCGTCCTTGGGAACGGCACCCTCAGGGGCATGGATATGCAGATCCTTGTTGGTATAAAATTCGGGATCAATGCCGTACTCCCTTGCCACGCTTCTTGCATAGCTGACTGCGAGCTTCGCGCTCTCCTGCATCACGCTGCCCAGAGAACCGGTGATCTCGACCGCGCCCTTGCCCTCCAGGACAAGTGCCTCCAGCGGCATGAGGACACCGCCGACAGAAGTCCAGGCAAGACCGTTGACAAGTCCTACGGTGTTCTGCTTGCTCTGCGGGTCGGGGAGGTATTTGGGAATGCCGAGATAGCCCTTGACATCCTTCTGCTTCACAGTGATGCGCTTGCGCTCGCCGGAGGCGATCGCCTTAGCAGCCTTGCGGCAGATGGTACCGATCACGCGCTCCAGATGGCGGACACCGGCTTCCTTCGTGTAGAAGTCGATCATATCATACAGCACGGCATCCTCAATACGGCACTGCACGGGCTTGAGTCCGTGTGCATTGAGCTGCTTGGAGAGCAGATGCCGCTTGGCGATCTGGAATTTCTCCTCGCGGGTATAGCTGGTCAGCTCGATGATCTCCATACGGTCGAGCAGCGGCGCGGGGATGGTATCCAGTGTATTGGCAGTTGCCACAAACATGACCTGACTCAGGTCAAAGGGAATCTCTATGTAATGATCGCGGAACGCATGGTTCTGCTCGCTGTCAAGCACTTCCAGGAGAGCCGCGGACGGGTCACCCTTGTAGTCATTGCTCATCTTGTCGATCTCGTCGAGGAGGATCATGGGATTGCGGGTGCCTGCCTGCTGCATGGCAGCAATGATCCTGCCGGGCATTGCGCCGACATAGGTCTTTCTATGGCCGCGGATGTCGGCTTCATCGCGCACACCGCCGAGGGATACGCGGACAAATTTCCGCGCAGCTGCCTCAGCAATGGACTTGCCGATGGAGGATTTGCCGATACCGGGAGGTCCGACGAGACAGAGGATCTGTCCCTTCAGCTCGGGATTGAGCACGCGCACAGCAAGGCTTTCCAGGATCCTGTCCTTGACCTTGCGCAGACCATAATGCTCCGCGTCAAGGATCTCCTCCGCTGTATGGAGGTCGGTGTTTTCCTTGGACAGCTCATGCCAGGGCAGTTCCAGACAGGTGTCCAGGAAATTGGTGATGACGAATGCCTCCTGGGATGCCATGGGCAGATGCTGAAGGCGGCTTGCCTCCTTCAGGAGCTTTTCCTCGCTTTCCTGCGGGAGTCCGAGTGCACAGATGCGTTCTGCATAGCTGTCTGCGTCCTCCTCCGGCTCCCCTGTTTCCTCACGGAGCTGACCGGAGATCACACGAAGCTGTTCGCGGAGGAAATACTCACGCTGTCCCTGGTCGATACTCTCCTGCGTGCGCTCCTGAATGTCCTTTTCCAGCTCCAGCACATGGGTCTCCCGCAGGAGGATCTGGTAGAGCAGGTGCAGACGCTGGAACAGGCTGTTCTCCTCCAGCAGGAGCTGCTTATCCTTATAATCGAGCATGGTGTTGAATGCGATCGCTTCATAAAGGCGCATCGGGTCATCCTGGCACATAACGGAGATCATGACCTCCTTGGGCATCCGCGGGAACAGGCGGCTGTACCGCTCATAGACATCCTTCAGTGCGCGGGCGATCGCTTCCATTTCTGCTTCATCCGCATTGTCACGGGAATTAAGCGTCATGCGGCGCACCTCGGAGCAGTACACACCATCCCTGCGGATGAGATCTGCCAGGCGGGCGCGGTATTTGCCTTCCACAAGAATACGGATAGTATCATCCGGTGTTTTCAGTGTCTGGCGGATCTCCGCAACCACGCCGATCGTGTGCAGATCACGCGCGTCGGGTTCCTCCACGAAGACATCGCGCTGTGCGACCAGAAAGAGCCTTCTGTCACCGCGCAGGGCTTCCTCCACCGCCCGTTTCGACATATCCCTTGCAATATCAAAATGCATGACCATATGCGGAAATGCAACCGTGCCGCGCATGGGGACGGTTGGCAGTATTTCTGTGTTTCTTTTCTTTTCCTGCATTGTTCAGCCTCACTTTACTTTATAGATCGAATCTTCTTGCTTCTTTATTATACTACATTTTCAGCAAGAATGCAAGCGGTAATTTGCGGGGATTACACAAATCAACTTTTCTCAATCGGGGTTTGCTTAAACTCCCCCACCCCAATCCCTCCCCGAAGGGAGGGGGATTTAGGGGCGGTGCTGCGCACCGCCGCCGCCAAAGGCTATCGCCTTTTGAAACCGATTTTGTCTATTATAGTTTGGGGGATTAGTGTGAACCCGTTTTTTAAATATTGCTCCGGTATACAAAAAGCCACACGATGTGCGGCTTTTTGGAATATTACCATGTTTCTACAACGCGGTTTCTTCTGTCAGTCAGCATCGGTGCGGTACCGTCGGTAACGCATTCCTTGGTGATGGTGACCTTTGCAATATTGCCATAGGACGGCAGATTGAACATGGATTCCATCAGAATGCCCTCCATGATGGAGCGCAGTCCTCTTGCACCGGTCTTCTGTGCAATCGCCTTCTTGGCGATCTCGATCAGTGCGGATTCCTCCACCTCCAGCTTAACATCGTCATAGTTGAAAAGCTTGACATACTGCTTGACAAGTGCGTTCTTCGGCTCGGTCAGGATCTTCACAAGTGCTTCCTCGTCCAGCTGGTCGAGGGCTGTGATGATGGGCAGTCTGCCCACAAGCTCCGGCACCATGCCGAATTTCACGAGATCCTGCGGGATCGCCTTGGAGAAGATATTCTCCATTGCTTCCTGCTTTGTCAGTACCTCGCCGCCAAAGCCCATCGTAGAGGAGGGCTTCACGCGCTTTTCGATGCACTTCTCCAATCCGTCAAAGGCACCGCCGCAGATGAACAGGATGTTCTTGGTGTTGATGCGGATGAACTCCTGATTCGGGTGCTTTCTGCCGCCCTGCGGGGGAACATTGGAGACCGTTCCCTCAATGATCTTCAGCAGAGACTGCTGTACGCCCTCACCGCTGACATCACGGGTCAGGGAGGTGTTCTCCGACTTTCTGGCGATCTTGTCGATCTCATCAATGTAGATGATACCGCGCTCCGCTGCCTCTACATCGAAATCCGCTGCCTGGATCAGGCGCAGGAGGACATTTTCCACGTCCTCGCCGACATAGCCGGCTTCTGTGATGGTGGTAGCATCCGCAATGGCAAACGGCACATCCAGGATCTTGGCAAGCGTCTGTGCAAGGAAGGTCTTGCCGACACCGGTGGGACCGAGCAGAAGCACATTGCTCTTCTGCAGCTCTACATCCTCGCCGTCATCCTGGCTCATGATGCGCTTGTAGTGATTGTAGACGGAAACCGCCAGGGAGATCTTCGCCTGATCCTGTCCTACGACATACTGGTCGAGTACGGACTTGATCTCTGCGGGCTTCAAAAGCTTGAGCTGACCCTTTTTCTTTTCCTCCTTCGGCTGCTTCACCTTGCGGCGGCCGGAGGAACCGAAGATCATTTCATAGCAGGTGCATACACACTCATCGCAAATATTGTTGTTTCCTGCGGAGAACATGCTCATGACCTTGTCCTCGCCTTTTCCGCAGAAATTACAAATCTTAAAAATAGGATCCGGCATTGTACTTACCTCTTTGCAATCACTTTGTCGATCAGACCATATGCCTGTGCTTCGTCAGATGTCATATAATTATCGCGTTCTGTATCGCGTTCGATGACCTCCAGCGTCTGACCCGTATGCTGGGCGAGCAGGCGGTTCATCTTTTCGCGGGTTCTCAGAAGGTGATCGGAATGAATCTTGATGTCCGTGCACTGACCGGAAAGACCGCCGGAGATCAGCGGCTGGTGGATCATGATCTCACTGTTCGGCAGTGCAAAACGCTTGCCCGGTGCGCCTGCAGACAGCAGGAACGCGCCCATGGAGGCAGCCATGCCGATGCAGATGGTAGAAACATCGCATCTGATATACTGCATTGTGTCGTAAATCGCCATGCCGGCTGTGATGGAGCCGCCGGGGCTGTTGATATACAGAGAAATATCCTTCTCTGCATCCTGGCTTTCCAGGTAGAGAAGCTGGGATACGACAAGGCTTGCAGTCGCGTCATTTACCTGATCGCACAGCATGATGATACGGTCGTTGAGCAGTCTTGAAAAAATATCATAAGAACGCTCGCCGCGGCTTGTCGGCTCTACAACATAGGGTACAAAACTCATAAACCTCATCCTTTCCAATATCTTCCGGAATTACCCGCAGAGCGGTTGAGATAAAGCATGAGCGAACTTGTGTCCGCTCACGCATATCATTATAGCTTCTTCTTATTCAGCTGCTTCTTCTGCTACTGCGCTTTCCTTTACCAGCTCTACAGCCTTGGTCACACGCATATCCATTACAAAATCAGCCATCGGGATACGGCTCTTTACCTGTGCAGCAGTCAGGTTGTTTGCTGCAGCCAGTGCCTCAACTTCCTTCTCGATCTCCTCTTCCGGAATCTCGATGTTCTCCAGCTCAGCGATCTTCTCCAGAGCAAGACGGAGCTTTACCTCGTTCTCAGCACGGTCACGGTTTGCATCACGGAAATCGTTGATGTCCATACCGGTGTACTGCAGGTACAGATCCAGGCTCATGCCCTGCTGCTTCAGCATATTCTCGAAGTTTGCTACCAGAGTGTCAATGCGCTGCTCGAACATGCAGTTCGGGATCGGTGCGTCAACCTTGGCAATGAGTGCCTCCATAATTGCACTATCGAATGCACTCTCAGCCTCGCGTACTGCGGAAGCCTCCAGTCTGGTTCTTGCGTCAGCCTTGAATGCCTCAAGTGTTTCAAACTCAGTTGCATCCTGGATCAGGGCATCATCAGCCTCCGGCAGCTCCTCAACAGTGATGCCGTTGAGCTTGCACTTGAAGACAGCTTCCTTGCCTGCATATTCTTCCATCTGATAGTTCTCAGGGAATGTTACAGTGACATCGAACTCGTCGCCGATGTTCTTGCCTACGATCTGCTCCTCGAAGCCGGGGATGAACTGACCGCTGCCAAGACGGAGCGGGAAGCCCTCGCCCTTGCCGCCCTCGAATGCCTCATCACCGAAGAAGCCCTCGAAGTCAATGTTTACTTCGTCTCTCATCTGTGCTGCTCTGTCATCTACAGATACCAGTCTTGCATTTCTCTGACGGATCATATCCACCTGTGCATTGACATCCTCATCAGTTACAGCTCTGACAGCCTTGGATGCCTTGATGCCCTTGTAGTCAGCGATCTCGATCTCAGGCTTTGTGATGCAGAGAGCCTTGAACTCAACGCCCTCAACCTTATCCACCTTTGTTACCTCGATCTGGGGCTGATCCACCAGTGTGAACTCTGCGTTCATCAGGGCGGGAGTCAGCTCTGTGTTGATCACGATGTTCAGCGCATCCTCATAGAATACGCCCTCACCCAGACGAGCCTCAGCCATCTTGCGGCTTACCTTGCCCTTACGGAAACCGGGCAGAGAGATATTCTTCTTTGCTCTCTGGTATGCCTGCTCTACAGCTGCCTCGAATACGTCTGCGCCTACCTCAAATACCAGTTCAACGGTATTGACATCTGTCTTTGTTGTTGATTTCAAACTCATTTTCAAGTCCTCCAATGTACTTCTCTCAAATTATGTGCATGTTCCTCCAGCAAGTACCCGAACATACACTGCACATACCAATCATTATAGCACATCTGTGCTGATTTTTCCATAGATTTTTTGATTTCTTGCAACACTTCTACAGCCCCGATAAATCATAGCACTTTTTCAGGAGAAAACTGTAAATAATCACCAGAAATCAAATGATAACAAACGCCGTCCTCCGTGCCGCGCACGGCTCTGCTGTGGGATTTGCCGTGCAGATGTCCGTAGTAGCAGTGCTCTACGGCGTATTCTGCAAGCACCTCCAGCATCGGCTCATTGCGGTTTGCCCAGAAGATGGGCGGATAGTGCAGGAACACGATGGGCTTCAGCCCCTGCTGCTTCGCTGCCTCCAGGGAGACTCTCAGCCGCTGCTGTTCCCTGGCAAGCACCTTGGCATCGGATGCCTCGCCGGGCATATTGACCCAGCCGCGCGTTCCGCAGATGCCGTATTCCTCGTAGGCAAAACAGTTGTTGTGCAGGATGTGCAGACTGTCAAAACCGTTTGCCTCGAAGAATGCAGTCATTTTTTTCATGGAATTCCACCAGTAGTCGTGATTGCCCTTCAGGATGATCTTTCTTCCGGGAAGGTCGTGGAGGAACGCAAAATCCGCCCTTGCCTCATCCAGCGTCATGCCCCACGAAATATCGCCTGCAAGCACGATCGTGTCCTCGGCGGCGACCTTTTTCAGCCAGCTCTCTCTGAGAAGCTCCTGATAGTTCTCCCAGCCGCTGAAAATATCCATCGGCTTGTCCGGCACACCGAACGACAGGTGGGGATCACCCAGTACGAACAGACTCATTATTCTGCAATACCGAGCTGGCGGAGTACATAGCCCTCCATGTCATCCTTATTGATGACACCTGTGAAGCGTACCTCCTTGCCCTTCAGATCGGCAAGGGACTGCGGGATCGGCAGACCGGAAACCTCTGCCAGACGTGCTACCATCTCATACTCGTCCTCAGTGCTCTGTGCACCCTCGATGGCATCCAGCACGCTTGCGCTGAACTTGTAGGGGCTTGCAGTGGAGGCGATCAGGGTCTTGGTGGTATCGCCGGTCTTTGCAATGTAATCCTGGTATACCTTAACTGCTACTGCGGTGTGGGTATCGCAGGTGTAGCCATACTGTTCCTTGAAATCGTGGATGGTCTTCTTGGTCTCTGCATCGTCGCAGAAGCCGCCGATGAAGTCAGCCTGGAGCTTCTTCTTCACATCCTCGGAAACCTCATAGGTACCCTCGGAGGAGAGCTTGCCGAACCACTCGCGGATCTGTGCATCATCACCGTCGGTCAGCAGGTAGAGCAGACGCTCCAGATTGCTGGAGATGAGAATGTCCATGGACGGAGAGCAGGTTGCATAGAAGTCACGGTTTCTGTTATATACGCCGGTTTCGATGAAATCGGTCAGAACCTTGTTGATGTTGGAAGCGCAGATCAGCTTGCCGATCGGCACACCCATGAGCTTTGCATAGTATGCAGCGAGGATATTGCCGAAGTTGCCGGTCGGAACGACCACGTTCATGGTTTCGCCGAACTGGATGTAGCCCTTCTTTGCCATCTCAGCATAGGAGGATACATAGTATACGATTTGAGGCGCAAGTCTGCCCCAGTTGATGGAGTTTGCACTGGAGAACATCTTGCCGCCGTCTGCCAGCTTCTGCTTGACAGCAGCGTCTGTGAAGATCATCTTGACACCGTTCTGGCAGTCATCGAAGTTGCCTTCCAGAGCGCAGACTGCAACGTTCGCGCCTTCCTGCGTCTGCATCTGACGCTTCTGCATGGTGCTGACACCATCCTGCGGGTAGAATACCATGATCTCGGTGCCGGGTACATCCTTGAAGCCCTCAAGTGCCGCCTTGCCGGTATCACCGGAGGTTGCAACGAGGATCACGACCTGCTTGTCCTCACCGTTCTTCTTCAGAGAAGTGGTCAGGAGGTACGGCAGGATCTGGAGTGCCATATCCTTGAAGGCACAGGTCGGACCGTGCCACAGCTCCAGAATATGTGCGTCACCGTAAGCCTTGGTGATCTCTGCGATATTCTCAGTGTCGAAGTTCTTGGTATTGTAGGCATTGGAAGTACAATATGCAATTTCCTCCGCTGTGAAGTCAGTCAGGAACTTGCCGAATACAACATCTGCACGCTCTGCATAGCTCATATCTGCCAGAGCCTTCAGCTCATCCATGGTGATCTGCGGAATTTCAGAAGGAACAAACAAACCTCCGTCCGTAGAAATGCCCTGTGCAATCGCTGCTGCGCTGTTCACCTGCAGCTTGCTGTCTCTTGTACTTTTGTAGTACATACTACCACCCTTTCCTTTTTTGGAAGATTTGGATCCTGCTTTGCAGAATCCTAAAAAATTTGGCTATTGTCATGAAAATCCGTTTCATCAAACGCATTTTCAAGATAATCAATATCAATGATCCTGCCGTGATGCACTGTGACATCGGCAATGTCGTAGCGGATATACCAGTCATCGGCATTGATGTCCTGTTTCTCACAGTAGGCATAGGCGGCGCGGATCAGAAGGCGGCGTTTCCGCCATGTGACGGCTTCCAGACCGGTCTCCTGGGATCCGAGCTGTCTGGTCTTGACCTCCACAAAGCACAGATCCTCGCCTTTGGAAGCAACGATGTCGATCTCACCGCCGCGGACACGGAAATTCCGTGAGAGGATCCGGTAGCCGAGCGCCTCCAGATAAAAGCGGACGGCATCCTCCCCCATCCTGCCAAGCTCCGTATTTGTCATAGGATCTTTGTCAGAAACGAGGGTCTGTGGATCGGACACGGTCCGAATTGCTTCAGCAGCTCACGATGCTCCTTCGTGCCGTAGCCCTTGTGCTTTTCAAAGGCATACTGCGGGTAGAGCTTCGCCTGCTCCAGCATATAATGATCCCTTGCCACCTTTGCAAGGATGGATGCAGCCGCAATGGAAGCGGATGTGGCATCCCCCTTGACCACAGTTTCGCCGGCAACGGCAAGCTTCGGGTATTTGTTGCCATCCACCAGTGCATAAGCCGGTGTCTGTGCAAGCCCCTCAACAGCGCGCTTCATGGCGAGCATGGCAGCATTCAGGATGTTGATGTCTTCGATTTCGGCAACACTTGCCGTGGCAATGCACCACGCGTCTGCCTTTTCCTTGATCTCCGTGAACAACTCCTCACGCTTCTTCTCCGACAGTTTCTTGCTGTCATCGAGTCCTGTGATGCCGCAGTCATCCGTCAGGATCACAGCGGCGGCGAACACATCGCCTGCAAGCGGTCCGCGTCCTGCCTCATCCACGCCGCAGATCACGCCGTGTACGGTGCGCAAGTTCGTATCATAATCCAGCATTGCCTGCCGGCGGAGTAATGTATCCTGCCGCATGTCAAACCTCCTGCGGGGGCAGCTCCAGCGAGATCCTGCCGAGCTTTGCAGCACGAAATTCATCCAGTACCATAATGGCAGCGCGTTCGGTGTTTACCACACCGCCGGACAGGAGCATACCGCGCTTTCTGCCGACCATTTCCAGGAGGGCAAGTCCGTCTGTTTCTTCCATTTCCACCTTGTAGCGATCCCTGAGCATCTGGGGATAGTTGCGGTGGAGATACTCCAGCAGAAGCATGGCAAGTGCCTCAATATCGAGCACCTGATCACGGATCGCACCGGTGAATGCCAGTCGGCAGGCAGCGTCCTGATCGTCAAGCTTCGGCCAGAGCACACCGGGCATATCGAGAAATTCCACCTGTTCATCCACCTTGACCCACTGCTTGGTTCTGGTCACGCCGGGTCTGTCCTCGACCTTGGCACGCTTGGATTTTGCCATGCGGTTGATGAAGGAGGACTTTCCGACATTGGGAATGCCCACGATCATCAGGCGGATGGGTCTGCCGACCATGCCGGCTTTCTGCCGCTTTGCCAGCAGCTCTCTGAGCATCTGCTCCCGGACAGCGGGCAGGAACTGCTTCGCGCCCTTGCCGCTGATGCAGTCCATTGCCAGAGCCGGAATACCCTGCTGCTTATACCATTGGATCCACTTTGCAGTGGCATCGGGATCAGCCATATCACTCTTGTTCAGCAGCACCATATAGGGCTTGCTGTCCATGAGCTTTGTCAGCTCCGGATTGCAGCTGCTCTGCGGGATCCTGGCATCAAGAATTGCCACCACGCCGTCCACAAGGGACAGATTGGCAGCGATCATGCGTCTTGTCTTGGTCATATGACCGGGGAACCATTGAATATTACCGATCTGAATTTCCGGCATTGTTTACTCCTTTACTTGACCAGCCCGAACTCCTGCAGCGGGGAGACCCGCACCAGCACCTTTCCTAGAATTGCAGCTTCCGGGATCAGTCCCACATCGGAATAACGGCTGTCCTTCGATATATCCCGGTTATCACCGAGTACAAATACATACCCCTCCGGGATCGTGATGGGATAATCAAACGCACCGCTGACGGGCGTGGTAGTCGGCATATTGACATAGGCTTCGTCAAGCGGCGCATCATCCACATAGACGATACCCTCGTCGAAATGGATGTCCACCTTCTGACCGCCGACAGCGATCACGCGCTTCACAATGATCTTCCCAAGCCCCTCAGAGCTGTACAGCGTTCCGTCCTCCTGGAAGAGTACTGCCTCCTGCGCATCAATGATGACCACATCGCCGCAGTCCGGCTCCGGATAGATGCGGCTCATGAGCAGCTTGTTGCCGTCCGTGAGCGTCGGTTCCATGGAAGCTCCCTGCACCAGCGCATGGTCAAGCACATAGGTGTAGAGCAGGATGATGCAGAACAGGGCAATGACCGCTGTTTCCAGAAGATCCAGAAGCTCTGAGATGATCCGGTGAACGCCTTTGTGCTTTGAAAAACGGATATATTCCCGCATTGCTTCCGTCCGCCTCCTGCATCAGCTTACAAAGCCGATATCGGAAAGAGGTTCATAGCGGAAGTATGCAAGTCCCAGGACTGCATCTCGCGGCACAAGACCTACCGCACTGCTGCGGCTGTCGGTGGAGTGGTTGCGGTTATCTCCCATTACAAACAGATAGCCCTCCGGGACCGTGATCGGATAGTTGAATGCGCCGTCATCGGTTATTGTCAGCTCATTGAGATAGGGTTCGTCCAGGGCAACGCCGTCCACGTATACTGTACCGGTTCCTGCATCCACCTCCACTGTCTGACCGCCCTCTGCGATCACGCGCTTGATGATCGGCTCTACCAGGGAGTAGGTGCTTTCCACGACATTGCCGTTTGCATCCAGCACATGCCCCTGCTTGTTGTCGATGACAACGATGTCACCCACCTGCGGCTGATAGCACAGGCGGAACATGACCAGCTTGTCATGGTCGCCCAGCGTCGGGTACATGGAACGTCCGTCCACAGTTACGGGCCTGATCAGATAGGTGAAGACCAGGAACACAACAAATACAGAGATCGCCATGGTTTCCACGATCTCCATCACATCAGAAAAGATCTTATGCTTCCTTGGAATGCTCATCACTTGCTTTTGAGGAGCTTCTGCGGTATTCTCCGCAGCGGGTGCTTCACACGGCGTTTTTTCCAGTTCTTCCATTTTGTCCGCCTTTCCGTATGCCGGATAATGGCATACAGTGTATTGGATGTGCAGTCATGCACAAATGCAGTTATGCACAATTGTAGTTTGGATAGCAAAAAAGGGACTGCCGTCCCCTTTGCAGCACACAGTACAAAAACAGCTTGGTGCTGCTTTTGTACCGCCGCATGTTTCGGATTAGCCGATGAGTTCCTTGACCTTTGCTGCCTTACCAACTCTGTCGCGCAGGTAGTACAGCTTAGCTCTGCGAACCTTACCGTGTCTTACAAGCTCAACCTTGTCCACGGACGGGGAGTGCAGGGGGAATACACGCTCAATACCGCAGCCGTGTGCGACACGTCTTACAGTAAAGGTACGGCTGATGCCGCCGTGCTTCATCGCAATAACAGTACCCTCAAAGATCTGGATACGGCTCTTGTCGCCTTCCTTGATACGAACGTGTACCTTTACGGTATCACCAATCGCGATCTCCGGTACTTCCTGCTTCATGCTGCTCTCGCTGATCATCTTCAGTGCATCCATTGTTCTTTTCCTCCTAAATTTCCGATTCTTCATACGCGCTTGCAGCTTCGCACTCAGCACATGCTTCAGCCGCGCCGTTCTTCTTCACAAACGGCATCACGCCAGCGGACGAACCGATTTAATGTCTTTCGGCATTAACTCTCATCCGGACGCAATACGCCCGAACGGATTTCAAATGCTTTTATATCATACCACATTTCTAAGGAAAAAGCAAGTGTTTTTAGAAAAATTCTTCTCCATTCCGGCAAAAAATTTTTTCGCGGATGGATTTGGCAACCAAAAACGCCTGTTCTGCGTACTTCCGGAACTCATCCGTCACAACGCTGATATTGAGATTGCTGTCATTTCCGGCTGGAAGACGGAGCAGAAGCTCCAGGCAGTCCGGGTGCTGCACCGTATCCAGCACTGTGATCATGGGGAGGATGTCGATCTCCCTTGTGCGGTGCTTGGTCTTCTTTTCAATGCAATGCTGCTCCTGTGCAAGGAAGCTTTCCCAGCTCTGCACGAGTGCCGGCACATCGTCCGTTTCCAGCAGGACGCGGTAATCCGCGCTTGCAATGTCAATGGTGGTGTGTCGGGGGGTATGGACATCATGCACCTGCAGTCCTGCCGGCATGGCAGCATTCAGGCGCGCCTTTACTTCCTCTGGCGGGATCTCCTGCGTCAGACGGAAATCCATCGTTTCGCACATACTCTCCGCACCCAGGGAAAGCGCGAGGGAAAACATCAGATACATATGCGGATGGAAGCCCTCGGTATACCATGCAGGCAGTCCGGCACGGCGGATGGCTCTCTGCATACAGCGGTTGAGATCGAGATGGGAAATATATTTCGCGCTGCCGGTCTTTTCAAAGACAGCTCTGTAATTCACTCTGTTGTCCATCAGAAACATGCACCTCCCAGGCAGGAATTGGCACCGCAGCCCGAACAATGCTCACGGCAGGACGGTGTGGTCTGCGCTTCATGCGCTTTTTGGTTTTCGCGGATGAGGAACTTCTTGGATACCATGTAATCGAGATGATCCCACGGCATGATCTCCTCATAGCTGCGTGTACGGTTCGCGTAGAACTGCGGAGTCAGACCGCATTCTGCAAAGGCGGCGAGCCACTTTTCACCATCGAAATATTCATCCCAGCTGTCGAGCTTACAGCCGTTCTTCCATGCGGCATAGACCACATCGCACAGGCGGCGGTCGCCTCGTGCAAGGACTGCCTCCATGCGGCTGACCTCGGAAACGTGCATACTGGCGCGGATCTTCTTGGAGGTGATGGCATTTCTCAGCACGGACTGGCGGCGGAGGATCTCTTCCGCATCGACCTGCGGCTCAAATTCAAAGGGGGTAAAGGGCTTGGGAACAAAGGTCGCCGTACTGATGGAGACCTGTACCTTGCCCTTGGGACGTTCGGGAAGCTCGTAGAACAGATTCACGACCTTCTGTGCAAGGTCGGCAATGCCGATGATGTCCTCATCCGTTTCCGTGGGCAGACCGAGCATGAAGTAGAGCTTCACATTCGTATAGCCGCCGGCAAAGGCAATGGCGCAGGTGCGCATGACTTCGTCCTCGGTGACGTTCTTGTTGATGACATCGCGCAGACGCTGGGTACCTGCTTCCGGCGCAAAGGTCAGACCGCTTTTGCGGACAGCCGTCACGCGCTCCATTACATCTGCGGAGAAATTATCGACACGCAGGGAAGGCAGGGACATATTGATGCGGCGTTCGTCCGTGTATTTGAGCAGCTCATCGAGCATGTGGACAATATCGGAATGGTCACTGGTACTCAGGGAAGAGAGGGACATTTCATCATAGCCGGAGTTTTCGCACAGTGCCTTTGCCTGCTTGCAGATGGTTTCTGTGGATTTTTCGCGGAACGGGCGGTAGAGGAAGCCCGCCTGACAAAAGCGGCAGCCTCTGATACAGCCGCGCAGTACCTCCACGGACACGCGTTCATGGACGATCTCAGTAAACGGCACGACGGTATTTTCGGGATAATAGGACTTGTCCATATCCGTCATGACGCGCTTGCGGACAATGGCAGGCGCGTTCTCACGGGGCGTGACGGATGCGATCGTGCCGTCTTCGCTGTAGGCAACGTCATAGAGGGAGGGAACATAGATGCCCTCGATCTGTGCGGCGGCTTTCAGAAATTCCGAACGGGACGCGCCCTTGTCCTTCATCTCCTTGTAGAGATCCATCAGCTCCAGATTGACCTCCTCACCCTCGCCGAGGATGAACAGGTCAAAGAAATCTGCCAGGGGTTCCGGATTGCACGCGCACGGACCGCCGGCGCAGAGGATGGGCGCAAGGGCTTCTCCCCTGTCGCGTGCAAACAGCGGCACGCCGGCAAGGTCGAGCATGTTCAGGATATTGGTGTAGGACATCTCGTACTGGAGGGTGAAGCCGATGAAATCAAAATCCCTGATCGGGTCAAAGCTTTCCAGACCGTACAGCGGGATCTCCTCGCGGCGCATGACCTCCTCGAAATCCGTCCACGGTGCAAAGACGCGCTCACACCAATAATTCTCGCGTTCATTGATGAGGGAATAGAGGATCTTCATGCCCAGATGGGACATGCCCACATCATAAATGTCGGGGAAGCAGAAGGCAAAGCGCACATCCACCTCTTCCCTGTTCTTCGTAATACTTCCGACTTCTCCGCCCATGTAGCGCGCAGGCTTCTGCACCTGCATGATGACGGATTCTACTTTTTTTCTCAGCATTGTGTGCCTCTTTTCTATATATTTTCATTTTGCAGGAACTCTGCAAATTTTTCACGATTCTCTCTTGAGCGTTCAAAAGTCATATGCTTTTTTGGAACTTCCCCGCCGCCGGCAAGCCGCTCCATTCGATAAAATATGATTTCACCATTTGTTTCCTCCGCCCAGAGCCGCAACGGACTTCCCATGCCAAAACCGAACCATCCGCATTTTGTGAGAAACCCAAAGCCGGTGAGCATTGCTGCAGCGAAGCAGAGTAATGTTCCGCCAAGAATCGCTGCCATGGTTTGAGCAAAGTGAATTGAAAGAATCTGAACCTCCACTGCACGAACAGTCAGAAAAAAGAATAGCGTTCCAACCAGAATACTGACCATCAGCCATAAGGCAGTTTTCAGCATTGTAAATGTAAAACAAAGCTTCACAATTCCGCAGGATTTTGCTTTTGTATATGTCATTCCCTGCAGAAACAGAACAGTAAACAAAAAAAGACTGCCAAGCAGCAGGAAATACGCACCAGTTGCCATGGTTTGATGCATGGTTTGCTACCTCCTAACTGTATATGTCCTTTTTATTTTACCACATTCCCCCCTGCTTGTCAACTCGAAGCTGCGCAATTCCAAGATACAGGCACATGAGATATAAAAACGGGTTGCGGATATGCAGATATGCCAGCAGGCATGAAAACAGCACAGCAAGGAACAGGCAGAACATGGTCTGTGTCCGATGGAGCATGGGAGATCCTGCGGACAGGCACTGCAATGCACTTCCGCCGTCGAGTGCGGAAAAGGGCAGGAGGTTGAAGCCGCCCATGCATAAATGGAGCATTGCCGCGTCACACCAGCCGAAGGATCGGTACAGCAGTCCTGCCATCAGGAAATTGACTGCCGGACCGGAAAGCAGGATGCAGATCTCCTGATACTTCCGCAGAAGCGGCAGGCGTGTCCGCATCTGCATTCCGGCAGCAGTCAGGGAGATCTCCCGTATACCGGCATGGGTCACCAGCATGGCGATGCCATGTCCGGCTTCATGCAGAAAACTGACTGCCAGTGTCTGTCGGAAGATCTCTCCCCTGCCATACAGAAACGCCAGTGCCAGCACTGCCGGGAAGCTGAAATCCATCCGGATGCGGCAGCCGCAGACAGTCAGCTCCACTGGCTTTGCAGGAAAGTACACAGCTCCTGCATAATGGCTTCGGTCGGGGCGTGCATCTGTGCAAGCAGCTGGGACGCTGCCTGTGCAAACAGCTCACGGTCGATACAGCGGATGACCAGAAACGCTGTCAGCAGAAAGATGCAGACGGCGTACTGGATGAAAAATACATCCGTCACGCTCTGTGACCGCTGTTTCTTTGCCGGCTCATGGGTCAGGACCGGCGGCTGCCAGCCCTCCTCCGGGGCGGCTTCGGGGATCTCGATGATGGTTTCCTCCATGTCCTCCTCTCCTTTCTGCCAGTAGTATATGCAGAAAGAACCGCCGGAATGCCATGCACTCCGGCGGTTGGGGTAAAGCCTATTCGCATTCTTCCTTCTTCATGCCGAAGAGCAGGCGCAGGACTCCTGCGAGAAGTCTGGGGCTTTTGATGACAACAACCTTCATAAGTATTACCTCCTGTAATGAGCTATACTACAGTATATTCCGGTTCAGGGATTTGGTGACTGAATGGGATCATTCCTGCAAAACTACCCACCCCCTGCCCCCTCCCAAAGGGAGGGGGATTTAAGGGCGGTGCTGCGCACCTTACAGGTGCCGTCCCCTCTGGCACTTCGTGCCATCTCCCCACCCCGTGGGGAGTCGCCGCCCCCGCCAAAGGCTGCCGCCTTTTGAAACTGCTTTATTTTAACGAAATTTGTGACAGCTCCGTCTGTACGACAAGAAGCGCACCGGTTTCGAGTGTGATCTCGGCTTCATCGGCGAGGATCTCATTGCTCACGCCGAGGGGGAAGGTGTTGGTCAGTACGGCTTTTGCAAGCGGGTATTTCACGCCGGAGGCGGTTAGTCCCGTGCATTCGTCCGTCAGGGAAAAGAGGGAAAGATAGCCGTTTGTTTTCGGATAGCACATCGTTCCGGCAGTCTGTACTGTGACGCGCGTTCCGCCGTCGTACAGAATGCCGTGCAGTCCCTGTTCTGCCATGTGGTGGAGCATCTGAAGGTTGGCAATGGAATGGTCGAGCCGCGCACCGCCGAATGCGCCGTAAATGTGGAACGATGTGCAGCCCCTGTCCCTGCCGCAGTAAACGGCGAGCATGGTATCGGTCTCATCCTTTTCTGCGGGGTGGCGGAGAATTTCGCAGTTTGCCGGAAACTCCTCGGAATAAGAATCAAAATCGCCCATCAGCACATCGGGAACGATGCCCTGTGCTTTCGCGTGGCGGTAGCCGCAGTCGGCACAGATGATGAGTGCGTTCTCCGGCACATGGATGCTGCCGCGCAGGTCGCCGCCTGCAATGATGACACAGGTTCTCACAGCATCCACTCCTTGATCTGCCGCGCTTCCTCATACATGTCACAATAGCTTTCGTGGCGGCTTTGCGGGATCTTCCCTTCTGCGACAGCCTCCAGCACGGCGCAGCCCTTTTCGCAGGTATGGGAACAGTCATGGAAGCGGCAGTTTTCCTGATAGTCTGCAAATTCGATGAAGCAGTCCGCCAGTGCCTCCTTGCGGATCACGGCATACCGCTGGGTATCGAATGTGGAAAATCCGGGAGTATCGGCGATATAGCCGCCGCTTGCCAGAGGATAGAGCTGGGCGTGGCGGGTGGTATGCCGTCCGCGTCCGAGCTTCTGGCTGATCTCGCCGGTCGGGATCTGCAGGGATGCATCCAGCGCATTGAGCAGGGTGGATTTTCCTGCACCGGAATTGCCGGTCAGGGCACTCACCTTGCCTGCAAATGCGGCGCGTACCCGTTCCAGACTTTCCGGATCCTGATAATCCACGGTCAGGATTGGAATGCCGATGGAGCTGTAGAGCGTGCGGATCTCCTCGCAGGAGGCAAGGTCGATCTTTGTCAGCAGAAGCAGCGGGGTAATGTCCTTATAGGCGGAGACTGCAATGAATTTATCCAGCAGACGCAGATTCGGCTGCGGCTCGCACATGGATACCACAAAGCAAAGCTGGTCAAGATTGGCAAGGGGCGGACGGATGATCTCATTTTTTCTCGGAAGCACTTCGGTGATCACGTCGCCGTCCAGCCGTACATAGTCGCCCACATACGGCTCCTGTCCCCTTTTGCGCAGAACGCCCCTTGCGGTGCATTCCGTCAATACACCGTCAGGGGACGCTACGGTGTAGAGTCCCCTGACGGATTTGATAATCAAACTGTGTTGTGCTTCCTTATTCAGCACTCCCATTATTCCGCAGCAGCTTCCTCGGAAGATTCAGCCGGTGCAGGCGGATCCGTGGGCGGTTCCGTCGGAGGATCCGTGGGCGGCTCCGTCGGAGGATCTGTGGGCGGTTCTGTCGGAGCAACTGTTGTGGTGGTTGTAGTGGTGACTGTAGTGGGAGTCGTAGCTGCGGACGTGGGCGGCTCGGTAGGAGCTGCTGTTGTGGTCGTAGTTGTTGTGGTGGTTGTAGTCGTTTCTGTTGTAGTAGTGCTTTCTGTTGTGGTCTCAGGGAATGCGCCGACTGCTTCAAACGCACCGTTGATGTCCTCGCGGACGGGGCGGAAGGTTACGTTTGCAAAGTCGAAGTTATACACACCGATCTCTCTCTGCTGGTTGTTTGCATAGTTGCTCAGAACAACGGTGATGGTATCCGTGCCTGTGCCGTCTACCTGTACAGTGATCTGGTTGGAGATGCTCGGCAGGAAGGTAGTAGATGCGATGATGTCACCCTCGCTGTTGACAAAATCCAGTGCAAATCTGCCCGATACTTCTGAAGGAATGGGCATGGTGAACGGAACGGTGCCGGACGGGTCTTCGCCGTTGCTGTAGGTCAGCACGATGGTATCGCCTGCTTCGAGGACTTCATCCGGTTCTGCGCTCTGGGCAATGACGGTGTTCTCTTCCTCCAGAGAAGGCTCGCCGACAGCGTCAACCTTCAGCCCCAGATAGGTGCAGAGCTGGGTTGCCTGGTCGAGCGTCCAGCCGACCATATCCTGGATAACAATAGCATCACTGTTCATGCCCTTGCTGATATAGATAATAACGGTGGAGCCGGATTCTGCCTGTTCGCCGGCGGAAGGCTCGGTACGGATGACATAGGAGGCTTCTGTGCCGTCCGTGCTCATCTCATACTTCTTTTCTACGACAAACTTCTGCTGCTCCAGCATCTTGACTGCATAGTCGGCATGGAGACCATCCACCTTCGGGATCTCTACCATGCTGACACCGAGGCTGACATCAACATAGACGGTCTGTCCGCTGGTGACAGCATCGCCCACGGCAATATCCTGCTCATAGATAACATCCTTCTCATAGGAGGTGTATTCTGTGTCATTGAGCTGGATGTCCAGATGCTCGAACTGTGCCTTTGCCTCATAGTAGTCCATACCAACGAGGTTCGGCATCTCGTACTTGGTCTGCTGGATCTCATTGTTGAGAACGCCCTTGACAAGCCAGAGAATGAAGAATACAGCCACAACGATGAAGGCAATGGTCACGGCGGTCATGACAGGAATGAACAGGGAGCGGGATTCCTCCTCCTCTTCTTCCTCGTCGTCATCGTAGTAGTCGTCGTCATCATACTCGTCATCATCGTATGCATCCTGATCCTCGGGTTCCTCTGCATCGTCTGCAGCAGCGGCAAAATACTGGGTCTCGCCGTCGGCATCCTCTGCAACGTCTTCCTCATAGTAACCGAATACGATCTGGGTATTTGCCTTGAAGGCTTCAATATCGCGGATCATATCGGAAGCGGTCTGGTAGCGGTTCTCCGCATCCTTTTCCATGGCGCGGAGGATGATCTCCTCCAGACCTGCGGGGATGTCGGGATTGATCGCACGGGGACGCTCTGCGGTGTTCTGCATGTGCATCACAGCAACAGTCACAGGATTATCCGTGTCAAAGGGCTTCTGACCGGTGAGCATCTCATAGAGCATCACGCCGACAGAATAGATGTCGCTCTTTTCATCGGTAACATCGCCCCTTGCCTGCTCAGGGCTGATGTAGTGCACCGTGCCGATCGCCTGATCGGTCGCAGTCCTGCCCTCTTCCCTTGCAAACTTGGCAATGCCGAAATCCATCACCTTGATGGTGCCGTCAGTAAAGAGCATGATGTTCTGGGGCTTGATGTCCCTGTGAACAATGCCCCTGTCATGGGCGTGCTGGAGTGCGCGGAGGATCTGGATGATGAAGTGTACAGAGTCCTTCCATGTCAGCACCTTTTCATTCTCGATGTATTCCTTCAGGGTGATGCCGTCAATGTATTCCATCACGATGAACTGGATCTTCTCCGAAAAGCCGACATCATAAACCTTTACAATATTCGGGTGGGAAAGCAGCGCGATCGCCTTGGATTCGTTGCGGAAACGGCGCAGAAATTCCTCATTTTCTGCAAATTCTTTCTTCAGGATCTTGACTGCAACGACCTTGTTGTCAATGATGTCGGTTGCCTTGTAGACATCCGCCATGCCGCCGATACCGATCAGCTCATTGATCTCATATCTGCCGTCAAGCTTCTTGCCAATGTTCTTATCCATTTTACCCTCCATACTTATTCTTTGGAAAACACAGAAACTGCGTTCCCCATTGTTACTGTGTAACGATGGCAAGGGAAATATTATCCCTGCCGCCTTTTTGCAGAGACAGTACGATCAGTGCGTCCGGTACCTCCTCATATGGGTACTTGCGGATCGTATCGCTGATCTCTGCATCACTGCAGTAGCTGGACAGTCCGTCCGAGCAGAGCAGAAGTGTGAAATCCGGCTTGTGGGGGATCCGGAAATAATCCGGCTTTACCACACGCTCCACGCCGACTGCCTGCGTCAGCATGTTGCGCTGGGGATGGCTGGACATCTGCTCGCGGGTGATCTTGCCCTGCTGGTACAGCATATTCACAACGGTATGGTCACTGGTGACCTGCCGCATCACGCCATCCTCCAGCAAATAGGCTCTGCTGTCGCCGACGTTTGCAATATGGATCCACTCGTGCTGCACAAAAGCGGCAACACAGGTCGTGCCCATTCCGTAGCTTTTGTAATCCATTCTGGCAGTGGTGTAGATCACGGAATTTGCCGCGGAAACAGAGGAAACCAGCAATGCGCGGATGTCCTCATGGGTCATTCCGCTGTGGTAGCCTGCTTCAAAGTGGTCAAACACCTCACGCACGGCAATGGAGCTTGCCTGTTTTCCCGCGCGTTCGCCGCCCATTCCGTCACAGACAACGGCAAGAATATTGCTGCCAAAATCCTTCGCACGCACTTCGTCCTGATTCTCCTCGCGGACAAGTCCGATGTGCGTTATAATTCCACAGCGCATATTCCCACCTCTTCTCTGCTAATCACGCTTCTGATCCTCCTCGTGCCGCAGCTGACCGCACGCAGCATCAATGTCACTGCCAAGTGTTCGTCTGACTGTCGCATGAACTCCGTGACGTTCCAGGAGCTGCATGAAATCCTGTGCTGTCTTTCTGGTCGCATGGAAGCTGCGTTCCCTGACAGAGTTGACCGGGATGAGATTCACATGCGCCTGCTGTCCGCGCAGCAGTGCTGCCAGTGCCTTTGCATCGGCTTCACTGTCGTTCTCTCCCTGCATGACGGCATATTCATAGGTCACACGCCGTCCTGTCACGGAGAAATAGTAGCGACACGCCTCCATCAGCTCGGCAAGCGGATAGCGGCGGTTCACCGGCATCACGGCACTGCGCCCGGCATCCGTCGGGTCGTGCAGGGATACTGCCAGCGTCAGACCGGTTTTCCGGTCGGCAAGCTCTCTGATCCTCGGAACGATGCCGCAGGTGGAAAGCGTCACATGACGCAGACTCATCTGCCGTCCCTTGGCATCTGAAAGCAGATCCAGAAACCGTATGACATTATCATAATTATCCAGCGGCTCACCAATGCCCATCAGCACGATGCCGGACACGGTCACGCCTGCATCACGTTCTGTCTCGTCGATCTGCAGAAGCATCTCCGCCGGGGTAAGGTCTCTGACATAGCCTGCAATGGTGGACGCACAGAACTGACAGCCCATTTTGCACCCCACCTGGGTGGAGATGCAGAGCCGCCATCCGTGCTGATAGGACATCAGCACAGTCTCCACATGCTGCCCGTCAGAAAGCCTGTATAAGTATTTTACCGTATTATCCATGCAAGATTCAAGCCTTCTTGCAATAAATAGGCGTTTTGGACAAAATTCAACATCCAGCTGCACCCGCAGTGCGGCAGGTAGATCAAGCATTTCTGCAAAGCTGGTTACTTTTTTGACATGCAGCCAGCGGTAGATCTGTCCTGCACGGTATTTCGGCTGCCCCAGCTGTGTGAGTGTCTCCGTCAGCTCCGCCAGGTTCATGGAAAGGATGTCACGTTTTTCCATACGCTCACTCCTTTCTGCGAAGCCGTGCGGCAAAGAAGCCGTCACAGTTGTCATAGATCACGGAGAAGACTGCATACCCTTCTGCAAAGCCGTATTCTGTCAGCGGCACAGCTTCAAATTCCGGATGCGCCTTCAGGAAACGCTCCACGACATCCTCGTTTTCCTGCCGGAGTATGGTACAGGTCGAGTAGACCAGCGTTCCGCCGGACTTGAGATAGCGCGCGGCATTTTCCAGGATGCGGTACTGCAGCTCCGGAAGCTCTGCAAATTCGGACAGGGACTTGTACTTGATCTCCGGCTTGCGGCGGATCACGCCGAATCCGGAACATGGCACATCGCAGAGGATCCTGTCCGCCTGCGGCATGTCTGCGGCATATACTGCCGCATCGCCTGTTCTGGCTTCGATGCAGGAAAGTCCCAGCCGTGCCGCGCCGTCCGCAATAAGCTTTGCGCGGTGGTCATGCAGATCGAACGCCAGAACGCGCCCATGGTTCTCCATGCGCTCCGCGATCGTGAACGATTTGCCGCCGGGGGCGGCGCACATGTCCAGCACGGTTTCTCCGGGCTTCGGGTCAAGGATCGCACAGCAGAACTGTGAGGAGAGATCCTGCACATGGAAGATGCCCTTCCGGAATGCTTCACTGCTCCGCACATCTGCGGCAGAGATCGTATATGCATGTGCCAGGCGTTCCAGCGGCACAGGCGCAAGTCCGTCCTCCTCCAGTGTCTTTACCGTACCGCGCAGAGGATTCAGGCGGATGGTGGTCGGGGGTGTCTGCAGGGAATCCGCAAAGAAGGCTTCTGCAAATGTCTCGCCCCGTTCCTGCGACACGAGCCTGCAAAGCTCCGCCGGTACGGAATAGCGCACCTCCATCTGCTTCCATCCCGGATGTGCTTCCTTGATCTCCTTGCCGTCCCGCAGGAAGCTGCGGAGTACGGCATTGACAAAGCCGCTTGCACTGGTCTTCCGGAATTGCTTTGCCAGAGCAACGCTTTCATTGACTGCGGCTCTGTCAGGGATCTTTTCACAGTAGGCAAGCTGGTACAGTCCCAGATACAGGATATTCCGTATCACCATATCGAGCTTTTCCGGCGGCTTTTTGCTGTAACCCCGCAGGATGTGTTCCAGCGTCAGACGGCGTTCGATCACACCGTAGTACAGCTGTGCGCAGAGCTTCTTGTCCGCGGGAGAAAGCTGCGCATCCGTCAGTGCCTTATCGAGCAGGAGGTTGGAGTAGCTCCCCTCCGTTTCCACACGGCAGAGCAGATGCACCGCAAGGTATCTTGCATTGCTCATATCAATCCCTCGCTGCCCGCACAAGCCGCAGGAGCTGTGCCAGTGACTGGAGCAGGGCTGCTACATAGGTCAGGGCGGCGGCTGTCAGCACCTTTTTCGCGCCGGATACCTCATTGCCCTCCAGGAAGCCCTGGGTCTCAAGGATCTGCAGCGCACGGCGGCTGGCATCAAATTCCACGGGCAGGGTGACGAGCTGAAAAAGTGCCACTGCTGCAAAGAGGATCACGGCGATCCAGAGCAGGGTGCTGCCGAACAGGTTGGTTGCCAGAAGTCCGAGGATGAAAATAAAATACCACGCCCTGGAGCAGAAGCTTGCGATCGGAACCAGGCGGCTGCGGACGAGTACGGGCGCATAATTCTGCGCGTGCTGTACGGCATGACCGCATTCATGCGCCGCAACGCCGAGTGCTGCCACGGAGGTCTGGCTGTAAACGCTGTCCGAAAGACGGACAACATTGGCAGAAGGGTCGTAATGGTCGCTGAGGTTTCCGGAAACGCGCTCGATCTGCACATGGGTCAGTCCATTCAGATCGAGGATCCTTCTTGCCGTTTCCGCGCCGGTCAGACCGCGCGCGTTCTGGATCTTGTGATAACGATTATAAGTCGATGTGACATTGATCTGTGCGATAATGCAGATGATCGCAGGTACAATAATCAGGAATAATTCCATCTTTGTTTCCTTTCTTTATTCGCCGAAGGTCTGTCCGGCTGTCAGCTTTTTGCCGCGGACAAAATCGGAGGCTGCAAGACGCTTGCCGCCCTCCGTCTGCACCTCGGTGAAGCGGATCACAGTGCCGCCGCCGCACTGTACCAGCAGCTGCTCCGGATCAAGGAGCGTACCGGGCTGTGCGTCTGCGGTGTTATCCGTCATCTCGCTGCGGAACACCTTGAAGCGTTTGCCTTCGAGCATGGTAAAGCCGGTCAGCGCACAGATCGTGCGGTGCAGTTCGTCTGCGGATTTTGTGAAATCGAGGGCGGACATATCCTTGGTGATCATGCCGGCATAGCAGGACAATGCATCGTCCTGTTTCTCCGGTGTGAGCGTGCCGTCCTTGATACCCTGCAGTGCCTTCAGGATCAGCTCTGCGCCGAGTACGGACAGGCGGTCGTGCAGCTCGGAGGCGGTCTCATTCTTACCGATGGGCAGACTGCCCTTCAGGAGCATGTCACCGGTATCCAGTCCCTCTGCCATCTGCATGATGGTCACGCCGGTCTCTGCTTCGCCGTCGAGGATGCATCTCTGGATGGGAGCTGCACCGCGGTACTTCGGCAGAAGTGATGCATGAACATTCACGCAGCCGTATTTCGGCAGGTCGAGGATCGCCTTGGGAAGGATCTGACCGTAGGCTGCAACAACGATGCAGTCGGGCTGGATCTCCTCCAGAAGCTTCATAGCTTCCTCAGCATCCTCGCCCTTCCGCAGGGATGCGGGCTGGTAAACGGGAATGGCAAGCTCGATTGCCTTTTTCTTGACGGGTGTGGGAACAAGCTTGTACTTTCTGCCGCTGGGCTTGTCGGGCTGGGTGAATACTGCCGCAACCTCCGCACCGCTGCCTGCAAGCGCAGCAAGACAGGGAACGGCGAAATCCGGTGTTCCCATAAACACAAGTTTCATGGTTTTCATGTTATTCCTCCCCCGGCTCTACAAATTCATCCACAAGCTCCAGGAACAGATGTCCATCGAGGTGGTCGATCTCATGGCAGGCACAGCGTGCGGCGAGACCGGTCAGTACGACCTCGTAGAAATCGCCGTTTCTGTCCTGGAAGCGCACCTTGCACTTGTTCGGGCGCACAACGAAGCCCCACTGGTCGGGACAGGACAGGCAGCCCTCCACATCGCGCTGCTTGCCGCTTTTCTTCAGGATGACGGGATTGATAAACTCCAGCACTTCCTCACCGGTATCCACAAGAGCCACACGTCTGCGGATGCCCACCTGCGGTGCGGCAAGTCCGAGTCCCTGTGCCTTTTCCAGTGTTTCATGCATATCATCCAGAAGCTGTGCGAGCTTTTCATCAAAGACCTCTACGGGCTTGCAGACTGCATTGAGCACCGGGTCTCCTTTTGTTACAATTTTTCTGATAGCCATTTGAATCCCTCCAAAATTATATGCCGATACTACCGTTCATATCCGCATAAATATGCACTCTTGCCGTTTCTCTGACGCTTCCGGCATTTTTCAGCACATCATGCATAAAATCGCGGAAATTCCGGGTATTCTTACATTTGATAATAATACGCCAGCGGTATTTTCCATTGATCCTGCCGTAGGTGCAGGGGACGGGACCGAGGACGCGCAGGGGAAGATTTTCCTTCTGCACTGCCAGCTCCTCCTTCATGCACTCCACGAATTTTTCCGCGCCCTGCCTTACTTCCGCGTCCGTTTCGCCGCTGATGCCGATGACGCAGATGTCACAGAACGGCGGAAACAGCAGCTGTCTGCGGATCGCCAGCTCCTCGCGCACAAACGCAAGATAATCCTGCTGTGCTGCCAGGCGCAGAACATAGTGATCGGGCAGGAAGGTCTGCAGGATCGCTCTGCCGGGCTTTCCGCCGCGTCCACCGCGTCCGACCACCTGGGTGATCAGGGCGAAAGTGCGCTCATAGCTGCGGAAATCGCCGGAAAATAATGCCTTATCCACGGACAGCACACCGACCAGCGTGACATTCGGGAAATCCAGTCCCTTGCCGATCATCTGGGTGCCGAGCATGATGTCATACTCGCCCTTCCGGAATGCTTCAAAGCTTTTTTCATAGGAAAACCGCGAGGTCGTAGTATCCGCATCCATGCGCAGGATCCGCGCATCCGGGAAGCGGACTGCCAGCTCATCCTCCAGACGCTGTGTGCCGAAGCCCATGCGCCGCAGATGCTCGCCGCCGCATTTTTCACATGTTTCCGGCATACGCCGGATCGCACCGCAGTAGTGGCAGTGCAGATTGCCGTCCGGCTTGTGATAGGTCATGGGAATGGAACAGTTCGTGCAGTATACGGGCTGATTGCAGGTGCAGCAGCTGATGATCGTATGGTAGCCTCGCCGGTTGAGCAGGAGAATGCTCTGCTCGCCGCGCTCCAGATTTTCCTCGATGGCGCGAACCAGCACGGAGCTAAATTCCGTATCGTTGCCCTGCATCCTCTCCTCCGTCATATCCACTACCTCCACGTCGGGAAGCGGTGCATTGCCGTAACGCTGGTGCATCTCCAGAAGCTGGTATATCCCCTTCTGTGCATAATAATAGCTCTCCAGCGTGGGAGTCGCGGATGCCGGCAGCAGGACTGCGCCGTGTGTACGGGCGCGCTGCCTTGCGACCTGGATCGTATCAAAGCGCGGGGCTGCATCGGACTTGTAGGAGCGTTCGCCCTCCTCATCCATGATGATCAGACCGATATTCTGCAGCGGCGCGAAAATTGCCGATCTTGTGCCGATGACCAGATCCGCCTGACCGCTTTTTGCCAGCTCATAGGAGCGTCTGCGCTCACCAAGGGACAGGCTGCTGTGCATGACAGCGATCCGGCTGCCGAAACGGGCAGAGAATCGCTTCACCGTCTGCGGTGTCAGTCCGATCTCCGGGAGCAGCATCAGGACGCTCTTTCCAAGGGAAAGCGTGCGTTCGATCAATGCCTCAAATACGGAGGTCTTGCCGCTGCCGGTAACGCCGTGCAGAAGGAAGCATTTCGCCTCATCCGTTTCCAGATGGGGAGCGACCTCATCAAATACCGCCTGCTGCTGCGGAGAAAGCACGATCTCCGGCACATTGTCCGGTGTCTCCGTTTCCTCCTCTGCGGGGGATGCTTCGGCATCAAAGCGTTCTGCAATGCCGTTCTTGACAAGCGTCTGCACCACTGCGGAGGTCACACCGCAGATATAGCAGACTTCCTTTTCCTCCATCGTGCCAAATTCCTGCAGGGCTGTGACGACCTGCTGCTGCTTGACGGTCACGCTGCGGTGGCTTTCGCCGGAGAGGAATTTCTCCGTCAGGCGCACCATGCGCACGGTCCTGGGTTTCATGCGCGCACTTGCTTCGGCGTTGGTACAGATCACGCCGGCTGTCAGCAGGCTCTCCACAAGCTGCTTTTTCTGCGGCGTATCCTGGGCATCGAGTAGGGCATCAAATTCCTTCTGGCTCTTTGCGCGGTGCAGGAACTGCAGGAATTGCTTCTGTGCGGCATCGAGTCCGCTGGTATCCGCATCCGGCACAAGGCTGTAATGCTCCTGCACACGAAGCTGCAGCGCGGACGGCAGAAGCGTCCGGATAGCATCATAATAGGTGCAGAAGGTGTTCTCCCTGAGCCAGTGCATCAGCAAAAGCTGTTCTTCATTGAGGATGGGCTGGCTGTCGGCAATGGACAGAATGCGCTTGAGTCCCCTGCGGGTCTCGCCGATCTCCAGTGAAACGGAAAGGATCAGCCCGACGCGCTTCTGGTTGCCCCGTCCGAACGGGACGATGACACGGCAGCCCTCCAGCTGCTGGCGGTACAGCTCCGCCGGGAGCAGATAATGGAACGGCTTGTCAAAGGAATAGGCGGCAGCGTGGACTGCGACCGCGGCAATATACTGCTCGCTGTTCACTTGGATCAGAGTACGGTCTTTTCGTCTGCGGCGGAAGCCTCAACGATCTTGTACTCGCCTCTTGCAAATTCATCCACTGCTGTCTTGACGGGTTTTTCCTCCAGCGTCATATTGTTCTCATACAGCTCCTCTGCGATCTCTCTTGCACGCTTGGCAACGCCGATCACGAGGGAGTAGCAGCTTTCGTTCTTGGTAATCATCTGTGTCATTGCGGGTCTAAGCATAATAATACCTCTCCTTTAATCTTCATCAATTGCTCTGCCGCAGGGACGTGCCCTGCAGCATATAAATACCGGCTTACGCCTTCTTCACCTTACAGCTCTCTGCGCGGACGATCGCCTTGAAATCTGCAATGGCTTCCTCCAGCACATCATTGACAACAATATAATCATACTGCTGTGCAAAGCTGATCTCGCGCTCTGCCTGTGCGACACGCTCCTCGATAACCTCCATCGCTTCCGTGCCGCGTCCGATCAGACGGTCGCGGAGCGTTTCCACGCTCGGCGGTGCGATGAATACAAATACAGCATCCGGACGGAGCCGGCGCACCTGCATTGCACCCTGCACCTCGATCTCCAGAATGACATTGCGTCCGTTCTCAAGATTTTTATTAATGGGGGCAAGGGGCGTACCGTAATAGTTGCCGCAGTACTCGGCATATTCCAGCATCATCTCTTCGGCGATGTTCTGCTCGAACTGCTCGCGCGTCAGGAAGTGATACTGCACACCGTTTACCTCGCCCTCTCTGGGAGCGCGGGTGGTGGCGGATACAGAATAATAGTAACCCGGATCCTTCAGGATCTCACCGAGGATCGTTCCCTTTCCGCATCCGGACGGTGCGGAAACCACGATCAACTGACCTTTTTCCATTTTCATTCCTCTTTCTTATTCAATATTCTGGATCTGTTCACGGATCTTTTCGATCTCGGACTTCATATCCACAACGATGGACGTGATATTCACATCCTGCACCTTGGAACCGATGGTATTGACCTCGCGGTTCATCTCCTGTACCAGGAAGTCCAGCTTTCTGCCGACTGCGCCTTCCTCATTCAGAAGGGCTTCCATCTGGGAAAGGTGGCTTCTCAGGCGGACGGTTTCCTCGTCCACGGCGGTCTTTTCGGAGAAGATTGCTGCCTCTGTCAGGATGCGCTGTTCATCAATGGCAGTGCTGCCCAGTAGCTCAGAGAGCTTGGCGTACAGACGTTCTCTGTACTTCTCCGTCAGCTTGGGGGCTTCCGCTTCTACAATGCCGACGCATTCTGCAAGCGTGTGCAATCTTGCAAGAACATCCGCACGGAGCTTTTCGCCCTCCACTTCACGCATCTGCACGAACGCGGCGATCGCCTTTTCCGCAACGCCCAGCACTGCAGCGCGCACCTCGTCCTCGTCATCCTGCGCTTTTTCCACGCGGAACACATCCGGCAGATGGAGCATGGTGCGCCATTTAAAGTACTCACAGTCAATTTCCTTATCGTCATCTACCAGAGTATACTTCGTGCTGACGCTCTGGTTATATTCCGTCATGGCATCAATATAACCCTTGATGATGTCACCGTTCACACGGATGTCGGCTTTCTTCCCCTCCGTCAGCGCAATGGAAACGCCGATCTCGACCTTACCGCGGGAAACCTGCGTTTTCAGGAGGGATTTCAGTTCCTCCTCCATGTAGCTGTAGCTTCTTCCGATGCGGACATTCTGCTCCAGGTAGCGGGAATTGACTGAGCGGATCTCCACGAGAATATCGCGGTTATCCACCTGCTCCTGTGCTCTGCCGTAGCCTGTCATACTTCTCAGCAATTTACAAACAACTCCTTTGCAGTTCATTTAAATGTATATATCACGGTTACTATCTGCCTTTTATTCACTCAATTATATAGTATAGCATATCTGTACTGGGAAATCAAGAGTTTGTTCACGAAAAGTTTACAATGTGACATTTTCGTAATTTCGCCCTTATTCTCAGCTGTATTCTCTGTACAAAAACACAGCTTCACCATAATTTTTTGCTGCATTTCTCTTGCAATTTCAGACGATTTATGGTATAATACAGGTATCGGGAACCGATAAGTGTAGCCGGGTTTCACTGGTCAAGCTTAAGTTCCCGATCCGTTATCCGGGCTGCTAAGTGTAGCTGTCTCAGTCAAGCTTATGCCCTGATAACAGGTACTGCGGGGACGGCACCCGCGACAAAGGACATCTGAAAGAAAAATAACAGCATTGCCGCCTCTGAAAAGGGGCGGCATTCTGCATACTTCTCCCCTTTCCGGTTATCCTATCTGCAAAAGCACAGAAAGGATGATCACCATGCAGAAGAAACCCTTTGATCCGAACGAGGAGCGCACGCCGCTTTTTCCTGTGGAAGAAATGGGTACGGTGTCGGATACGGATATGACGGGACTGATTCCCGCGGGACTTGACAGCCGCGCGGAGCTGGAGAGTTATGAGGCAATGTACGGCTTCATTCCGGAAATGAGCGATCCGGAACAGATTTAAAAGAAAAAAGAAAAAAGTCCAAAAAAATGCAAATTTGTACTTGACAAGGCTCGTCTTTTGTGATAAAATAGTATTGCCGCATGTGCTCGGGAAAATGAAAGAACGGGTTTCCGTCCCCAAGGACAGCGAGTTTTTAAGAAAAGGCAGGTGCCAGATCAATGTACGCAGTAATCGAAACAGGCGGTAAGCAGTATCAGGTTCGTGAGGGAGAGACAATCTTCATCGAGAAGCTGAACGTAGAGGCTGACGAGACCGTTACCTTTGACAAGGTTGTTGTTGTAGGTTCCGAGAACGGAATCAACGTAGGTACTCCCTATGTAGCAGGTGCAACCGTTTCCGCAAAGGTTCTGAAGAACGGTAAGGGCAAGAAGATCACAGTCTTCACTTACAAGCCGAAGAAGGGCGAAAAGCGCAAGATGGGTCACAGACAGCCCTACACACAGGTTCAGATCGAAGCGATCAACGCTTAATTGCTGAATCATGACCAAAGCTGTTTTCACAAAAAAAAACGGCACGCTCTGCAGATGTTCCGTTAAGGGACATGCAGGCTATGCAGAACATGGACAGGATGTCGTCTGCGCGGCGGTCTCCTCCGCAGTACAGCTCACGGCAAATCTTCTGACGGAAACGTTCGGGGAGGATGTGGTGGTTTCTGCTAAGGGGGATACGGTCAATATCCGCACAAGCGGCAGCGAAACCGCAGAAAAGCTTCTGGAAGCTCTGTGCGTCCATCTGCAATGTATTTCGGAAGAATTTCCGGACAACATCACAATTGAATTTACGGAGGTGTAAATAATGCTTAGAATTAGTATGCAGTTTTTTGCACATAAGAAAGGTATGGGTTCCACTAAGAACGGCCGTGACTCCGAGTCCAAGAGACTGGGCGTAAAGAGAGCTGATGGTCAGTTCGTAACCGCAGGCAACATCATCGTTCGTCAGCGCGGCACCCACATTCATCCGGGCACAGGCGTTGGCAAGGGTTCTGATGATACTCTGTTCGCAATGGTTGACGGCAGAGTTAAGTTCGAACGCTGGGGTCGTGACCGTAAGCGTGTATGCGTTTACGCTGACTGATTTTGCCCTATGTAACATTCAAAATCCCGGGCTTTCGCAAGCTTGGGATTTTGTTTTAGGCAGACTCCACAAAGGAGGGATTTTAACATGTTTGTCGATAAGGCGCGAATTAAAATCAAGGCAGGAGACGGCGGCGACGGTGCTGTTTCCTTTCACAGAGAAAAATATGTGGCTGCGGGCGGACCCGACGGCGGTGACGGCGGCTGCGGCGGTAATGTGGTCTTTCAGGTGGATGACAACTTCTCTACACTGATCGACTTCCGCTACAAGAGAAAATATATCGCGCAGAACGGCGAAAACGGCGGTGCAAAACGCTGCACCGGCAAGAGCGCGCCCGATCTGGTGATCAAGGTTCCGCGCGGCACGGTCATCCGTGAAGCAGAATCCGGCAGAATCATGGCGGATATGTCCGATGATGAGCCGAAGATCCTCGCAAGGGGCGGCAGAGGCGGCAAGGGTAATTCCAATTTTGCCACCTCCACCAGACAGATTCCCCGTTTTGCCAAGCCCGGTTTCCCCGGTGAGGGCTTTGATGTCACACTGGAGCTGAAGCTTCTGGCGGATGTGGGACTGGTGGGATTCCCGAATGTGGGAAAATCCACGCTCATTTCCGTTGTCAGTGCAGCAAAGCCGAAGATCGCCAACTACCATTTCACAACGCTGACTCCCGTTCTGGGCGTGGTGCGTCTGGATGAGGAGCGTTCCTTTGTTATGGCGGACATCCCCGGTCTGATCGAGGGTGCAAGCGAGGGCATCGGTCTGGGTCATGAGTTCCTGCGTCATGTGGAACGCTGCCGGCTGATCCTGCATGTGCTGGATGTATCCGGTATCGAGGGACGTGACCCTGTGGATGACTTTGAAAAGATCAACAAGGAGCTTGCCAACTTCAGCGAAACGCTCGCGGAATGTCCGCAGATCGTTGTGGCGAACAAGTCCGATATGGCAACTGAGGAACAGATCGCAGCTCTGCGGACGTATATCAAGGAGCTGGGGCTTCAGTTCTTCACCATCTCTGCGGCGACCACACAGGGTACGGGCGCATTGATGGACGCTGTTGGTCAGAAGCTCTCCGAGCTGCCGCCGGTCAAGGTCTTTGAGGCACAGCCGCTGAGCCAGGCAGAATGGGAAAGCCGCTTTGCCTCCAAACAGGAATTTGAGGTTGAGGTCGAGGACGGCATCTATTATGTCTCTGCGATGTGGCTTGAGCCCGTGCTGCGCACGGTGAATATGGATGACTATTCCTCCCTGCAGTATTTCCAGCGTGTGCTGCGTTCCAGCGGCATCATCGACAAGCTGGAGGAAATGGGCATTCAGGAAGGCGATACAGTCAATATCTTCGGATTTGAATTTGACTATATCAGGTAAGCAGTGATGGAGTTTCATCTGACTGAACAGGAAGCACGTCAGTACAGTCCCCTGACGATGGCGTTCCTTGGAGATTGTGTATATGAGATGATGGTGCGGTCGGCAATTGTGGAGGCGGGCAGCACGCCGGTGGGCAGGCTGCATTCTGCGAAGATCCGGTATGTCTGCGCCGGCTTTCAGGCAAGGGCGGCGGATGCACTGGCGGACATGCTGACTGAGGAGGAACGCAGTATTTTCCAGCGCGGCAGAAATGCCACGGGAAACACCGTTCCCCGCAATGCCTCTCCGGCGGATTACCGCAGGGCGACCGGACTGGAAGCATTATTCGGCTATCTGCAGCTCTCAGGCAATACACAGCGGCTGGATGCAATATTCACAGCCATCTGGGACATGCGGGAGGAGCTGCTCCTGCAAACGAAGCATAAGGAGTGATACAATATGTCAGGACATTCCAAATGGAATAATATCAAGCGCAAGAAGGAAGCAACGGACGCTGTCAAGGCGAAGATCTTTACCAAGATCGGCAGAGAGATCATTGTCTGCGTCAAGGAGGGCGGTCCCGATCCGAACAACAATGCAAAGCTGCGCGACCTGATCGCAAAGGCAAAATCAAACAATGTACCCAACGACAATATCGACCGTGTCATCAAGAAGGCATCGGGTGAGGGCAGCAAGAACAACTATGAATCCATGGTTTATGAGGGCTATGGTCCGAATGGCGTGGCAGTCATTGTTGAGTGTCTGACCGACAACAAGAACCGCACGGCTGCGGATGTACGCCACTACTTTGACAAGTACGGCGGCAATCTCGGTACCATCGGCTGTGTATCCTTCATGTTCTCCACCAAGGGTATCGTGGTTGTGGAAAACAATGATATTGACGAGGATACGGCAATGGAGGACTGCTTTGAATGCGGCGGCGATGACCTGACCGTTGAGGAGGATACCATTGTCATGGAATGCGATCCCACTGCGGTTTCTGCAATGCGTGAAGCACTGACAGCAAAGGGCTATACCGTACTGTCCGCAGAGGCAGAGAAGGTTCCGGCAAATTATACCCAGCTGACCGATGAGGATGCCATCAAGAAGATGCAGCTCCTGCTGGATCATCTGGAGGAAAATGATGATGTACAGAATGTATATCACAACTGGGAAATGCCGGAAGAAATGGAATAACAGCTGACGGAGAAGCGGTGCGCGTTCTGTATTTTGTATGGAAACGCACTCCCCTGCTCCTGATGATAAATTTTGACAAAGGAAGGTGACATCATGCGAAACACAGGTATTTTCAGAAGAATTGACTCTCTTGGAAGATTCGTTCTCCCCAAAGAAATGCGCAGAAGTCTGGACATCAACGAAAACGACTATCTCCAGATCTTCTCTGAAGGTGATACCATCATTCTCAGAAAAAGCCAGATCGGCTGCATTTTCTGCGGAAATCAGGATGACCTGACCGATCACTGTGACAAAAAGGTCTGCCGTGGCTGCATCAAAGAGCTGGCGGACAAGTGATCCGATACTGTATCCTTCGGGAGCTGCTGCAATTTGTTTTTGCGGCAGCTCCTGTTTTTCAGTTATAGTTTGCTTAAACTGCCCCCCCTCCCAAAGGGAAGGGGGATTTAGGTGCGGTGCTGCGCACCGCACCGCCAAGGGCTTCGCCCTTTAAACCCCTTTGGGGCTGCCGCCCCACTCCCCGCCAAAGAAATATCAACAGCTTAGTGAAAAATGATTTTTGTGTTTTTTGAAAATAGTCTTGCCTTTTGTGCTGAAATTTGCTATAATAGAAGATGAACAGTGCTGAACGCGGATGCGGGAAAGCATAGCTTGATACAAGGAGTTGAGGAATGTGAGTTCTTCTTTGAATGATACGCTGCAGTATGTCTACAATCTCTGCGATCAGTATGAGCGCATGGGGATCCAGGTCAAGGGCAGTAAGATGCCGCTGCGGGATTATGCGCAGTTTACGATCATGAAATTCATGCTCTACATTGCAGACAGCGACAAGCAGATCATGGATTATGAAGTAGATATTATCAATGAGCGTCTGGGCTTTTCGCTCACAAAGGATTATGTGATGCGCTTCGTGTCGGCGCACCGCATCACTGCGGGCGGCATCTTTGATACGATGCTGAGTCTTCTTGCAGTATTTATCAGCGGTGATATCAAGGATGAAGCGGCAAACGGCAGTACATCCCTGATGCTGCTTGAGTTCCTGGATGAACTGGGGCTGGAGTTCATCTCCTATCACGGTCAGCAGGATGACCGACAGACCATGGCGTTGTCCGGGCTGATGCTGCAGCTGAAAAATTACCGTTCTTCTTATCTGCGCAACTGGAAAAAGCTGACAAAGAATATGGAAAATGTGCCGCCGCTTATGAATGCGCCCGCTTCCCCTGCCGGCAGGATGGAGATCCCGGCAGTACCGCCGAAATTCCAACCTGAGCAGCCGGAACAGCCGGTGCAGCAGGAAGAAGAGGAAACGCCTGCAGAGGAACCCCAGAAGGAGGAAGAACCGGAGCGCACATTGGAACAGCTTCTGCAGGAGCTGAATGATCTGACGGGACTGACCAAGGTCAAGGAGGATCTGAACAGCCTGATCAACCTGCTGAAGGTACATAAAATGCGTATGGAGCGCGGACTTCCGCAGACCTCGGTTTCCCTGCACATGGTATTCTCCGGCAATCCCGGTACCGGTAAGACCACGGTCGCACGACTGATGAGCGGCATTTACCAGAAGCTTGGTGTACTGAGCAAAGGGCATCTGGTGGAAGTGGATCGTTCCGGGCTTGTCAGCGGCTATGTGGGACAGACTGCCATCAAGACCAAGAAGGTCATTGACAGCGCGCTGGGCGGTGTGCTTTTCATTGATGAGGCGTATGCCCTGACCAATACGGGTGGCTCCAATGACTTCGGCATTGAAGCGGTCAACACGCTGCTCAAAGCAATGGAGGACAACCGAGATGACTTTGTGGTCATCGTTGCTGGTTATCCTGATCTGATGGATGAATTTCTGGAATCCAATCCCGGTCTTCGTTCCCGCTTCAACAAGCAGATCCTGTTCGAGGATTACACTGCGGAGGAGCTGACGGATATTTTCAGCGGTATCTGCGGCAAATCCTTCTATGAGGTGACGGATGACGCGATGGATTGCGTGCGTGATTTCTTCACTGACCGTGTGGCACAGAAGCTTCCGGGTTTTGCAAACGGCAGAGATGTGCGTAATTTCTTTGAAAAGACGCTGACCAACCAGGCGAATCGTCTTGCCAGCATGACGGACGTGACAGATACGGATCTCGTTACCATCACGCTGGAGGATGTGGAATCGGTGGAATTATTTTAATCGGAGGTAATACAAATGGTAGTAATTGAAATGGAAAACGGAAAGACGATCGAAATCGAGCTTTGTCCTGAGACAGCCCCGATCTCCTGTGAGAATTTTGAAAAGCTGGTCAACGAGGGCTTTTACAATGGTCTGACCTTCCACAGAGTCATTTCCGGCTTTATGATCCAGGGCGGCTGCCCTCTGGGTACTGGCACAGGCGGTCCCGGCTGGCACATTAAGGGCGAATTCCTTGCAAATGGTGTGGTAAACAATCTCAAGCACACCCGCGGCGTGCTGTCCATGGCAAGAGCGCAGGATCCCAATTCTGCCGGCTCCCAGTTCTTCATCATGCATGAGGACGCACCCTATCTGGACGGTCAGTATGCTGCCTTCGGCAAGGTCGTTTCCGGCATGGAGACTGTGGATGAGATCGCGGCAACAGCAACCGATTTCCGCGACAAGCCTACTGTACCGCAGGTGATGAAGAGAGTGTATATCAAGTAAAGTCAACAGAAATGCCCCGCCTTTCGGCGGGGCATTTTGGGTTAGTTATGCTTTGCGCTCGGTGTCCCAGAGCTTCTTGAACTGCTTGAAAAATTCCTTGGAACGCGGAACGTTCATATTGTCCTTGAGGTACAGGAACACCAGCTCGCGCTCCTCCTCAAAATCGGACAGCTTCAGCACAGCAAGCTTGTTGTTGGCTGCATACTGCTCCATGGCGATGTCAAAACCGAAGCAGACACCGACACCGGCGGATGCAAGCTCAACGATGGACTCCGGAGAATTGCAGAACATGGCTGCATAGAAGTCCTCAATGTCGCACTTGCGGCTCTTCAGAATATCCTCCAGGATCTCGCGGCTGCCTGCGCCTTCCTCACGCGCCAGAAGCTTTTCACGGAACAGCTTTCTCAAGGTGATGCCGCTCAGCTCCTCTGCCTGTGCAGGTTCTGCCCAGCAGCTGAAGGCGGTATCCGCAAGCTTCTCTTTACCGTAGGTACCGTTATCAAAGCTGGAATCCACCAGAATGAAATCCATTCTGCCGTGTTCAAGCTCCTCCACGATCTGCGTGGAATTGCCCACATACAGATTAACCTCCAGATCCTCGTCCTTTTCGAGCATCTGACCGAGCAGACGCGGTACGATGCCGCTGCTCAGATCCTTGGGACAGCCGAAGCGGAGCGGATCATGACGTTCGCTCATTCTTCTCAGATCCTCTGCAATCTTGGAGCTGTTCTGCATCATGATCTGTGCCTGGCGGCGGAGGTACTCACCTTCCGGGGTCAGTGACAGCTGCTTGCCCTCATAGTTGAAAAGCTGGCAGTTGTAACGCTTCTGAAGATACTTGATGTGCTGTGTCACAGAGGGCTGTGTCATTTTCAGGTATTTCGCAGTATTGGTGTAGCTCTTGGTTTCACAAAGTTTCAGGAAAGTCTGGATTCTAAAATCTAACATAGTATATTCTCCTTTTCAAGATAGTATTCCCGCATTTCCCATTTCACACTGTTTCTCTGAGCCGTTATCATCCTAAAGCTCAGAAAGCAGCCGACCGCATTCCATTGAAGACCGGACAGCCGCACCACGTTCCCACTGGTCCTGCCTGCGTCATATCAGATGAAAAGCCAGCCCTTTCTTTTCACTGCATAAGACATTCAGCAATATCATATATTACTATTATACACATTTTTCACTAAAAAGTCAAGTGTTTCATTGAAATTTTTATCAATGTTTGTGTTTTTTTGAAAATGTCCGAACATCGCGGATGCCGGCAGCATAGGATGAAGGAGATGGGGTCCGGAGGCGTTGGTGTCTTCCCCCTATTTCATACTGAGCGTGTTCCTATATTGCTCCGGCAGTTAGGGGAAGGATGTGGTTTTGTGGGGGGGTGACTCAAAGCTGCCCTCTAAAGGCAATGTCAACAGGTTAAGTGTTCTAATGATGGTTCATCTAAGCTGCCCCACCCCTGCCCCCTCCCGGAGGGAGGGGGATTTGGGGCCCGCAAAAGAGGCTTCGCCCTTTGAACCCGATTTAAGTCGTTGACATTTCCCGGAGTGCTGCGCACTTTGAACTGATTGCCGGATGGATCATAACACGCTTCATTACAGGAGAGATGTATATGTGCGGTATTGCAGGTGTGATTTCCTTTCAGGAAACACTACAGGATCAGCAGAGGTATTTTGAGAAGATGCAGTCAGCCATTGCAAGGCGCGGTCCCGACCAGCGGGGGCAGCTGCTGACGGATCACGCTGCCTTGCTCCATACCCGGCTTTCTGTCATTGATCCGGAAGCCGGAAAACAGCCGATGCAGTATACGGATGGGACGGAGACCTATACCATCATCTATAACGGCGAGCTGTACAACACAGCCGAGCTGCGGCAGAAGCTCAGGGAGCAGGGTTTTACATTTGAAACTTCATCGGATACGGAGGTGCTGCTGAAAGCATACGCTGCCTACGGGGAGGACTGCGTGGAGCTTTGCAATGGTATTTTTGCCTTTGCCGTCTGGGAGCATCAGCGGGAACGCCTTTTTCTGGCGCGTGACCGGATCGGTGTCAAGCCGCTGTTCTATCACCTCACCCCGGAACGTCTGGTGTTCGGCTCTGAGCTGAAGGCGATCCTTGCCCATCCCTCCGTTCCGCACGAGATCGGCATGGAGGGCATCAGCCAGCTTCTGCTGTTCGGTCCCGGCAGAACGCCGGGATGCGGTGTATTCCGCGGAATGGCGGAACTGAAAGCGGGAGAATGTGCCTATTACACAGAGGAAAGCGGCTTGCAGATCCGACGCTACTGGGAACTGGAGGCGCGGGAACATACGGATAATTTCGCACAGACTGCAGAGCATGTGCGCTATCTGCTGACGGATGCGATCCGCAGGCAGCTCGTATCGGATGTGCCGGTCGGAACATTCCTATCCGGCGGACTGGATTCAAGCCTGATCTCTTCCGTGGCGGCGAGAGAATTTCAGAAAGATGGTCGGGAACTGCACACATTTTCGGTGGATTATCGGGATAATGACAAGTATTTCCAGAAAAGCAAATTCCAGCCGAACAGCGATCCCGACTTTATCCGGCAGATGCAGGCATATCTGGGCGTGAATCATCATTGGACGGTGATCGACACGCCGGCACTGGCAAAGGCTCTGTTTGCGGCGGTGGACGCGAGGGATCTGCCGGGTATGGCGGATGTGGATGCCTCGCTTCTGCTGTTCTGCAAGGAGATCCGGCAGGAAGTGACAGTTGCACTTTCGGGAGAATGTGCGGATGAGCTGTTCGGAGGCTATCCGTGGTACAGAGATCCGGAGATCCGTGCGGCATATGGCTTCCCCTGGTCGCAGAGTACGGCTTACCGGATGACCTTTGCAAAGCCGGAGATTGCCGAAATACTGGAACAGCGCGGCGATGTGGAGCGGGAATACCGTGCGACGCTTGCACGGACGGCATTGCTTGATGGGGAATCTTCTACAGAAAAACGAATGCGTGAGATGATGCGGCTGAATCTGGATTGGTTCATGCAGACGCTGCTTGACCGCAAGGACCGCATGAGTATGTATAATTCCCTGGAAGTCCGCGTGCCGTTCTGCGATTACCGGATCGCGCAGTATCTGTACAATGTGCCATGGGAATACAAGGAATATCGTGGCTATGAAAAGGGCTTGCTGCGTGAGGCGATGCGGGATTATCTGCCGGAGGAGGTACTCTGGCGGAAGAAGAGTCCCTACCCCAAGACACACAATCCGAATTATCTGACAGCGGTCACGGCACTGCTGGAAAGCCGCCTGCAAAATCCCGACGCACCCATTTTGCAGATCATCCGCCGTGATGCATTGGAGAAACTGATGTATGGGGAAGAATCCGTGCAGTGGTATGGACAGCTGATGACAAAGCCACAGACGATCGCCTATTTTGCACAGATGGATTATTGGATGGAAAAGTATGATGTAAAGGTCTGCCTGTAAAGAATCCCCCGAAACTGCGTGGTTTCGGGGGTTCGTTTATATTGTGAGTTCTATCTGATTTCCCTCAATCGCAAGAATACAGCTTTCATAATACCCATCCCCCGTTGTGCGAGGGCCGCTGATGATGGAATAGCCATCCTCCGAAAGCCGCTGGGTCAGTTCCTCCAGCTGTGCATGGCTGTCCAGACGGAATGCAATATGGGCGTAGCCTGTGCGGTTCAGATGCTTTTCCGTATCCGACATATCCGGACGGTGCATGAGTTCCAGTCTTGCACCATCCCCGAATGTCAGAAAATACGAACGGAAATCCGTGTTCGGATTATGGTAGCCGTCATTCGACTTTGCACCGAGATATTTCATGAAAAATGCCCTTGCGCTTTCCAGATCATTCACATACATGGCTATATGTTCGATTACCATATCATTCACCTGTATACCCGATCATATCCCCATATTCTGACATAAATTTCTCTGCAATCAGCGCACAGCCCTCGCCGTTCGGATGACCGCCGTAAACCGCCTTGTTCGGGGCGGCAGTATCCTCAAGGAGTGCTGCCCAGTCAAACAGCGGCACGCCGAGTTCCTCCGCCGTTGCCGGAAGCTTGTCATTCAGGGCGTTTCGGGTCGCTTCAATATCTCCCTCAAAATCAAAGGGCGGGGCATTGAAGAGAATCACCTGACAGCCGGCATTTTTCAGCTCCGTCACAATCGTCCGCAGCCATGTGTCGATCTCATCGGCGGTACTCGGACGCATTGCGCCGTACTGCCCCACAACCGCATCATTCGTACCGAATGCAACGGTCACAATATCCGCAGATTTCGCACGCTCCAGCCAGTCGCCGCACAGTGCAGCATCGCTCGATCTCGAATAGCCGATGCCCAGATTCCACACGCTGTAGTCCTCGCCCAGCGTTTCGGCAACCTCCGTCACCCAGAAGTCATTCCCGAATTCCGTGCTTTCGCAGCCCTGTGTGATGGAATCCCCGAATGCTGCAATTTTCAGCTTCGTGTCACGCTTAGCACCGATCAGCTGCGGTGCGGGGGCTTCGTTGCTGTAGATGAAATTCGCCTTGTCCTTGCTGAAGAACGAATACGCCAGATTCGACATGCGGATGCATGGGATGTCCTCCCCCTGCACCGTCCATTCCCAGACGAGATAATGTCCGTCCGGCACGTTGATCGTCACCGCATCACTCCAGAACGTTTCACCGGATGCGACCTGCTTTCCGGCATTGCCGCCGTCGAATGTCACCTCCGCCAGCAATTTTGCGGTATCCTCGGGGCTTGTGCCGCCGTCATAAACTGCCGCGCTGATGATTTCATAGTCACCACAGGGCATACTAGCGTGTCCCCATCTGCCCTTGTCCCATGTGGAATCGAGGGTGTTGGAGAAATAGAATTTGTATTCCAGCTCGCCGTATTCCTGCAGGGGGTAATAGCTGCGGTAGGTGATCGGCTGTTCTGCATCCACTGTCAGGTGGGAGCCGGTTGAAATGGATGTGTTCGATGCATAATCATCGAATCTGGACGGCTGCTTTGGGGTGACAGCCTCCGTTGCTTCTGTGACGGATTCCGGTGCGCTCTGTACGTCACCGGCACAGCCTGCCGCACTGAGCAGAAGCCCTGCACAGAGACTGAGGATCAGTATTTTTTTCATAGGTACTCCTCTGCCATCACCAGCCTTGGGAAGCTTCCAAAGCTTCCCTCTTCGGAGGAACAGTTCCGCCGTGTATGCTGATGATGCGCTGTTTCACCGGCTCTGATGCCGGTTCTCCATTCTTCCAAGACTCTTACATTATATCACAAAATCTGAGAAATTGCAAGATTTTTTCCCATTTCCGAATAAGAAAGTCTGTTATGCAATTTTTACGGATGAATCTGCAACTGCTATTTTCGGAAAAAATTCACAATTCCGTGTTATAATGGAAATATCAGTACTGACTGATACAGTTTCAAATGACAAACAGAAAGGAAAATCAGTATGGACATGAGAAAAACGCTTGCTTCTCTGACGGCTGCTGCCCTTTGTGCAGGTGCTGCCGCTGTCATCCCGCATTCTGCCGGCGCGGCAGAAACACAGTACCGCATTCTCTGTGCGGGCGATTCCATCACGGATGGCTACATCAACGGAGACAATGGCTACCGTAAGTATCTGTGCTACTATCTCCAGCAGAACGGCATTGCCTATGACATGGTAGGCCCGCAGAACAGCTGGACGGATTCTGCAACCTACAGCTGGAACGGCACCACGATCACCTACGATCCGCAGCACTGCGGCTACAGCGGTTATTCCACAATGAGCTATTCCGGCAGAACGGGTATCTATGAAACGATGTTCGGCAATGGCAACGTGATGGAGACCTATGACCCGGATATGGTGCTGCTGCAGATCGGTACGAATGACCTGCTGGATGCAAGTCTGGATATTCTGGAAAATTCCGGCGACATCCGTGCGACCACAACAGCTCTGGATCGTCTGGAAACTGTGGTGGATGAGATCCTCGCAAATATGGACAGCACGGATGTACTTTTTGTGACGACAGTGCCGGATATTGATGCTGTAACCCGTGCGGATTGGGTAAGCTCCTATCAGTGGACATATGGTATTTCTGCGGAGGAGATTCCGGCAAAGGTGCAGGAATGTGTGGATGCCTATAATGCGGGCGTGAAAGCACTGGCGGCTGAAAAGCAGGCAGAGGGCAAGAATGTCCAGCTGGGCGATATCAACAGTGTAGTTGACTACACTGCGGGCGACCTGGAGGACGGCGTGCATCCGAGCGAGCAGGGCTATGCAAAGATGGGCGCACATTGGGCGGAGAAGATCACAGCCTATCTGAATGGCGGCGGTGCGGAGATCGTTCCTCCCACAACGGAGGATACCACGGAATCGACCGAACCCACCACCGAATCGACCGAACCTACCACTGAACCGACCGAACCCACCACCGAACCGACTGAATCAACCACCGAATCGACTGAATCAACCACTGAACCGACTGAATCTACCACTGAACCGACAACGGATTCCGGTAATGATCTGGCTCTGGGCGATGTGAATCTGGATGGTGATGTGAATGTGACGGACGTAATTGCACTGACTAAGCATCTGCTGATGGTAGAACCGCTTTCCGGCGAGGGCTTTGCAATGGCGGATATGAGTCAGGATGATATTGTGGATGGATTTGATCTGGCATGGCTCAAGAGAAATGTACTGGCGAGTACGCCGATGCCGCTGTAAATTGATACAACAATCCCCGATTTCTGTAAGAAATCGGGGATATTCTTATTATTCTTCTGTCTTTTCCACAACCGCAATACCCAGCACATCGAGGTTTTCCTTCTCGACTACGGACGGGCAGGCACTCATAATTTCGGAGGCATCCTTTACCTTCGGGAATGCCACAACATCACGCAGGCTCTCTGCCTTGCACAGAACCATTGCCAGTCTGTCCAAACCAATGCCCAGACCGCCGTGGGGCGGTGCGCCGTAGTGATAGGCTTCTACGAGGAAGCCGAACTTTGCTTCGATCTCTTCATCGGTCAGACCGAGTGCACGGAACATCTTCTGCTGCAGCTCAAAGTCGGTGATTCGCATCGAACCGGAGCAAAGCTCTACGCCGTTCAGAACGAGGTCGTATGCCTTTGCAGTCACCTTGCCAGGATCGGACTCGAGGAACGGCAGGCATTCATCCTCCGGCATTGTGAACGGATGGTGCATTGCCAGCCATGTCTGGGAATCCTCATCCCATTCGAAGAACGGGAACTGCGTAATCCACAGGAAATTCAGCTTGTCTTCCGGAATGATGTCCAGCTTCTTTGCCACATGCAGACGCAGTGCGCCCAGAACGGGCAGTGTCACGCTGTTCTTGTCAGCAATGAACAGGGCAACGTCGCCCTTTTCGCAGCCGATGGTATGCAGGATATTCTGCATTTCTTCTTCGCTGAAGAATTTGGAAAATGCACAGGTGGGAGCTTCATCAGCCCAGCGGATGAATGCAAGTCCCTTTGCACCGATGCCACGCACCATTTCAGTAAGCTTATCAATTTCCTTGCGGGTCAGGATCTTTGCTGCATCCTTTGCCACGATGCAGCGAACGCTGCCGCCGGACTGCACTGCGCCGGAGAATACGCCGAAGCCGCAGTCCTTCACGAGATCGGAAATATCACAGATCTCCATGCCGAAACGGGTATCCGGCTTATCGGAACCGTAGCGATTCATCGCATCCGCATAGGACAGGCGGGGCAGGGGCAGGGTGACTTCCTGAGCAAGCACATCGGACATCAGCTTTGCGAGGAATCCCTCGGTCATATCCAGAATGTCCTCCACATCCACATAGGACATTTCGAGGTCGATCTGGGTAAATTCCGGCTGACGGTCTGCACGCAGATCCTCGTCACGGAAACATCTTGCGATCTGGATATAGCGTTCCATGCCGGCTACCATCAGCAGCTGCTTGTAGATCTGGGGGGACTGGGGCAGGGCGTAGAACTTGCCGTTGTGTACACGGGACGGGATCAGATAGTCTCTTGCGCCCTCCGGTGTGGATTTCATCATCATGGGTGTCTCGATTTCGATGAAATCATTTGCATAGTAGTATTCTCTTGCGCACTTCGCAATCTTGTGACGCATGATCAGATTCTGCTGGAGGGGTGTTCTTCTCAGGTCGAGATAACGATACTGCAGACGCAGCTCCTCATTGACATTGGTCTCGTCGCTGATGACGAACGGCAGCGGCTCCGCCTTGGAGAGGATACGCAGATCCTCTGCAACGATCTCTACCATACCGGTCTTCATGTTGGGGTTCACATCCTGACGCTGTACGGCAGTACCCTTGACCAGCAGGACATATTCATTCTTGACGGATGCCGCCTTCTCGAAGATCGCGCGGTCGGTCTCGTCATTGAACACAAGCTGCACCTCACCACTTCTGTCACGCAGAACGATGAAAATGACCTTGTTCTTATTTCTCATATACTGTACAAAGCCGCCGACAGTGACCTGCATTCCCGGCTCTGTGACCTCTCCGCAGCCATGTGTGCGGCGGAGATTACCCATAGATTCAGCCATAATTGTGCCTCCTTATACTCTTTTTTCTTCAAATCGCTTAATGAGCGATTTGAAGAAAACCGCGTGCTGCGCACGCTATGTTTTGTGCAGCACAGCTGCACAAAACCCGTCTCATGCATTCCCATACGCCGCCTGCGGCGGCTATGAAAATCATGGAATTCTTTCATGATTTTCAAATGGGAATAGTATTATTATCCGAGCAGTGCTTCTGTGTCTTCCCCTCCAAACAGGAAATCCAGCAGGAGCGTGGAGAAATTTTCAGCAAATGTATCGCCCAGTGCAATCTTTGTCTTTTCTCCGGTTTTCATATTCTTGATCTCTGCCAGACCGTCTGCGATCTCATTCTCACCGATGACGATGGTGAACTTGGCATTGATCTTGTCCGCATACTTCATCTGTGCGCGCAGGCTTCTGCCCATCACATCGGTCTGTGCGGAAACGCCTGTCTGACGCAGTGCAGCTGTCAGAGCAAATGCCTTGTCCGCTGCAGCTTCGCCCATCGGGGCAAGGTAAATGTCGCAGGAATCCTCCTCGGCGAAGCTCACGCCCTGGCTGCGCAGTGTCAGCAGCAGACGCTCCAGACCCATGCCAAAGCCCAGTGCGGGCGTTTCAGGACCGCCGAGCTGACCGATCAGACCGTCATATCTGCCGCCGCCGCAGACGGTACCCTGTGCACCGATGTCGGTGGTGACAAATTCAAATACGGTCTTGGTATAGTAATCCAGACCGCGGACGATCTTGGGGTTCACCTTGTATTCGATCTTCAGCATTTCCAGATGCTTCTTGAGCTGTTCAAAGTGCGTGCTGCAGTCCTCGCAGAGATAGTCGAGGATCACGGGAGCATCCTTTGCAATTTCGCCGCAGACGGGGCTTTTGCAGTCGAGGATGCGCATCGGGTTCTTTTCCAGACGGGACAGGCAGGTCTCACAGAGCTGATCCTTTGATGCTGCAAAGTATTCCTGCAGTGCCTTGTGGTATGCCTTGCGGCAGGTCGGGCAGCCGATGGAATTGATATACAGTGCAATGCCCTTGATGCCGACCATATCAATGATCTGCTTGGCAAGGCTGATGACCTCCGCATCTGCGGAAGCACTCGGAGAGCCTGCCATTTCCACACCGAACTGGTGGAACTCACGCAGACGACCCGCCTGCGGACGCTCGTGGCGGAAGCAGGACAGAATATAGTATACGCGCTGCGGCAGTGCTTCATTCAGAAGACCATTCTGCAGCATGGCGCGGATCGTGCCGGCTGTGCCCTCGGGACGCAGGGTGAACTTGGATTCCTTTGCGGAAACGGTGTACATTTCCTTCTGCACTACGTCGGTCGTTTCACCAACACTGCGGCAGAACAGATCAGTCTGTTCAAAGGTAGGAACACGGATCTCACGGAATCCGTAAACCGCTGCAATTTCGCGCAGCATACGCTCCAGTTTCTGCCATTCACTGCTGACGGACGGCAGAATGTCCTCTGTTCCGTTGGGTCGTTTGATATTTGCCATAGATACCTCCAAAAAGAAAAGTCTGCCGGAATATTCCCTCCCCTGCTCTCCCGTCGGACAGCAGACCGAAAGCACGATTGCAGCAGACTATGTATTTGCGAAATTATGTCACGGAAAACGGGTGCGGGATCACACGCCCGGATTGCCGATCTCTCTCCAGTCCAGATCACCGCGTTCAAGTGCCATGATCAGGGCTTCGCCTGTTGCAATATTGGTCGCAACGGGCACATTATGTACATCACAGCGGCGCAGGAGATCCATGTCCGCATTTTCAGAATCTTTCGCAGTGATAGGGTCGCGGAAGAAAAGCAGAACGTCGATCTCGTTGCAGGAGATCTTGGCACCGATCTGCTGACCGCCGCCCTGGGAACCGCTCATGTACTTCTGAATGGACAGACCTGTGGCTTCGCTGACGAGCTTGCCGGTCGTTCCGGTGGCACAGAGATTGTATCTGGACAGAATGCCGCAGTAGGCAATGCAGAACTGCACCATCAGTTCTTTCTTGGCATCATGTGCGATTAAGGCTATTGTCATATTGTTTCATCCCTTTCCGCCGCTGCAGCGGCTATATAATATTATTTGATCACAAGCGGCATCTGTTCGCCGTTCAGCCGCTTGGAAATGGCATCGAATGCAAAGAGTGCGGGCGCGTCGGTCGGGAGGGGTGTACCCTTGCCGGTTGCCTGCATGAGCGAGAAGTCCTCCGGAATGACACCGAGCAGCTGGATGCCGACCGTGTCAATGATCTCATCAAGGTTCTGGATGAGCTTGCTGGAGATGTTCTTCTTTGTCAGCTTATTGACGATCAGACGCTGACGCTTGTTGCCGCGTCTGTAGAATTCATCGGACATCATCGTTGCATCACGGATGCAGATCGGATCCGGTGTTGTGACTACGAGGATCAGGTTTGCCTGCTCTACGATGTCGAAAACGTGGGAGTTGATGCCCGCGCCGGTATCAATGATGATGAAGTCGAAATACTTTCTGATGCGGCGGCAGATGTCTACGATCTGCTCAGCAGTCACTGTCATGAAAGGATTTTTCGGGGCACAGAGAATGTTCAGATTGCTGACATTGGGAACATGTGCGACTGCGTCAAGAATTTCTTTTTTGCCGGACAGCACATCACCGAGGTCGCAGTCCACAGAACCGGACATGCCGAACATGATGTCGAGACAGCGCAGACCGAAGTCCAACTCAATAATGAGGGTACGATGACCCTGCTTGGCGAGTGTGAAGCCAAGACCGTAACAGATAGTTGATTTTCCTGTACCGCCCTTACCGGAGGTAACTGCGATCAGCTTTGGATTTTTTGCCATGAATAATTCTCCTTTCCGGAGTTCAGCTGAACTCCTCCCCAATCTGCCTCTCATATGGCAGTTATGTGTCATATTCTTTGTACAACATGCCTACTTATTATTATATCACAAATACACATTTTGTCAATTTGTTCGGGATTGAAAATTGTAAAATTGTGAAAAGTACTGCAATTTAACGCCTGAAAATTATTGATTTTAACGAAGCTTTTTCCTTTGGGGGCGGACTGCTTCGTCTGACAGGCGGTTTATTCCATTCCGTAGATCTCCTCATAGAGCTTGAGGATGGAACGGATCATATATTTGGAGTATTCGCCTCCCTCAACGATGCCGGCGAATGCGACCTGTGGGTCATGTGCGGGGGCGTAGCCGATGAACACAGAGTCCTGTACGCGGCTGTCCTGCTGGGGAGTACCCGTCTTGATGGCAACGCTGTAGCCGAGGTTGCTGAGGGAGTATTCCGCGGGCATCTTGCTGTTGGCAGCCGCGATCATGCCCTCCTCGATATAGTCGTATACATACCCGTAGTTCAGCTCGATCGTTTCCGCAACTGTCGGCTCGGTTTTGGACAGGCATTCTTCCATATTGTAATCCCAGATGCTGTCCACGAGGTACGGCTCATAGCGCACGCCCTCGTTGGCGATGGTACATGCAACGACGGCAAGCTGAAGCGGGGTCACCATGGTTTCACCGTTGCCGATACCTGCCTGCAGTACCTGACCGACCGTCCACGGCAGTCCCAGCTCATGGTGCTTTTCCGGGGTCGCCATATAGCCGGCGGAATCCCTGGTCTCAATGCCGGTGTTCTGACCGATGCCGTAGTAGGACGCATATTCCGCAATGCGGTCGATGGTCAGATTTCTTGAAAGATCGTAGAAAAATGCGTTGCAGGATACCTTCAGCGCGGGGGCAACGGAAATATAGTTATGGTAGCCCGTACATCCAAACGGAACGTCAATGAAAAAATAATCCTGCTGGCAAAGGTAGGAGGTGCCGCCGTTGATGACACCCTCATTCAGTCCTGCGGTTGCAGTGATGGTCTTGAAGGTCGAGCCAGGACGGTACAGACCCTGTGTGGCACGGTTGAACAGCGGGTTGCCGTCTGCCTGGATCAGCTGGTCGTACAGCTCGGAATACTCCATCAGGTTATAGGTCGGACAGGTGGCTTCGCCGAGGATCGCGCCGGTCTTAGCATCCAGCACAACGAGTGCACCCTTGCTGACATCGTTGCCGCTCAGCTCCGGCTTTTCGTTGATGCTGTGGAAATTGGCAGTAAAATCCTGAAGTATCTTCTGCAGACCGCGCTGAAATTCGCCGTTCACTGTCAGCATGACCGTATTGCCGGCGACCATCTCTTCCGTCACGGTATCGGAAACCGCCGCACCATCCACAAAGGTGATGGTACGCACGCCGTCCTTGCCCTGCAGCTCTGTTTCCATGGCTTTTTCAATGCCGCTGATGCCCACTGTTGCATCAAGGTCATAGCCAAGCTCCAGGTATTCTGCCGCGTTTTCTGCAAAGATCGGACCGACTGTGCCGATCTCGTGGGGGATCACATCGCCGACTTCGACCACGCGCTCCGCCTGCTGGACGATGGAAACACCGCGCAGCTCATAGGACATCTCGGAGAGCAGGGAGACCAGCTTCATCGGCAGAGCTTCTGCGACCTTGAAGCGGTTGCTCATGGAGAAATCGCGGTCGAGCATGGAATAGCGGATGCCCGCGATCATGCGCTGCTGTTCGGGCGTATATTCCTTGGAAATCTCGTAATCCTTGACCAGAATGTCGATACAGTTCTGGGCAGTGGCATAGGCATTGACACCGATGCTGCTTTTCATGGATGTGATCTGGCTCTCACTGCTCTCCGGATCAAACTCGTAGGGCGCGGTCAGGGTAATGGGCAGGGTATCCGTCCATTCCACACCAGCTTCCTGCAGGATGTCGAGCAGTGCAAGGATCACGGCATTGCCCTCCTTCGGGTCGGAAGGGAAATTCTTTTCATCGATCACAGCGGCATAGCTGACATGGTTGCTGATAATGGTCGTACCGGCAGCATCCACGATCTCGCCGCGTGTCGATTCGATCTTCTGGGTGTATTCAGTGATCACTGCCTCGCGCCGGTTATAGGAATCGGATTCTACGACCTGCACCTTCAGCAGGCGCATGGCGCAGAAGATCGCGGCGGCAAGCACCATGAATACAGCGAGAGACATCTTGACATATTCTGAAACTCTTCTCATCTGTTCAGCTCCTCACAACAGACTGATCCGCAGATGCGGATCAGTAATCATAATAGGCTGACATTCTGGTTTCCTCCAGCTCCCGTTCCCGGCGGCTGCCGCACTTGTCCGCGATCCACTTGATCGGATAATACAGACAGAGCGTTGACAGCAGCGTCAGGACGCTGACCGGAAGAATGATCCTGCTGTAGATCAGCCCGACATTCTCATGTCCCCAGATGGCGTAATAAAACAAATAATCCAGATACCCCTGTATCAGGACGCTGACTGCGGTCAATATGAGGATGTTCAGCAGCTTCTGGCGCAAAATATAATTATACAGAAGGGATACGCCGACGCAGAACACCACAAACAGCACTGCATTATAGCCGAGCAGCTTACCACAGGCAATGTCCGTCAGAAAGCCGCAGACCATGCCGACGGCGGTCGCCTGTATCTCCCCTGTATGTGTAGAGATGCACAGTGCCAGTGACAGCAGCAGCAGGGGCTTCAGGTGGCTTCCGGCTGTGGAGATCACAAAGGCTGCCAGGATCAGAAGCCCGAAGATGAACCACTGCACACACTGCAGTAGCATGTATTTGCGCTGTTCCTGCTTAATGCTGCTCCGTCCCATCCCGTTCTTCCTTTCCATTGAAATCGGTGATCACAACAACCTTTGACAGATTCGCCAGATCCGCTGCCGGTCTGACGACGGCATAGGCACTCAGACCCGCTGCCTCCAGTCCGGTCTCCTGTACCAGACCAATAAAGCAGCCGCGCGGGAAATAGCCGTTCTCGCCGCTGGTCACAATGATATGATCCTTTTTCAGCTTGGTATCCTTTTCCAGATAAGTCATTTTACAGCAGCCATCCGCCAGCAAAGCAATGCTGCCGGTGATGATGCCCTTTTCCCCGGTCTTTGTGCCGATCGCCGCAATATAGACATCGGGAGAAAGCATCGTGGAAACCACAGCGGTCTCAGGACCCAGCTCTGTGACCATGCCCACCATGCCCTGCACTGTCATCACGGGGTCATAGAGGGAAACACCGTCCTCCGCGCCGCCGTCAATGATGAAGGAGGCATACGGATCGTTGGCAACATAGCCGACCACATCAAAGGGAGAGGTCATTGTGAAATCCGGATTCTTCTCCTTGATCCCCATGAACTCCTGCAGCTTTGCAAGCTCCTCCTTGGTGGTTTCATAATCTGCAAGCTCCGCATGAAGCTCTGCGATCTCCTGCTTGAGCGTCTGGTTTTCCTCGTAATATGCCTGTGCACCGCTGTACATATCCAGCACATGCTCCACACGTTCAGAAATGGCGTTGGATGCCCGCTGGAACGGCGCGATCACGGCGTTGAACACGCCGATGCTGCTGATCGTATATCCGCCCTGCGACACTGCGTAGAGCATCACACCGATGAGCAGCGCAAGAATAAACAGGATGATCCTGCATTTGGTACTTTTGAAAAAATTCCCCATCTTCCGCCTCCTTTCCGGCACCGCACAGAAACAGAGCCGGACACTGCCGCCGGCATTTCTGCATTCCAGCCGCGGCTGCATCCGTGCTCCATTATCCGATGCTCCTGTGTCATTTTTCGTAATACTTCATATATTCGATCAGTGTATCCTGGTACTTGTCCATATTCTCCAGCACCTTTCCTGCACCTTCTGCGACGCAGTCCAGCGGAAATTCGGCAATATATACCGGGATGCCGGTCTCACGGTTGATGAGCTTGTCCAGACCACGCAGCAATGCGCCGCCTCCGGCAAGCGTGATGCCCTGATCAATGATGTCCGCTGCCAGCTCCGGCGGGGTCTCCTCCAGTGTGGACTTGATCGCATCAATGATGCGGGAAAGCGGTTCTACCATGGCATCGCGGATCTCCTGAGAAGTAACGGTGACATTCTCCGGCAGACCGTTGAGGAGGTTTCTGCCCTTGATCTCCATGGTCTCCTCATTCTCACTGGGGAAAGCAGAACCGATGGTCAGCTTGACATTCTCGGCTGTGCGTTCACCGATGAGCAGGTTGTATTTTTTCTTGATGTAGTTGATGATCGCCGCATCCAGCGAGTCGCCGGCACAGCGGACGGAACGGGAAGCCACGATGCCGCCGAGGGAGATCACTGCGACCTCGCTCGTGCCGCCGCCGACATCCACGATCATGCAGCCTGTCGGCTCAGTGGTCGGAAGACCTGCCCCGATCGCAGAAGCCATGGGTTCCTCGATAACGGACACATGACGCGCCCCTGCCTTTTCGGTCGCTTCCTTGACGGCTCGGCGTTCTACGGCTGTGACACCGGAGGGGATGCAGATGATGACCCTTGCACGGGTGAGGACAGTTCCCTTCAGTGCCTTATGGATAAATTCCTGCAGCATGGTAATGGTCAGGTCAAAATCCGCGATCACGCCCTCCTTCAGCGGGCGCACTGCCACGATGGAGCCGGGGGTTCTGCCGATGACCTGCTTTGCGTCCTTGCCGACATAGCGCGCTTTTTCCGTTCGGGTATTCACCGCCACAACGGACGGCTCGCGTAATATGATTCCTTTTCCCCGCATATAGACCAATGTGTTCGCGGTTCCGAGGTCAATGCCAATATCCTTTGTAAACATGCACGTTCTCCTTTATACATTAGACCTCCTCGGAAACTTACAAAGCACCGTCTTCCTTGTCTCTTTCGCGCCTGACTTCGAGCCTCTCCCTTGCAATACATCAAGTATTGCTGCGGTCGAGTCTCTTTGTCAGACACAAAATATCCTGCGGAATCCGGCACTTATCCAGTTCCCGAGGAGGTCTGTTCTCCGCAATGCTGCCTGGTGCAGCAGTATACTTATCTATTATACCACTAATCCCGACAGGAAACAAGAGTTTTTTTATTTTTTGTGCGTTATGACCGCAAAGATGTATGCAGCTTCCTGTGAGAACTGTTCTTATTCTGCCAGGAGTACGGACGACACGCGCGGATAGGAGATCAGCGCGGCAAGTACGAGCAGGATCTGGGCAACGTTCACCCTGAATTGGAAGCCGAGGGTCAGCACGAGGATCTTCAGATCCAGATCAAAGGTGGATACGCCGAAGCTGTAGGATTTGCTGAGCCAGTAAACGGCTGAGCGTGATTCTGCCAGGTCTGCCACCAGACTGCCGAGAAAGATTGCAGCAAACATCAGGATGGCAAAAAGCATTGTTTTTTTCATGATGGGACTCCTTTATCTATGATATGCCGCTGGAGCCGAAGCCGCCGCTACCGCGGACGGTCTCCTCCAGTGCTGCGGTCTGTTCGATTTCCGGAAAAAGAACGGGCGTGACCACAAGCTGTGCGATACGCATACCATGCGTGATCACAAATGGTTCTGTTCCAAGGTGGTGCAGCGGGATCATGACCTCGCCGCGGTAGTCGCTGTCCACAACCCCTACAGCATTGGCAAGCGTGATGCCGTGCTTGGCAGCAAGACCGGAACGCGGATAGATCAGCAGGGCTGTCCGCGGGTCGGAGGGCTGCACGGCAAGCCCTGTTGGTATCAGTTTCGTCTCTCCCGGTGCAAGCGTCACCGGTTCCTCCAGGCAGGCGCAGAGATCCGCGCCGGCACTGTACGGGGTCGCACGTTTCGGAAGAACGGCATTTTCCCGCAGCTTCTGTGCATAGAGCGTCATGCCAGACCTCCTTTCAGATACAGACCGTTTGTACGGTCGGGCGGAACCGGCGCATCGCCGTGTTCGTAAGCTTGGAGTACCTGCTGTATCTGCGCGGGTGACTCCTGTGTGAAATAATAATCCCAATGATCCAGATACCGCAGCTGACGCTGCTTATCCGCAAGCCAGAGCAGCTTGGCGTTGCAAAGCTCCGTATAGTCGCCGCTGCAGACCAGCGGGAACTTCTGACCGGTGCGGTCCTTCAGGAAGCAGCCGCGCTTCTGGCAGCCGTCCTGCGCCCTGATGGGACACAGGCGCAGGAGCATCATGGGCAGTCTGCCGTAAACGAACGCGCCGCAGGGCAGGATCTGTCCAAGGGCAGCAAGCTGCTGCAGACGCAGTTCATAGGAACCGGTCAGATCCTGCAGTCCCAGCTCCAGCAGGGTGCGGGCAGTCAGGCGGTTGGCACAGTTCAGACCATAGCCGCCGTGCAGCGTGTAGCCCATTTCCCTGCCGATGCGCACATCGGCAGCATTGTGACAGAGCAGATGGGCAAAGCCCTGCTGGCGCAGCTTTGCAAGCTTCCGGCGGTAGGCGGGTTCATTGGCAATGATACGGGGAGCTTCGAGCCATATCGACATTTCCGGCTCGCACTTCTTGGCAAGCGAAAGCGGAATGCAGACGATATGCGGCGTACAGAGCGCGGCTTCGAGCTGTGCCGGTGTCCGCACATGCAGGCGGTGCTGGGGCTGTCTTTCAGTCAGACGATATTCCATATCCAGAAGCACGGACGGCTGCTGGACGGTATAATGCGGCTGATTGCGTTCTGCGCGCGCATTGTAAAGAGCCAGGACGGCATCACGCCGCATGGCATTGCACTGGGCGGCGGAAAGTGTCAGCTGTTCCGGATTGTCCAGTGCGACATCACAGGTGCCGAAGATGGTATCCCCAAGCTTCTGGAGATGTTTCTGCAGCACGGAGGTATCCAGTGGGGATTTCTGCGCGATCATGGGGTAATCGCCTTCAACGGTTACGGTATTTCCGCTGGTGTCGGAGGCGGTGAGCTGTGCAAAGCGATCCTGCTCCAGTTTCATGGAAAAGGAGATGTGTTCGCATTTCCGCGGTTTCTTGTAAGTATTCTGCAATCCCTGCAGCACTCTCTGTGCGGCAGTGACATCCTCCTTGCTGCGGAAGCCGAACATGTTTTGCCTGTCTCCGGTGAAATAGCCGTCCGTAAAGCCGCTTCTTGCAAAGACGGCGCGGAGCGTATCCAGATCCGGCTGCTGACCGCTGAGTGCTGTCCGCAGTGCGGTAACGGCGGCGGCAACATATTCGGGGCGTTTCATACGGCCTTCAATTTTAAAAGAAGAAACGCCCATATCCCGCAGTTCCTGCACATGCTGTACAAGGGAGAGATCCTTGAGGGAGAGTGCGGCTGGATTTTTGCCGGACGGTGTCTGCCACGGCAGGCGGCAAGCCTGTGCACATCTGCCGCGGTTGGCACTTCTGCCGCCGACGATTGCAGAGAAACTGCACTGTCCGGAAACGGACATGCACATTGCGCCATGTACAAAGACCTCGACCTCCACCGGAAGGCGGCAGAGATCCCGCAGCTCCCCGGCGGACATTTCTCTTGCGGCAACCACGCGGCTGCAGCCGAGTTCCTTTGCCAGCATCGCGCCCTCAGGGGTATGGAGGCTCATCTGCGTGGAGGCATGGAGGGGTATTTCCGGTATCATCTGCCGGATAGTGCGCAGTACGCCAAGATCCTGCACGATGCAGGCATCCACACCGCAGCAGGCGGCTTCGCGGATAAAGTCACAGAAACCGGGAAATTCACGGTCGGTCAGGAGCGTATTGACAGCGAGATACAGCTTTGCGCCGTAGATATGACAGAGTCTTGCTGCCTTGGCAAGCTGGGGCAGGTCGAAATTCGCCGCGCTGCTGCGGGCAGAATATGCCATGCCGCCCACATAGACCGCATCTGCACCACAGCGCAGGGCGGCAATGAGAGACTCCATATTGCCGGCAGGGGCAAGGATCTCGGGCTGTTTCATTGGCTGCTGCATTGCTTAGATCGTATCCTTGAGCTTTTTCAGCTTCAGGGAGTTTTCGAGCTGAGCCACCTTGGAACGGAGTACCTCGATCTCCTTGAGGGCGGCATCGCGCTCGATCCTTGCTCTGCCGGCATCGTCCACATATTCCTTGCTCTGGTCGCAGATCTGATCCAGGCGTGCATTTGCCTTGTTCAGATCATCCAGCGTGGAAAGCGCAGTCATAATGGATGCCTGATACTGGGAAACACCAAGGGTGTTGGTCATATCATTGATGCGTCCCTCCAGTGTTCTGGCAAGACCATAGACGTAATTCGGTGCCTCCGCTGTCTGCATGACGTATTCTTTTCCGCAGATCACTACTTTTACCTTGTTCAGCATAATTAAATTCCTTTCTATCTGTGTTTCTGTTATCTGTAGGGCATCTCTAAAAACCGGAACATGAGCAGAATTTCGTACATGACCGGTATCAGATGCAAGGAAACAAGTTGCAGACATACTGTACATATGTCAAGACTTGTTGTTGACGCAGCAGAGGTGCCCTTGTATAAGTACGCCCCGCCGCTGTCAGAAATAGCGGATCAGGGACACGACTTTGCCGAGGATCTCCACATCGCGGACGATGATGGGATCCATGAAATCGTTTTCCGGCTGGAGACGGTAATGCCCGTTCTCCTTGTAGAAGGTCTTGACGGTGGCTTCGCTGTGATCGACCATGGCAACGACAATATCACCATTTTCGGCATAATTGTTCTGCTCCACGATCACAATGTCCCCGTCAAAAATGCCGGCGTTGATCATGCTTTCACCCCGTACACGGAGCGCGAACAGCTGATTCTCATAATTTTTCAGCGGCTCAAATGCAATATAATCCGTAATGTTTTCAATGGCTGTGATCGGCACGCCGGCTGCCACTGTACCAACCAGCGGAATGCCGTCATGCTCCTCCTCATTCTCGTCCGTCACCACAATGGCGCGGTTCTTGCCGTCCGCCATGCGGATGCGTCCGTCCTCCTCCAGTCTGTGGAGGTAGCGATGCACCGTCGAGGTCGAACGGATGCCCACACCCTCGCAGATCTCACGGACGGAGGGTGCCATATTTTCACAGCGGATGTAATCCTTAATAAATTCCAGAATCTCATCTGCTCTCTGTGCGCCCATATCAGTTCTCCTCTTCCTGCAGCTGCTTCAGGATCATTTTGGCAACCTTGTATACGTCGCCGCAGCCCATTGTCAGCACCAGATCACCCTCCTGCACATGCTCGCAGACATACTGGCAGACAGCATCGAAATTACTGTACTTGCGCTCGTCCGTATACTCTGCTGCCTCATCCTGCGGGAACCAGATACAGTGTTCCATTTTCTCTGCAAGGTGGCGCGTGAAAATGTTGTAGGTGTTCTTCTCGCGGGAACCCATGATGTCTGTCAGAACGGGAATATCCGCAATGCTGAGGGATTCTGCAAATTCCTCAAGATGCTGGGCGGTTCTGGAGAAGGTGAACGGCTGGAAAACTGCCCAGACACGATTGTAGGGCATGTTCTTTGCCGCCTTCAGCGTTGCGGTCAGCTCCGTCGGATGGTGCGCATAGTCATCGGCGATGGTCACACCCTTCACCTGACCGAGTACCTCGAAGCGTCTGCCGGCACCGCGGAACTCTGCAAGTCCCTGTGCGATCGCTGCAAAGGGAATACCGAGGCTGTCACATGCGGCAACGGCTGCCAGGGAATTGAGGACATTGTGTTCACCGGGAACCTGCAGGGTGATCCTGCCGAGTACCTCACCGTTCTTCACTGCGGTATACGCCATGGAGGAACCGCTGAGGATTTCCACATCCACTGCACGGTAGTCATTGTCCTCGCCGTAGCCGAAGGAGATCAGTTCCTTGCCGGTGATGCCATCGACTGCCTTTTTCGTATTATCACAGTCGCCGTTGAAGATCACGCGCTTGGTGGTCAGCTCACAGAATTTACGGAACGAACGGATGATGTTATCCACAGTCTTGAAATAATCCAGATGATCCGCGTCAATATTCAGGATCACAGCTGTATCCGGGTAGAGCTTGAGGAAGGTATCCACGAACTCACATGCCTCGCAGACAAAAATCTCACTGCTGCCGGAGCATCCGCTGCCGCCGATACAGGGGAGCTTGCCGCCGATGAATGCGGACAGATCGACCTTGGCAGTGTAGAGGATCTGTGCGAGCATGGAAGTGGTCGTGGTCTTGCCGTGCGTACCGGATACGCAGACAGCATCGCCGTACCAGCTGCTGACGATGCCCAGCAGCTCACTGCGCTCCAGTACCGGAACGCCGGAGGCTCTTGCCGCGATCAGCTCGGGATTGTCTGCCATGATGGCAGCGGTGTGGACGATCAGATCCGCGCCCTCAATATTCTCCGCACACTGTCCGAGCATGACCGGGATTCCCATATTGCGTACTGCCTGGAGGGTATCGGTCTCGTTATTATCGGAGCCGGTCAGATAAAAACCCTTGGCGTGGAGGATCTGCGCCAGCGGATACATGCCGCTTCCGCCGATGCCGATAAAGTGAATATGCTTTTTTCCGTCAAGTATGGAGTTATTCATAAAATACACCTAATTTCTTCTTATTATTTCCATATCTAAGGATTATACTTATTATATGCTGCAGCTGTGCTTCCTTGCGCCGTGTCCTGCATGAATACGATGCCCTTTTTGCGGCATACTATCCATGCTGAAGCAATGAAGCCAGATTGGCAGAACATCACAAGGAGGTCATACCATGGAAATCACAGACATCAAAATCCGCAAGATCATTACCGAGGGCCGTCTCCGTGCAGTGGTATCCATCACTGTGGATCACATGCTCGCGGTACACGACATCAAGATCGTACAGGGAGATGAACGCCTGTTCATCGCTATGCCGAGCCGCAAGGATGAGAATGGCATCTTCCGCGACATCGTGCATCCGATCCTTCCCGAAGCAAGAAAGATGATCGAGGAAAGCATCCTGGATGCGTATCAGAAGCATCTGGCACTTGCTGAGCTGGAAGCTCAGGAAAATGCCGCACAGGAGTCAGCTGCTGAAACAGAAACGGAAGCTGTGGAAGCTGCAGAAGCATAACTACATTGTAGTTTCAGGAACGGTTTTTTAACCGTTCCTTATTTTTTTGCCATCGCGGCGTATCTGAGGATCGCTGCCTGTGTCTTGGCATCCGGCAGTTCATCCGCAAGCACCATGCGCACAGCTTCTTCCAGCGGAACGCGCTCCACATCCAGAAACTCGCCTTCGTCCAGCTGCTGACGGTCGTAGGTCAGATTTTTGGCAAGATACATGTGGATCACCTCTGCATCATATGCAGGTGTGGGGAACAGCTTCCCCAGATAGGTGAACTCACCGGCAGTACAGCCGCATTCCTCCAGAAGCTCACGTCTGCCGCAGGTCTCCGGATCCTCGCCGTATTCCAGCTTGCCGGCGGGGATCTCCACGGTTACGGTCCGATGCGGGTAGCGGAACTGGCGGACAAAGAGAACCTCCTGCTCGTCCGTCAGTGCAAGGATGCACACGCCGCCGGGGTGGCGCACCACCTCACGGAACGCCTGTGTACCATCCTCTAAGAGGACGGTATCTTTTTCAACGCGGATGATCTTTCCGTCAAACAACACTGTACTGTCAAGCTGGGTTTCATTCAGATGTGCCATCTGCATCTTCCTCTCTTTCGTTGCTGTTCTCTTTGTTCTGAAACGTCTCTGCAAGCTCCTGGGTGTAGCTCTTTGCTGCACGCACACCGGCAGCGGGCATATACTCATAGCTGTGTGTATGGCGGTAATGCCTGGACACGAACAGGGGCTTGGAAAGTGCGATATAGACTGCCAGCAGCAGGATGCCGCCGAGCGTGATGCATACACCGGCTTTCAGACCGGGCGTATCATAATGGAATATGATCTCGTTTTCCCCTGCCTCGCAGCGGACTGCCATAAAGCCGCCGCTGACATTTTCCACAGTCACAGGATCCCCGTTGACGGTGGCTGTCCAGCCCTTGTCATAGGGAACACTGAAGAACACAAGCTTCGGCTGGGAAAGGGTGATCGTGCCGGAAAACTGAGAAGAATCGTAAGTGAAATCCTCGCAGGACTCTGCCGCATGTGCCTTGCAGTATTCCAGGTAGGCTTCCTTGCTGGGGGTATAGGAGGCAGCGTCTGCGGGCTGGATGATGTCCTGGTAGGTCTCCGCCTGTTCGGGCGTGAGGACGAGGGAATGGATGAGCAGACGTTCTCTGGTCATATCCGTTCTGCCCTCAAGCATATCCTGTGTCACATAGGTGTCATAGGTAAAGCCCATGGGAATGAAATACTCGTTCTCATAGATATTGAAGCCGTTTTCGGTTTTCAGATAGATAAAGTCCGGCATGTCGAACGGCTTTTCGGGGTCGATGTCCTCAACACGCTCGAAGTAGTACTTGACGGAGAACAAGCTGCGGAGGGTGTAGTGCTTGGGTTCCGCGCGGGATGCCACATCGCGGGTGATGCCGATGCTGTCATAGAATTCCATGATGGATACGCTGACCGTGCTGTGGAAGGTGCGCATACTGGATAATCCCCAGAACATGGGGTAATTATCGTAATTCTCGGAGATGTCAATACGGAAATAGTCGTCCTCGTCCGTTTCGTAGGAAATGGAGATTTTCTCCTCACCGCGGATCGCGGTCTCAATATAGGTGCCTCCGTCGGGTCCGATGGATCTGCCGAAATACACCACTGTCGCGGTGCTGATCACACATGCGGCAGCCGTCAGGATCACTGCCTTCTGCAGGAAGGGACGCTTGCGGGCGCGGAGCAGAATCACACAATAGGAACCCGTCCAGAGGAGGATGGACATCGCGATTACCAGACCAAAATACACCGGAATATTGGCAAATTCAAAGTAGCGGAGCGTTGCCTCCTCTCCAGCCGGTGCCACATTTACCGGCAGGAACGAGATCACGCTGAACACGATGAGCATGACGGCGCAGACAGAGATGCCGCGCTTCCAGCGGATCTCCTGGTCATCCAGTGCATGGGCGGTCATCATTGCCATGATGAGGATGGGCATGTAATACCAGCGGGCATAGTAGGAGCCGTTGAACATGTAGAACATGCTGTTGAAGAACGGCACGAATGCGCAGAAAATGCAGAGCCATGTCAGGCGGGTCGCCCAGTGCTTCTTCCGGTGTCCCATGAAGGCGATCACGCCTGCCATGGAGAACAGGGGGAGATAGCCGCCGATGGATGCCCATTTGCCGTTGTCCGTGGAAAAGAGATTGGGACGGGCGGGGGCATCGGGGATCATGAAAAAGCTCTGGATGATGCGCATGATACGGGTCTTATCACTGTAGAAGAGCATATCCTGACCGACCAGCGCGTAGGAAACACGGGAATTGCCCATGATCGCCATTGCTGCCGGAAGCAGGACAATGCAGGCGATGCAGACACCGAGTACGGCTTCGATGCCGAGGGCGAGGAATTTCTTCATATTCACATGGAAGTCGCGGCAATTGCAGCGCATGAAGAAATACAGCACAAGGAACGTCACCTGTCCGGTGAAGAAGAAATAATTGTTCACTGCCATCACCGCCACGATCACGGCAAACCAGCCGCGGCGGTTATTGTTGACCAGCTCCTCCATTGCAATGAGCATGAGGGGGAACAGGGCGGTGACATCCTGGAAATGGTTGAAGAAAATATTGAAGGTCTGGAAGCCGGAAAACGCATAGAGCAGACCGCCGATCACTGCGGCGTTCTTGTTCTGCACAAACCGGCGGATATAGGCATAGGCTGTCAGGGAAGCAATGCCATGCTTCAGGCTGAGGAGCCATGGGATGGAATAGAGTACCCAGCTTTTCGGCAGAAGGACGGACAGCCAGAAGAACGGACTGCCGAACAGATAGAAGGCATAGGAACCGATGAAGCTGCCGCCGAGGTCGGTATACCAGTTCCATCCGAACTGACCGCTTCTCACCGCATCATTTGCCAGCTCATAGAACGGGAGCTGCTGGGATACAAAATCACCATAGTAGATGAAGTAGCCCCGATCCATGATCATAAGCGGAAGCAGGACGATCAGCAGGGACAGGAAACCCAGACCGAATGCCAGTGCGTATTTTTCAGATGTTTTTTGTCCCAGAGTTCTGGGAAATGTCATTTGCATAGGTGCAATACCTCCAGACCGGCAACTTTTCCGATGGTGCCGCATATAGTAGTAATGGGTGCTGCCGTCAGCGTGTCAGCTCTACGAGATTGACGGATACGCCGCTTTCGCAGACATCAATGAGCGCGAAGCCCGGACGTTTGCCGTCGCGGGGCGCACCAAGGCTGCCAGGATTGACAATATATACGCCGTCCTCATATCTGCATTCGCGGACGTGGGTATGTCCGTACAGGACAATATCAGCGTGCACCTCGCGTGCGTCGAACCTCATGCGGTTGGTGCCGTATTTCACCTGATAGGCATGACCATGTGCGGCAAAGAGCTTATGCCCATGGGGGAGCGTCATTACCAACTTATCAAGTGTGGGATCGACCAGGAAGCCGTAATCACAGTTGCCGCACAGATAGCGGAATCTTTCTTTGTATTCAGGATGTGACAGCAGAAACGTGTGAACCTCACGCTCACCGTCACCGAGATGGATGTACAGATCCGCATCCGGCTGCTTGTTCATCACCATTTCAAATGTCTGATGGACACCGTGGGAATCGGACATTACAACGATTTTCATCGTGCAAACCTCCTAATAAAGTCTAATCCTTAATATTATAACATAAACTGTAAAAAAATACAATACAGTTTTGATGAAAGAAAGGTGTTTTTTTATGAACGAACCGAAAAATTCACAGTTCAGCGGAAATGACCTGAATGGTCTGCTGCAGGCGGTCGGCAAAAAGCTGGGCATGTCCCCCGATCAGCTGCGCCGGGAGCTGGAAGCGGGCAAATTTGACAGTGCGCTCCGGAACATGAGCAGTGCGGACGCGCAGAAATTTCAGCAGGCGGTCAAAAACCCGCAGATCGTAGAAAAGCTCATGAGTGCGCCGCAGGCAAAGGCACTGTATGAGAAGCTTTCCGGCGGGAAACACTAATGGACGATCTGTTCGGAAAAATGCAGGAGCTGCTCTCCGATCCGGAAAGCATGAAGCAGATCTCAGAGCTTGCACAGATGCTGCAGGGGGAAGTAAATGCTGCCCCGGATTCTCCGCCGCCGGAGCCATGTGAAAACGAAGCGGCGGAGAGCGGCGGGCTGCCCTTTGACCCGATGCTGCTCCTCCGGCTGGGGGAGCTGTGGCAGAACAGCCAGAAGCAGGATGAGAATACTGCCCTGCTTCTGGCTCTGCGGCCGCATCTCCGGGCGGATCGGCGGGAAAAGGTGGACAGGGCGGTCAGACTCCTGCGCCTGATGACGGTCTGGGGTACATTGAAGGAAAGCGGAATGCTGCAACAAATCTTGTAAAGGCGGTGGTGGGATGCCACAGGATCACCAGCAGAATTTCAATGCTATGCGGCAGGATGCCATACGGCGTTCCCGTGAAATGCAGCGGCGCGCAGGAATGCGTTCCTCCGCTGCCATGCCGTCTGCACCGGCACAGGAAAAGCCGGCATCTGCTCCGGCTGCCCCCTCCCCTTCTGCGGGTTCCCTGCTTCCGGGAGAGCTGCAGAATCTGATGAAGGGGTGGGACGGCGAACGGCTTGCACTGCTGGGGCTGCTGTACATATTGTATAAGGATGGTGCGGACGCAAAGCTTCTGCTGGCGATCGCCTATATACTGCTCTGATGCACAGGAGGTTCTTATGGAATGGATCACAGAAAATCCGCACATCCTGCTCTATGCGGGTGCGGCACTTGCACTGCTGGTATTTTATCTTCGCTGCCGCAGGCGGATCCGGACGTTTCTGCTTGGCGGTACAAGCGGACTTGCTTCCCTCATCCTGCTGCACTGCTATGGCGGTGCGGTTGGATTTGCGCCGACGCTCTGCTGGTTCAATCTGGCAGTGTCCGTATTTCTCGGTGTTCCGGGGGTGGTGCTGCTTTATATTGCAGAGCTGTTTCTCACATAGCAGAGCTTGCAGCACAGAGCAAAAAAAGCGGAGGGTTTCCCCTCCGCTTCATGCAGTAAGTAAACTTACTTCAGCTCGATTGTTGCGCCAGCTTCTTCCAGCTTAGCCTTCAGCTCTTCAGCCTCAGCCTTGGAAACGCCTTCCTTCAGAGTCTTCGGAACGCCTTCTACAGCTTCCTTAGCTTCCTTCAGGCCCAGACCCAGAACGTCCTTAACAGCCTTGATAACGCCCATCTTCTTATCGCCGAAGGATGTCATCA
>JAZNKY010000110.1:0-41317 GCA_045578805.1 Oscillospiraceae bacterium
GCTGTTGTGACTCTGTATGCATTTACGTCCTTCAGGTTTGCTGCCGGTGCAGTTTCTGTTGTATCTTCGTCAACTACCTTATCATAGGGCAGTGCGTTGATCTGCAGCTTTGCGCCTTCCAGCTCGCCCACTGTGCCGTCATCCAGGATGCCTACCTTGGAGATGGGAGCTTCGATGGGTGCGTCTACCATGTAAACATGCTCTGCACCGCCGAGTGCGTCAGCCTCTTCCTTCAGGATTTCTGTCAGTGCTGTGATATTGCCTTCATCGTCAATTGTTGCTTCATAATACTTGCTTACCTTGCCGTCTACGATCTCGAAGAAGATCTCCTCTGCTACCTTGTAGCCATCGGGTGCGGTTACTTCGGTCAACTTGTAGATACCGTCATCAGGCATCGGCAGTGTCTTCTGTACTGCAACTGTTTCAACAGTTTCATGTGTTGTGCCATCTTCATCCACAGAAGTTACTACTGTAGTCTCTGTCGATGTGATCCAGTTGCCATCCTTTACAGATTCCAATGCGTAAACGGTATTACCAGATTCGTCTGTAGCGGTTGCTACCTTCTCCAGTGTCAGTTCTGCGCCGATTACATCTACTACGTCAGTACCAACCATTTCTACCTTGGAAATGGTCAGTTCATTCTCTTCCTTCGGTGCATCGAACATCGTGATGTGATTCTCGCCTGTCGGCAGATTCTCCTCATCAACTTCCTTTCTTGTGATCGTGCCGTCCTCAGCAACTTCTACTACATAGTAGTTTGTTACCTTGCCGTCCTTGATCTCGAAGTAGATGTCTTCTGCCTCTGCATAGCCCTCAGGTGCTGCGATCTCAGTCAGGCGATAGAAGCCATCCTCAGGCATCGGAATTGTCTTCTGCTCAGCAACAGGATTGCCGTTTTCGTCAGTTACAGTGCTTGCGATCTCTGTGATACTGCCGTCTTCCAGAGTTGTCTCTACCATTGTTGTCTTAACAACAGTCTTCCAGTTATCCACTGTTGTTGTTACTACATACTTGTCACCGTCATCCTCCGGTGTTGTCTCCAGCTTTTCGAGCGTCAACTCTGCGCCGATGACATCAACGGTGTCATTTACCATGTCCTTCTTGGAAATGGTCAGTCCTTCCTTCTCATCCACCATCAGAACTCTTGCAGCAGTTCTTGCAGAACCGATTTCATTGTAGGGATAGAAATGGATCTCGTTCTCCAGAATTACATTCTTTGCAATTACCTGACCGTCAATGTTCTCATTGTTGTCATACACTGTTGCCAGAGGAGCTACTACAGAACCCTGTGCACCCTTCACAGTAACAGTGCCTGTTGCATCCGGGAAGTTTACAAAGAAATTGGTGCCAGTTGCATCCAGCTCAACGCTTGCGCTGTTGTCCAGATTTCTGAAGATCTGATTCATGGACTCACCGTTCAGCTGCATGATTACCTCAGCTGGATCGGTATCAACCATATCTGTAGCACTATAATTCAGTGTAATGCCATTTGTACCAACACCGGTAATGGACAGTGTATAGCCATCACGAGCCAGATTCTCAGCTGTCATGCCTTCACCAACAAAGTTGATAGCATCCACAGTCTTGTACAGCTCATAGGGAACTGTAAAGCTCTTTGCCTTTGTCGTATCCAGTGTCAGAATTGTAAATTCTCCATTGTTTTCTGTCAGCTTCGTAACGTCATGCACAGTCAGCTCCAGACCATCCACTGCAACGCGCTTGGACTGCTGAGCGATCTGCTGCATTGCCAGTGCAAAGTCAATGTAGCCAGGATTCTTGATTGCTTCGCCATCGGGAACCATACCCAGAGCATTTTCAGTTGCTGTACCATAATAAATGGTATTATCACCATACTGCTGGTACTTTGTATCACCGGACTTTTCACCAATCTTGTTACCAACAAAGCCGCCCTTAGAGCCGCCCTCGCCCTCATTCAGAACTTCAAAGTTATTGATATAGGACGGAATGATCTGTGCATCGCCCCAGAAGTGCATGGTAGCAGAACCGCCGACAGCGACTGCGCCCATGATATGGTTGCCTACATCCAGATCGCCGCTTGTGAATACCTGATAATCACTCAGAATATTCTCGATCGTGTACTCATAAGGATATACAGGATTCTCCAGTACCGGATTCTCCTCAGGGATCACAACATTAGTAGCATTGCCGTTTTCATCCACTGTGAAGGTAATGTCACTTACAACTCCATAGCCTTCCGGAGCCCCAGCCTCGTGCAGTGTATAGGTACCTGCCGGCAGACCGTAGAACACGATGTCCTTGCCAGTGGTTACGAACTCAATTGTGTTTTCCTTATCCGCAACGGAAGTTGCACCATCAATACCAGTATAGGTCAGAGCTGCAAGAACATCTGCGGATACCGGGCTGAGCTGGAGTTTTGCATTCTCCAGAGCCTCATCCTTGGTGTTTACCTTGCTGATGGTAACGCCGACCGGCTTCTTTGCCTCGTCGATCATGACAAGACCGCCAGGAACGGATACTGTACCATCCTTTGCTACGGTGAACTTGATGGATTCAGCCTTTTCATAGTTACCGGAAGCGGGAACAGCTGTTTCCTGCATAATGTAGCTGCCTGCAGGCAGACCGGACAGGATCGTCTGCTGCTTCTGAGAAGTGAAGGAAATGGACTTTCCATCCTTAGAGAAGTTCACAGCCTCTGCCTTTTCAATGCTGCCATCTTCCTTGGGAACATTTCTATATGCGTTTACGCCATTGAGGCTTACGGTAGTTCCAGAAGCGTCGGGCAGAGCGATGATCGTCAGGGTTGCGCCTTCGATCTCGTTACCGGATACATCCTGCTTGGAAACCGGAACCTCGATCAGCTCGTCAACCATTACAAGTTTTTCAGCAGGCTCAGAGCTTTCTGTGCCGTCCTCATTCTTTGTAATAATCGTAATGCCGCCATTTTCGTCCACCATAAAGGTGATCGTTTCATCAACTGCATACCCCAGAGGTGCCTGGCTTTCTGTCAGCTGATACTTACCAGCGGGGAGCTTAGTAAGAATTGTTTCCTGCTGACCGGAGGTGAAGCTGAAGGAATTTGCAGTCTTATTCGAAGCCTCAACAGGATCCTTGGTTACTGTTCCATCCTCACCAGTTACACTTCTGTATGCAGAAAGGTTAGAAAGATCTGCTGCCTCAACCGTATTTCCGCTTTCATCCGTGTAAGACAGGGAAGTGATCGTCAGTGTTGCGCCCGGCAGTTCGGGACCGCCTGCAATCGCTACCTTGCTGATCGCAGCTTCGATCGCTTCGTCCACCATGGTAACTGCAGCTTCGTCAATTGTACCAACAGCCGTATACTCACCATCAACAGCAGAAGCAGTATAAATGGTGTTCTGACCACGATCCGACCATACATAGAAGTATACAGGTGCTGCCGGCTTGTAGCCTGCCGGAGGAGCCACTTCTTCCCACTTGTAGTAATGGTAAGTAGTGCCTCCCCAATTCATAGAAAGCTGAATGTCACCCTGCTGACCCCAAAATGCAAGTGTAAACTCTGTCACACCAGTCGTATCCGTCCATGTATCACGAACAACTGTTGTACCAGTGCCATCCGTGCCGAGATATGTCAGCTTGAACTGTGCATTCTTGACAGCCGCACCATTTGCGTCAACCTTCTTCAGCTTGACAGAGCCGCCCATGCTGTTGGACATGGAGATAGCAGTCTTGCCATTTGCAGACTCGATTGCAAAGGATTCGTAATTGGACTCTGTAAACTTCTCAGGCCAGCTGCCGAAATACAGGGTCGTGCCGCTGCTGAAGTATACAACGACCTTTGTGATATTGGCAGTAAACCAATCACCCTCATAATAGGTATCATTATTCCAGCTGCCCTTAGTTACATTATCATAAGTGATCGTACTCATGTATTCGGAACCAACTGTAACAGGTCCGCTGAGAGTACCCTGTGTACCTGTACACTTAATAATGCCCTGCGCATGATCCAGATAAATTTCCATCTTCTGAAGTGTATCAGTATCGGACGGGAACATATCCTGTGTGATCTTGATCTGCGGCATGGAACTACCGGAACTATTCTGAGAAATGCCGTTTGTGCCAAACGCAATACCATTCGCAGAACCTTCCACATAAGAGCCATCGCCCTTCTTTGTGAATACATTGACGATACCAACTGCATCTTCACCATAACCGGACGGTGCAGCAGTTTCGATCAGTGCATAGGTCTTGCCCGCTGTCAGCTCCGGAGATGCCGCAGTTGCAGCAGAGGGAAATGTTGTAATTTCTGTGTAATCTGTACCAGCTTCCAGCTCTTCCAGCTTGATCTGCTTTGTGGAATCGCCAGCCTGCAGTGTTTCCATCTTTGCAATGCCAGCAGCTGTCAGCTCAACGATCGTCATTTCTGCGCCAACGATCAGGTTGCCCTCGCTGTCTGTCTTTTCAATACCGAACACCGGCTTCTCGGTGTCACCCATGGTAACAACACGCTTGCTCTGTTCAGAAAGTGCAACCTTATTCCAACCATTCAGTTCACCGGTCATGGAAGGATCTGTTACAGTGGTGTTACCCCTCGAAGTTCTGACAGTACCTGTCAGCTCAGGCATTACAATAGTAGTGCTGTCTTTCATCTGCTTCCAGTACAGATAATCAGTTCCATCTTCACTCATCAGGAAGAAGTATACAGGAGCCGCCTGATAGTAACCTGCCGGAGCAGCAGTCTCTACCATTCTGTAAACATTCTGATAAACAGCATTTTCATTTCTGCCGTTAGCAGACAGAGAATTGAAAACGATCTTACCTTCATAATCCTCTTCTTCAGGGAAGCTGATCTCAAGAGTCGCGCTTCCATCCTTGGAAGAAGTCCAGCTCTTGATTTCCTTGGGAGAATAGTCGTTGTTTGCCAGTTCATAAACAGTGGACTTGCTGTCCTCCCAGCCCTTTGCATTGATCTGGCAATAGTCCACCTTCAGCTTTGCGCCATCAACCAGCTTCACAGTGCCATCCTCATTGAGAATGAGTTCGCCATCAGCATCCGCAAGAGCCTTTGTCAGGGTAATACCCTTCTGGTTGGAGATCGTGAGCGGTGCAATGTTTGCGAACTGCTCGCTGTAGTTGATCTGTGCAGTTACGGTAGAACCGTTTACGACAACAACTGCGTTCGGCTTGCTTGCTTCATCGCCAACTGCAGCTGTTGCAATGCCTGCATTCGGATCAGGAATGAAGTAGATGTCGATCACATCAGTCTCAGTTGCATCAGAGGTCACATACTTGACAGTAACCGTAACCTTGCCGTTTTCCGGAGTCAGATCTTTCAGTACAATGTAACCATCTTCATCGACTGTGCCGCTGGGCTCTTCAACTGCAACCGAACTGTACTTTGTTGTATCGGTTGTTACCTTGATCTTCGCGCCCGTGATGGTAGCCGCGCTTGCTGCATCCACCGGGAACTCAAATTCATAGGAATGATCAGCAAGCTTGCCCTCTACCACATACACATTATTATTGATTGCTGTCGGATCTGCGGTTGCCTGCTGTGTAACATCCTCTACAACCTCAACTTCTGTAAAGGTATCATCTGTGTAAACAGTGAACACTGCGGAGTCGGTGTACTCGAAAGAGGTTTCAAGAACCTTATCTTCCTGTCGTACATCCTCATAACCATTGTTATTACCGTCGTTCTCGCCGCCCTGTGTTACCTTTTTATAGTACACACGATTCTCAGGAACATCACCGATGTTCAGATCAGCTGTACCATCGGAATATGTGACTGTGATGCTGTCAATGACAGGACTGCCTGTAGAGAAGCCGATCTGCTGGATTGTACCAACCCAATCACTATCAGCTGCTGTGAAGACTGCTTCACCGTCCTGCGGTGTTTTTGTAGTTTCAGTACCCCAGTTATTGGACTGGACAGTAATCGTGCCAGTATAAGTGGAAGATCTGAAAGTAATGGTTGCCGCATTTTCAATATTGCTGATAGCGGAAAGGTTCAGTGTGCTGTACCACTCATTCTGCGTAGAAACAGAAGGTGCGCTTCCGGTTTTTACAAGCTCAAAGCTATCAGGATCAGCCGCTGCATCTGTCTCAGAATAAGCAACATCCTCATATACCGGAACGTTTTCTGTCAGTACCAGCGCCTTCTCCTCGCCCTCAGCCAGCTCGAAACAGTATTCCTGATCGGAAACCGCATAGCCGTCGGGAGCCCAGATCTCCTTCAGGACGTACTTGCCGTCGGAGAGTGCCAGCTCCATTGCCTCGTCGCCGGAGAGATAGGTCTCTACCAGTGTGAGCTTCGGTTCCTGTCCAATGACATTGCCGTCAGCGTCCTTGACATCGTACAGAACAACATTGCCAGCCTCGTCTTCCTCTACGGAATACAGACCAATGGTCGCACCCGGCAGGAGCTGACCGAGCTCGTCAAGCTTGCTTACGTTGATGGCGTAGCTGGCTTCCATGCCGATAAGAGAGTACGGACCGGTGTAAGGTCTGTAACCAAACTCAGTGCCGCCCTTAAAGCTTTTCGCAATCAAAGCACCGGAAAGATGTCCTCTTCCGCCTTTTTCTAACTTTTCGTTATCAGTTACATCCGCATATGGTGCAAGAATTGTACCCTGGAAATTGTTTCCCAAAACAAGCTTGCCTGTCTTTTCATTTACTGTACCTTCCGGACTAACTGTATCGTAGAAGTTGTACAGAATGCTGGTTACACCGGGATGATTGTTTTTTGATTCATCCGTATCGCTTGTACCGGTTCTTGAAATATACTCACCATTGATCTTAGTGAACTTTTGACCACCATCAACGGAACCATCACAAATATATGTGTTACCATCAGCTGAAGGTTCGGTCTGCACATTGATGACAATATACGCCTTATCCCAAGTTGTCCACTCACCAGTGTTACCTACTACAGCACGAGGTTCCTTGAGATTCGGAATGTCCTTAAATTCAATCTGTGAACGTGTCTGATAATCCGCCCACTGAGTGGGTGTAAGTGTAAAGTATACACACTCTGCTGTATCTTGACCGCCGGTATAGGTGAACACACCCTTATCGTAAGTACCGGTAGCTGTACAGGAAGCGAGTGCTGCACTACGTTCTTCCATCGTTTCAAACTGTTCAGCAACATTGAATGCATCCGAACCCGGGAAAACGTAATCACCGTAAGTGCCGCTCCACTGATCGGTTCCTTTTTTCTTAAAATCATCTGAAACGCCGACATTAGCACCATCCACTGTCCAGAATCGCTTCGGTACATAGGTATCAACACCATTATACTTGTACTTGTTCCATGATGTAGGAACAAGTCCGTATGCTTCTGTGCCATTTACAATGGCATGTGCGAAGCCATCATTTCCTGTCAGCGTTTCCAGACTTACATGCTTTACATAATCGCCATTGCCGACTTCATAAGCTCTGTCCTTTTCAGCGACACTATTATTCTCAGCAGGATTCCAATCATGATATCCTGCTTTATAAAAATTACCGCCAATAGCGACACGACCTTCTGCATCGGACTCATATACAGTGAAATCTCCTGACACAAACACACAGAACTCCGCAGCAATACCGAGAGCATATGTCTTATCAGCCTGAGAAATCGCCTGATCAATTGTACCTGTTTTAGGGTCAACAGTAAATACGGGATGATTTGAACCAATCAGCAGCTCAACATCTGTTGTCTTGATACTGTCGGACAAATTCCAAATATCCCCCGCCGCACTCGTCATCAACGATACCCCCGGCATCGTCGAAGCGATATTCGACACCGCGATCAACGCTGCGGTCACGCTGCTCAGTATTCGTCTGCTCAGCTTTTTCTTTTTCATACCTTTCATCCTTTCTATTTTTAAAGATATATTTTTTACACTAAACCAGTGATATACAAATTAATTATACCATACCAAAATCCAAAAATCAAGCTTTTTCCAGGCTTTAAGGGAAGAAAAAATACCCAGTTTTTTGTGTATCTTGTACAAAAAGCATTTCCAAAAAACGTTATTCTCCCTGTCTTATATCCAATTTTTTTAAATTTTTCCTAAGATATTCCAGGGAGTATTTTTTTTCATTTCGGCATGACCCCGTGATGACCGCCTCCAGCAGGAACTGCAAGCCCCGCCCGATCTCCTCGCCGCGCAGACCCAGTGCCGCCAGATCGCCGCCCCGCACCGCAAGCTCCCGCACACGGCAGCAGAGCGATTCCTCCCGGCACTGCGCCGCAAAGCCCTGTGCACGGGCGATTTTCTCCGCCGCGCGTGCCTCCTGGGCATTTCGGAGCTTCGAGGCATTGTCCGCCTTCAGAACCTCGATAAACAGCGAAAATTCGTCATACTCCAGCTCCCCCAGAAGCCGCCGCACATCGGTCAGCTTCGCCGGGATCGCACGGTGCAGACGGATCAGCTTCACCACAAGCTGCCGCAGACGGTTCTCGCACCGCAGCCGCAGAAGGATTTTATCCGCAATTTCGGAACTTTTCTCCGCGTGTCCGTCAAAATGCCCGCCCTTTGCGTCGCGTGTAAAGCATTCCGGCTTGCCGAGGTCATGCATCAGCATCGCCAGCCGCACCGGAAGCTCCGCAGGCGCAGAACCGACCGCACGGGCAGTATGCTCCCAGACGGTGAAATCATGGTGCCGCGAATGCTGAGAAAATGCGATACATGGGTAGATTTCCGGTATCCGCACCGCCAGCACGCGGGGGTATTCCAGCAGCACCCGCGTGACATGCACCCCCATGAGCAGCCCCTGCAGCTCCGTGAACACACGCTCCGCCGAGATCAGCTCCAGCCGGAACGCGCCCGCCCGCATAGCAGCATCCGTCATTTTGTCCGGAACAAAGCCGAATCTTGCGCAGAAGCGCAGCCCGCGCAGGATCCGGAGTGCGTCCTCATGGAACCTTGCCTCCGCCGTCCCCACACAGCGCAGAACGCCGGCTTCCATATCCGCGCGTCCGCCGAACGGATCAAAAAGTCCGGTTTTCAGTGAATATGCCATGGCATTGCAGGTAAAATCCCGCCTTGCCAGATCATCCATAATATCATCCGCAAACTCGACCTTTGCCGGATGCCGGCAGTCCGTATAATCTGCCTCTGTGCGGTAGGTCGTGATCTCCGCAAAGCCGCCGCCGTGCTTCACGCCCACCGTACCGAATGCGCGTCCGTAGGCGGTGCAGTGTTCTTCCCCGAATACCGCCATGATCTGTTCGGGTCTGGCATTCGTGGCAATGTCGAAATCATGCGGCGGAATGCCCATCACCGCATCACGCACACAGCCGCCCACAAGATGCGCAGAAAATCCCGCATCTTCGAGCTTCCGCATCATGCTTTCTATGCTTTCCGGTATTCTCATGGTATCACCTCGATCCATTCTCCTGCATATTCCTCCTCGATGGTATGTGCTGTACAGGAAGGTACAATGCCCTGTGTGGCACAGTCCGGCTCCAGTGTGTAGTCCTCCTGCACCGTATCCATGCCGGCGTTAAAGAAGCGGTAGCTGTGGGTAAGCGTACCGTCTGGGAAGATCACGCAGTCATCATCCCACGTCACATCCACCAGATGCAGACCATCCTCCAGCTCGATGAGGTTCCACATGTGATTCTCGTTGGTATCCTTCTGCACCGAGAAGCCCGCCATGGAGGCAAGCATCCAGAAAGCGTCCGCATAACCCATGCAGTTCGCCGCGCCGTCCACCAGCACACCGGATGCCATACGGAAGCTCTCGCGCCCGCCGATGGACTGCGGAATATCCAGATACACCGTCCGTTCGCAGATATAATCATGGATCTGCTTTTCCTGCATAAGAGGGGAGGCGGCAGTGTCAAGCTCCTGTGTGAGGAACCGCTGTGCCTCCTGGTACGCCGCCAGATCCTCCGCGTCCAACTGTGAAGTATCCCCCGTCCGGTATGCCTGCAGGCAGTTCGCACCTGTGGAATATTCCACGATATAGACAGCAAATCGCAGCTTGTAGCCGTCCTTCGTCAGCGTGGTCTGCTGCAGCTGCGTATTGAGCATACTGTATTCGTTCAGCATTTCGTCCGTATCCAGGATCTTGCAGCCGCGCAGACCGATGACGGGGATCACCGTCCGGCACTGCGCCATTTCGGAACGCAGATACAGCTCCATCTGTACTGAATCCGCGAAATACGGCACCTGTGACCAGTCCACCGCCGTCATCTGCTCCGGCATTCCCTCTCCCACAGCTGCAAAATAGTCATAGACCTCCAGCATTTTCGGCGTGGCATACAGCAGGGGTTCCAGCACCGGCGGTGCAGTGGCAGTTTCCGCAGTCTGCACGGTTTCCGGCGGTACGGTTTCTGCCGATGTTTCGGGGATCTCCGTTTCTGTCTGTACCGCAGGCAGCGTTTCCGGCTCCGTCGGCAGCGGTAGAGGGGGAGAGGTCTCCGCCTCCATGAGCAGCTCTGTCAGCAGTTCTGACGGCATATCACAGCCCATCGTACTGCCGCAGAGCAGAAGAGCCGCCGCAAATGCGGCAATTTGTCGGAATCTCGCCATTATGCCTCCTGACCGTTATACAGATCAATGCATACCACCTCTGCCGGATTGCCCACACGGAGCTTGCCGATACCGGCAGAAACGATCATTTCCGTCTGCATCAGGCGATACTGCCCCTTGGTATATTCCGGGAAGAACTTGCGCTCCGGCGAGAGGATGCCGCCGAGGACGGGCATTCTGACAATGCCGCCGTGTACATGTCCGGCAAGCACCAGATCCGCGCCCCACTGCGCATATGCCGGCAGTCCCATGGGACTGTGGGCAAGAAGGATGGTTGCCGTTTTTTCGCGCACGCCGAGCGCGGCAAAGAGGTCATTTGCGGTACACTGCCGCAGGTCGGTATAACCGCCGTAGCGGTTCTGGTAGCATTCCTGCGGCAGGACAAAGCCGCTGAAATTCGCCCCGCCAAAACTGACAGAACGGTTATTGAGCAGTGTGATGTCCGCACTCTGTGCCGCTTTCGCAAGCTTTTTGAGCTTTTCGGGTGCAAGGTCGGTTTCATGGTTGCCGTAGGTATAGAGTACGGGCGCGAATTTCCGCAGTTCCCGCAGACAGCTGACCGCATCCACAATGGTCTCCGGTCCCATGCTCCGGGAAACAAGGTCGCCCGTCACTGCAATGACATCCGGCCGTAAAAACCGCATACTCTCACAAAGCTCCGCTGTGAGCCGCTGGTTCTTTTCATGCCCGGTCATCCGGCTGAAATGCACATCGGACACCTGTGCAATGCGAAGGCTCCTGCTCTGCAGGGTCGGCATTGCGATACGGCAATAGGTATGGTTCATAGTAAAGCCCCCTTTTTCAGTATTTTCGTCAATTCTCCTGATACACCATCAGCCCGCCGGCGGCGGGCTGATGAACATTATTCTGCTGAATCTTCTGTTTCTGCAGTATCCTCCGCAGCGGCAGGCTCTGCTGTTTCCTGCTCATGCTCGGCACGGGTAAAGGCAACGACCTTGTTGCCCTCGGATACACGCATCACGCGCACACCCTTGGATACTCTGCCCATCACGCGGATCTCGCTTGCCTGAATACGGATGATAATGCCCTCGGAAGAGATCAGGATGATGTCATCCTCCTCATCCACGACCTTGATGCCGCAGACATTGCCGCGCTCCTTGTCCACCTTGTAGTTGGTCAGACCATAGCCGCCTCTGCCCTGAATGCGGTATTCCTCCAGTGCGCACCGCTTGCCGTAGCCGTTTTCAGTCACGGTCAGCACTGCCGCACCCTCGCGGACTCTTGCCACGGATACGACCTCGTCGCCCTCACGCAGCTTGATGGCACGCACACCATGTGCGGAACGGGACTGCGCACGGATGTCCTTTTCCTCCAGACGGATCGCCATGCCGTTTCTGGTTGCCACCATGATCTGTTCGCTGCCGTCCGTCATGCGAACGCCTGCGATCTCGTCGCCCTCGTTCAGACCGATGGCGATCAGACCCTTGCTTCTCACGTTTCTGTAAGCCGCCAGCGGTGTTCTCTTGATCTGACCCTGCTTTGTGACCATGACAACATAGTTGTCACCCTCAAAATCGCGGGTTTTCAGCATTGCGGAAATGCGCTCGCCCTCCTGGAGATTCAGAAGGTTTGCGAAATGGAAGCCCCTCGAAGCCTTGGAGCCGTCCGGAATCTGGTAGCACTTGAGCTTGTGCATCATGCCCTTGTTGGTGATGAACAGGATATTATCATGCGTCGAGCAGATGAACATCTCGCTGACGAAATCCTCCTCGCGCTGCTTCATGCCGGTCACGCCTCTGCCGCCGCGCTTCTGCGTCTTGTAGGCATCGAGTGCCATACGCTTGATATAGCCGTTATTGGTGTAGGTGACTACACAGTCCTCCACCTCGATCAGCTCCTCAATATCCACCTCACCCGATACGGAGGTGATCTCCGTCAGACGCTTGTCATTGAACTTCTTACGGATCTCCTCGAGTTCTTCGGAGATGATCTCATAGACCATCTGCTTGTCCTGGAGTGTTTCCTCAAAGCCGGTGATCTTCTCGCAGAGCGCATACAGCTCGTCGGAGATCTTCTGGCGTTCAAGACCTGTCAGCGCACCGAGACGCATCTGCACGATGGCTTCTGCCTGCTCCTCGGACAGACCGACAGCAGCTTCCAGATGGATCTTTGTGAGATCATACTGCGCCCTGTTAAGCAGTGCCGACATATCGGTATCCTTAAAGCGTTCCATCAGGCGTTCCTTGCCCTCTGCAATGTTCTTGCTCGAACGCAGAATGGCGATGACTTCATCAATATAATCTGCCGCCAGCATGAAGCCCTGGAGCAGATGCGCTCTTTTCAGGGCTTTTTCGAGATCATGCTTGACGCGGTTGGTGATGACCTCCACCTGGAATGCCAGATAATGCTCCAGGATCTGCTTGAGAGACAGCACCTTCGGCACGCCGTCCGCGAGAACAAGCATATTCACGCCGACCGTATCCTGCAGCTGTGTATAGGAGAACAGCTTGTTCAGGACAATATCCGCGATCGCGTCCTTGCGCAGACCGATGACCACGCGCATTCCGGCTCTGCCGGATTCATCGCGGACGAAGGTCGCGCCGTCAATGCGCTTTTCCTTGATGAGTTCCGCGATATGCTCGACCAGACGTGCCTTGTTGACCATGTAGGGGATCTCATGCACGATGATGTACTGCTTACCATTCTTTTCCTCAATGGAGGTTTTTGCACGGAGCGTGATCTTGCCCTTGCCGGTACCGTAGGCAGCGCGGATGCCCGCCTTGCCCATGATGATGCCGCCGGTAGGGAAGTCCGGACCCTTTACGCAGTCCATCAGGTCATCCAGCGTACAGTCCGGATCCTGGATCAGGAGGTTCAGTGCGTCGATGACCTCGCCCATGTTATGGGGCGGGATATTGGTCGCCATACCAACGGCAATGCCAACAGAACCGTTGACCAGCACATTCGGGAAACGGCTGGGCAGAACCTGGGGTTCCTTCAGACGGTCGTCATAGTTCATGCCGAAGGGGACGGTATTTTTCTGGATATCCGTGAGCATTTCCACGGAGATCTTGGACATTTTTGCTTCTGTGTATCGGTAAGCAGCGGGCGGGTCACCGTCCACGGAACCGAAGTTGCCGTGACCGTCCACCAGCGGATAGCGCAGAGAGAAATCCTGTGCCAGACGCACGAGCGCGTCATAGACGGAAGCGTCACCATGCGGATGGTAACGACCCAGCACGGAACCGACGGTATCCGCACACTTACGATAGGGCTGGTCGGGTGTCAGACCGTTCTCAAACAGGGTATAGAGAATACGGCGGTGTACGGGCTTCAGACCGTCACGCACATCCGGGAGCGCACGGGAAATAATAACCGACATTGCATATGCCAGAAAGGAATCATGCATTTCATTTGCAATATCGACCGGAATGACCTTTTCAGGGTTCTGCAGATCCTGTACATTGTTTTCTGTTTCATTACTCATGCGATTATCTCACCTCAATTGTTTACTTGATTTTGGATTGATAGCCTTTATTCAGATTCTTTGCAAATTCTGCTCTCATCAGAGTGATCTCCTCCTCTGAGAAATCCTTCTTCGGCAGAACATAGAAATTCGCCTTCACCATATAGACAATGAAAAATTCACTGTATTCTGTAATTTTCAGTGCATTGCTGTAATAGATCCTCGTGCCGGAAAAATTATCCTGCGGGGTATCGTCAAACAGCGCATCCGCCTCCTGTGCCTCGGCAGAAAGCTCCTCCTCCGGGAGGATCGTGCCGATCTCCATGTATTCGGGATACAGGCGGAACTCATAGAGATCCTCCTCCAGTCCGCGGATCGCCTCCATGAGATTCCGGCGGATCTTGCGGGGACGGTACCACTGAAACGCGCACATGCCCAGACAGAACAGCACGATCATGCAGTAGATCGGTCTCTGCTGCGGCGTTCCCTCCATGACATAATAGCCATAGATACCCGCCGCAAGCAGAAACACCGCCATCACGGCATAATTTTTAGGATGCACATACCTGTTCTGAAATGCAGTAAACGCACTGCGGAACATTTCGTAGGGAATGTGGTATTGTTTGGTCAGCATGTAAAGCCCCTTTCAGTTTTGGTATGAATCGTGTGACCTTTGCCTCCCATCCTCTCCCAAAAGAATGCAATTCCTGCAATCCGCAGGTTTTGCCTTTGTCCCCCGAAGGGGGGCAATGGCAAAACGACTTGGGATTCCAAAGGGATTCCATCCCTTTGGCAGGGGGTGTGAGGGGCAGAGCCCCCCACTATACATCCAGATTAGATACACTCTTAGCGTTCTTTTCAATATACTCCTTACGGGGCAGTACCTTGTCACCCATGAGGATGGAGATAATCTCATCCGCCTTGGCGGCATCTTCCATCGTCACCTTGATGATGGTTCTGGTCTCCGGATTCATCGTAGTCTCCCAGAGCTGCTCACTGTCCATCTCACCAAGACCCTTGTAACGCTGTACGGCAACCTTCGCCGAGCTGCCGTTGGCATCGGCAAGCTCCGCAATGTACTTGTCACGCTCCGGGTCGGAGAAGGCATAGTACACCTTCTTGCCCCTTGCAACACGGTACAGCGGCGGCTGTGCAATGTACACATTGCCGTTCTCGATCAGCGGACGCATGAAGCGGAAGAAGAAGGTCAGCAGGAGCGTGCGGATATGACAACCGTCCACGTCGGCATCCGCCATGATAATGACCTTGCCGTAGCGCAGCTTCTCAATATTGAAATCCTCACCAATGCCCGTGCCGAGTGCCGTTACCACCGGCATGAGCTTGTCATTGCCGTATACACGGTCAATTCTCGCCTTTTCTACATTCAGCATCTTGCCCCAGAGGGGGAGGATCGCCTGGTACATACGATCTCTGCCGCCCTTGGCAGAGCCGCCCGCAGAGTCACCCTCGACGATGTAAATTTCAGTACGTTCAATGCCCTTTTCCGTGCAGTCCGCAAGCTTGCCCGGCAGGGAAGCACTCTCCATGGCGGACTTTCTTCTTGCTGTCTCACGGGCATTCTTCGCCGCCTCGCGCGCGCGTCTTGCCGCAAGGCATTTGTCCAGAATCTCCCGCGCAATCGCCGGATTCATCTCAAAATAGCTCATCAGCTTTTCCTGTACGAGCTTTTCTACAAACGGACGCACCGCAGGATTGCCCAGTCTGCCCTTGGTCTGTCCCTCAAATTCGCATTCGGTGAGCTTCACAGACACGACCGCCGTCATGCCCTCGCGCACATCATCACCGGACAGCTTCTCATTTTCCTTGAGCAGCTGAAAGTTCTTTCCATAATCGTTGATGACCTTGGTCAGCGCATTCTTGAATCCGTTCTCATGGCTGCCGCCATCCTTCGTGCGGATATTATTCGCAAAGGACATGATCATTTCGTTATAGCTGTCATTGTACTGGAGCGCGATCTCCGCAAAGGAATCGCCCTGCGTGCCGGATACATAGATCACATCGCCCACAGCCTCATAGCCCCTGGTCGCGTGGATATGCTCCACAAACTGCCGGATACCGCCCTCATAATGGAGCGTTTCCTCCTGTACCTCATCGGGATTACGTTTGTCACAGAACACGATGCGGATGCCGGCATTCAGGAACGCCTGCTCACGCAGACGCTTGAGAAGCACCTCATAGTCATAGACCGTTGTTTCAAAAATTTCTGCATCCGCCTTGAAGGTAACTGTCGTGCCTGTCTCGGAGGTCTCGCCGATGACCTTGAGCTGTTCGCTGTACTCACCGCGCTCAAACCGCTGGAAATGGATGTTTTTGCCGTCATAGACAGTCAGCTCCAGCCATTCCGACAGCGCATTGACAACGGACGCACCAACACCGTGCAGACCGCCGGACACCTTATAACCGCCGCCGCCGAACTTGCCGCCCGCATGAAGAACGGTATATACGACCGTCGCCGCGGAAATGCCCTCTGTCGGATGGATGCCGACCGGAATGCCTCTGCCGTTGTCGGATACGCGGATGATGTCACCGGGAAGCAGCTCCACATTGATCTCGGTACAGTATCCTGCAAGTGCCTCGTCAATGGCATTGTCTACGATTTCATAAACAAGGTGATGCAGACCGTCAATACTGGTCGAGCCAATGTACATACCGGGTCTTTTTCTGACAGGGTCAAGACCCTCCAGCACCTGAATTTGCTCGGCATCGTACTGCATATTCTGCTGATCCATATGTTCACACTCCTCAAATCTGAATTTCCGGATGATCGTTTCACGGGTGCTGCGGGTGGTTTTCCACAGGGGTTCGTGGAATATTCCACACTTTCCACCGAGTTTTCAACTATTCTTGTTGAAATACAGTGTCGCAAAACCGTGTTTTTTTGTCGTTCTCAAAAAGTTTTCCAACAGTTTCAACCAACTTTTCAACACTCACAGTGGAAAGTCAGAACTGTTTTCCACCAATACTCCCTGTTCCATCCGGAAGATCTTGCCCTTTTGCTCCAGGCGCAGGGAGGACGGATGACAGAGGGTGATGAACACCTGCATTTCTGCCACCATATCGTAAATCAGACGCTGCCGCCGTTCGTCCAGCTCGCCCATCACATCGTCGAGCAGAACCACGGGGGAACGCTGCATTTTCTCATTATACAGATGCGCCTGTGCCAGCTTCAGCACAAGTGCCGTACTTTTCCGCTGTCCCTGCGAGCCGAACTGACTGACAGCATAGCCGCCGATGTCCAGCAGCAGGTCATCCCGCTGGATGCCGCGCTGTGTATAGCCGAGCCGCAGATCCTCGCTGAGATTCTCCCGCAGCTTCTCCTCATAGAGCGACACAAGCTCCGCCGTCGGACGTGCCGGAAGCTCCCGTTCTCCATAAAGCGCGCTGCGGTACACCGCATTCAACTGCTCGCCGCCGCCCGTCATCACACTGTACAGCTCGCGGCAAAGCGGCGCAATACTGCGGATATACTCCGCCCGCATACAGCTGATCCATGCGCCGGTTCTGGCAAGCTGTGCATCAAACATGGTCACATCCTGCCGCCGGATCTTTCCCTTCAGCGCATTCTGAATGGCAGCATTCCGCTGCGCCAGCAGAAGGGAAGCGCGGCTGACATATTCCATACTCCGCGGCTGCAGCTGGCAGGCACACAGATCCATGAAGGATCGGCGTTTTTCCGGTGCGCCGTTGACAAGCTCCACATCGCAGGGCGAGAATGCCACACAATGGAACGCCTCAAACAATCCTCCGGTTTTTGCCGTATCCACGCCATTTATGGTAATCTTCCTCTTTTTCTGCGCACCGCGCTCCATGCTGTAGGTCATGCGCTGCTGCCGCCTGCCGTCATGGAACTGCATATCACACTGAAAAAACGGCGCATCAAAGCCCAGATAATGTCTTTCCCGTATCCCATGGAAGCTCTTGCAGCCGGTCATGAGCCAGATGGCATCGAGCAGATTGGTCTTTCCCTGGGCATTATCGCCCAGAATGACGTTGTATCTCTGATCCGGTTCCATCCGGACAGCCCTGAGATTGCGGAAGCCATCAGCGGAAAATGACGTAATATACATAAAAATTACTGAACCTCTACCACGAACTTGTCCACGGAAATCGTGTCACCCGGACGGATCTTCTTGCCGCGCATCGTGCAGACCTCACCATTCACAGAAACCGCACCCTGCTGGACAAGCTCCTTTGCAAAGCCGCCGGTATCGCAGAGTCCTGCGAATTTCAGCAGAGAATCCAGCTTGATAAATTCTGTTGTGATCTTGACTTCAATTTTTTCCTGTGCCATATATGCTCCTTTCCGGAACGCTTCAGCTTGTTTTCACAAGCTCGCCTGCTTCATTCTTTCTATACTGCTCTGCAAAAGCAGGATTCATCTGTCTGACTGCCTCATACATTTCGGGATTTTCCTTACAGAAACGATGCGCAAACTTCACATTGTTTTGCAGCTTATTTTCCATGTCCTTTTTTGCCACACGCGCCGGGATCCGGCGATAGAAGCCGAAATACACTGCCGCTGCCAGTCCTGCCAGCGCAATGGCAAGCACAACTGCCAGTGCAGGATGCAGCGGTGAGGTGTCGCTGAACAGCAGGCAGATCATGGCAATTGCACCAATAACTGCAAAATAGGTCAGAATACTGGAAAACGCCGAAAGCGCAGTTGCCTTTACAGAATAGGTATAACTCTTATACCAGATCATCATAGTCCTACAATCTCCTGTCCGTTAATTTTTAAGCTGAATCGGCATGATCAGGTATACAAAAGATTCGCCGTCCAGGGGGGTGATCTTAATTACCTTATTGCTGCCGCTCATATGGAGCTTGATCTTATCGCACTCGCAGGCACGGAGAGCTTCAAGCAGGTACTTATTGCTGAAACCGATGGTCAGGGCTTCGCCGCTGATATCTGCCGGAATGCGGTCATTGATGACACCAATGCCGGTCTTGCAGGTGATCTCCATGAAGCCGTCCGCAAATACACAGCGCATAGGAGCCTTGTTCTTCTCATTGATCAGCAGGGAGCAGCGTTCTGCACAGCCGATCACATCACGGGTATTCATAATGACCTCAGTCTTGCACTCATTCGGAATACTGCTTCTGAAATTATGGAACTGTCCCTCCAGCAGTCTTGCGAACAGCTCAAAGCCGTTCACCGAGAATACGATATGCTTGCCATTTGTGGAAAACTCGCACGGTGTTTCTGCGTCATCCTTCAGCAGCATGATCAGCTCGGAGAGTGCCTTCTTCGGTACGACAAACCGGAACGTACCCAGCTCAGCGGTCGGTTCCTGGCGCATTGCCAGTCTGTAGCGGTCCATTGCCACCACATAGAACATATTATCGCCGGACTCAAACAGCTCACCGGTCAGGATCGGCTTGTCCTCCTTGACAGAGGCTGCAAAGCTGGACTGCTGGATCATGGAACGCAGAATCGGCTGGGATACAGCAGTTTTTGTCGTCGTTTCTACCACGGGCAGTGCCGGAAATTCCTCGGCAGACATGGCAGAAATGCGGTATTCCGTATGATCGCTGGCAATGACCGCATTCAGGCTTTCGTCAATTTCAAACGTCACCTTTTCGCCGGTCATGCGGCGGGTCATTTCGCTGAAGAGTCTTGCATTCAGCACGAAGGAAAACTGATCGCAGCAGATCGCGGGAACTCTGGTTCGGATGCCGATCTCCAGGTCAAAGCCGGTCAGAACTACACCGCCATGCTCCATCTGTACGCAAATGCCTTCCAGGGCTGCAATGGTAGATTTGGGAGAGACACCCTTGGATACATGTGCAATGGCAGTGCAAAGGTCATTTTTAAAGCATTCAAATTTCATTATTATCAACTCCTGTAGGGAAGTCCGGATCTTTGGCTGTACTTTCAGAAGAATACGGATCCGGTCTTTTAGATCTGAACTGTACTTTCCACACTCCGCGTTGCGGTGGAAAAAGGGAAATGCTGAAAATCATTCCTATCATTCATAAATAAAAATAGTAGTAGTAGTAGAGGGGGCTGAAAAGTTGAAACTCTTCCATTCCTCCGGATCTGCGGGGTTTTCCCCATCTTTTTCTTCCACATGACCACTTTTGAGAAAAAGTGAAAAAGTGAAAAAGAAAGAAGCCAGATTTTTCGCCGTGGAATTGTGCAGAAATTGTGGAGTGGAAATGGAAAATTTCTTGAAAATTCTGTGGAAAATCCAAAACGGCTGTTCCCACTTTGCACAGCCTGTGGAATTGGATTTTCTTGAAAAAGTGGAAATTTTGTCAGCCCATCTGCAAAGCAATGGATTTTACGCGAAAACTTTTTAACCCAATTTTCAACACCTTGTTGAAAAGCCGGTGGAAAGCTGTTGATTTCCATTTTCGCTAAACATATCCCCTGTTTCATGCAGGGGATATGTCAGATCTCATCTGCCAGCATATGTAATAGTGTTTCTGTTTTCAACTACTATCAATCACTATGATTCCGATTACTCACAAACGCGGATGCCGCCGCAGGCTCTGCACTTATGCAGTAGGCGGATTCGGATTCTTTTCGCGGATATCCTTGATAATATCATCCACCAGCTCCTTGAGATTGGCATCCTTCTTCAGAGCCGTGGTCACATTATTGATCGCATATACAATTGTAGAATGATCTCTTCCGCCAAATTCCATGCCGATCGCTGCCAGCGGCATTCCGGTCACCTCGCGTACCACATATGCTGCGACCTTTCTTGCCGTTGAGATCTGGGAGGTTCTCTTGCTGGAACGGATGTCCTCCGGTGTGATGCCGTAAACATTCGCCACCTCGGCAATGACCTTCTCCACCGTGATCGGGATCGGCTGGTCATCCGTCAGAATGTCGCGGATGACGCTCTGTGCCATGGAGATCGTCGGTGAGCTGTTCGCCAGCATCTTCAAAGCTTTCAGCTTCTTGACCGCACCCTCCAGCTGTCGGATGTTGGTTTTCAGCCTGTTTGCAATAAATTCCGTTACCTCATCCGGAATCTTCAGATCCAGAAGCTCCGCCTTCCTGCGGATGATGGCAAATCTTGTCTCAAAATCCGGTGTGCTGATGTCTGCGATCAGACCCCATTCAAACCGGTTGCGGATACGTTCTTCCAGCGTTTTCAGATCACGCGGGGGCTTATCGGATGTGATCACGATCTGCTTGCCCTCGGAATGGAGCTTATTGAACGTATGGAAAAATTCCTCCTGCATTCGCTCCTTGCCGGAGAAGAACTGGATGTCGTCAACGATCAGTACATCGGCATTTCTGTATTTATCATGGAATACAGAGGTATCCTTCTGGTCGATCGCCTTGATCAGCTCGTTGCCGAATGACTCGCCCGTCACATAGATCACGTTCTTTGTCTCGTCGCGGCGCATGATCTCATGCTTGATCGCCGTCACCAGATGGGTCTTGCCAAGTCCGGACGGACCGTAGATGAACAGCGGATTATAGGTCGAATTGGCATCCGTTGCCACCGCCTTACATGCCGCATAGGCAAATTCGTTGGAGCGTCCTACAATAAAGGTATCAAAGGTATAATTATATTCCGCATTTTCATAGCTCTTGCGCAGCTCCTCATGTTTTTCGTCAAGCGCGTCGAAATCCGGCAGCTCTACGCTGTCCGGCACACGGTTTTCCTCCGGATTGCTGTAGTTGACCACCAGCCGCAGCGGGAATCCGATCACATGCTCCAGCGCGTTTTCCAGGACTGTCTTATAGGTGTTCAGAAGCACACCCTGCTGAAATTCCGTCTGTACCTGAAATACGGCATCCTTGCCGTCAATGCCCACCGGGATCATCGCTTCGATCCAGGTTTTCATTGCCACATCGGAAATCATCTCATGTTCCGAGCAGTACTGCTTGACCTGCTGGAATACTTCGTCAAAGGAATTCATGTCACAACCTCCATTTTGATTATTCTGTGCTTTATAAGCAGTGTACCAGCGGCGTTTTCCCGCAGGTACTTTTTTTAAAGATACTATCCTATCTTATATTTTAACATATAACTGTTGAAAATGCAAGCCCTTTTCTGAAATTCTCCTTAAAATCCTTTCCCACATCCGCAAAATTCCACATATTTTCCACAGTCGAAAAGTTGAAAACAGCCCTATCTTTCCGTAAAATCCGGGCATCGCCTCGGAGTTGGTGCGAATTTTTGTGAAAAATGACGATTACGGCATTGCGTGGGAGTGAAAATTGTGACTTTTAAGGAAAATTTGAAAAAACCCCTTGACAGCGGGGAATGGATGGGATATAATAGTAAGGTATAAGAGTGCTTGTACTCTGACAAGTAAGGTCTGTCTCATCGGCGGGTGCCGAGGAGCGTGCCGCAAGCGAGAGGAGGAGAAACGCATGAAAAGAACTTACCAGCCTAAGAAGCTTCACAGAAAGAAGGAGCACGGCTTCATGAAGAGAATGTCCGACAAAAACGGCAGAAAGGTTTTAGCTCGCAGGAGAGCAAAGGGCAGAGCGAGACTTTCTCACTAACAGCCCATTGATGAACCAGACGAGTCAGACCACAAATCACGATTTGTGGTCTTTTGTTTTATGCACATCTGAATCATGTGCGAAAGGAATCGAGGTAACCGGCAATGATGTTCACGGAGGTCATACGGCAGAATAAGGAATTCCAGCTCTGCTACCATAAGGGCAGCAGCATCGGGAATGCGTATGTCGTCATTTATGCGCGGAAAAATCACCTGCCGGTGAATCGTCTGGGCATTACAACTGGAAAAAAAGTCGGCAATGCCGTCTGCCGCAGCCGCGCAAGACGGCTGATTCGTCAGGCATGGCGGGAAAATGAGATCAACGCTCCCGTGGGACTCGATATTGTGATCGTTGCCCGCAGCCGCCTGCTTGAACTGAAATCGACCGACCTGAGCGCGTATCTGAAGCAGCAGGCGATCCCGGCTCTGCATAGGATCTATGCAGGGGATATGCCGCAGGAGCGGACAAGAAGGAGCAGAAAATCATGAGAAGGCTCCTGATTATTCCGATCCGGATCTATCAGAAGTGTATCTCTCCCTTTTTTCCGCGGTGCTGTCGTTATTTACCCACCTGCTCCTCCTATGCAGTCACAGCAATACTGCGGTTCGGCGTTGTGAAGGGTCTGATTCTGGCAGTCTCCAGATTGCTGCGCTGCCACCCCTGGGCAAGGGGCGGTATTGACCCCGTGCCGGAGACTTTTTCCTGGAAAAAGCTCCCGGTTTATTTTTGGCAGAGAAACGGCTGATTTGCAGCTATAAGGGCATCTCTAAAAACCTCCCTCACGGCAGAATTTCTATGACTGACATCATCTGCCGCGTCAGAAAATCTTGCAATACATCAAGTATGCCTGAATGTGAGACAGGATGCTGTCTGAACATGAACGGTATACAGGCGTTGGATATGAGCCTGTATTCCTGCGATTTTCTTCCTTGCATCTGATGCCAGTCATGTACGAAATTCTGCTCGTGTTCCGGTTTTTAGAGAAGCCCATAAGGATGAAGGAATGAGGTAACTGAATTGAATTTTTTAATTGATCTTGTCGGCACACCCCTTGGATTCATCATGAAGTGGATCTATGATCTTGTCGGAAATTATGGTGTAGCCATTATTCTCTTTACGCTGGTCACAAAGATCATTGTGTTCCCGGTGTACTACAAACAGCAGAAAAATGTGGCGCATACGCAGCTGGTACAGCCCAAGCTTGCAAAGCTGCGCCAGAAATATAAGAACAACCCGGATCAGCTGCAGGTGGAGACCATGAAGCTCTATCAGGAGGAAAACATCAACCCCTATGCCTCCTGTCTGCCGATGATCATTTCCCTGATTATCCTCTATGGTGTGCTGGGCGTTGTTTATGAGCCGATGAACCACATCCTCAAGTATGACAGCAATACCATCAGCGAAGCAACACTCGTTGCCGCAGAGCTCAATGAAAATATCAATCCCGAAAAGAAGGATATGCGAATTGAGCTGATGATCATGGAAGAGGTTATGAAGCATCCTGCGGAGTTCGCAGAGAAGATGGAATCCGTGGATGCACAGTTCGTTCCCGAAGTCACTAAATTTGCCGAGACCTTCAACATCCTCGGCGTGGATCTGAACCTGACTCCGCAGGTAAGCGACATTACGAAGAATTTCCCGCTGTTCCTGATTCCGGTGCTGTCCGGTGTCATTCAGCTGGCAATGACGATCTATATGCAGTGGAACCAGAAACGCCGCAATCCGGACATGCCCAGTATGGGTGCAATGAACATCATGTTGTACGGTATGCCTATCTTCTCTGTATGGCTGGCATTCACCGTGCCGGCAGGTGTTGGTTTCTACTGGATCTGTTCCTCCGTGTTCTCCTTTATTCAGAGCGTGGGTCTGAATCTCTGGTTCAATGAAAAGAGAGTGGAGAAGATCGGCGAGGCAGAGCGCAAGAAGGCACAGCAGGCAAAACGCCGCCCCTCCATGATGCAGATGATGCTGGAACAGCAGGAGGAAATGATGCGCCAACAGCAGGGCGGCAGCACAAAGTCCGCACCCTCCAACCGCGTGAGCTATTCCGACGGGGACGAGGTCAAGATGTCCCGTTCTGAGCGCGAGGAATTTAATACTTCCGTGATCCGTGCGGCAAGACAGCGTATGGCTGAAAAATACGGCGAACAGGACTGATACGCCGGAACAACAAAGCAACCAATGGATGGAGGTCACTACGATGACAGAAATTTTTACAGCAAAGACCGTTGACGAGGCAAAGGAGCTTGCCGTTCGTCATTTCGGCGCGGCAGCCGATGATATTACCTTCGAGATCCTGGAAGAGCCGAAAAAGGGCTTTCTGGGCTTCGGCAAGAAGGGGGAAGCGCGTGTCCGTGCGACCTATATTTCCGTAAATGTATCCATGCAGGCATCCGTTCCTGCGGAGGAGCCGGCTGCACAGACTGAGCCTGTCAAGAAGCCTGCGGACTCCATTGATGTGGCAGTAGTGGAACGCCCCCTGCCCGAGGCACCTGCTGAGGTGATCGAGACTGCGCTGACAGAGCAAACCGCCGCAGAGGAAGCTCCCGCTGAGGAAGCACCTGCAGAGGAAGCTCCGGCAGAAGCTGCAGAGATCCCCGCAGAAACAGCATCCGAGACAGCCGAAGAAGCTCCTGCAGAGAAAGAGGAGCAGCTGGATGTTTCCCTGATTACAGGCGAGCCGTCCGAGGCAGCACTTGCCAAGATCGAGAAGGCAAAGAACTATCTTGCAGGCATCCTGACCCAGATGGGCGTGGAGGCTGAGTTGGTCGTGACCGCTGGTGCAGAGAGCGCAATGATCGACATCGTTGCAGCAAACAACGGCGCAGTCATCGGCAAGCGCGGCGAAACACTGGACGCACTGCAGTATCTGACCTTTATGATCGCAAACCGCGGTGATAAGGAATATTACAGAGTGATCCTGAACAGTGCCAACTACCGCGAACGCCGCCGCAAGACTCTGGAGGAGCTTGCTGCAAAGATTGCGAAGAATGTACTGCGCACCGGCAGAAATACCTCTCTGGAGCCGATGAATCCGTATGAGAGACGCATCATCCATTCTGCAATTGCAGAGATCGAGGGTGTCAGCTCAAAGAGCGTGGGCGAGGAGCCGTACCGCAAGGTCGTGATCTCCTCCAACAGCAAGCCTGCCAACCGCCGCCGCAGAAATGACCACAATGACAGAAACGACCGCAGAGGCAAGGGCGGACGCAGAAACGATAACAGAAATGACCGTAACGACCGCCGCCGCAGAAATCCGGACGAGCCGCCGACGAGGATCAACATGGATTCCATGAAGACAAGCTTCGAGATGGATTACAAGCGTCCCAAGCCCGAGGATGATATGGGTCTGAATGCGGGTCTGTACGGAAAAATTGAGTTCTAAGCGGGGAGCCGCTTGAATCATCCAATCGGTTATATATGAAATTGTCAGTTGTGCTGTTGCCGCTTGTGCATTAGCACAAAAGGCAGCGAATGTCAGCGGCGACCCGCCGCAGGGGGATGGACGGAGGTTCATCCCTCTTTTTTGGAGGCAATATGGAAACAATTGCAGCAATTGCGACCCCCCACGGCACGGGCGGTGTTGCCGTGATCCGCATTTCCGGACCATGCGCCATTGCCCGTGCGGAGGAAATTTTCCGCCCGCTTCACGGCAAAAATCCCTCGGAAATGGCGGGCTACACCTGCGCCTACGGGCAGATCCTGCGCGGCAGTGAGGTGCTGGATGACTGTGTGCTGACCGTATTCCGCGCGCCGCACAGCTACACGGGCGAGGATGTGGTCGAGATCTCCTGCCACGGCGGCAGATTCCTCACACAGAAAATTCTCCGCACAGTGCTGTCGGACGAAGTGCGCCTGGCGGAAGCAGGGGAGTTTACAAAACGGGCATTTTTAAACGGCAAGCTCTCGCTCACACAGGCGGAGGCGGTCGCTGACCTCATCTCCGCATCCGGTGAGAATGCGGTCAGATGCGCACGCTCCCTGCGTGACGGCGCAACGTTCCGCAGAATTTCAGGCTTCTCCGGCATCCTGCTGGAGCTTCTGTCGGACTTGGCGGTCTGGGCGGATTATCCGGATGAGGACATCCCCTCCGTGGATGGCGCGGCTCTCGAAGCCCGCCTGACCGCGCTCCTTGCCGATATGCAGAAGCTCCTGGCGACCTATGACTATGGCAGGATCGTCCGCGAAGGTCTGCATACCGTCATTGCCGGCAAGCCGAATGTGGGCAAGTCCACCCTGTTTAACGCCCTCAACGGCTTTGAGCGGAGCATCGTGACCGACATTGCCGGCACGACCCGCGATGTGGTCGAGGAACAGATCCGTATCGGCGGCTATGCACTGCGACTTTCGGATACTGCCGGCGTGCATGATACGGACGAGCGCATTGAGAAGATCGGTGTCGAAAAAAGTCTTGCCTTCGTGCAGAATGCGGATCTTGTGCTTGCCGTATTCGACATCAGCCGACCGCTGGAGGAGGACGATATGTCCCTCCTGGAGCATCTCCCGAAGGATCGCACCATCACCGTCTGCAACAAGACTGACCTTGGCAAGGTCTGGTCACCGCAGGAGCATGGATTCACGAATATTGTCGAGATTTCGGCGAAAATGCTTGACAATATGGAACATCTGGAAAAGGCGGTTGCAGAATTTGCAGGACGGATGGAGGTTCCTGCGGAGGACGGCATGATCGCCAACGAACGCCAGCGCAGCTGCCTGCTCGATGCCGTCACAGCCGTGCAGGAGGCTCTCGATGCCCTGCAGATGGGACTTGCCTATGATGCTGTGACCGTGAGTCTCGAAGGCGCAGCCGATGCCCTCCTGCAGCTCACAGGCGAACGCATCACGGATGCCGTGGTCGATGCCGTATTCACAAGATTCTGCGTCGGAAAGTAGCTATATTATTAAACGTCGATAATGGATTCAAAAGGCGATAGCCTTTGGCGGCGGCGGTGCGCAGCACCGCCACCTAAAAGCCCCTCCCCTCGGGGAGGGGTTGGGGTGGGGTAACTTTTGAGTAACTTTTCTAAAGTTATCTTCACTCCGCACAAACCAATTTTTACCAATTATGAGGTACAACCATGAATTACGAAATGGGACAATTCGATGTCATTGTCGTCGGCGCAGGTCACGCCGGTGTGGAAGCCGGACTTGCCGCCGCAAGGCTTGGCTGCCGGACGCTCCTGCTGACGATCTCCCTTGACCAGATCGCCAATATGCCCTGTAATCCGTCCATCGGCGGCACAGCGAAGGGGCATCTGGTGCGCGAGATCGACGCGCTCGGCGGCGAGATGGGACGTGCGGCAGATGCCTGCTTCATCCAGAGCCGTATGCTCAACCGCGGCAAGGGTCCGGCGGTGCACAGCCTGCGTGTGCAGGCGGATCGCGTGCGCTACCATCAATATATGAAGCAGGTCTGTGAAAATCAGGAGAACCTCTGTGTAAAACAGGGCGAGGCTGCAGAGATCATTGTGGAAAACGGCGAAATTCAGGGGATTATCACCCGTTTAGGTGCTGTTTACCATGGAAAAAAGGTCATCATCTGTACGGGCACCTACCTCAAAGGCAAGATCCACATCGGTGAGGTTTCCTTTGAAAGCGGACCGGATGCGGCACTCCCGAGCAACGCGCTTTCCCTGAGCCTTGCGCAGTATCTTCCCCTGCGCCGCTTCAAGACCGGCACACCCTGCCGCGTCCACAGGCGGAGCATCGACTTTGACGCACTCGAACGCCAGGACGGTGATGCCGAAATCACGCCGTTTTCCTTCGATCACAGCGGCGAGGACATGCAGAATATCGTGTCCTGCTACATCGCCTATACCAATGCGGAGACCCACCGCGTCATCCGCGAAAATCTCCACCGTTCCCCGCTTTACGGCGGCAGGATCGAGGGTGTCGGACCGCGTTACTGTCCGTCCATCGAGGACAAGATCGTCCGCTTTGCAGATAAGGAACGCCACCAGATCTTTGTCGAGCCGATGGGGCTTTCCACTGACGAATTTTATCTTCAGGGTATGTCCTCCTCCCTTCCCGAGGATGTACAGCTTGCCTTTCTGCAGACCATCCGCGGCTTGGAGCATGTCGAGATCATGCGCCCCGCCTACGCGATCGAGTATGACTGCGTGGATCCGACCGCCCTTTATCCCACTCTGGAGACCAAGGCGGTCAAGGGTCTGTACGGCGCGGGGCAGTTCAACGGAAGCTCCGGCTATGAGGAGGCTGCCGCACAGGGACTGGTTGCCGGTGTGAATGCGGCACTGTCCATCAAGGGCGGACAGCCGATGATTCTGGAGCGTTCCGGCTCCTACATTGGCACGCTCATTGACGATCTCGTGTGCAAGGGCTGCTCCGACCCCTACCGCATGATGACCTCCCGCTCCGAGTATCGTCTGGTACTGCGGCAGGATAACGCGGACTGGCGGCTCATGCCGATCGGACGTGAGATCGGACTTCTTCCGGAGGAACGCTACGAGGCGATGTGCGAAAAATACCGCCTTGTAGAAGCGGAGATACGCCGCGTCAACCGCACAAATCTTGCGCCTACACCGGAGATCAACGCCATGCTGACGGAAAAGGGAACTGTCCCGCTGAAAACCGGCTGCAAGGTGGGCGATCTTATCCGCCGTCCGCAGCTCGGCTATGCCGATACTGCGCCGTTTGACCGCGAACGTCCCGCATTGCCGGCGGATGTCCAGGAGCAGGTAGAGATCCAGATCAAGTATGAAGGCTATATTCTGCGTCAGAATCAGGCGATCGAAGCTGCACAGAAGCTCGAACGCAAAGCACTGCCGAAGGATACGGACTATACGCAGGTGCGCGGTCTGCGCCTGGAAGCCATCGAAAAGCTCAACAAACACAAGCCCCTCAGCATCGGGCAGGCATCACGCATCTCCGGCGTATCGCCTGCGGACATCACCGTGCTTCTGGTGTGGCTTGAACAGCATAAGGAGGAACGGAATGCTCCCGGAATTTGAAGCCGCAAAGGCACTTTTTGACGAATACAGTCTTGATGTTTCACGTGAAACATACGCGAAAATGGAACAATATGCCGAATTTCTGGTAGATTACAATGAAAAGGTCAATCTGACAGCCGTAACCGAGGGCGGCGAGATCCTGCGAAAGCATTTCCTGGATAGTATGCTGCTTGCGAAATATGCCGAAATACCGCAGAATGCAAACGTTCTGGACATCGGCAGCGGCGCGGGCTTTCCGGGCGTTCCGCTTGCGCTGGCAAGACCTGACCTGGAGATCACACTGCTCGACAGCCTGAACAAGCGCATTGTGTTCCTCGAACAGCTCTGCTCACTTCTGGGGTGCAGCTGCAATGCCATGCACGGAAGAGCGGAGCTTGCCGCAAAAACACCGGAAATGCGCGAGAAATTCGACGTGGTTACAGCCAGAGCCGTTGCAGCAATGCCGATGCTTGCAGAATATTCCCTCCCCTTTGTCAAGCCCGGCGGCTTGTGGATCGCCATGAAGGGACCGAATGAGCCGATCCAGCCCGCCCTGCAGGCGATCCGTATGCTTGGCGGCAGCCTTGCGGACACGATCCACTACCAGCTGCCCGGCGGCGATGCAAGGGTGATATATGTCATTAAAAAGGTTTCGCAGACCCCGACAAAATATCCCCGCAACAGCGGTCAGATCAAGCAGAAGCCGCTTTGATTTCAGAAAAAAAACAATAGAAATCCGCTATTTTCAGAGAAAATGGCGGATTTTTTTTGTGGTATGTATTTCCGGATTCTGTTATAATGAAGCTATACCACATAACAGGAGGTCACATTATGACAAGTTTATTTACATTTTCCAGGGAAAAGACGGACGAGCAGCGTGTACTCATCATCCCCGTGGAGCAGGTACGACCGAATCCGCACCAGCCGCGCACCGCGTTTCCGGATTCCGAGCTGCGCCAGCTTTCCGACAGCATTCGTCAGAACGGCATTCTGCAGCCGCTTTCCGTGCGCCAGTGCGGAGAACATTTCGAGCTGATTGCCGGAGAAAGACGGCTCCGCGCTGCAAAACTTGCTGGACTGCGCGCTGTCCCCTGCATTCTGATGGAGATCAGCGAGCGCAATTCTGCCATTCTTGCACTTGTGGAGAACATTCAGCGGCAGGATCTGAACTTCTTTGATGAAGCTGCTGCTATTGAGAAATTGATTACCTACTACGGCATGACGCAGGAGGATGCCGCGATCAAGCTCGGAAAAGCACAGAGTACGATTGCTAACAAGCTGCGCCTGCTCCGTCTGACACCGCCGGAACGAGAGATTCTGCTCCAGCACCAGCTCACAGAACGGCACGCAAGAGCACTTCTGAAGCTCGGCAGCCCGGAGGAGCGGCTTTCCGTGCTGGACAAGGTTGTGAAACAGCACCTGAACGTAGAGAAGACCGAGCTTCTGATTGATGAAAAGCTCGGCAAGGAGAAGGAACGCGAAAGCTTCCGCAAGCGCAGAGTGCTGTTCCGGGATGTGCGGCTCTTTACGAATACGATCCAGCGTGCGATTGAGACCATGCAGGCAGCCGGCATCCCTGCAGCATCACAGAAAATGCAGTTTGACGACTACATCGAATACCGTGTCAGGATCCCGCTGACCCCGCCGGTGGATTGATGTTTCACGTGAAACATTCATTGCTTCGGCAATTAAAGGTTGATAGTGGTTTAAAAAGGCGATAGCCTTTGGCGGTGGCGGTGCAGTTTTGAAGTGCTTATCCCAGAAAAATATCTATAATTAATTGCTGGAGAAATAAAACACCATCAACAGAAGAAAAATGTTTCACATGAAACATTTTTTCAAAAAAATCACAGAAACAACCGGAAAATCCTTTACAATTGCCCCGAAACGTGGTATAATGGTAATGTACTACTTATGAGGAGGTGCCGTCATGGGAAAAATCATTGCTGTTGCGAACCAGAAGGGCGGTGTCGGAAAATCCACGACTGTGGTCAATCTGGCAGCCTATCTTGGCTCAAGGGGCAAAAAAGTGCTGTGCATCGACATTGACGCGCAGGGAAATACCACGACCGGTTTCGGAATCAAGAAAAAAAGTGTCGCAGTTTCGGCATATGACCTGCTCATCGGCAGGGGGAAGCTGGAGGAAGCTGTGATTGTGACAGAATTTGAGAATGTCAGCGTGATCGCAGGCACATCCGATCTTGCGGGTGCGGAGGTTGAGCTGATCCAGATGGAAAACCGCTTCCAGAGGCTGAAGATGCAGGTGCTGACGTGCAGGGATGACTATGATTATATCTTTATTGACTGTCCGCCCGCGCTTGGAATGCTCACACTCAACGGTCTGACAGCGTGTGACGAGATCCTCGTACCCATGCTCGCGGAATACTACGCGCTGGAGGGACTGACGCAGCTCATGCATACGCTTCGCCTCGTGCGGACAAACTATAATCCGTCACTGGAGATCTGCGGCATTCTGTTCACCATGTTCGATGCCCGCCTGAATGTATCCATGCAGGTGGTGGACGAGGTAAAGAAATACTTCCCCGATAAGATCTTTGAAACGAAGATCCCGCGCAATGTCCGTCTGTCAGAGGCACCGAGCTATGGTCAGCCGGTCATGTATTATGACAAAAACTCCAAGGGCGCACAGTATTACGAGATGCTCGGACGTGAAATTCTTGGAGAAAATCCCGAAGTGAAGCCGAAACATCGCGTTGTCTTCGGGAGAAGCAAAAAATAGGAAAGGGTGATTTTATGGCAAGAGGCGGACTTGGCAGCGGTATGGATCTGCTGTTCGAGGACAATGTTTCACAGGTGCAGGTCAAGAAGACACTGCGTCTGTCAGAGCTGGAGCCGAACCGATCACAGCCAAGAAAAAACTTTGATGAATCGGCAATTTCCGCACTCGCTGACTCCATCCGGGAGCATGGCATCCTTCAGCCCATCCTCGTGCGCCCGCTGGCATTCGGCGGCTATCAGATCGTAGCCGGAGAACGCCGCTGGAGAGCCGCACGAATGCTCGGTCTGGATGAAGTCCCGGTCATTATCCGTGATCTGTCCGACCTGGAAACGGCGCAGATCGCGCTGATCGAGAATTTACAGCGCGAAAATCTGAATCCGCTGGAAGAAGCGCAGGGCTATAAGCAGCTGCAGGATGATTTCAGCATGAAGCAGGACGAAATTGCCAAAACGGTAGGACGCTCCCGCAGCGCGGTGGCAAATGCCCTCCGTCTGCTCCGCCTGCCGGAGGAGGTACAGGAGCTTTTGGTGGATGGCAGTATTTCCGCCGGACATGCCCGCGCACTGCTTGGCTTTACGGATGAAGCACGGATGATCGAAGCCGCACAGAAGGCGGCAGCGGGTCTTCTCACCGTCCGTCAGCTTGAAAAAATGGCTGCGGACAGTGAAAAAAACACCGAGCCGGATCAGCCTCAGCAGATGGACAGCTATTACCGTGAGATGGAGATCAGCCTGCATGACAGGCTTGCCCGAAAGGTCAGAGTCGATTTCAAGAAGAACAAGGGTACTCTGACGCTTGAATTTTACGATAAGGACGATCTCCAGGCACTCGCACAGCGTCTTGTGGATGAAACCAAGTAAATGTTTCACGTGAAACAGCGGCGAGCCGCGGGGGCGTAGTCCCCGAAATTACATATTTTCAATGATAACTGAAAGGAAATGAAAAACATGCTTGACATGAAATTTGTAAGAACCAACCCCGATGCAGTAAAGGAAAACATCAAGAAGAAATTCCAGGACGAGAAGCTTCCGCTCGTGGACGAGGTCATCGCGCTGGACAAGGAATACCGCGAATCCAAGCTGAAGTGTGATGAACTCCGTGCGCAGGTCAATGCCAAGAGCAAGATGATCGGCGGCATGATGGCAAAGGGCGACAAGGAAGGCGCGGAAGCCATCAAGGCAGAGGTCGTTGCCATCAACCAGGAACTGAAGGATCTTGAGGTACGCGAGGATGAGCTGCAGAAGAAGGTGCGCGAGATCATGCTCGTGATCCCGAACATCATTGACGAGAGCGTGCCGATCGGCAAGGACGACAGCGAAAATGTCGAAGTTGCGCGCTTTGGTGAGCCTTTTGTGCCGGAATACGAGGTTCCCTACCATGTGGACATCATGGAAAAGCTGAACGGCATTGACATTGACGCAGCAAGAAAGACCAGCGGCAACGGCTTTTATTATCTGTGCGGCGACATCGCAAGACTGCACTCCTCCATTCTCGCATATGCGCGTGATTTCATGATCGAGCGCGGCTTCACCTATTACATTCCGCCGTTCATGATCAGAAGCAACGTAGTGACCGGCGTTATGAGCTTTGCAGAGATGGAAGGCATGATGTACAAGATCGAGGGAGAGGATCTCTACCTCATCGGTACCAGCGAACACTCCATGATCGGCAAGTTCATTGACACCATCCTGCCGGAAGAGGATCTGCCCCAGTGCCTCACCAGCTATTCTCCCTGCTTCCGCAAGGAGGTTGGCGCACACGGCATCGAGGAGCGCGGCGTATACCGTATCCACCAGTTTGAAAAGCAGGAAATGATCGTTGTATGCAAGCCCGAGGAGAGCATGGACTGGTTTGAGAAGCTCTACACCAATACCGTGGATTTCTTCCGCAGTCTGGACATTCCGGTTCGTACACTGGAATGCTGCTCCGGTGATCTGGCTGATCTGAAGGTGAAATCCATCGACGTTGAGGCATGGTCGCCCCGTCAGCAGAAGTATTTCGAGGTCGGCAGCTGCTCCAATCTGGGTGATGCACAGGCAAGAAGACTGGATATCCGCATCAAGGGTGCAAACAAGCAGAAGTACTATCCGCATACGCTGAATAATACCGTAGTTGCACCGCCGAGAATGCTGATCGCATTCCTGGAAAACAACCTCAACGATGACGGCAGCATCCGCATCCCGGAGGCTCTCCAGCGTTACATGTTTACAGATACGATCAAGGTGCCTGTAAAGAAGTAAACCTCAATATATCGCAAAAAAATGACGATGCCGGTGCATCGTCATTTTTGTTTTATTCATCCGCAAACTGCGCAGTTCCGCTGGTGATGACCTTGTAGGTATCGTCTGCAAACTGCACGATCAGCCCGGCATTCGATGTATAGCCGATCGCCATAGCGCATTCCTCCCTTGTTTCACGTGAAACATCATCCGACACAGGTCGTGAAACAATGACACGTTTCCCGATTGTGTAGGAATGCTTCGTATATGCAGACAGAAACGTCCTTGCACCGATCTCCGCAAGAAAACGGTGCAGATGATGCAGGATCGCTGCCGTCAGGGCATTCCTGGAAAGATTCTGTCCGGTTTCAGTGGCAATATCGGTCACGATCTGTGCAAGCTCCGGCGGCAGTGCATCATCCGGCTGCAGATTCAGCCCGATGCCGATCACAAGATAGGAAAGCGCAGCGGTTCCGGGCTGAAATCCGCCCTCGCAGAGAATACCACAGATCTTCCGGTCATGCAGAAAGAGGTCATTGACCCATTTGATCTTCGCTGTGATCCCGAAATCCTGCAGTGCCGCATGGACAGCCGTTGCAGCACAGGCGGTCACAGCCATCATATCGGTGATGTAGAGGGAAGGCCGCACGATGACGGACAGATACAGCCCTCCTGCGGGTGAATGAAAGCTTTTGCCGAGCCGTCCGCGTCCTGCGGTCTGCCGTTCTGCAAGAATGACCGTTCCCTCCGCCGCACCAGCGGCAGCAAGCTCCTTGGCAAGGCGGTTAGTCGAGTCGATCTCCTCATAAAAATGGATCTCACGCCCTAGGGGACAGGTTTCCGGCAGCAGGCGTTGGATCTCGTCCTGAATTGTCATAGCATCATCTCCTGCACCCATTATACCATAAAACAGACGGAATTGCAAGTCGGCATAGGACATCCCGCCCCGTGCATAGAATGCCATGAAGTATCTACAAGGAGTGATGTCATGCAAATGGCAGAGGAACCAACCATGCCGCAGACGGATTACCGCATTGCACTTGCCGGCAATCCGAATGTGGGCAAATCCACAGTATTCAACGCCCTCACCGGACTGCACCAGCACACCGGGAACTGGGCTGGAAAGACCGTCTCAAATGCGGAAGGAATCGCAGAATATGGCGGAAAACGCTATCTTTTGACGGACCTGCCCGGTACCTATTCCCTCCGCACCAGTTCAGCGGAGGAGGAAGCGGCGCGGAATTATCTCTGTACTGCCGCGCCAGATGCTGTCATTGTCGTCTGTGATGCCTGCTGTCTGGAACGCAACCTCAATCTCACCCTGCAGGTCATGGAGCTTTCAGCGCGCGTGCTTGTCTGTGTGAATCTCATGGATGAGGCGGAAAGCCGCGGCATTTCGGTGGATTTAGATCGTCTCGCGGAGTGTCTGCGGGTGCCTGTTGTCGGGGTAACGGCGCGGGACGGCAGGGGACTGGAGGATCTGATGCAGCGTCTGCAGTCGCTTCTTGATGCACCTGCGGAGCCGATGTTCCAGCCGGATTACGGCGAAGCACTCGAACCGCAGATCCGCATTGTGACTGATCTGCTGCGCGGCAGTACCGGAGAACTGCCGCTGCGATGGACGGCGATCCGTTTGCTGGAAGGGGAGGAGAGCATAGCCTCACTTCTGCCGGAGGATGGCGTTCCGGCATATTTCTCGGAGCATTTCGAGGAGATCCGCCGTCAATTGAATGACAGCGGCATGACACAGCCGTGCATCTGCGATGCGGTCATTGCAGCACTCGTGCAGGAAGCGGAGTGGATCGCAGCGGAAGTCATCACCTGCTGTCAAAGCGCGCCGGATGCCCGCGACAGACGGCTTGACCGGATTCTGACGAGCCGCCGCTTCGGCATTCCCCTGATGCTCCTGCTGCTCACGCTGATCCTCTGGCTCACGATGCTCGGTGCAAATTACCCCTCCGCCCTGCTCTCAGAGCTGCTGTTTTCCATCGGCGACGCGGCAAGCAGCCAGCTGTTCGCATGGGGTGCGCCTGCCTGGGTGGAGGGATTGCTGATACAGGGCATGTACCGGACGCTTGCCTGGGTCGTTTCGGTCATGCTGCCGCCCATGGCGATCTTCTTCCCCCTGTTTACACTTCTGGAGGATGCTGGATATCTGCCGCGGATCGCCTTCAATCTCGACAGCCGCTTCCGCCGCTGCGGAGCCTGCGGCAAGCAGGCACTGACGATGTGCATGGGTTTCGGCTGCAATGCCGCCGGAGTGACGGGCTGCCGCATTATTGACTCCCCGCGTGAACGCCTGATCGCCATTCTGACCAACACACTCGTGCCATGCAACGGCAGATTTCCGATGCTCATTACACTGATCTCCCTGTTCTGTGTGACAGGCACCGCATGGGATCCCTTGCTGAAGGCACTGATCCTGCTGCTGCTGATCCTCGCCGGTGTTGGTATGACCTTCCTGCTTTCCGCGATTCTCTCGCGCACACTTCTGAAAGGGGTACCCTCCTCGTTCACGCTGGAGCTTCCCCCCTACCGCCGCCCGCAGATCGGCAGGGTCATTGTGCGTTCCGTCCTCGACCGGACCATCTTCGTGCTTGGCAGAGCCTGCATCGTTGCCGCACCCACCGGAATGCTGATCTGGCTGCTGGCGAACTGCAGTGTGGAAAGCCAGCCCCTCCTGCATCATATTGCAGGCGTTCTTGATCCGTTCGCGCAGTGGTTCGGGATGGACGGTACGATCCTGCTGGGCTTCCTGTTAGGTTTTCCTGCGAATGAGATCGTCACGCCCATCATCCTGATGACCTATCTTTCCCATGGCAGCCTGATCGAAATCTCTGAACTTTCCACATTGCACAGTTTATATGTGGAAAATGGCTGGACGCTGACGACCGCCCTCTGTACGATGGTTTTCACCCTGTTCCACTTCCCCTGTTCGACAACGGTACTGACCATTTGGAAAGAAACAAAAAGCGTGAAATGGGCGTTTTTCTCCATGCTGCTCCCAACAGCCGCAGGTCTTGCGCTTTGTTTTCTGATTCATGCGGTGTTTTCCCTGTTTGCATAAAAATTCCCGGTTTTCCACAGCCAAATGTGGAAAACCGGGATTGTTTGTTTTCTTGGGAAGTTGCCCCACGGCTTGTTTAAAGTTGCCCCCCTGCCAAAGGGGCTATCGCTCCTTTGAACCCATTAGGTTGTTGGCATTGCCTCTAAACCACATACCCCCCATTCACCCCCAGCACTTGACCGGTGATGAAATCCGCGCTGTAGTGACAGAGGAACGCCGCCGCCGCTGCAATATCCTCCGGTGTGCCGAGCCTGCCGACAGGGGTTTCCTCCGCGAGGGCGCGGAGCGTTTCCGCATCGTAGCAGTCAAGCATCGGCGTGCGGATCACACCCGGCGCAATGCAGTTGACCCGTATGCCGGAGGGTGCAACCTCCTGCGCCAATGCTTTCGTAAAGCCGATCACAGCCGCCTTGCTGGCGGAATAATCCACCTCGCAGGATGCCCCCACCTGCCCCCACATCGAGCTGATGTTCAGGATGCAGCCGCTTTTCCGGCGGATCATCTGCGGGAGAACGGCACGGCTGCATTCGATCGTGCCGAGCACATTCACATCGAACAAACGCCGCCGCTGATCGGGGGTAATATCTGTAAGCAGCCCGTTGAGCGATACCGCCGCATTGTTCACAAGCACGTCGATCCGTCCGGTTCTGTCCAGAATTTCCTGCACCATGCTTGCAATCTCATCCGGATTTCCCAGATCCGTACGGATGGCAAATCCGCCCAGATCCTGTGCTTTTTCATCCATACCATCCCCATGGCTGCAATAATGCAGTACGGGGAGGTATCCATCCTGTGCAAGCCTTGCGGCAATGGCAGAGCCAATGCCGCCGCTTGCACCTGTGATCAGAGCGGTTTTCATGCGGCAGCCTCTGCCTTTTCAGAATTTTTGCCGAACGGCACGAACAGGAGAACCAGGATCACTGCGGTCAGAACAATGGTGCAGGGGAGACCTGCCTCCAGACCAAAGGCACCGCCGTTGACCACATCATGACCGGCATTGAGAGAGAAGCGGAACACGGAATCGCCGGAATCAATGCCGCTGACCGGCAGACCGTAGAAATTGCCCTGTACAAAATTCCAGATGGAATGGATCGCGCACGCGCCCCAGAGATTGTTGGTGCGGAGCATGTAGAGAGAGAACATCACGCCGCAGAGGGTGAGGTTCAGCAGTGCCAGGATGGAGATGCCGTTGTTTGAGCCATGCAGGAGAGCGAAAATCACCGCATTCACTGCAACAGCGACCCACGGCTTCTGGTGACGCAGGATGGTGGTCATGAGATAGCCACGGCAGAGTACCTCCTCACTCATGCCCTGAATGCCAAAGCCCACAAATGCGAGCAGAACACCCATCACAGAGCCGTTTGCCAGCCCCATCGGAGAGATGCCGCCGAAGCCCCAAGTCAGACCGACCACAGCGGAGAACATCGCAAAGCCCACGCCAAGACCGAGCAGATACTGCAGCCCCGCGCCCTTTTTGCCAAAGCCGATGGTGGAAAGCGGTCTGCCCTCGATATAGCGGCAGTGGATCAGACAGCCGATGGTCACGAATGCAGTGCTGAAGAGCATGATCTGTGTGAGGGTGGGATCCATCATCATGCTGTTGACATATTCCATCACAGCATCATCGGGGATCATACCATCCGGATACAGTTCCAGCTGTTCACCGATCCAGCCATAGAGCTTCGGCATGAAGTAGAACAGCATGGGGATGCTCTGCAGTGTACTTGTGATCATAAACACCAGCGCAAAAATGAGCAGCTTGAGCACAAGATTCTGCGGTGTGCGGAAACGCTCCGTATTCCGGACGCTTTCCACAATGGGATAGTTGGTAATTGCTTTCATGATAGGTTCCTCCATTATTATTACTCCGGCAATTAAATATAGATGCTTTTTCTGGGGTTAGCCCCCAAAGACTACCCCACCCCCTGCCCCCTCCCAAAGGGAGGGGGATTTGGGGCGAGGGCTGCGCCCCCGCGACCCGCCAAAGGCTATCGCCTTTTGAATCCATTATAGACTTTTTTATTGCCGGATTAGTATCTTTTGTGGGTTCAAAGGGCGAAGCCCTTGAGCAGGGTAGTCCTGCCTCATATAGGTATAGTATACCACACCTGCATTGAAATGTCAATGAGTTTTACGAAATTATAGTAAATTTATTTTACACAAAACCACTATATTTGTACTATAAATCCGGCAATTAAATATAGATACTTTTCTGTGGTTAGCATCCCAAAGCTGCCCCCACCCCAACCCCTCCCCTCGGGGAGGGGCTATATATGGAGGGTGCTGCGCACCCTCCACCCGCAAAAGAGTGGGCAATGTCTTCAACTTAGGCGGGGGCAAGGGGCGAAGCCTAACAGGCTCCCGTCCCCTCTGTCACTTCGTGACATCTTCCCATCCTGTGGGGAGTCACCCCAAAAACCGCCGCAGGCGGAAGCGGGGTGCGGGGGCGCAGCCCCTGCTCTAATCCCCCTCCCTTTGGGAGGGGGGCAGGGGGGTGGGGCAAGCTTTGCACAACTTTCCTAAAGTTGTCGAAAAGCATATTTATTGCAGACTCTTCACCAGCAGGAAAACAGCAAGCCCCACCTGCCATACAAGCCCGGCAATGTTCACCGCCCAGAAATACCAGTGCTTCGTCTTATGCCGGAGCAGCTTCATGCCCAGCAGTGCGCCGATGCTGCCGCCGAGAAAGCCCAGTCCCAGCAGTACCTTCTCCGGCACACGCCATGCACCGGCTTTCGCTTTCTTCTTGTCGGATGCGTAGAATGCAAAGGCAACCACGCTGACCACAGCGTAAACTGCCAGCACGATCAGAAAAATCGTTCTCATTAAAAACCTCTCCTTTTCAGATCCTCCGCAATGCGGAGATAAAATTCTGCCATATCCGAAATGGTATGGCTCTCCTCCGGTATCCCCTTTGCAAAGGCATACCGCCGGTAATCGGTTTCGTCCGGATGGGAAATGCCCCGTCCGGTCGTGCCTGTGTAGACCCCGCGGAAATTCGTCCATTCTGCATTCGCCGGCGTGACCAGACCATCACTTTCCCCATCAAACAGGCGGTTGAGCAGATAGGGAATGCTCATGACCGGATCACTCCATGCGTTTTTCATCAGAAATGCATAGCTCTGGTAAAAGACCCGCGGATCATCCGGATTGCGCAGATTGAAACGGCGCATATAATCCGTGGTAAACTGACAGATCACCCAATAGGTGTGCGGATGTCGGTCACCCATGCACCGCCGTCCGACATCCATAACAGCAGAACCAAGCTGTATGAGATGCGGAATATGCCGGATAAGCTTATCCACCGCCGCTGAGCCGTTATGCGGCGTAGCAAGCGTCGTCAGTGATGCAATGACATCCCCCATCCCCATGGTAGAAATGAGATACCGTGCCTCCAGTCCGCCCTTGGAATGGGCAATGATATTGATCTTCTCCGCTCCTGTCTCCGTAAGGATCCGCCGGATGACGCGCGAAAGATACCGCGCATTGCTCATGGTGGTGGCATTGCCGTCCTGGTTGCCGAAATAGACCCTTGCACCGTTGCTCCGCAGTGTATGGGGAATCCGCCCCCAGTAAAAATGTGCCGGAAACCGGTCATGAAAGCCCATGCCATGCAGGAGCAGGATCGGGTATTGAGTATCACAGCGCATCAATTGTACCTCCATTGACAGTTTACCTTATTATTATACCAAATTCCCCCTCTCCTGTCAATCTGCAAAAAACTCCCCCGTACTTCATGTACGGGGGAGCAGAATATTACTTCGGCAATTAAAGGTCGATAACGGTTTCAAAAGGCAATAGCCTTTGGCGGGTGGAGGGTGCGCAGCACCCTCCATATATAGCCCCTCCCCTCGGGGAGGGGTTGGGGCTGCTCCCCACGGGGTGGGGAGACGGCACGAAGTGACAGAGGGGACGGCACCGGTGAGGTGG
>JAZNKY010000111.1:0-21475 GCA_045578805.1 Oscillospiraceae bacterium
CCTCCCCTCGGGGAGGGGTTGGGGTGGGGGCAGTTTTGCATGAGTAACATTAGAATGTTTACGCTGATACTTTTCCGGACACGGGAGGATAAAGCATCATGTACATCAAACTCATACAGCCAAAAATGAAAAAACGCCCGATGGATACCGACATCAAGCTCCATATGGCACCGCCGCTCGGACTGCTCACCATCATGAATCTGCTCCGCGGCGAGCATCGGGTCGTACTGGAAAATGAGAACATCCAGGACATCCGCTATGACGACAAGCCCGATCTTGTGGGCATTTCCATCACAGTTGATACTCTGCCCCGCGCCGCAGCAATTGCAAAGCGGTTCAGGGAACAGGGGATCCCGGTCGTCGCCGGCGGCATCCATGTGACCACGGCATCCCATACGATCGCACCGGATACCTTTGATGTGCTGTGCATCGGTGCAGCGGAGGGAACCTGGAAGGACATTGTGCGTGACTGCGAAGCCGGCTGCCTGCAGAAGGTCTACCGCTGCAAACAGCCCCTGACAGGAAAGGACATCGTACCGCCCGCCTATGACCTTGTGAAGCCGGAGGAATACCTCTACTGCAACGTCATCCATACCAGCCGCGGCTGTCCGTTCCGGTGCGATTTCTGCTACAACAGCGGCAGCGACCAGAAGTATGTCAACCGTGAGATCGCCGATGTGATCGCGGATATTCAGGCGGTCGGCTCAAAGCATATCATGTTCATTGATGATAATTTTGTGGGGGATCCCGCATGGACGCGAAGATTCCTGCAAGCCATTAAGCCCCTGAAGCTCAAATGGAATGCTGCCGTTTCCATCAATGCCGCCTATGACAGTGAGCTGCTCGATCTCATGAAGGCGTGCGGCTGTCAGAGCCTGTTCATCGGTTTTGAGAGCATCAATCCCGATTCCATCAGCGATGTCCATAAGGTACAGAACCGCACAAACAATTATGAAACCGCCATAAAAGCCATCCATGACCGCGGCATCATGATCAATGCAAGCCTCGTATTCGGGCTTGACGGCGACACAAAGGAAACGTTCCAGGCAACCCTTGACTGGATCGTGAAGAATAAGATCGAAACCGTCACCTCCCACATCCTGACACCCTACCCCGGCACCGCCCTGTACGACCGCATGAAAGCGGCAGGACGCATCGTGACGGATGACCTCTCCCTGTACAATACGGCGCATGTGGTGTTCCAGCCGATGAACATGACCGCCCAGGAGCTGTATGACGGCTACCTCTGGATCTATCGGGAGATCTACAGCCTGAAAAACATCATCCGCCGGATGCCCGAACATCCGAAACAGCGTGCCGCCTACCTTGCCTTCAATCTCTTGTACCGCAAATTCGGCAAATTCTCCGATTTCCTCTGCAAGCATATTACCTATCAGCGGATCGGGATCTGGGGGGAGAGGCTGTCACGCTATCTGAAATAGTATACCAAGGAGGAATCCAACATGAACATTGCACTCGATGTGCAGAATATATCGAAAGCCTACGGCAAAAAACAAGCCGTCAATGACGTATCCTTCCAGATCGCCGAGGGCGAGATCTTTGGTCTGATGGGCATGAACGGAGCCGGCAAGACCACCATGCTCCGGATGCTTGCCACACTGCTGAAGCCCGACAGCGGCGATGCTCTGATCGCAGGACACAGCATCAAGGAACACCCGGAGCTTGTCCGGGCAAATATCTGCTACCTCCCCGATGAAGCCGGTGCCTACCGGAGCATGACCGGACACCATTACCTGCAGTTCATCGCCGGACTTTATTGCAAAAGCGAAGCCGAACAGAAAGCCTGTGTGGAACTCGGCGAGGAGATCTGCGGTCTCGGCGATGCCCTGAACCGGAAGATCAGCACCTACAGCCGCGGCATGACCCGCAAGCTCGTCCTTGCAAGAACCGTCATGCCCAAGCCACGGCTTGCCATTTTAGATGAACCCACCAGCGGTCTGGATGTCCTCAATTCCCTCGACATCCGCAAGACCATCCGCCGCTGTGCAAAGGAATACGGCACGGCATTCCTGCTCTCCTCCCACCATATGCAGGAGGTGCAGAATACTGCCGACCGATGCGCCATCATGAAGGACGGCGTATTCCTTGCGGAGGGAACGCCGGCGGAATTGCTTGCAAAATACAATGCGGCAACACTTGAAGAAGTCTTTGAAAGGGCGGTGAACAGCACATGCTGAATCTTCTGAAAAAGGAACTGCGCGAGCTGATCAACAAGCAGATGCTCCTCGGACTGCTCGGCACACTGCTCCTCATTATCCTGATGGGCGTGGTCATGACCAATACCGTGTCCGAATCCATGGAAGCCAGCGGAGAATTGCATATTATCGACCATGATGATACGGAATTTACCCGAAGCGTCATTTCCGCATTGGAGGAGGACGGCTATGAAGTGGAGGTATCACCTCCGGTGAAGGACAACTACACCCTCATGGATGATAATGACTGGAAAGAAGCTGTCCTGATCCGGCAGGGCTTTACAGAACAGATACTCGAACAGGGAACCGCAGGTGAGGTATCCAGTCTCTCCATGCTCACCTCTACCACCTCCATGGATATGCTCATGAGCGGCACTGCAAGTGCGGATGCCTTCACTGCAAAGGTCAAGGAAATGCTCATGGCGGAAAAGCTCGGCGAAAACATGGAGTTTCTCGCATCTCCCGTCAATGTGACTCCGTGGACCTATGCCAATCACAACGAAGCCCAGATCGACAGCTACACCCTTGTCAATTCCCTCTCCCTCTTTGATAAGCTCATGCCGCTGATCCTGTTCATGCTCATTGTGCTGACCGCGCAGACCATCATTACTGCCATCGGCGCAGAAAAGACGGACAAAACGCTGGAGACCCTCCTTGCCGCACCCGTGCCGCGCAGTCAGGTCATCGGCGCAAAGATGCTTGCCGCCCTCATCGTTGCGGTGATCTACGCGATTTGCTACGGCGCGGGCTTCCTGATCACCATGCTCATGACCGTCAGCGGCACCGGAGAGAGCATCAGCCTCGGCGAAGCTGCTTCCAGCATGGCACAGCTGAACAATGCTATGACAACGCTGGAACTCCAGATCCCGTTCTGGGGCTGGCTTCTCGTGATCGTCCAGCTGATCCTGACCATCGGCATTGCCCTGATGGCATCCATCATCCTCGGCGCACTCGTGCAGGATGCCAAGTCCTCCCAGAATGCCAGCCTGCCCATCCTGATGTGCAGCATGGTTCCCTACATTCTGTCCATGGTATCCGACATCCGCCAGATGGAGGGCATCGCACAGATCGTGATGTATATTATTCCTTTCACGCATACCTTTATTGCCACATCCTGCCTGCGCTTCCATGATATTCCCTTATTTCTTGGCGGGCTTGTCTACCAGACAGTATTTCTTGCGGCAATGACCTGGCTTGCCCTGCGGCTCTACCAGTCCGATATTCTGTTCATTGGACTGCCGAAACGTACAGGCAGAACCAAAGAGAAGGGAGGCAGCAAATGAAACATCGTCTGATTGCTGCGGCGGCAGCTCTGTGCTGCAGTATGCAGCTCGCTGCACTTCTTCCCGCGTCCGCTGCTTCCGAGCTGAAGGATGCCGGACTCAATTACACAGAATACACCGGCTATGACCTCGAATACCCCGACTGCGGCTTTACCTCCACGCCCTGGATCAACGCCGCACCTGGCAAGATCTGGACAGCCTCTCCCACACGCTACACGCTCCTGCTCATCAGCATTGCGGGCTATTCCTCCGCGATGAATGAAAGCGGCACGGATTATGACTTTGATGAGGCGTTCTTCACGAGCCTTGAAGGAACGCTGGAGAATGCCAGAAAGAACGGCGCAATGCTCGGCATTCGTCTGCGCTATGATGCCAACGGCATCGAAAAGCCGGAGCCTGAGACCTTTGAGCAGGTACTCCGCCATATTGAGCAGATCGGCGAAAGCGGACTGCTGACCGAGTACGAGGATGTCATTTCCTTTGTGGAGACCGGCATGGTCGGCTGCTGGGGCGAGCAGTGGGGCGGCAAATACACCTCCCTCGAACACAAGGCGCAGGTGCTGGATGCATTCCTGAACATCACCCCTGACAGCGTAGCTGTGACCGTTCGTACACCGAACACCATGCGCCAGTGGCTCAAAGATTACTGCGGAATTGAAACGACCGCCGCGGATATGTCCTATGAGATCGCCGATCTCGACCTTGCAGCAAAGGCGGCGCGTATCGGCATGTACAATGACGGCTATATGGGTTCGGACAGCGATCTCGGCACTTATTCCAACCGTGCAGGGGAAACCGCATGGCTGACGAACGCGCCCGCCTATGGCGGCGAATTTTCCGGCAATGACGGCTGGCGCATGAAGTACACCACATGGCAGCCGGAGAACGCACTTCCCGAAATGTACTATACCAACCTCATCCGCATCAATAGCAACCTCTACAAGACAAAGAATGCTTCCCAGAACTTCGGCACGATGGAAGAAGCGCAGGCGAAGCTTGACGAGATCCGCGCTCTCTACGAAGCCTGCGGTCTGGGGGATTTCAACGAAGAACCTGCCATTACTGCCAACGAGGACGGCACCTATACAGCAGGCTGGAAATGGATGGGCTACGATGCCTTCACCTTTGACGCGGAGCTGGATGCACTGCTCGATGTGGAATGCGACAATTCCGCATTCTACGGCGAAACCGTCTACCAGTTCATGCGCGCGCATCTGGGCTACCGCTTTGTCCTGCGTGAGAGCAGGCTGACGGCGGTATCCGATCCGGGCGGTGTGCTGGAGATGGAATTTTCTGTGGAAAACACAGGCTTTTCCGAAGCCCCGAAGGACAAGGAAGTAGAAGTCCTGCTCACGAACGGCGATATTCTCTACACCTACCCGACCGCCCTCAATGCCCGCGATTGGACATCCGGCTCACGCAATACGATGGGGCTTGACCTGACGCTCCCGCAAACAATGCCGGGCGGGGAATGGGATGTGTATCTGCGCATTTCCGAGGAGAACGATGATCCCGCCTATGATACGGCATATGCGGTGAAATTCGCAAACGAGGAGCTGCAGTTCAGCGAGGAATTGCAGGCAAACTATATGGGCAGTCTGACCGTTTCCGGCGATCCGGACGCAGAAAAGCCCGAGAACCCAGACACCCGCGAAGCCGGCTATTATCCCGAAAAACAGGCGATCTCCTTACAGGAAACGGACACCATCCACCTGCTGGATAAGGTGTGGAATTTCACGGAGGACGGGCATTTCGGCTTTACCTTCCTTTATAAGATGGAGGGCGTGACCGCTCCCATCCAGTTCGGTAACTGGTATACTGCCTTTACATTGAATGGTTCTGGCTACGGCTCAGCATACACGACCTACGGACTGAACACCCGCAATCAGACGATCGAAAAGGACGGCTATTATGCGATGCATATTCCGTTCTATGGCTGTGTGTTCAACTGCCCGGATGTTTCCACTGCTGTAGGAAACAGCTTGCTTTCGGCATTTTCCATCAATGACGGCAGAAACTACTGGAGTGCGGACACCTACACTGCTTTAAATGGCGTGACCGGCGCGACGATCACTTCCCTGGGCTTTGTCGAGGGCGGTCATGCGGGCTATGATGTGACCTTCCATCTGCCGGATGGGGATGTGCAGTACACGGGAACCTACGGCTTCAAAGACATCTGCCACCAGAGCATCACGAATCTGGAGGCTGTGACCGTGCTTTCCCTGCTCGACAAGGAATGCCCCAAAACCTATACGCAGGACAATGCGGTATATCAGCTTCTGGGCTACACCACCCGCGAAGGGGATAAGACCGCCCTCATTGACGAGGACTTTATTGCCATGGGTACGGTGGAGCTGTTCTCGTACTATGAGATGGATAAGACGCAGACGGATTTTGACGCGCTTGTGTATGATCTCACCAACGGCGCGGATGCACAGGGCGTGCGCTATGTGCGCAGCGGGGACTATGTCACAGTCGGTGATTTTTCGGGCTGGGAGAACAACAGCGGACTTGCAGAAGGTACGAGCCTTGTGATCCCGGCGAAGGCTGCCATCGGCGGACGGGAATATGATGTGAAGCAGATCTGTGCGAATGCGTTCTGGGGAACGGATGTCAGGGAGGTCGTGCTTCCCGGCAGTATCCTCTCCGTCGGTGAGAATGCCTTCCCGCCGGATACCGTCATTTACACCTATGCCGACAGCCTGACAGCCCAGGCACTTGCAGACACGGCGTATCATGTGGAGTATCTCACGTCGGGCAAGTATGATGCGGATGAGCTGGATGTCAACATGGACGGCAGTGTGAGCGTCGCGGACATCATTACCCTGCAAAAGCACCTGCTGGGCGAGAACGTCACGATGGATCTCCTTGCCGCCAATCCCGTCAAGGACGGCGCGATCAACGCATTCGACCTTGCCATGCTCAAACGGCTGTTTCTGGAAAAAGGAATATAACCCCATGCCCCTTTTCTCATGCGGAAAGGGGCATTTTTCTGCCGTATTTCTGCCGTTCTTTGTATAAATTCACAATATTTCTGCATGACTCAGGTTTTTTTGAAAAAAGACTTAACAAACCCGCAGTTTTGTGGTATAATAACAATGTATTGCTATATCCATATCGCTCCTGCGGGTAATGTCAACAACTTTAAGAGGGTTCCAAGGGACGAAGTCCCTTGGGCAGGGGGAGGGCAATCTTTGCCCAACTTTCCTAAAGTTGCCGGCTCCGCTCCTTCGGGAGCATCAAATACAAAGAAAGGACTCCTGAAATCATGCAAGAAAACCGCAGAACAAGGCGTGAACCGGCAGAACCCCCGGTAACACAGAAAAAACGCAAGAAGAAGATCACCGGCTGGATCGTGGTAAAAAAGCTGTTTTCCATCCTGTTTTCCACACTGCTTTCCCTGTTCCTCATCTGTATCATCACCGGTACGATCGTTGCAACAGCTGCGACCATCTATGTACTCGACTTCATGGATGAATCCTCCACCATCACACTGGAGGAAATGGAGCTGAGCTTCAACAGCAACGTGTTCGCCTACGACAAGGAGGGCAACCTCATCAATCTCTATGAGGTGCCGAACGAGATCCAGCGTATTCCGGTCGATCTGGAGCGCATTCCGCGCCATACGCTCGATGCGTTTATCTACACCGAGGACGAGCGTTTCTATACCCACGACGGCGTGGACTATAAGAATACCATCGGTGCGTTCCTGAACCTGATCCTTGACTTCTGGGATTCCGACCGAGGCGGTTCGACCATCACCCAGCAGCTCATCAAAAACGTGACCGGCGATGACGAGCAGTCCCCGTCCCGTAAGATCCGCGAGATCTTCCGCGCGATGACGCTGGAAAAGAACTACCCCAAGGACAAGATCATTGATACCTACCTGAACTATATCGGCTTCGGCGGTGCTGCCAACGGCATTCAGATGGCATCCATGAAGTATTTCGGCAAGAACGTGGATGACCTGACCATTGCCGAGAGTGCAGTGCTTGCGGCGATCCCGCAGTCTCCGGAAACCATCAACCCCTTTGCAGGCTACACCGATGATGAAACCGGCGAGTGGGTGAACACCGGACGCGCGCGCAACCGCGAGCGTATGGAATACGTTCTCTGGCAGATGTATGAGCATGGTGCGATCACCTATGATGAATACCAGAAAGCTCTTGCAGAGCATATCATTTATACTGATACACAGGAATACAAGGATCTCCATCCGGAGCTTGAAGCTGAAAAATCCGAGAACGAAGCCGCAACCTCCTGGGTCGTGGATGCTGCTATCCGCGAGGTGCAGGCATATCTGATGACTGCTTTCAATCTGGATGCGGATGATGCACTCGAACGCTTCAACACCGGCGGCTACCAGGTCTATACCACTGTTGACCTCGAAATGCAGGCATATGTTGAGGAGCGTTTCCTTGACCTGAACAACCTCGTGAAGGCAAGCTCTGTTGCAAAGTACGAGGATACCAACGGCGACGGTACCATTGACGACAACGACACCGTGATCTATCCGCAGGTGGCATTCATCGCCATGGACTACAGCGGCAATGTTCTTTCCGTTGTCGGTGCGACCGGCAAGAAGGAAGATGCCCTGATCTGGAACTATGCAACGATGGAACCCCGTCAGCCCGGCTCCACTATGAAGCCCGTTGCAGGCTACGGCTACGGCATCTATACTGACAAATTCCACTGGGGCAGCATGATCAAGGACTACAGCCTGACCGTTGACGGCAAGCTCTGGCCGCATAACTATGGCGGCGGTACTGGTGACGGCGAAAACAAGCCCATGTACTACGGTCTGATGCGCTCCCTCAATACCACCTCCGCGCGTCTGGTCGATGCCCTCACACCGGAGGCAGTATTCAATTTCTCCCGCGATAATCTGGGTCTGAACCTGACCGAGATCGACGGCTACGGCAATACCGACATGGCTCTGTCCCCCCTGAGCGTGGGCGCGCTGACCTACGGTGTGACCGTGCAGAATATGGTCAACGCCTATATCCCCTATGGCAACGGCGGCACCTATTATAAGTCCCACATCGTCAGCCGTCTGGAGCAGGGCAACCATGAGCTGGTGTATGAAAACACCGGCGACCCGCACGAGGCAGTCGATCCGGAAACTGCTTATGTTATGAACCGTATGATGAAGAATGTTGTATCCGCTCAGGGTACAGCGGGCGCGGCAAGACTTGCCAATAAGGAGGTTGTCGGCAAAACCGGCACCACACAGAACTGGGATGACCTCTGGTTCATCGGTCTGACGGAGGACTTCGTATCCGGCGCATGGATCGGCTATGTACAGCGTGATACCATTGAAGCAAATCCCTCCTCTGCACAGCTCTGGTACAACATCATCGGCGAATATGCAAACAGCCTGGATACGGATGCCGAATATCCCGAATGCGATACCGTCATTGAAGCAGCAATCTGCACCAATTCCGGCATGATCGCTTCCTCCAGCTGCCCGAAGGGCGAGAAGGGCTACTGGAAGTCCAGCAATGCCCCCAAGTGCAGTGGCTGTGTTGTTGAGACCACAGAGGATCCGAGTGCGACCACGGAAAGCGGCGCAAGCTCTGCCACAAAGCCTGCATCCACCACTGCCCCCAGCGGCGGCAATGATACACCGGCACCGACGGATCCGCCGGAAACACAGGCACCGGCACCGACCGAACCGCCTGCACCGACCGAGCCTCCGGCACCGGTGGAACCGGAACAGCCTGCGGAACCTGAACAGCCCGCACCGGAGGAGCCTGCTGCCTGAAGCGCAGCGGCTGATAGGAGAGAATTATGACAAATACAAAGAACATCCGCTTTTCCGCACCCTGTCACTTCGGTCTGGAAAAGGTACTGCGATTTGAAGTGACGCGCATCGGCGGCGAGGACATCACCGTACAGGACGGCAGAGTAAGCTGGTCCGGCGATTTCACCACGCTTGCCAAGGCAAACATCGGCATTTCCGTTGCGGAGCGCATCCAGATTTTGCTTGCAGAGTACAAGGCAGAGACCTTTGAGGAGCTGTTCGAGGGCATGTTCCGCGCACCGCTGGAACGCTTCATCGACAGGGAGGATGCCTTCCCGATCAAGGGGCATTCCCTCAATTCTACCCTGCACAGCATCCCCGCATGTCAGAAGATCCTGAAAAAAGCCGCTGTCAAGCGGCTGCAGGCGGCATATAAAACATCGGAGTTCCTGCCGGAAACCGGCAGCCTGCACCAGCTCCAGTTCACTATACTGAAAAATCAGGTGAGCATTTATCTGGATACAACGGGCGCAGGACTCCACAAGCGCGGCTACCGCAGAAATTCCAACCTTGCCCCCATCCGTGAAACGCTGGCAGCCGGCATCCTTGACCTTGCCAGACTGCGCAGCGATACGATCGTATGCGATCCGTTCTGCGGCAGCGGCACCTTCCTGATCGAAGCCGCACGCCGCGCATGTAAGATCGCTCCGGGACTGGACAGACGCTTCATCTCTGAGCAGTGGGACTGCGTACCGAAAACAGCATGGCAGGAAGCCCGCATGGAGGCACTTGACCGCATCGACAGAAGCGTCAGCTTCGAGGGCTTCGGCTATGATATTGATCCGCAGGCAGTGCAGCTGACGATGGACAATGCGAAAAAGGCGGGCGTGGACAAGTTCCTGCACATCGAGCAGCGTGACATCAAGGATTTCCAGCCGGTTCCCGATGCCGTGACCATCTGCAATCCTCCTTACGGCGAGCGTATGCTGGAGCTGGAGGAAGCGCGGAAGATCTACGCTGTGATGGGCAAGGTGCTGGTATCTCCGGCGTACATCATCTGCGGTGACGACGAATTTGAACGCAGATTCGGAAGAAAGGCGGACAAGCGCAGAAAGCTGTACAATGGCATGATCTCGTGCCAGCTGTATAGTTACTATAAATGAGCGCAAAGCCCGCAGCTGCTGTGAAATATGCAAAAAGGACGATGCTTTCGGGCATCGTCCTTCTTTTTGCTTCAAAAATCCCCCCGAACACCATTCGGGGGGATTTTTGTATGGATTACAGGAAGTACTTCACACCATTCTCAAAGATATGCTGATCCTTTGCGCCGGGGATGTTCTTACAGATGTTCATACCCTTACGCTCGGAGTGACCCATCTTACCAAGGACTCTGCCGTCCGGAGAGGTGATACCCTCGATCGCACCCATGGAGGTGTTCGGATTGTAGCGGATGTCCATTGTGGGCTTGCCGGTCAGGTCAACATACTGCGTTGCGATCTGTCCGTTGGCAGCCAGTCTCTGGATCAGGCTCTCAGGAGCTACGAAACGTCCCTCGCCGTGGGAGATCGCAATGCTGTGGAGATCGCCCACCTTGCTGTCAGCCAGCCACGGGGACTTGTTGGATGCGATTCTGGTAGTTACCATCATGGACTGGTGACGTGCGATGGTGTTGAAGGTCAGTGTCGGGGATTCGTCCGTCATCTCCACGATCTCACCGAACGGTACAAGACCGAGCTTGATGAGTGCCTGGAAGCCGTTGCAGATACCCAGCATCAGACCGTCGCGGTTCTTCAGCAGGTCATGTACAGCGTCCTTGACTTCCGGATTGCGGAAGAATGCAGTAATGAACTTACCGCTGCCGTCCGGCTCGTCGCCGCCGCTGAAGCCGCCGGGGATCATGATGATCTGGGACTGTGCGATCTTCTCAGAAGCCGCCTTGACAGAAGCCTCAATATCAGCTGCGGACAGGTTGCGGATGATCAGCGTCTCTGCGATGGCACCAGCCTTCTCAAAGGCACGTACAGTGTCATATTCGCAGTTGGTACCGGGGAATACCGGGATCAGAACGCGCGGCTTTGCAACCTTGATCGCAGGTGCCGGACGTGTCACAGCCTCAAAGCTGTAGGTTTCCGGAGTTTCATCCGTTGTGGTAATGCGGCACGGGAATACGGATTCCAGCTTTTCCTCCCAGATTCTCTGGAGGGAATCCATGGAGATGGAGTAATCCAGTGTGTAGATCTTGTATTCGTCCATGGTCTTACCGATGCAGTTTTCATCCGCTGTCGGTTCGCCGTTCAGCTCAACGATGAAAGCACCGTAGCAGGGCTGGAACATCATGGAGGAGGGCAGCTTGCCGGAGAAGGTGAAGCCGATCTTGTTGCCCATGCACATCTTGGCAATACCCTCAGCCACGCCGCCGTAGCCAATGGTCCAGACAGCCTTCGCTCTGCCCTCAGCAATGAGCTTTTCCATCTTGTCGAAGCAAGCACGTACACTGTCAAATACCGGCAGACCATTGCCGTCATATTCCGGTGCGATCAGGATGACCTTGTCACCGGCAGCCTTGAATTCTGTAGAAACGACCTTTTTTGCACTTGCAGTGGAAACTGCAAAGGAAACCAGCGTCGGCGGTACGTCGATCTGCTCGAAGGTACCGGACATGGAGTCCTTGCCGCCGATGGAGCCGCAGCCCAGCTCGATCTGCGCCTTGTAAGCACCGAGGAGAGCAGCCATCGGCTTGCCCCAGCGTGCCGGGTCATTCTGTGTTCTCTCAAAATATTCCTGGAAGGTCAGCCAGCACTGCTCACGCTTACCGCCGGCAGCAATGACCTTTGCAATGGATTCGATGACAGCCAGCATTGCGCCGTGGTACGGGCTTCTTTCGCTGACCATCGGGTTATAGCCCCAGCCCATCAGAGAGCAGGTGTCAGTTTCGCCGTTCAGAACCGGAAGCTTTGCAGCCATTGCCTGGGAGGGTGTCATCTGATAAGCACCGCCGTAGGGCATCAGGACTGTACCCGCACCGATGGTGGAGTCGAACTTCTCGACCAGACCCTTCTGGGAGCATACATTGAGATCAGCCATTAGCTCCGTCCATGTCTCCGGGCAGTCCGTGGGAATGTCACAGCTGGAGGTCACAGGCTCATTTACAGCAATATCCGTGTACTTTGCCGCACCATTGGAGTTCAGGAAGTCTCTGGACAGGTCAACAATGGTATTGCCGTTCCATACCATCTTCAGACGGGGTTCTGCCATAACATCAGCCACCTTGGTTGCCTGGAGGTTTTCCTTGCCGGCTTCTGCGATGAAGCGTTCTGCATCCTCAGCAGCAACGACAACCGCCATACGTTCCTGGGATTCGGAGATCGCAATTTCTGTGCCGTCCAGACCGTCATACTTCTTCGGAACTGCACCCAGGTCGATCACCAGACCGTCGGTCAGCTCACCGATGGCAACGGAAACACCACCCGCACCGAAGTCGTTGCAGCGTTTGATCATCTTTGTTACTTCCGGATTGCGGAACAGACGCTGGAGCTTTCTTTCCTCTGCCGGATTACCCTTCTGTACTTCTGCGACGCAGCTTTCGAGGGATTACATGGTATGGGACTTGGAGGAACCTGTTGCACCGCCGCAGCCGTCACGGCCCGTCTTGCCGCCGAGCAGGATGACTACATCGCCCGGAATGGGAGCTTCTCTGCGGATATTTTCTGCAGGAGCCGCACCGAGTACCGCACCGATCTCCATACGCTTTGCGACATAGCCCGGATGGTAAACCTCGGATACATGACCTGTTGCCAGACCGATCTGGTTGCCGTAGGAGCTGTAGCCGTTTGCTGCGCCGACCGTGATCTTTCTCTGGGGCAGCTTACCGCTGATGGTATCTTCTACCGGAACGAGCGGATTTGCCGCACCGGTCACGCGCATTGCCTGGTATACATAGGAACGTCCGGACAGCGGGTCACGGATCGCACCGCCGAGACAGGTAGCCGCACCGCCGTAAGGCTCGATCTCCGTCGGATGGTTGTGTGTCTCATTCTTGAACATGAGGATCCAGTCCGCTTCTTCGCCGTCAATGTTTGCCTTGATCTTGACGGAACATGCATTGATCTCCTCGCTCTCGTCGAGGTCGTTCAGCAGACCGTCCGCCTTGAGCTTTCTTGCGCCCATGGTAGCAAGATCCATCAGGGTGAGGGGCTTTGCCTCTCTGCCGAGTGCCTTGCGGTCTGCGAGGTACTGGTCAAAAGTCTCCTTGATATAGGGTGTGGGAATGTCCACATTCTGGATATTGGTCAGGAAGGTGGTATGACGGCAGTGATCGGACCAATAGGTGTCGATCATGCGGATCTCTGTGATGGTGGGATCGCGCTTTTCTGTATTGCGGAAATACTCCTGACAGAAACGGATGTCATCAAGATCCATTGCCAGACCGAACTCAGGGATGAACGCCTTCAGCCCCTTTTCATTCAGGCGGATGAAGCCCTCAATCACATCAACAGTGGTCGGAATATCATAATCGGTATCCAGGGTCTGGTAGGTATTCAGGGTTGCCTCACGGCTTTCCACGGGGTTGATGAGGTATTTCTTCAGACGGTCAAATTCAGCGTCTGTAAGATTGCCGCTGATGATGTAGATGCGTGCATTCTTCACACGGCAGCGTTCCTTCTGTGTGAGGATCTGAATGCACTGCTCACAGCTGTCAGCACGCTGGTCATACTGACCGGGGAGGTACTCCACAGCAAACATGCGCTCGGATGCCTGCAGGGGGGGCAGCTCATCGTATACCAGATCCACAGCCGGCTCGGAGAATACATTCGGGATGGACATTCTGAAATCTTCTTCAGTAAGATTGTCCGCATCATAGCGGTTCAGAATGCGCACACCGTTGATATTCAGGCGCAGCGCAGTGCGCACATCACTCAGCACGGACTGTGCTTCAACGGCATAGGCGGGCTTTTTCTCTACATAGACACGAAAAACAGACATAATAAAGCTCCTTTTCTCCTGTAATCTGTTCGCTTTGCAATATGCCGCCGCGGCATATTACATGCTTACTCCTATTGTAACATATTCCGCGAAAAAACGCAAATGTTTTTTGCGGTTTTCTGAAAATATTTTGCGTTTTTTGTTTTTGACACCGACAACTGTATAATGGGGCGTATTTCTGCCATACTATGGCTGATCCGATTTTTGCAGAAAGCAGGGGATAAATATGCACAGTACCTACAAGCAGATCATTCTGCTCCTGACCGCAATGACCATTTCCGCCGTCATCATCCTCCTTTCCGCCGCCAGAGGGCTGACCTACCAGCGTTCCAGTGCAGTGGAAAAGCAGTCCTCCATGACCGCCCAGGACAACCCCGGCTTTGTACTCGGCGAGCATGGCGGCAGACTCGCCCTGTTCCGCGAGCATTGTTCCAAGCCCTACCGCATTCTGGACATGCCGGTCTATCTCCTCCCCGAAGCAGACAGGGAAGCCCTGCAAAGCGGCGGCATCACGGTTGCAACCGAGGACGAGCTTCAGAAGCTGCTGGAGGATTGGGACCAATAGAAGATCCCCTCCGTTTTTTCGGAGGGGATCTCTTTCAAGGAAAGCCGTACTTATCTTAGTTGACTCTTGTATACACCACACCATCCTGCATTTCCTTGCCGTTCGCCTTGAACAGCTCGGAAACGGTGACGATCTGCCAGCCCTGCTGCTTCATGTAGGGAGCAAGGTACTCGATTGCTTCTGCAGTCGATGTGTAGGTCTCATGCATCAGCACGATCGTGTTGTCCAGACTGCCGTCATTCATGCCGGCTGTGATCTTGTTGATCATATCCTGTGCAGTCGCGCCGTTCCAGTCCGCAGAATCCACTGCACATGTGATCAGCGGTGCGCCTGCATTTGCCTGTACGGTGGAATTTACTGCCAGATACGGCGGACGGATCAGGAAATTATCCTGTCCTGTCAGACCGGTCAGAATGGACTTGCAGCTGTTGATCTCGTTCTGCACCTCGCTTGCAGAAAGATTTGTCAGATACGGATGGCTCATCGTGTGGTTTGCCACTTCAAAGCCAAGCTGATGCGCGCGGGTGATCTCTCCCTGGTTACCGCTGTTGATGAAGTTGCCCCAGTAGAAGAATGTCGCATGATGTCCGTTTTCTGCCAGTGCGTCCTGAATACGGATGGAGGTATCGGAGCTGAGTGTACCTACCGGACCGTCATCAAAGGAGAGTGCCACCATGGGCTTGGAGGTGTCGATCCAGGAAATGTCCGCGGTGTTGTACCACTGACCTTCCACACGTTCGGGAGCTTCTGTTGTGGGCTGTTCGGTTGTGGGTTCTTCGGGTTCTTCAGTAACATTCCAGATACCCTTGAGAACGCCCTTCTTCAGAATTGCAAGGTCGAAAGCTGTGATCGAGCCGTCGCCGTCCAGATCAGCCTGTGCATTGCTGATCGTGACATTCTGTCCCAGCAGCCACTTCTGCATACGGATAATATCGGTCACGTTGGTATTGCCGTCGGAATCAACATCGCCCTTTGCAGAGCTTGTGCCGGAGGCTTCGTAGATCGTACCCTTCGGTGCGCCCATTGCTTCATCCATATAGAAGCTGGTCAGACCCTCTGCGGTTTCTACATACAGCAGGAGGTTGGATGCACCGGACGGAATTGTAAAGCTTGTGTTGGAAAGCTGAACCCATTCGCCCTTTGCGCCGGTTGCTTCTGCAACGGTTGCATAATTAGCCTCGCCGTTCAGATCATACTGGAGGGAAAGCTTGAAATCTTCGGATGCAGCTTCATTCTGCATCACCATTGCACTGAAACTGTAGGATGTGCCGGGAACGAATGTGGAGGTACTCAGCGTATAGCCTGCGCCGTTCCAGCTGTCCGTTCTGCCGCTGACATAAAGGGACTTGCTGCCCAGATATGCCGCCTTGCTGCTCTGCTCCACAGTATCTTCACCGCGTACCGTCCAGCCGTCCTTGCCGGATTCAAAGGGTGCGTAGAAGTAATAGCCGTTCTCATCCGGATCGGGCTGTGTGGGTGCTTCGGTGGTGGGCTGTTCACCCGCCTGATCGGGATCCGTGTAAACATTGAGCATTGTGATGTCAGCAACACCGCTGCTCTGCCAGCCCTCTGCGTTCAGGGCAACTTCATACAGATTACCGATGCCCCAGCCCTGATCAGCCCAAGCCTGGAAGTGATCGGATACGGTGATGTGACCGGATTTTCTCTTATCCTGACGAACGCTGAAATACTGCTTGAATGTTTCGGTTGTGCCATTGATGGTCGGGCCTGTGTGATCCATCTGGAAGATCTTGTACTGTGCACCGTCGATGGTTACCATTGTACCTGTTGCATCAGGAACCCAGTCCACCCAGTCCTCAATGATGTAGTACTCAACGAGCGGAACATTGCCTGCGTTCTTGTTCTGGAACCAGCCGTATACGCAGAGACGGGAGTTGCCGCTTGCGCTGCCTGTCTGACGATAATCCGCTTCATAATCCAGACCGATGTACTCATACTCAGTAGCCTTCTTCTCAGAGCCGAAGTCCAGACCGCGGCGTGCAAGGAAGTTGCCGCTGCTGACGCTTGCGCTCCATTCAGCCTTGAATGTCGCACCCTCACCGAGTGTCATTGTACCGCTGCCGCCTGTGGTGTCGATCCAGATCTCATAGCTGAAGCCCTCACTGACACCCTTGTGCTGGTTCGTACCGTTACCAACGCTGAACACATCTCCTGCAGCTGCGAAAGAAGTCAATGCAGCCTGCGGAAGCATTGCAGCACCCATCACCAGTGACAAAACTGCACTCAGTACTTTTCCCTTACGCATTTTTGTTTTCATAATACCTGCCGCCTTTCATTGTTTTTGCTGCTAAAAGCAGCTGTTTCATGCGAAATTCGTGCCGTCGGGGTATCCCCCTTATCTTGTTTTCATTATAGCACAAAACCCTTGAAATTTTCTTGAAAAAATTAAATATAATTTAAGGGTTTATTTCTGAATTTTGAACACCTGAAAAATACAACAAAAAGCATTGGGATTCTTTAAAAAATGCAGAAGCTGTTCACACAAATGCATATACAGAACGACCCCCTGCAGATCTTCTGCAGGGGGCTGTAGGGGGATAGGAATTGTTAATGGTATGTCACAGATTTCAGCGTCACTTCGCCGAGGTCATGCTCCACGGACTCACCGAGAGCTGCGTCATAGACTGCATAGTAGTACACCTGTACCTGCAGGGAGAGGGCATTCTCCGGTACTTCAAAGGAAACTGTCGCTTCGCCGTTTCCGTTGAAGCTTGCATTGCCGATGAGGGTATCGTCACCCTGTACCCATGCGCCCGCGCCGTCATCCGCAGTCTGGTCCCAGTAGCCGTAGCCGAAGGATGCCGTATAGCCAGTTTCGCCGCCGAATGTGCAGGTCAGCGTCTTGCCGCCCATGCCGTCCTTGACCTTCCAGGTAGCCGTGTTGATCTCCTCGAAGGATACCTCTGTTTCCACAGGTGCCATCTGACTGGTGAGCTTCTTCTTCAGGATGCCGAGGTCAAATGCAGTCAGCACACCGTCCGCATCCATGTCCGCATGGGCATTGGATACCGTCACATCCGGTCTGTTCAGCAGCCAGCCGGTCAGCGTTACAACATCTACGACATTCACAACGCCGTCCACGTTGACATCGCCCATCATGGTGTATTCGTCCGCAGAAATCTCGATCTGTACAACGGACATCGCCGGGATGGATACAGTGAATGCATTGTTCTCGATGCCGTTCACGGACTGCATCAGCTGAATATCGCTGGATTCGCCGCTGATACCGTATACCACAGCAGAGCTGTAGGCAACATCGGAGCTGAGGGAAATATTCGCATTCTGTGTTTCAGTCAGGCTCTTATTGGTCAGGACAAGCGTCACCTTGGATTCGTCAGAGCCATTGATCGCTGCATACGAAGTACCCTTTGCAATATCGGAGGTCTTGGAAGATACGAGCGTATCACCGAACGCACTGCCCTTGCCGTCATAGTTGGTATACAGATCAATTGCAGAGAGCTGGTATTCAATATTGGAACTCAGAGGCCACAGCGTTGCAGTGTAGACACCATTTGCCGCAAATGCGCCGAGTGCATCCGCCTGTGCGACTGCGCCGGAGATATGATCGCCGCCGCCGAAATTGTACTCGGTCATGGCAAGCTTGGTATCCGGATAGTACTTGTCAATGGAATCCTGTACGGTCGGAAGAATGGGCAGGTATGCCTGACACCACTGCCCGATCCAGCTGTTTTCGATGTAGGTGCTGTCATAGAGGGAACGGGGAGCCTGCATTCTGGTGCTTGCACAGTCTGTATGGCTGTTGTCCGTGCAGTTGGTCACACGGCATGTACCGGTATCCTCGGAATAATAATGCAGGTCGATCGCGTCGATCAGACGCTTGCCGGCGGTCTGCTCCGCCTTTGCCATCTGGTCAAGGTAATAGGAAACGAACCAGTCATACTGGGAGGAATAGGTGCTTTCCCAATCGGGCGCACTGACGAAGGTAGTATATGCGCCGACACCGAACAGAGCCAGACCGTAAACCTCTGCATTCGGATCAACGGACTTGATCGCAGATGCATATTCCACGGACTTTGCCGCGATCTCCTCACAGGTTGTCTGACAGGCGTGCATTCTGGCGTGTGTATGATTCCACAGACCCGGCTCATTATCGAGATTGTACGCCTGAATACCGGTCGATGTGGTGGAATCGCCCAGCGTCTGCACGAGGTAGTTCACATACTCATCCATGTATACATAATCATCGGTCGTATCCGGTGTCATGGAGAACGCGCTGCCCTTGGTTGCCTTGACTTCCTTCCATCTTGCGGAGGGAGCTGCCTCTGCTTCGGATACTGCACCCGCATTGTCAGCAGAAACGTACCCCGCCATCTGGATGGTAGCGATCTTATAGTCCACGCCATTGGCAGCAGCATCCTGTGACAGATGGATCGGACACGCGCCGGGGGTCTTGGCAAGCTCTGTATCATAGCCGTTTGTCAGGTAGGTATCGGAGCTGTGCTGCCAGTCGGAGCCTGCGTTGGAATAGTTGTTTTCCCAGTTATAGCCGGAAAAACGGTTGCCGCCCTGACGGACAACGTTCACAGTCACATCATCGAGATAGCCAGCATCGTTGATGCCGTAAATGTAGGGGCTGATGGCAGTGCGTGCGCCGTTCAGATCCACGGTGACATCAAGGTCATACCCATCTGCGGCGCGGGTCAGCTGCGGAACATTGGCAGTGAACATGCTGCACATGGTCATAGCAGCCACAAGTCCGGACAAAATTCTCTTTTTCATAATGCCTTCTCCTTTACAGATTTTCATTTTGACCTGTTTCCTCATGTTCGCGGAACGCAGGTGTTACCCATTTTTCAATCAGAGGATCCGTATACTGCAGATAATTGATAAAGGAAGTCGCAAGCACAAGAATTGTGGTCAGCGGTGTGCTGTAGGTATAGCCGTATACGGATCCGGTTTTGCCGCCCTCATCGACAAGGAGCTTCCAGATCACGCCTGACTGGTCCAGCTCCTCCAGGATCTGTTCCGTCAGCTGCAGCGGGAAATGCAGCTTTTCTGCGATGGATGCGGCGGACCAGAGATGGTTCCGCTCCACAGCTGCAAAGAAATAGATGATCTGGAGCGTTTCCCGCCGCGACAGCATCCGGAACAGCTGGAGCAGACGGTCGTTGATCGTCGCATAGGCATTGATGCCATGCTCCGGGATCTGCACAAAGCAGAAATACCGCATATCCGGATTGAGCCGGGCGAGAGCGTATTCGTGGTCGGTCTTCAGCTCGGAATAGGTCTCACGCAGAAGCTTGCGCGGGATCTTCAGTTCACATGCCTTGATGTTGCTGTAGGATGACAGGATGGTATAGAACAGATTCATGCAGAAATCTGCTTTTTCCGCATCGGGCAGTCCCTGCAGCTGTTCCGCCAGCTGCGCAGCCGGGCTGACGGATTCTTCACCCTTCAGTCCGAACAGTACATCGAGTGAAATGTCCAGAGCTTTTGCGATTTCGGGCAGAAGCTCACCATCAGGATAACCGCCCTTTTCCCATTTGGAAACAGCCTGCGGCGTAACATTGAGCCTGCCAGCCAGTGCCTCCTGCGTCATGCCCCGCAGTTTGCGGTATTTCATCAAATTAGCTGAAAAATCTGAAACCGGCATTCTCAATGACCTCCTTCATTATGAACTGTTTGTATTATAGCACATCTTCGGGTTGAAAACAACATAGAATTTTCTTAAAATTGTAAACAATGGTTGAATTTTATGGAAATCGAAAACAATGGTTGCGTTTTTCAAGAACAATTCTACTTTTGGAGAGGGGGATTTGTCCAAAATTCAAACAGGGATTGCGCTGCACCATAAAAAAACAAAGCCCCGCTGTGAACGTACAGCGGGGCAGGGGATCAATGTTCAGCAGATGCTGAGGTCACAGAAGCCGTAGTTGCTTCCGTCGGTGCAGAGGCAGTCTCAGCTGTCGGATCAGCAGTCTGTGCGGAGCCATTCTCTGTAAAGCTGTCAAAGGTCAGCGTCAGTCCGTAGCACGGCAGCGAAAATTCCACAGGGATTCCCTCCTTGTTGAAACACAGGGTATAGCTGCCCTCGTCGATCTCGCCCTCGCATACGATGCCGTCATCCCCCTGTGTGCCGTTCAGCTCCGCCTCCGCCGCCATCTCATCCACGATGTCCATCAGCTCGGAAAGCATGGTTTTCACCGCCTGTGCGGACTGCGGCACGGAAAATTCCAGCCCCTTATAGGAGGCATTCACCTCATTGTCGATAAAATCCAGCTGGACACCGGAGAGCGCGGCTGGCTCTGTAAAGGATACACTCCATGCGTCCGTTCCGTACCGCGTCAGAACGGCACGGGTTTCATTCTCCTCCGTATGGAGCGTGACTTCGGCAGAAAAAGCACCGTTCATACGGTTATCCACATTTCCTGCCGCCTGCGTCATTGCACAGCCGGCTGCAGCTGTCATAACTGCACAAAGGCTGAATACTGTCAGAATACGTTTCATACCATCACCTCAGATGAAGATTTTTCGCTTCAACTTCATGCGTTTTGGTATTCCTAATACTAATCCCTCGAACTATAATAGATAATGCGGTTTCAAAAGGCGATAGCCTTTGGCGGGGGCGGTGCGCAGCACCGCCCCTTAATCCCCCTCCCTTTAGGAGGGGGCAGGGGGTGGGGCAAATTAAAGTTATCTATTG
>JAZNKY010000112.1:0-12854 GCA_045578805.1 Oscillospiraceae bacterium
CAGGCAAGGCAAAAAATCGCAGGCATACAGGCTTATATCCATTGCCTGCATACCATTCATGCTCGAACGGCATCCTATCTCACATTCAGGCATACTGACGTATGTCAAGATTTTTTAACGCAGACTGCGTGAAATTTTGCCCAAAAGATGCGTATGAGATTTTAATGTGAACAGGCTCTAAAAAGAGCTGCCGGACGGCAGCTCTTTTTGATGTTATGTACGGGAAGAATCCGTGTGATCGGTTCCCTGCGCTTCGCGCATACCATGTCCGTCATCCAACATAAAGTCTGTAATGCGGTCAACCTGTTCCTCTTCATCATCAAAGACAACAGGAATTGTCTTAAAAATGCACTTCAGATCAAACAGAAACGAAACCTTCTGCGCATATTCCGCGTCAAGCTCCGCCTTCTGTTCATCAGAAAGCTGCTTTCTGCCCTTGATCTGCGCCCAGCCGGTCAGACCCGGACGGAAATCATCCAGACCGGCTTCACGGCGTTTTTCCAGAAGATAGGCTTCCTTTTCAATGACAGGACGGGGTCCCACCCAGCTCATGTCACCCTTGAGAATATTGATGATCTGCGGCACCTCATCCAGGCTTGTCCTGCGGAGCCATCTGCTGAACTTTGTCGTGTATCTGCGATAGTCCTCTACGGTCATACAATTATTCGGAAGATGCTTCGGCGTGTCCGAGCGCATTGTACGCAGCTTCAGAATCTTGAAGCGTCTGCCATTCCTGCCGATTCGCGTCTGCCGGAAAATAACCGACCCCTTCGGATCATCCAATTTGATAATAATCCCCAGAAGCGCAATCACAAGCAGCGCGGGAATCGCTGCGACCAGACCGAGCAGAATATCTACCACTCTTTTACCATAACGAGCGTACATAAACCCTCCCAGTTTCTGCATGGTTTTTCGTGTGCCTTCGGCACGATGGTACACTAATTTTATTTTACCACATTTCTTTCAAACAATCAAGATGCCAAAGTGGCAAAATTCAAAAAAAAACTATCATAAAAATGAGCATGATATACAATGTACAGCTGCATAAATGGTTTTTCTTCCATGTATTAGCTGTAAACAAAACGCCCCTGCCGAAGCAGGGGCGTTTTGCCATGATATAGGGATTATAGGGATTTATAATTAACGCTGGGGAACGTTAATTACCATTCATTCTGCTCCGTTCTTTGGAACAATTATAGTATACCGCGGCAATGTGACAGAATTATGTAAAGCATTTGAAAGTTCCTGCAGGTGTGGGTGAAAAGGAATATCACAACAGCTCCAAAGTCAAAATTTCGCGCCGTTATCCTCGTCAGGGCAGCAAAAAACCCTCTCGCGGAGGGTTCTTTGCCATGATATAGGGATTATTGGGGATTTTATAATAACGTTGGGGTAAAAACGTTATTACCAGATATAAAAGGGGGTGTTTCGTGAATTGCTCACTTACCACAATGTTATTATATACTCCGCGTGTGATAGCTATATGATAGCGAAATTAACTTTTTATGAACAAAGTCATTTCCGGATCATAAACCAGAACACGGAGCCTTCGCCGAGCTTACTGCTGACACCATAGTGAAATTCATGCATTTTCAGGATCGCCTTGACAATGCTCAGCCCAAGACCGGTACCAACGACTTCGCGCTTATGGTTTTCGCTGCGGTAGTACTTGTCAAAGATCTTCTGGATCTTGTCCTCCTCGATGCCCTGACCGGTATCCCGCACTTCGATCCGCACGCCTTCGGGCGTATTCAGCTGGCGGACATAAACGTTCTTATCCTCGCCGGTATAGTTCACGGCATTGTTGATGAGGTTGCAGATCACACGCTCGATCTGCCCGGGGTCACAGGTCACCTGCACCGGCTCATCCGGCTGGAAGTGGATGTGATAGCCCATTTTCTCTGAAACGCCCTTATAGCGGGCAATAATATCGTTCATCCGTGCAGTGATGTCAAAGGTCTGCATTTCGGGCTTGATACTGCCGTTTTCCAGCTTTGAAAGATCGAGGATGTCATTGACGAGCGCGGTCAGGCGGTCAGTCTCATCAATGATGACCTGCAGATGGGCATTGCGCTTGACAGGATTGTCACCGGAGAGGTCGCGGATCATTTCAGCATATGCCTTCAGCATGGTCAGCGGTGTGCGCAGATCATGGGAGATGTTCGCAATCAGGTCGCGCTGCATACCATCCACGCGGGAGATCTGCTGTTCTGCGTAGGTCAGCGTCCGTGCCAGTTCATCCACCTCGCGGCAGCTGCCGCCTTCAAACTTAGTATTGAAGTCACCGTGCGCCAGCCGGTGTGCGGAGCGTGTCAGACGGGACAGCGGCACCGTCAGCCTGTCGGAGAGATAGACGGCAATGAGTACACCGATGATGAGCTGCAGTACGGTAATGAGCATCAGCAGACGCTTGATGATGCTGATCGCCGAGCCGACCGGCTCCAGCGGGGTATTCAGAAAGAGATAGCCATGCACGGAATTGGCATCGCGGAGCGTACAGCCGAGGACGAGCGTTTCTTGTCCGATGCGTTCGTTGTAGACATTCATGCCGATCACGCCGTCATTGTCGTTCTGGAGCTTCATCATCAGCGCATCCAGATAGCTGTGCGGACCGTGCAGAAGGCATCTGTCATTCAGGACATCGCATTCGTACATGGGGCGGTGCTGATGGTCGAGAATCTCCACGCAGATCTGGTTGGTAACGGCGATCTCTGACAGATAATCCTCAAATCCCTCGTCCCCGTAGGCATCGACAATGGCGAGCGCGATGGACTGGGTATCGCGTATTTTGGAGGTATAATAGAAGCTTTCCAGCAGAATGACCTCAAAAAACCAGAGGAGTGCGGAAACGATCACGGTGAACAGAATGAACGCCAGACACAGCTGCGCCCGCAGACTGATGCGCTGCTTTGGTGCAGCCGGCTCACTCCGCTGCATCTGCTTCAAACTTATAGCCCATGCCGCGGAGGGTCACGATGAATTTACGGTATTCTCCGAGGCTGTTGCGGAGCATCTTGATATGGGTATCTACGGTGCGGTCATCACCGAAGAAGTCATAGCCCCAGACCGCCTCCAGCAGCTTGTCCCTGGTGAGGGCAAGGTTGATATTGCGCACGAGGTAGAACAAGAGGTCATATTCCTTGGGGGTCATGGAAGCCTTTTGTCCGTTGACATAGACCTCACGTCCGGCGAGGTCGATTTCCAGCCCCTCAAATTTCATGCGGTCACGCTGCGCAGGAGCTGCAGCACTGCCGCGCTTGAGGACAGCCTTTACGCGCGCCATCAGCTCCTTGGGGGAAAAGGGCTTGACCACATAGTCATCCGCACCGATCTCAAAGCCGAAGAGCTTGTCATACTCCTCCCCTCTTGCGGAGAGCATGATAATGGGGATGTTCTTATGCTTCTTGATCTCCTTGCTGGCGGAATAGCCGTCAAGCTTGGGCATCATGACATCCATAATGATGAGGTCGTAGTCGTTGACGCGGCATTTCTCCACAGCGATCATGCCGTTTTCGGCTTCGTCCACCTCGTATTCTTCAAATTCCGCATATTCTCTGACAACGGCGCGGATATTTACCTCGTCGTCTACGATCAGGAGTTTGCTCATAATGGTGATGTTCCTTTCTATGTGAATTTATTATTAATCCGGCAATTAAATGCCGATACTTTTTTCTGGGATCAGCATTCCAAAACTGCCCCCACCCCAACCCCTCCCCGAGGGGAGGGGCTTTTATACCAAGGGGCTTCGTCCCTTGCCCCTGCCTAAGTTGATGACATTGCCCACTCCGTGGGGAGTCGCCGCCAACAAAGGCTGTTGCCTTTTGAAATCTTTTTTGATTGCCTTTTCGGCAATTCGTATCATCTATATTATACCAGATTTTCTTCCATGATACAATAGTTTCGTGAAGATTTTGTGAAAGCTTCGCCAAAATTCCTTGTATAAATGCGGAAACTGTGCCGATACTGATACCATACAGGAAAGGAAGGAGAGCTATCTATGAAAATTATCAGCGTATACGGCAGACAGATCCTTGATTCCCGCGGCAATCCCACTGTTGAGGCGGAGGTGCTGCTTGCGGACGGTACACTCGGACGCGGTGCGTCCCCCAGCGGTGCTTCTACGGGCGTATATGAAGCCCTGGAGCTGCGTGACGGTGACAAGAGCCGATTCGGCGGCAAGGGCGTTTCCAAGGCTGTCGATGCCGTCAACAACGACATTGCCAAAGCCATCTGCGGTATGGATGCGGATGATATTTATGCAGTCGATGCCGCAATGATGCGGGCGGACGGCACAAAGGACAAGTCAAAATTCGGCGCGAATGCCATTCTTGCGGTTTCCATTGCCTGTGTGCAGGCGGCAGCAGCCTCCCACAATATGCCCCTTTACCGCTGGCTGGGCGGTGTCAGCGGCAGGATCATGCCCATTCCCATGATGAACATTCTCAACGGCGGCGCACATGCTGGAAATAATCTGGATGTACAGGAATTTATGATCATGCCCGTGGGGGCGTGCTGCTTCTCCGAAGGTCTGCGCTGGTGTGCGGAGGTATACCACTGCCTTGCGGCGATCCTGAAAGAGCGCGGACTTTCCACGGCTGTCGGTGACGAGGGCGGCTTTGCGCCCGATCTGGAGAATGACGAAGCGGCGGTGCAGATCATCCTCGAAGCGGTGGAACGCGCTGGCTACAAGGCGGGGCAGGATTTCCGCATTGCGCTGGATGCCGCGTCAAGCGAGTGGAAGAAGGATAAAAAATCCAATGTGTATGTCATGCCAAAGCGCGGACAGCAGTTCACCACGGATGAACTGATCGCACACTGGGCGGAGCTTGCGGAAAAATACCCCATCGTTTCCATCGAGGATGCGCTGGACGAGGAGGACTGGGAAGGCTGGCAGAAGCTGACCGCAAAGCTCGGCGGAAAGCTCCAGCTTGTGGGAGATGATCTCTTTGTGACCAATACGGAGCGTCTGGCACGCGGCATCCGTGAGAAATCCGGCAACGCCATCCTCATCAAGCCGAACCAGATCGGCAGCATCTCCGAGACCCTCGACGCGATCCGCATGGCAAGACGTGCTGGCTTTGCGACCGTGATCTCCCATCGTTCCGGCGAGACGGAGGATACGGTCATTGCCGATATTGCTGTTGCCCTCAACGCCGGACAGATCAAGACCGGCGCACCGTGCAGAACGGAGAGAGTGGCGAAGTATAACAGGCTGCTGAGGATTGAGGAATGCGTGCATCCGCAGTGTGAGAAGTGATCTGTTTTCAGAAATACCGCCTTTTTTGGAAAAGGGCGGTATTTTTTGCATTTTCCACTTGACAAATACAATTTACTATGTTATACTAATAATGTAAAATATATTTACGCAAATAACAGAAAGGAACGGAACACTATGAAAAAAACAACAAAAATCATCGTCACGATCGTATCCATCCTGCTGGTTCTCGGCTTGGCGGCGTGGTTCTTTATACCGCGCATCTACATCTCGCTCGGCACGAAGGCGATTTTGCCGGATGTGGGAGAAGCGGCGACATATTTCACAGCATATGATGTCCGCAGTGAGGACGTGCAGACCATCAGCAACGGACATATTGCCATCGACATTCCGGCAGAGTATGTGCAAAAGGATGTAGAGCTTAACAGCCCCATCATTTATCAGAACAGTGAGAAAACCGCATCCATCCTTCTGACAGCTCCCGATGATCGGAGCGACCTGAACCTGATGAATGCCGACAGCTTCAGCGAAACGGTCTCGGGCTTGCGTGGCGTGTACAGTGTGAACCAGATCCGCAAGGGCTTTGAACGGCTGGGCAATGGTCTGCCGGACTCTGCGTACAATACCTACAAGTGCATTCATCTGCTTGATGAGGACGACAACAGCTTCTGGAATTTCAATCAGGGGCTTGCGTTCCTGATAACCGGCACGCTCAAGGGAATCGTACCAGCATTCGGAGAGGTGGAGATTTACGAAACGGAAGATATTTGCGGATTTGTCGAAGTGTCCGTGCAGGAAGACGGCAGCATCAGCGGCTGGCTGACAATCTACCGGGCGGACGATCTGAACACAGTAAGCAGTGTAAAATTCACGGGCATGGACCGGGAGACGATCTATGCGGTGATGAACTCCGCAGCAGCAGAATAAAGACAAAAAGGACGATGCCAACGCATCGTCCTTTTTCACTCTCAATAGCCATGACGCTCTGCTTGCACGCGTCATGCGGTTTGCCAAACCCTCGTCGCGAGCAGTAAACCAGTCTCACCGGTTCACTCCCCCACGCGAATCACCTACAGTCTTTACATCCAAGGACTGTATACCCCTCACTTCGTACAGCATCCTAACTCAGTTCAGGGCAGGCGCGGGCTCCGCGCCGCGCTTAGTACATGCCGCCCATGCCGCCTGCGGGCATTGCGGGAGCTGCTTCGGGCTCCTTGATGTCTGCTACCAGGCTCTCGGTGGTCAGTACCATTGCTGCAACGGAGGCTGCATTCTGGAGCGCGCTTCTGGTTACCTTGGTCGGATCTACAATACCAGCCGCGATCATGTCCACATACTCCTCGTTGTAAGCATCGAAGCCGTAGCCGATCTTGCCGGAGGTCACGATCTTGTCGATGATGACACTGCCTTCCAGACCTGCATTCAGTGCGATCTGGCGCAGAGGTGCTTCCAGTGCGCGGCAGATGATCTCTGCACCGGTCTTTTCATCGCCAGACAGGGTTGCGATCAGTGCCTTGACTGCCGGAATTGCGTTGATCGGTGCTGTGCCGCCGCCGGCTACAATACCTTCTTCAACAGCTGCCTTGGTTGCTGCCAGTGCATCCTCAATGCGCAGCTTCTTTTCCTTCATCTCGATCTCGGTTGCTGCACCTACCTTGATGACAGCTACACCGCCGGACAGCTTTGCCAGTCTCTCCTGGAGCTTTTCCTTATCGAACTCGGAAGTAGAAGTCTCGATCTGTGCGCGGATCTGTGCCACTCTTGCCTTGATTGCCTCTGTATCGCCTGCACCGTCAACAATGATGGTGTTCTCCTTCTGGATCACTACCTGACGCGCACGGCCGAGCTGCATCATGGTGGTTTCCTTCAGATCCAGACCCAGCTCCTCAGTGATAACCTCACCGCCGGTCAGGATGGCAATATCCTTCAGCATCTCCTTGCGTCTGTCACCAAAGCCCGGTGCCTTGACAGCTGCACACTTGAATGTGCCGCGCAGGTTGTTCAGGATCAGGGTGGTCAGTGCCTCGCCCTCGATGTCCTCTGCAATGATAACAAGCTTCTTGCCGGACTGTACGATCTGCTCCAGCAGGGGCAGGATCTCCTGAATGCTTGCGATCTTCTTGTCTGTGATCAGGATGAAAGCGTCATCGTATACAGCTTCCATCTTCTCGGTATCTGTTACCATGTAGGGAGAGATGTAGCCTCTGTCGAACTGCATACCCTCTACGACCTCGCTGTAGGTCTCAGCGGTCTTGCTCTCCTCGATGGTGATAACACCGTCAGCAGTTACCTTCTCCATTGCCTCAGCGATCAGCTTGCCGACATTCTCATCAGCGGAGGAAACAGTTGCGACTCTCTCAATATCTGCGGAGCCTTCCACAGCCTTGGAGTTGGCAACGATGCTCTCTACTGCTGCGTCAACTGCCTTTGCAATACCCTTCTTCAGGATCATGGGATTTGCACCAGCGGCAATGTTCTTCATACCCTCGCGAACGATCACCTGTGCCAGCAGGGTTGCTGTGGTGGTACCATCGCCGGCTGCATCATTGGTCTTGGTAGCAACCTCCTTCACGAGCTGTGCGCCCATGTTCTCGAATGCATCCTCCAGCTCAATGTCCTTTGCAATGGTCACGCCGTCGTTGGTGATCAGCGGTGCGCCGAACTTCTTGTCGAGCACGACGTTTCTGCCTTTCGGTCCCATTGTGATCTTTACAGTATCTGCCAGCTTGTCAATACCTGCCAGCAGTGCCTTTCTGGCATCTTCTCCGTACTTGATATCCTTTGCCATAATCAAATCTCACCTTTCTTTAAGATATAGAATGAATCAGTTTCAAAAGGCATAAGCCTTTGCCAGTGCCGAACACCAGCTTGCTCTTCTCCCCGAATGGGGTTCCAAGGGGCTTCGCCCCTTGGGCGGGCAGCAGGGGGTGGGGTATCCCCTTACTTACTCTACCACTGCCAGAACATCGCTCTGGGAGATCAGGGTGTATTCCTCGCCATCGAGCTTTACCTCAGTACCGCCGTACTTTCTGGTCAGTACCTTGTCGCCTGCCTTCAGTACCATGGGGATGAGATTGCCGTGGTTGTCGTGCTTGCCGTCACCCACTGCGATCACCTCTGCTACCTGCGGCTTTTCCTTTGCTGTGCCAGCCAGGATGATGCCGCTTTTGGTGGTCTCCTCTGCTTCTGTCATCTTGATCAGCACCTGATCGAACAACGGTTTGATTGTCATGATCTATTCCTCCTTAATGTAATGGTTTCCTATTTATCCTTGTTTCAGGGGTTAGCACTCTTAGCTGTCGAGTGCTAACACTTATTATTTTACCAGCTTTGCAGGAAAAATCAAGCCTATTTTGTCAATTTCTTTAATTTTTGTAGAATTGCACAATTTTTGTGGAAAACTCCACCACATTCATCACAGTTTGTTACGCATATCGCATGGTGGAATTTACTTTTTATACACATATTATTCATTGTTTCTTCACGGTTTCGCCGTGTAAATCATGTATAATTATTATGGGTCTTTTTAATTATTTGTAAACAAGTGATGCTCCGGCATCCGGAAATCGTTTTTCAGTGGGAGGATGTTCCTGCTCGTCTCCTTTTCCGAGAGGAAAATGTCAACAATTTCTGCTTTGTGAATGTGGGTTCTGCAATACTGCCCACCCCCTCCCAGAGGGAGGGGGATTCAGGGGCGGTGCTGCGCACCGCCGCCGCCAAAGGCTATCGCCTTTTGAAACCGGTTTTATAAGTTGTTGACTTTGCCTGAGAGGGATTCAAAGCACACCGCCGCCTTTTGAAACTGTTTTCCATTCGTCCGGCATCCGGAAACGATAGAAGTACCATATAATACAATAGAAGAAAGGAGCCTGAATACTATGGCACTTGAAAAAGTACTGGTAGTGGATGATGACCAGAACATCTGCGACCTGCTGAGAATGTATCTGGAAAAGGAGGGCTACAGCGTCATTATCTCCAACGACGGCAAAGAGGCTGTTGTCAAATTCAACGCACTGAATCCTGACATCGTGCTGCTTGACATCATGCTGCCCTCGATGGACGGCAGACAGGTATGCCGTGAGATCCGCAAAAATTCCAACGTACCGATCATCATGATCTCCGCAAAGAACGAGACCTTTGACAAGGTGCTGGGTCTGGAGCTGGGCGCGGATGACTATATCTCCAAGCCCTTTGATACCAAGGAGGTCATTGCCCGCATCAAGGCAATTGCACGCCGCATGGGTTCCAGTGCGTCCGAGCCGGAAACCAAGGAGGTGCGCTATGACAAGCTCGTGGTCAACATGACCCGCTATGAGCTGCGCGTGAATGACAAGGTTCTCGATACGCCCCCGAAGGAGCTGGAGCTGCTGTTCTACCTTGCTTCCAACCCGAATCATGTATACACTCGTGACCAGCTGCTGGATGAGGTATGGGGCTTTGAGTACTACGGCGATTCCAGAACCATTGATGTACACATCAAGCGTCTGCGTGAGAAGCTGCAGGACGTATCCCCGCACTGGGCACTCAAGACTGTCTGGGGCGTGGGCTACAAGTTCGAGGCAGACGAGGAATAAGCCTTGCATTCCGGCAAGAACAAGAAAAACGGCATCAGCAAGCTGTCCTTGGGCTATCTGCGGCTGTCGCAGATCCTCCTGTTCTGTGGCATTCTGCTGACGGGTGTGATCATGGTCTGCAGTGCCGTGAACACCTACACCAGAGAAGCCAAGAACACCCTGCAGCAGAACTGCGAGGCACTGATCGCCAACATTGCCGAAGGCTACGGCAACAAATACTGGATCCCCAACGAACAGATCACCAGTCTGCTCCAGACAGCGGAACAGGAATACCAGTATCAGGTCTACCTGTATGACGAGACCGGAGAGGAGATCTATCCCCACATGAAGGGAGAAGGCTCGCCCCTTGCAGCTTCTGTCAAGCCCCATCTGCGGAATGATATTTTCATGGAGATCGGCTATTACACAGAAAATGCCAACCAGCCGGAGCTTTGCTGTGCGATGCAGTTCACGCTCACCTCGACAGAAAACACGGAGGATCTGTTCTATATCGCAGCTGTCTGCGACGCAGGCGCACTTCTGCGCTATACCAGGTCGCTGACCCTGCAGCTGGTGCTCTGTCTGATCGCTGCCATGCTGCTGTTCATGCTGCTGTTCCGTCTTGGCGCAGGCAGACTCGACAAGCAGTTTGAAAAGCTCAACACTGTTGTGGAGCAGTATGCGGAAGGTGAATTTTCCGCGCGTGTGGAAATAGCGGAGCAGAATGAGATGTATCCGTTCGCCTGCACACTCAACCGCATGGCGGAATTTATTGAACAGAACGAAACAACACGCAAGAATTTCGTGGCAAATGTCTCCCATGAGCTGCGCACGCCCATGACGACCATCGGCGGCTTTGCAGATGGCATCCTGGACGGCACGATCCCGCCGGAGCAGCATGAAAAGTACACGCGCATCATTGCGGATGAGATCCATCGTCTGCGCACGCTCGTCAATTCCATGCTGAACCTCTCCAAATTTGAGGCGGGTGAGATGCAGCTGCGACTGAAGCAGTTCGACGTGGGTCAGCTGCTGATCAAGACCGTGCTGATGTTTGAAAAGCGCATCAATGACAAGCATGTGGATGTGGAGGGTCTGGAGGACGCTTCCCTGCAGCTTCTGGCGGATGAGGATCTGCTCTTCCAGGTGCTTTACAATCTGATCGAAAATGCGGTCAAATTCGTCAACGAGGGCGGTATCATCAGCTTTTCCATGCGCACGGAGAACGGCACTGCCTTCATTACAGTGAAGAACACCGGCGAAGGTCTGGCAGATGACGAGCTGTCGAAGGTATTTGACCGGTTCTACAAAACGGACGAATCCCGCAGCAAGGATAAGACCGGTCTGGGACTGGGGCTTTCCATTGCCAGAAAGATCGTACACCTGCACGACGGACATATCGTTGTCCGGAGCGTCAAGGGAGAATATACAGCATTTGAAGTACAGCTTCCTGTCAAGGGATAGCTGACGGCGGGACTGCCTCCGGCGATCCCGCTGATTTTCGGAAAGGATCGATTTATGGATGAGAATCTGAACCTTCATACAGAACCGGCAGAGGAGCCGCAGGGTTCTGCATTTCCCGATCCCGCAGCACCGGCGGACGCGCTGATCCCGCAGCAGCTGGACGGCGGGGAGCAGGATGCCGTTGCAGAGGGTACACTGCCGGAAATGCCGCCGGAACAGACCGAGGGAGCCTTCTACGGCGATCCCAGTGCACCGACAGTATCCCAGCCGGCACAGTATCAGTATACATACCAGCCCGTTCCCCCGCAGCCTGTTCCGGCGATGAACCGCAGGATCTATACGATGGCAGCGGTGATCGCGGTGCTGATTTTCCTGCTCAGCCTGTTCTGCATCATTTCCGACCTGCTGCACGGCGCACTGGGCGGCGCGGATACGGCAGCGGTCAATGAGGTCATTATCAAGACCCAGCCCAAGCCGGAGCTGGATCCGGAGGATGTGAATGTCAGCGCGGACGGCACCTATACTGTCCGGGGCATTGCAGAGCTGGTAAAGCCCTCCATCGTGGAGATCTATGCTTTCCTGGATGATTCCTATTCAGAGAGCCAGGTCAGCGGCACGGGGTCGGGTGTGATCGTTTCAGAGGACGGCTATATTGTGACGAATGCCCATGTACTGGAGGGCGAAGCCTTCCTGGTGATCCTGGAGGACGGCACGGAATACGAGGGCAGCGTCATCGGCAGCGACAACAAGACCGACCTTGCTGTGCTGAAGATCGAAGCCAGCGATCTGCCGGCAGCAATGCTGGGCGATTCCGATGAGGTCGCTGTGGGTGAAAACGTGGTGGCGATCGGCAATCCTGCAGGTCTGACCGGCACAGTGACACAGGGCATCGTATCCGCAGTTGACCGCCAGGTACGCGCGGAGAGCAATGCCTTCATCATGAACTGCATCCAGACGGACGCGGCGATCAGCCCCGGCAATTCCGGCGGTGCGCTGGTCAACATGTACGGGCAGGTCATCGGCATCACCTCGTCAAAGTATGCCAGCAGCTACATCACAGGCAATGTCTATGAGGGTCTCGGTTTTGCGATCACGATCAATCAGGCTCTGCCGATCATCGAGGAGCTGATCTCACAGGGCTATGTTTCCGGCAGATTCCGCATCGGCATCACCTTCCTGGAAGCAGCACTGGAATCCTCCGACTATTACTATGAGCAGGAATTCGGTGAGCCGATCCCGGACGGCGTATCCGGTCTGTGGATCCAGGAGATCAGTGAGGACTGCGATATTGCAGGCACGGAGCTGCAGGTGAATGACTTCCTGATGAGCATGAACGGCACACCTGTGGACGGCTATGACACGGTGCTCGAGGTGCTTGACGGCTTTGAGGGCGGCGATGAGGTCACAGCAGAATGTGCAAGGGTCGAAGAAAATGGTGAGATCACCTACTTTGAGATCACATTCCTGCTGGAGGAGGATACCTCCGGAAATTATTGATACAGAAAACGGGCATCCGCATGAATTGTGCGGATGCCCGTTTAGTATGTGGTTTCAAAAGGCGATAGCCTTTTGCGGGTGGAGGGTACGCAGTACCCTCCATATGTAACCCCTCCCCTCGGGGA
>JAZNKY010000113.1:0-1830 GCA_045578805.1 Oscillospiraceae bacterium
CAGCTCGGTACAGCACGCCGATCAGATCATCGTGCTGGATGACGGCAAGGTCGTTGCCGTCGGAAAGCACGCGGAGCTTCTGAAGCGATGCGACATCTACCGTGAAGTCTATACATCTCAGAAAAAAGGAGGGGATGATCATGAATAAGAAAGGAAAAATGCCTCCGATGGGAAAAATGCCCGAAGGCATGCCGCCGAGAGCACACTTTGACCCCAAAACGCTGCGCAGACTGCTTTCTTACATGAAAGATTACAAAGGACAGCTGATCTTTGTCGTCATTTGCATCCTGCTCAGCTCTATTGCATCTGCTGTGTCCTCCCTGTTCCTGCAGTCCCTCATTGACGACCATATCGTTCCCCTGCTCAGCACCTCGTCCCCTGTATTTACGGGACTTCTGCAGGCACTGCTTGTCATCGGCGGCATCTATCTGATCGGTGTGCTTTCCACGCTGTTCTATAACCGCATCATGGTAACGATTGCGCAGGGAACGCTCAAAAAAATCCGTGATGAGATGTTTGAAAAAATGCAGCGGCTTCCCATCCGTGCATTTGATACGCGGACACACGGCGATATTATGAGCCTATACACCAACGATACCGACACGCTCCGGCAGATGATCGCCATCGCAATGGCACAGATGGTATCCTCCATCTTTACCATTGTGTCTGTGTTCGTCTGTATGCTGTATATCAGTGTATGGCTGACGCTGGTTGCCCTTGTTGTGCTCTTCCTGATCCTGCAGCTTGTAAAGGTGATCACCGGCAAAATCGGCGTATTCTTTATGATGCAGCAGAAAACGCTGGCGGATGTCAACGGTTTTGTGGAAGAAATGGTCAACGGTCAGAAGGACATCAAGGTATTCTGCCACGAAGAAAAGGCAAAAGAAGAGCTGCGTGAGAAAAACAGAGCATGGGCGGTCAGTGCGGCAAATGCAAACGGCTACGCACACTCCATGATGCCCATGATGAATGCGCTTGGTTATGTGCAGTACATTATCATCGCGCTCCTCGGTTCGTATATGGCAATCGCAGGGGTAACCAATCTCGGTCTTACCGGGACGGGTGCACTTACCCTCGGTATGATCGCCTCCTTCCTGACGCTTTCCAGAAACTTTACCGGCCCTGTTTCGCAGATTTCCAACCAGTTCAACTCCATCGTTACCGCACTTGCCGGAGCTTCCCGTATCTTTGCGTTCATGGATGAAGAACCCGAAACTGACGAGGGCTACGTAACGCTTGTCCACGCCAAAGAAGAAAACGGCGTCCTGTGTGAATCCGAAACCAGAACGGGCATGTGGGCATGGAAGCATCCGCATCACGACGGAAGTGTGACCTACACAAAGCTCGAAGGCAGAGTGGTGCTTGACAGTGTGGATTTCGGATATGTCCCCGAAAAACAGGTGCTGTATGATATCTCTCTGTATGCAGAGCCGGGCCAGAAGATCGCTTTTGTCGGTGCAACCGGTGCCGGCAAAACAACGATCACGAACCTGATCAATCGTTTTTACGATATAGCCGACGGTAAGATTCGCTATGACGGAATCAACATCAACAAAATCAAAAAAGCGGATCTTCGCCGCTCTCTCGGTGTCGTTCTTCAGGATGTGAATCTGTTTACGGGAACGGTCATGGAGAATCTGCGGTACGGCAATCCTGACGCTACCGATGAGGAATGTATTGCCGCCGCAAAGCTCGCCAATGCCGACGGATTCATCCGTATGCTTCCGCAGGGATACAACACCGTGCTTCAGGGCGATGGCAGCGGACTTTCCCAGGGACAGAGACAGCTGATTTCCATCGCACGCGCGGCAGTTTCCGACCCGCCGGTTA
>JAZNKY010000114.1:0-11819 GCA_045578805.1 Oscillospiraceae bacterium
AAGGGATCACATCCCTTTGGCAGGGGGGCAGGGGGACAGCGTCCCCCTGCGAAAGTACACCAGTGTACACTCTTACACCAGTCTGTGAAAGAGGTGATACTATGATTTGCAAAGCTGTCATACCATCGGATACGCTTGCACGGAAAGCACAGCGCATTCTGGCGGCAAACGGCTATTCTGCTGAAATCATCCGCAATACCGGAAAAAAAGAAGGCTGCGGATTTGCGCTGCGTATGCGTGGAGATTGTGATGCGGCAGTCCGATTGCTGGAACGAAGCGGCATCACCGTCCGCAGTACGAGAATTGAGCGTGACGGCGCATGATCGTGAACTTCGATAATGCTGCCACCACCTATCCCAAGCCCCCGGAGGTACGGCTTGCCGTGGAAAAGGCGATCGTCCGCTACGGCAGTGCCGGCAGGGGCGGGCATCCCATCGCCGCAAGAACTTCCGATCTGGTCTATGCCGCACGGGAGGAGGCAGCCGATTTTTTCGGTGCACAGCCCGAAAACGTCATTTTTACCCTCAACTGCACCCATGCTTTGAATCTTGCCATTCAGGGGATCGCAAAGGATGGGGGACATCTTATCATCAGCGACCTTGAACACAATTCCGTCCTGCGTCCCGTCCACGCGCTTGCACAGCAGGGGAGGATCCAATATAGCATCGCGCATGTGTCGCCCGATGACCAGGAGACCGTGCAGAATTTCCGCGCAGTCATGCGCCCGGATACCAGGGCTGTCATCTGTACCCTTGCCAGCAATGTGACCGGTCAGATTCTCCCGTGGCGGGAGATCGCCGCACTCTGTCAGCAGCGCGGCATCTGCATGATCGCCGACGGCGCACAGGCGTGCGGCATCCTGCCCGTATCCCTTGCGGATGGCATCAACATCCTCTGCACCGCAGGGCATAAGGGACTTTACGGCATCACCGGCACCGGTATGCTCATTACGGATGGGAAATTTCCCCTGCCGCCGCTGATGCAGGGCGGTACGGGCAGTCTTTCCGCACAGCCCGAACAGCCGGAATTTATGCCGGATGCACTGGAATGCGGAACGCTCAATGTGATCGGCATTGCTTCTCTCCGCGCCGGCATCCGTTTTGTCCGGCAAAGGGGGATCACGGAGCTGTACCGCATGGAAAACGCCCTGTGCAGCCTGCTCACAGCGGAGCTTGCCAATGTGCCGGGGATTACCATCCACCGCCATCCGCAGGCACGATATGCGCCCATTGTGTCGTTCTCGCTCAGGGGGATCCCCTCGGAGGAGGCAGCGGCACAGCTTGCAAAGGCGGGCTTCTGTCTTCGCGCCGGAATGCACTGCGCACCGCTGGCTCACCACAGCCTCGGTACAGCGGAAGGCACCGTGCGCTTTTCTCCGTCCGCATTCAGCCGCCCGGAGAACGTCCGGCAGCTTGCGCAGGCAGTACGGCGCATCCGATAAAAAAATATCATCATCATTTCACATAATCCTATTGCAAAAACAGCGGATTTGTGGTATGATGTTAAAGGGGGCGAAAGCCCTCTTACATAAATGCCAGCACAACAGAAAGGAAGTGAGCAAATGTCTCTCCATGACATATGGACATCCATATACAGCGTGATCCGTACCATGCATCCCGTGGATTTCGTGGACATTGCGCTGCTGTCCTATCTTATCTACTACGTTTTTAAATTCATACGCGAAACCAGAGCAGGTCCTTTGTTCAAGGGTATTGTATTCCTGCTGGTTGCCTATGCCGTCAGCAAGGCGATCGAGCTGAAGGCGATCACCTATCTGCTTGAAGCGACCTTTGACATCGGCATTCTTGCCATTATGATCATCTTCCAGCCTGAGATCCGCCGTGCCGTGGAAAAGCTCGGTCATACACAGCTCGGACTGAAAAACCTGGGCTTTGGCGGAACAAGTGACGAAATGACTGCGAAATGGGAAACCGCAATTGATGCCATCTGCGATTCCTGTGTGGAGCTGAGTGCTACCTGCACCGGCGCGCTCATTGTCATCGAGCAGAAGACCAAGCTCGGCGAACAGATCGAGAACGGCACCATCGTCAACGCTGTTCCCAGCAAGGAGCTGTTTGGGAATATCTTCTATCCGAAGACCCCCCTCCATGACGGTGCGGTCATCATGCGTGACGGCATGATCCTGGCAGCGGCGTGCTTCCTGCCCAAGCCCCAGAAGGAGGAGCTGATCAACAAGAAGCTCGGCTCCCGTCACCGTGCTGCTATCGGCATGAGCGAAAATTCTGATGCACTTGTGATCGTTGTATCCGAGGAAACAGGACAGATCTCTGTTGCAGAGAATGGCAGTCTGACGCGCAATTATACCCGCGACAAGCTCCAGCATCTGCTGAATGAGCGTCTGCTGCCGAAGCAGACGGACGGCAAGCGGCGGTTATCCTCCAGACTGCGCGGAAAAGGAAAGGAGGATACCAATGAAAATGATGCATAGCCTGAAAGCATGGGTCGAACGCCTGACAAACAGCAAGCCGGCAACCATGATCTTCTCTATTGCCGTGGCACTGCTGATCTGGTTCACCATTTCCGTCACAGCCTACCCGACGACCCCCGTGACCATCTATAATATCCCGCTGGTCATTGATACTGTCGGAACTCCCGCTGAAGCCAGCGGTCTGAGTGTGGTATCCGCCAGTGTGGAAACCGTCAGCGTCCAGATCGAGGGCAGCCGTTCCAAGGTCGGCACGCTGAATGAGGAGAATCTGACCGCCTATGTATCCATGGATCATGTGACGGCACCGGGAGAATATCCGCTGGAGATCGAGGTCAAGTCCTCCAAGAATATCTCCTTTGAGGTGAATACCATCACCCCCGCCCGCGTGGATGTGGAATTTGACCGGATCGAAACGCGCACCTTTGCCGTGACACCAGAATTTCCGAACATCGTCATCTCGCCGGGACACACCATGAACGAGGTGACCTGCGACCCGCCTTCCATTGACATTACAGGTCCTGCCGCACAGCTTGACCAGATCAGCAAGGTATCCGTGCGTTCGGACAAGTCCGCCGTGATCGACGCGACCCATACGCTCAATGGCACGGAGGTGACGCTCTACAATGAAGCCGGCTCCATTCTGGAGAAGGATGAGCTGGAGATGCCGTCCGTGAATTACACCATTACCATTCCCGTCCTGACGCAGAAGGAACTGCCGCTGACCTATGACATCCGCAATGCACCGAGCAATTTCGATGTGGAATGGCTGCGGAAACGTCTGATCCTTTCCGAGGATAACATCACGCTTGCCTCCAACGGCACGCTGCTTGCCAACCAGGAAAGCTGGAATCTCGGCTTCCTGAAGCTGGAGGACATCCACCTGCGCTACAGCAATGCCTTCACCGTTCCTGCTGTGGAGGGTGTGATCAACCAGAGCGGTTTTCAGGAGGTATCGCTGACGCTGGATCCGGAGGGACTGGAGGAGCGAAGCTTCAAGGTCAGCGGGGATAATATCTCCACGATCAACGAGCCAAGCAATTATGACTTCAGGATCATCACCAAGGAGCTGACGATTTCCGTGATCGGTCCGCCGGAAGTACTCGATGAACTGCGTACAACGGACATCGTGGTGCGTGTGGATCTGACCAATTACAATGTGGCACAGAGCGCATCCTTTACCGGCGATTCGCAGATCTCGTTCAGCGGGGTCAGCAACGTCTGGGCATCCGGTGTGTATAAGGTTGCCATCGAATGCGTGGAACGCAGTGAGACTACGACCGCCGCAGAAGGCGAAACCGAAGAAGAATAACAGCTGGCTGCCGCACGGGATGTGCGGCAGCCAGTTTCTTCAAGCTGTATGTTTTTTTGCTTGTTGCACTTTACTTTTTTGTCGAAATGTGTTATAATAACAATAGCTCCTGTGTATATTTCATTGCAGCCGGGCATACTGTCACAGGAGCAGAATGCAATGATACCGGATCCCGGACTGCCCGTACAGCCGGGAGAAGCAATAGAAGGAGGCAGTAAATGTACATTTCAAACGACATCCGCTACATCGGCGTAAATGACCGCCGGATCGACCTGTTCGAGGGGCAGTACATCGTTCCCAACGGCATGGCGTATAATTCCTATGTCATCCTTGATGAGAAAATTGCTGTCATGGATACCGTGGATGCAGCCTTTACCCACGAGTGGCTCGACAATCTCCAGAATGCACTCGGCAGCAGAAAGCCCGATTACCTCATCGTCCAGCACATGGAACCCGACCATTCTGCTAACATCATGCAGTTCCTTAAAGCGTATCCGGATGCAGTGGTGGTATCCTCTGCCAAGGCATTTGTCATGATGCAGAATTTCTTCGGCGCAGATCTTGCGGACAGACGCATCGTAGTGGGCGAGGGCGATACACTCTCACTCGGCACCCATACGCTTACCTTTGTCACCGCCCCCATGGTGCACTGGCCGGAGGTCATCGTGACCTATGACAGCACCGATAGGGTTCTGTTCTCAGCGGACGGCTTCGGCAAATTCGGCGCACTTGATGCCGAGGAGGATTGGGCATGTGAGGCAAGACGGTATTATATCGGCATTGTCGGCAAATACGGCGCACAGGTGCAGGCACTTCTGAAAAAGGCGGCAGGACTGGATATCCAGACCATCTGCCCCCTGCATGGTCCCGTGCTGACGGAGAATCTGGGTTATTACCTCAATCTCTATAACACCTGGTCAAGCTACCAGCCGGAGGAGGAGGGCATCGTGATCGCCTATACCTCCGTTTACGGCAATACCAAGAAGGCAGTTCTCCAGCTTGCGGACAAGCTCCGTGCCAACGGCTGCCCGAAGGTTGTAGTCAATGATCTGGCGCGCTGCGATATGGCAGAGGCGGTCGAGGATGCCTTCCGCTACAGCAAGCTCGTGCTGGCGACGACCACCTATAATGCAGAGATCTTCCCGTTCATGCGTGAATTTATCACCCACCTGACGGAGCGCAATTTCCAGAACCGCACTGTAGCCATGATCGAAAACGGCAGCTGGGCACCGACTGCGGCAAAGGTCATGAAGGGAATGCTGGAAAAGAGCAAGAATCTGACCTATGCGGAAACAACTGTGAAGATCCTTTCTGCACTAAATGAGGACAGCACCGCACAGCTTGATGCACTTGCAGAGGAGCTGTCCCGCGAATATCTTGCCAAGCAGGATGCGACTGCCAACAAGAATGACCTGTCCGCATTGTTCAACATCGGCTATGGTCTGTATGTGGTCACCTCCAACGACGGCAAAAAGGACAACGGTCTGATCGTCAACACCGTCACCCAGGTCACCAATACGCCCAACCGCATTGCTGTGACCATCAGCAAGGAGAACTATTCCCACCATGTCATCCGCCAGACGGGCAAAATGAACATCAACTGTCTGACTGTGGATGCACCGTTTGCGGTATTTGAGAAATTCGGCTTCCAGAGCGGCAGAAATACGGACAAGTTTGCAGAATGTGAGCCGTTCCGTGCCGACAACGGGCTGATCTTCCTGCCGCGCTATATCAATTCCTTTATGTCTCTGAAGGTGGAGCAGTATGTCGATCTGGAAACGCACGGCATGTTCATCTGCGCCGTTACCGAGGCGCGCGTGATGTCTGAGCGTGAGACCATGACCTACACCTACTACCAGAACAATGTAAAGCCCAAGCCGGAAACGGACGGCAAGAAGGGCTATGTCTGCAAAATCTGCGGCTATGTGCATGAGGGTGATACCCTCCCCGAGGATTTCATCTGCCCCCTCTGCAAGCATGGAGCTGCTGACTTTGAACCAATTCAATAAGGAGGAACACATGATGAAGAAGTATGTATGCGATGCCTGCGGCTGGGTATACGACGAGGAACAGGGTGCACCCGATCTGGGAATTGCCCCCGGCACAAAGTTCGAGGATCTTCCCGATGACTTTGAATGTCCGCTCTGCAGCGTGGGCAAGGATATGTTCAGCGAGGAAGCGTAAACAGAATGCGAAAAAGGACGATGCAGGGGTGCGTCGTCCTTTTTATGGGGTATTGGGGGTAATAACAGTGTCATAAAAACCGTTCTGATTGCCATAATAATCCAGAATCAAAAAAAGAGAAGTGTTCAGAATATACAGTTTCTTAAAGCTTTGGATCATTTCATACTGCTGTCCGGCAACATACTCTGCCTGAGAAATATTCAGATACATCGAATAATCAGGGAAATTTTCAAAGCATTCACTGGATACCGATTTCAGCCGTCTGAGATTCATGCGTATCAGATCTGAAAAATTATCTCTTGTGTACTTCTCTCTCGATATGCCCGCCAACCTTTTCTGACTTGCAAGCTGCTTGAATTTGTGCATATCATAAATGGAAACCTCGTCTGCCGGATAGCCATCCTCATCAAAGTGATCACAATAACGGAAAGATTCCAACATAGGGTAATTGATGTACAACCGCCCGATGGTCGGGTCGGTTTCGTCCGTAAAATATTTAGCCATTTCAATGAGCTTGGGGAAATTATCTTTCAATCTGTCTGCAATGGGTACATCTTCTATTTCTCGCAGGTGCGTTGGTTTGTTGTGCAGATCCGCATCAAAGACTAGATAGGTGAAGGCAAATTTTTCCTCTTTAAGCCTTTGCTTCAGCTCATCATCCTTGATAAGCTCACACAGCACATCTTTTACATCACAGTTGAAGTATTCATCCTTGCATTTTTTATAGAGCGAATACAGATTTGTACCGACAACGAAAAGCTCCGCTTCTAAGCGGAATTGTCGGAGCAATCCCTCGAAAAGCTCACGGTCATCTCCACCCTCTACGATTAACAGTATTTTCATCATGACTCTACAAACGCTCCGTTGATATACATTTTTTCCAGATTATGCGCTTCCCGGATCTCGCGATCTGTTGCGTCATACAGATTCGTGATCTTGTTTTTTGACATCAGGAAACAGCAATCCGGTCTTGTCAGGCGATTCTGCATCAGATAGGTATTATGCGTAGTAAGAATACTCTGGAACCCTGACTCCTGATTCAGAAGCTTTACAAGCCGTTCCGCAGCTTCATAGTGCAGAAATGCGTCAAATTCATCAATGAACAGCAGGGACAGCTTGGGATATGCCTGTAGGCTCCATGCATAATACAGGAGCAGCATTTTTGTGCCTGTGGAAGCCAGTGCAGTAAATGGTGCTTTGTTTTTGCCGTCATTAAAATAGGCATACAATACATATTTGTCGTTTTCTTCCTCAAAACCGAGCTGATAATCCACATCATTGCTTCGCAGGAATTCTTCAAATTCTGTCAGCTTTCCCTTTCGCTGGATAATATCCGTGGGCTTTTCATCCTCAAAGCTGGGGGTAAATCCCATAAAAGAATTACCGTCGGACAAACTGCGATACCAGAGCATATTATTGCAAAACTGCATCAACTTTGTCAGAGGGGATTCGGGATTGACGGGGGTGTTGCGGTAGATATATTTCAGCACGGAAAGCTTTCCTTCTGTCGGCTCAATATTCAAAGTTCCTTTTAATGAGGGGTGTACGAATTTTTTATCAGAAAGCTCATCAAAATGATAGTATTCAATCAACTGTTCCCCATTTACTTCTAGAAATTCACAAAGAAGAGTACTCTGATTGATTTTATGATATTCATAAACAACACGGTCATTTCCGAACTTAAACTGGTAGTGAAATCCCACTGGGTTATCAGGATGATGCAGATTTCTATAATGCTTAATCCGTTTTGCATAATTATCCGTCAGATGCGTGGTAATATCGAACAACGCCATACCCAAGGCACTTTTGCCAACTCCATTTTTTCCGTACACAATCGCCTTGTTTACCACGCCGTTATAGACAAGATTCTGATTGAAATTATAGTTATGGGCGGTCAAATCCCATTCCAGCAGTTCTGAAAATCCCATAAAATTTTCAACCTCAAAACGCTCCAGCATCGCTGCTTCACTCCTATCGTGCAGATTTTCTGTTTTCATTATAGCAGATTCCTTTCTGAAAGTCAACAACATCCGTAAAAAAACTACGGATCCGGAAGAAAATTACACGACCAGTGTGTGCAAATAAATGTAGTTTATACAAAACAGGCACAAATCACTACACCTCGTATAAATTTCTTAATTTTTTATACAAATTGACAAAAACCAACAGATATGGTATAATGAAACAGGAATCATTTTGTACAAAAGGGATGTGAAGCCATGACGGAACAGAGCAAGGAATATGAGATCTACATCGTGGTCAGCCAGACGGGGACAATTCTTTCGCGGGTGCTGAAATTCATTACCAAGGCGGAGTACAACCACGCCTCTCTCAGCCTGGACAGGAGTCTGCATACGATGTATTCGTTCGGAAGACTTGACCCCTATAATCCGATCCTGGCAGGGTTCGTAATGGAAAGCCCGCACTGGGGAACGTTCAAGCGGTTCCGGGACACGAAAGCCATCATTCTGCGTGTACCGGTCACAGCGGCGCAGTACTGTGCCATGCGGGAGCATCTTGATCTGATGTATGTCGAAAAGCAGAAGTACCATTACAATTACATCGGACTGCTGCTGGCATGGTTCCGGATCGCCTACCAGCAGGAAAACTGTTATTACTGCTCGGAATTTGTGCGGGATACGCTGGATAAATTCGCTGTGATCGAAGCAGAACGCTTTGAACGGATCGTTAAGCCGGAAAACTTTCTGCATGTCATCGGGGATGATGTGGTCTATATCGGCAACCTCCAGGAATACGCCATGCAGCACACCAGCTGCACACACGCAAGGAATTTTTGAAAAACATCCAATCTTTTTCCGCCTGCGTTGTTATATAAGTAGAAACCGGGCTTTCCCGGACTGATCATCCGGTGCGGTTTCTGTCATTCTCTCCATTTTTGCAGGCGCATTCCCGATGTATGGCGGGGATGCGTTTGCGTATATACATAAGGAGGACACCATGAAAAAAACCGCCTACATTCTGCTCCAGTGTACCTGGGGACTGCCGCAGACGCTGATCGGCGCGGTGGTCTATCTGTTCCATCTGCGCAGCAGGCAGCCGATGTATCACGGTGCGGCGGTCAGTCTCTGGAAACGCCGGTACAGCGCGTCCATCGGGATGTTCCTGTTCCTGTCGGAGCATGATGCGGACAGCCGCCCGCTGCTCGTGCATGAGTACGGGCATACGCTCCAGTCCCTGCTGCTCGGACCCCTGTACCTGCCGGTGATCGCACTGCCCTCCATGCTCTGGATGCTCCTGCCGCCCTGCCGGAAGCTCCGGCGGGAAAAGCAGATTTCATATTATAGCTTCTACACAGAACGCTGGGCAAACTGCTGGGCAGAACGCTTCTGCGGCGAACCGGCGGAGGGAAGCAGAAGGGAGAAAAAAGGATGAAAGACCTGATGGAAACAGCGAAAGCTGCAAGGCAGCAGGCATACTGCCCCTATTCCGGCTTTGCAGTCGGCGCGGCACTGCTGACCGCGGACGGCAGCATTTATACGGGCTGCAATGTGGAAAACGCCTCCTATTCGCTCGGCTGCTGTGCGGAGCGGACTGCCATATTCAAGGCAGTTTCGGATGGAAAGCGCGAATTTTCCGCAATTGCCATTTGCGGCGCACCGGCAGGAGACCCCCCCGGCGCACCCTGCATTCCCTGCGGTGCATGTCTGCAGGTGATGGCGGAGTTCTGCGGGGATGATTTCGTGATCGTGCTTGCGGATGGGGAGCATGTGCTGAAGGAGTTTTTGCCGAGACGGTTTGTGCTGTAAAAAGTGCAGGGGCGGTTTATACCGCCCCTGCTTAAATTACATTATCCAAAGTAACCATCATTATCCAGTTTGATGCCCCACCACTCTGTATACTGACGCACCTGTCCTGTATTGTTACGTCTACGAATCTTAATTTGGTAACCAGTATAGTTTTTCAGATCGATGTAATCACCACTTCTTACACTCCTAGTATAAATCGCATTTCCTCGCCAGTCACAAACCTGCACCTGAAGAACGTAACCAGCCCATTTACTTGTTTTTCTACCATCTTCAGAGTACGCATAGACATAGATTCTTGGACTTTTATATTTGTTACGCCAATTTCGCTTTGCCCATATTCTAAGGGGACCATTCCAGGCAGGACCTCTGTCTTTACAATCATATCCCCCACCAAAACCACCTTTTCTCCATTCAGCCGCATTTGCCTCAATCTCCACTGTCTGCACAACGCTGTAAGCCTCCTGCATTTCCTGCGGCATTGCTTGCGGTACCGCCACTGCGGACAGCATCATCATGCCAGCCAGTGCGATACCCATCATTCTTTTGCTTTTTTTCATGCAAATCCCTCCTGATTCATTTTATTGGTTTGGATTATTGATTAACGGTTTGCCGTTAATTGGATTATACCACAAAATAAAGAAAAAGCCAACGGTTTACCGACAATTATTTTGAATGAAAAATGCTATCATATTTTATATAGAATCCACAAAAGGAGAATGGTAGCATGAATATTTCAGAAGCCGTTGCCACGCGGATCCTGGAGCTGTGCGAAGAACGGCAGATTACAGTAAATAAGCTGAGTAATCTGTCGGGAGTCACGCAATCCACAGTGAATGATATAGTGAATCACAGGGCAAGAAATATCGGGATCGTAACCATCAAAAAGCTCTGTGACGGTCTGGAGATCACGATCACGGATTTTTTTGATACCAAGGTGTTTCGTGAACTGGAGCAGGAAATGTATTGAAGGGGTAAAAAGGCGTTCCGCAATCGTGCGGAACGCCTCTGTTTTTATGCCTCTGTCTTCTCCACATAGAACACCGCCAGTGTTCCGGGTCCGCTGTGTGCGCCCACGATCGGGTCAACCAGATTCATCATGATCTGCTTAACACCATACTTTCTGCGCAGAATATCGCGCACGAACTGTGCGTCCTCCTCGCAGTCGCCGTGGCTGATGGCGGTCATTGTGCCGGATACCATGTTTTCACCCACATAATCCGCCAGCTGCTTGAGTGCCGCGCGTCTGCCGCGTACCTTGCTGTGCTGTTCCAGTCCGCCTTCCTCGTTCACACGCAGAATGGGCTTGATCTGGAGCATCGTTCCCAGAACTGCTGTTGTGCTGCTGATCCTTCCGCCGCGCTTGAGATGCATCAGATCATCCACTGTGAACCAGTGACGGATGCGTGGAAGCATCTCCTCGCCATAGGCATAGGTCTCCTCCAGCCCGCAGCCGTTTTCACGCTTCTGCACCAGCAGATCCACCAGCAGCCCCTGCCCCAGAGAAGCACATTTGCTGTCCAGACAGAGGATCTCACGTCCGGGAAATTCCTCCTTCAGTTCCTCAGCTGCCAGCCGTGCCGTATTGTATGCCGCACTCAGCTTCGAGGAAAAGCCCACATGCAGAATGTCCTTTCCTGCCTGCAGATAGGGGAGCATCGCCTTCCGGCAGTCCTCGATATTCGGCGCAGAGGTCTTGACGGGCTTTGCTTCGCGCAGTGCATCGTAAAACGCCTTCGTGTCAAAGCTCTCCGCCGGAAAGGGAACGGGTGCCGCCCCCGCAAGGCTCACATACAGCGGAATCACAGTAACGCCATGTTCCTCACAATAGCTCCTCGGCAGATCACACGGACCATCTGTCATAATCACAAATTCACGCATCGTTCTCTCTCCTTTACTGATTCTTGGGTTTATACGGTTCTTATGAAATGCTATTACGCTTCGGCAATTAAATATAGATACTTTTTTCTTGGGTCAGCACTCCAAGACTGCCTCCACCTCACCGGTGCCGTCCCCTCTGTCACTTCGTGCCGTCTCCCCACCCCGTGGGGAGCAGCCCCAACCCCTCCCCGAGGGGAGGGGCTATATATGGAGGGTGCTGCGCACCCTCCAC
>JAZNKY010000115.1:0-3273 GCA_045578805.1 Oscillospiraceae bacterium
TGAATAAGCGTCTGCGAGGTGAACTGTTCCGTATTTTCTACAATGCTCTGCCGCAACAGTGCAATACTACGCTTCCATGCTTCTGCAGGCAGTGCTTTGTTTTCATTGTTATCAAGCAGATAACTGCGGGTGGCAAGGAGCGTCTGTCCCAATTCACTGTGGATGCCGATTTTCGTTTCCAGCCGTTCGTGGGTACGTGTCAGTTCTTCCACATCCGTCTCATAATCCTTGAGTCTCTGATACAGTTCCTCAAGGGCAATATTTTTCTGTTCCAATTCTTCCGCAAGGTTGTGAAGCTGCGTGATGTCAGCGGCTGTGATCTGAAACATATCCGGCAGTTGTGTCCGTGAGAAACTCCAGACCGTTCCATCGGACAGACGGAACCTTGGTTGACTGTCTGTTGACAACCGCATGATATCCGGCTGTATGGATCCTCCGCAGAGGTCATCCCACACAAGGGCAGCATTTTGCAGATCGCGTCCCAATATGATATGACAAAGCTGATTCATCCGATGATTGACCAGCATGACTCTGCCGTTTTCGGCATAGAAGCAAAGACCGGTCGGGAGATGGTCAATGCTTTCCTTGATGGAGGAACGGTCGGGGACAGTTCTGCGAAGATGTGCTTCACGGAAGGTAACGTATGTAAGAAGCACAGCCGCTGCGGCGAAAAGTAAAATCGTGAACAGGATCGGCTTCTCACAAAGCCAGCGGACGGCAGCCCTATGATCCAATCCAGATTTCTGACTCCGGGCATCGTACAGCACAAACATACTTCCGCTGATCAGGACGGACAGAAATGTCGGTACGATCAATACCGGTGACTTTTTTCTGAGCGAGGCGGAAAGCATATATATGCTGATACACAGAAGCATATACAGTCCAAATCTGATCACGGCTTTCAGCAGAAAAGAAAGCGCATCATAGGTCATCATTTGCCGTCACCTCCTTCAGGAATATCAAGATCTATGACGATATCTTCTTCCTGAACGGTATAGGTAAAACGACCGTAACGCAGGCAAAGATCATCCAGTTCAGCGTCTGCAATACTGCTTGTGCATCCAAGCTGAAGATTCATTTTCAGTGCTCCGTCTTTACATAAAATACGCACCATCACCGCGGTGATCCGGTCAAGCAGCTTTTCCACCAGGTTTTCATAGAAGTCGTAGGCGGAAATGATAGATGCAAGCTGAATATCACCTTCGCACTTTGCGTCAAGCATTACGGAAACCGAAGCGAGCCGGAGATTGTCCAGAGATTCACGGATACAATACTCGAACTCACGCGCCTGAACGAACTCACTTTCCTCTCCGAGCATCAACAGATTAATGCGCCGCTTTACATAGGAACCGATCACACACATCTGTACCATGGAGTTGTGTACCGTCAGAGGCTCGGAAGCCTGTTCAAGCAGGGATTCAAGCTTCTCAATCTGCGGTGCCACTTCTTCGATGATTTGATCGTACAAGTGGCTTTTTTCCTCAAGCTGTGCCTGCTGCTCCTTCAGCTTTAGTTCTGCCTGCAGCAGTTCGTTCTTTCTGCCAAGCTTCTGCTGCGCATCACACAGACAGTTCGTCAGAGCGTCAAGCTCCGTTACATCATCCTGCCACAGCACGAAACCTGCCTTTATCGGCTTTGCGTGCAGAATAATATTGCCATTTTTTACAGGCTGTTCGCCGATCTTTTTCATCTCATCCTTCGATAAAGGAATGGCTGATGAAGAAGTAAAGCAAGGATAATAGTCGCGGTCTACGATCTGTGCCGCAACCGTTGACGCATGAAACATCTTATGGTAATTCGTATTGGAGGAAATTAACCCGCTCTGTATGGCGCTTTCCAGAAGAAGTGCAATGATCAGACAGTCCACAACCGTCAGATCAACATCCCGTATGATGCGTAAGCAGTATAGTGTCCAAAAAATCACAGCACCGCCCATAATGATGACAGGCAGTTTCTGCATTTTTTTACTTCCGGGAACACGGGATTTTTTCAGCAGCATAACAACTATGTAGATGCCGCCGAGCACAAACCATGCCATCGCCGCAAAATAGATCGGACCGTAACCGTATGTGAAATCGAACTGATCGATTCCCTGTGGGAAGGAGAATGCCAGCTGATGCAGATCGTTTGTAAAGATGCCGATCAGAATTGCGAATGCGGGAATATAAAGTGCATACAGACGACGGTGATTCCGATATTCCTCCGGTTTTCCCATATAGTCAATGATGAATACGCCAAGCAGCGGAATCAGGATCATGGGGATATAATAGCTGTACCAGAGATACCGCCCAAACCAATAAGTACGATCGGGGATGAAGTTCCATTTGAGTACTTTGGCGGTCAGCCAGAAAATCATCAGTACGCTGACGGAAACGAGACAGCGGCGTACCCGCACGTTAATAATCCTTTGCTGCAAAGATGCGCCCCATCCGATAAGCAACGAAATATGAATTACATTTCGGATTGTCCACAGCAATGCCTTGATCACGTTGTTAGTGGTCATACTGTCAAAATCATCAATAAAATACGCCACCGTGAGCAGTGCAGATACGCCGATAACATACTTGACCCAGCGATAGTCTTGCTTCAAATTATCCATCTCCCCTCCAACAGAGTATTTGATATAAGAAATACTCATAATATTCCATCAAACATTATAACATTCCAGTAAAACCCACACATCGTACTTTCGTGCAAAAATCTGAAACAACTTAGTTCGTCCTTCAGATTTTGCGTACCAAAAGGAAGTTCAGTACGATACACAATGGCTACTGGACTTTCCTTTATATTTTCTGAGGAAAAGTGTCAAACTGCATTTTTACAGTTTGGGTACCATTTTCGAGGAAAATATGCGGGTGTCCAGAGGGGTGCGGGTCTCCGGTGGAGACCTCAAAATGCAAAGCATTTTGAAGCGCTGACCGAGCCGGCAGGCGAGACATTGCCCCCCCTTGGGCTAACGTACGGTCTGCAAAAACGCACAATTCTGCGGGAATCGCAAAAACACCGCTTCACTCCCAAAAAATCTATCCTTATTCTCCCCACGAAGAAACCCCCGATGCGCGGACGCGGTTGCGCCGATTCCATCGAGGGTTACAGCTTCAGTTATCCTCCGCTGCATGGCGGGGACAGTATCAGTGGGTCAGGCGTGCTCTGCCTTTAGCGCGGCGTCTCTTCAGGACTTTACGGCCATCAGCGGTCTGCATTCTCTTGCGGAAACCGTGCACTTTGCTTCTCTGGCGCTTCTTGGGCTGATAGGTTCTCAGCATTGGGCGG
>JAZNKY010000116.1:0-9163 GCA_045578805.1 Oscillospiraceae bacterium
CGTAAGCCGAAAGCACTGAAAGAAAAACTGGATGCCGGAAATCCCGGCAAGCGTCCGCTGACAAAGCTGGATATTCCCGAAAATATTGAGGGTGTGGATATGCCGAAGCCCGGCGAATATCTCTCCGGATTACAGCGTGACGGCAAGCCCCTCGGTGCGGATGAGATCTACAACAAGGTCTGCCGCTGGCTGACAAAGCTCGGCTGTGAGAAATTGGTTAATCCGACGCTTGTGGAGCAGTACGCTATGAGTGTTGCCCGATGGGTACAGTGTGAAGAAGCAATCTCCCGACTGGGATTCCTCGGAAAGCACAGCACGACAGGTCAGCCCTGCCAGTCTCCCTTTGTTCACATGAGCCAGAGCTACATGAAGCAGTCCAATCTGCTGTGGGCTACCATTCAGCAGATCGTCAAGGAGAACTGCTCGGTTGATGTGACTGGAAGTAATCCCGAAAACGATATGATGGAAATGCTGCTCCGTTCAAGGGGCAAGTAACGGAAAGGATGGTTTTATGAAATCAACCACAGATGTAACTTTCTGGCGTGAACTGAAAGCCAGCAGACCGATGCTTACGAAACAGCAATACCGCACTATCAAGGGGCAGGCTGTCAAAGGCAATGTCATGGTGGCAAGAAAAGGTTTGCAGAGAATCCAGCAAAGGAGGCAGCACCGATGAAAACAACAACGGATTTTCAGCTTGTAAATATTACGAAGCTCATCCCATATGTAAATAATGCCCGAACCCACAGTAAGGAGCAGATTACAAAGCTGCGTTCCTCCCTTCGTGAGTTCGGGTTTATCAATCCTGTCATCATTGACAAGGAATTTAATGTTATCGCTGGACACGGCAGAATTACTGCTGCAAAGGAAGAAGGCTACTCCGAAGTACCGTGCGTATTTGTGGAACACCTGACGGAGACGCAGAAGAAGGCATATATTCTCGCCGACAACCGTATGGCTCTGGATGCAGGCTGGGACGAGGAAATGCTTGCCGTTGAAATGGAAGAACTCCAGAACCTCGGTTTTGACCTCGGACTGACAGGCTTTGATGAAAAGGAGCTTGCTGACCTGTTCGCTACGGATGAAGAGGCACAGCAGGACGATTTCGATGTTGATGCTGAACTGAAAAAGCCTTGCTTTTCTAAGCCGGGCGATATCTGGCATCTCGGCAGGCATACTGTTATTTGCGGTGACAGTACATTGCCGGAAACGTATGCGGCACTGCTCGGTGATACCAAAGTGAACCTGGTGTGTACCGATCCTCCGTACCTTGTTAATCTTGAAAGCACATCAGGAAAAATCAAGAACGATGACCTTGACGATGAAAAGGGATATGCATTCCTGAAATCTGCATTTGAAAGATTCAAGGACGCTATGGCAAAGGATGCAAGCATTTATGTTTTCTACGCAACAAGCAAGGCTCGTGTATTCCATGATGCTTATGAAGACGCAGGGTTCAAGGTTGGTGCTGGTCTTGTCTGGAAAAAGGACAGACTTGTCCTCACCCGAACCGACTGGAAATACATTCATGAACCTATCATCTGGGGCTGGCGTAAGGACGGCAAGCACATCTGGTATGGCGACCAGAAACAGAAAACGGTATTTGAATTTGACCGTATCAAAAACAGCAAAGAAGATGGCTGTGGTCATCCTTCTTCTAAACCCGTTCCCCTCATCGCATATCTCATTACACAGTGTACCCAGACAAACGGTCTTGTGCTTGATGGTTTCCTTGGCAGTGCCTCCACACTGATTGCGTGTGAGCAGCTGAACCGTACCTGTTACGGCGTGGAGCTTGAACCGAAGTTTGTGGATGTGGCTGTAGAGCGTTTCCGCAAGTACATCGCCGAGAATAACAGCAGTGCTGATGTGTATGTAATTCGTAACGGTGAGAGAATTCCGTACTCCGAACTTGTAAAGGAAGTGGTGCTGGATGGCAATTAAACCACCCTACTACATCGTTTCCCTGTCCGGCGGTAAGGATTCCACCGCAATGCTTCTGCGACTGCTGAAAGAAAATCGTCCGGTGGATGAAATCATTTTCTGCGATACGGGGCTTGAATTTCCCGATATGTACGCACATCTTGACAAACTGGAAGAATACATCGGCAGACCGATTACACGAATCAAGGCAGAGCATGACTTTAAATATTACTTCTGCCATGCCCCGATCAAGCGTGGCAATCCCGAAAAGTTCCGTCAGCTGTTCGGCAGGGATTTTGACGGCTACGGCTGGATGGGTCCGAAAATGCGGTGGTGTACCAATCGACTGAAAGACCAGCCCCGAGAGAACTATCTGAGAGATCTTCGGAAGAAATACACGGTGTACCAGTATGTCGGCATTGCGGCGGATGAGCAGTATCGGCTGGAACGTCCCAATAACCGCCGTGCCGAATGCATTCACCCTTTGGTGGAATGGGGCATGACGGAAGCAGACTGCCTGCAATACTGTGCTGAACGTGGCTTTAACTGGAACGGATTATATAAAAGATTTCACCGTGTATCCTGCTGGCTCTGCCCTTTACAGTCGTTGGAGGAACTCCGAAAACTGTGGGAGTTTTATCCCGAACTATGGAAGAAGCTCCGCCGCTATGACGAAATGACATGGCGGAATTATCGTGCCGATTATTCCGTAAAACAACTCGAAATACGCTTTGCTTTTGAGAAGGAATGTCTTGCAAAAGGCCTCCCCATCAGAAACAAGGCGTTTTTTACTGCCCTGCGGCAGAGATTGGAGGTGCAACATGAAGGAACTGACGCTCGGAAGTTTATTTGACGGCAGCGGAACATTCCCTATGGCAGGTATTCTGTCCGGCATTACCCCTGTATGGGCATCGGAAATTGAGCCGTTCCCAATAGCTGTCACCCGAAAACGACTGCCGTTTATGAAGCACTACGGCGATATTTCTAAGCTGAATGGTGCGGAACTGCCGCCTGTGGATATTATCACATTCGGAAGTCCCTGTACCGATCTGTCTGTTGCGGGCAAGCGTGCCGGCATTCAGGCAGAGCGTTCGGGGCTGTTTTTTGAAGCAATCAGAGTTATCAAAGAAATGAGGTGCAAGACCAATGGCGAATACCCGAAATACATCGTGTGGGAAAATGTCCCAGGGGCATTCTCCTCCGGAGGCGGCGAGGACTTCCGCTGCGTCCTCGAAGAAATCTGCAAAATTGCGGATGAGTCCGCTTCTGTTCCTAAACCTGCGAAGTGGCACAACGCAGGAAAAATTCTGGGAGGTCATTATTCTGTCGCCTACCGATTGTTTGACGCACAATACTGGGGAGTTCCCCAACGAAGAAAACGCATCTACCTTGTCGCAGATTTTACAGGCGAACGTGCCGGAAAAATACTCTTTGAGTCCGAGGGCGTGTCAGGGTATTCTGCGGAGGGCTTCCGTGCGTGGCAAAGAGCTGCCGGAGGTGCTGCGGATTGCATTGGAGCGACAGGCAATGAAATCTGTCTGAATGACCAAGGCGGCAACCGTATGGATGTAACCGAGGACATGACCTGTACTCTCCGTGCAGAAGCACATCATCCGCCCTGTGTGTTGTCGGCAGGATTCTGCACGGAGCATTCGGCAAAGGCTCGTGGTATCGGTTATGAGGAAGAAAAGTCACCGACGCTGCGTGCAGGAGTTGTGCCTGCGGCGATGACATGCTATGAGAACCACAGTCAGGACACGAGATACAGAGGTCCCCTTGAAGTTGCTCCGACAGTTTCTGCAACCTATGGCATGGGCGGCAATAATCAGCCGTTTGTAGTGAATGCTCCGAAAGCCTATGGCATCAGTGCATTTGAGTCCAATGCCATGAAATCCGGCAATCCCCACAGCGGTGTATATGAAGCGGAAACTTCCAGAACGATTGATACTTCTGGAACACCGCCATCTTCAAATCAGGGCGGCATGGCAATCGTGGAAAGCTACGCTCTGCAAGGCTCGATGATTGGCAGAGCCGACAAGAACGGCCCGCAGGGTGATGGCATCAATGAGGATGTTACCTTTACCCTCAACACCTGCGACAAACACGCTGTAGTTTATGCTATCGACAGAGAATCGTACAACTGCGGACAGAACTTCGCACGAAATTTAGGAATTTCCAATGAAGGAGTATCCTCAACGCTTAACGCACAAGGCCCGTCTGCTGTGGCAACTCCGGTCTTCACTTCCAGTAAGGCTTCCTTCTTCACAAATGCACAGGCAGATACAGCGAACACACTGGTTGCCACGGATTACAAAGATCCGCCCCTCATCAATGATGTGGGCTACACCGTCCGCAGGCTCACCCCGCAGGAATGTGCATTACTGCAAGGAATGCCGACATGGTGGTGTCAAGACATCGGCATCGAAAATCCGACTGAAGAGGATCTTGACTTCTGGCGTGATGTGTTTGAAACGCACAGGCTCGCCGTTTCTCCCGAAAAGAAGCCGAAAACGGATAAGCAGATTCTGAAATGGCTGAAGAATCCGCATTCGGATAGTGCGGAGTACAAGATGTGGGGCAATGGTATCAGCGCCTGTAACGCTTGGTTCGTTCTGGCTGGAATCGCTCACTACGCAAAGCAATAATGAAGGGCTCCCAAAATCGGGAGTCCCTCGTCATTCCATGATTTCCAGCATCAGCTTTGCACCGTCCCGAAAGCCTGCCGCATACAGTTCCGCACTGGCGATCTCACTGCTTTTCATCTGCAAATCCGTCATCTCCTTGAACACGGTCAGCTGTTCCGGCGTGAGCATCTTCTCGAACGCATCGCACATGGGCAGCCATTTCTGCATCAGGGCGTGGTATTCGGGATTGGTTGGCGTGTGGTCGGCTCGGACGATGTTGCCGTGGTAAAATTCCTCGATCATCGGCATCGCTCCTTTCGACACACATATTACCATATTCTGCGGAAAATAGCCATCACCAGAAGCAACAAAGTTCTGGCGGCGAAACGCAGCACATCACACAAGTGTAATAAGCACAAATGTGAGGGCGATTTTTCTACAGTATTTCGGCGAAAAACAACTTGCAATTCTGTGAGAAAGACGGTAATATGTGACTACCAAAAAACAAGGAGGTATTGCATATGACAATCAAATTCAACTGCACAGGAACAGAACGCAAAAAGCTGGTGCAGGCAATCAGCGAGATCACAGGCGAAAATGCAGAGTACCAGTACATGCCGACCTGTGCCTACAGAATCGGAACAATGACAGTGGACAAGGAAGGCTCACTGCACTGCGAGAACGGCACGGACATCAGCGGACTGCTTGAGGAACTCCGCAAGCGTGGGTTCATTGCCGAAACGGAGAAAGCCGACAACCGCCTTATCATCTCCATCCCGAAAGAAAAACTGGATGAGCAGACACTCGCAAACCTTGACAGGATTTTGGAGAACAAGGGTACGCTCATCAAGCACGCCCTGCAGACGGATTCGTTGGAATACACGGTGACGGAATCGGAGGTGCAGTTCCCTTGGTTCACCTTGGAACAGCCGGAGGACGCTGACGCTTACAGCCGATTCCTCACTGCCCTCATTGACATGGCGAAGAACCAGAAACGCATCAACAACAAGCCCGATACCAGCAACAATGAGAAGTACGCTTTCCGCTGCTTTCTCCTCCGACTGGGATTTATCGGGACGGAGTTCAAGAGTGTCCGCAAGGTACTGCTCCGGAATTTGACCGGAAGTTCAGCATTCAGAAACGGAGGTGCTGACAATGCAGTTCCCGAATAAAGAACAGCTCGAAGCTCTCCGTGCGAAATATCCGGCTGGCACGAAAATCATTCTGCACCGTATGAATGACCCCTACCCCGTGCCGCCGGGTACGATTGGCGAGGTGGAATATATTGACGACGGTGGCAACATTCACATGGTCTGGAGCAACGGCAGAACGCTGTCGCTGATCGAGGGTGTGGACGATTTTTCAAAAGCCCCTGGAGGCGAAAAATAATCAAGAACGCTCTCCCATTGTAGTGTATATTACCATACAATTGCAAGGTATTCAAGTATGTATATTACACAATCATTCAAGCTGTATTTGCCCCTATATTCTGTGGTTTTAGCCGCTTGATATATCCTCCGAAAGACGGTAATATGTAACTACCGAAAGGCACAGAAAACCACGAAACACGGAGGAAAACACAATGAACGCAAAGACCGCACAGCAGATCGAAAACCTCAAGAATCAGACCATCGGAGTTGAGGTTGAAATGAACAGCATCACAAGAGAAAAGGCTGCAAGAATCGCTTCCGACTTCTTCGGAACACACCGCTACGAAAGCACAGCAAACCGCAACGGTTACAGCACCTGGAGTGCTTGGGACGCAGAGGGCAGAGAATGGAAATTCCAGAAAGACGTTTCCATTGCCGGATGCGACAGCGAAAAGTGCGAGCTGGTGACACCGATTCTGCACTACGCAGACATCGAAACCCTGCAGGAGCTTATCCGCCGCCTTCGCAAGGCAGGTGCAAAGAGCGACTACACAAGGGGCTGCGGCATCCACGTTCACATCGGGGCAAACGGACACACACCACAGACGCTCCGAAACCTCGCAAACATCATGGCAAGCCACGAGGAGCTTCTGATTGAAAGCCTGAAAATAGACAGGGGCAGAACACAGCGTTATTGCAGAACGGTAAACCCGAAATTCCTCGAACAGCTCAACAAGAAGAAACCCACAACGATGGCACAGCTTGCAGATATCTGGTACGGCGCACAGGGCTGCGATTACGGCAGAAGCCAGCACTACAACAACAGTCGCTACGCACAGCTGAATTACCATTCGGTTTTTACCAAAGGCACGATTGAATTCCGCCTTTTCCAGTTCAACAAGCCGGAGAACGGCAAGAAGAACGGACTGCACGCAGGTGAGCTTAAGACCTTCATTCAGCTTGCACTTGCCCTTTCCGAAATGGCAAAGGAAGTGAGAACGGCAAGCCCCAAGAAAAGCACTTCCGAAAACAAAAAGTTCCTGATGAGAACATGGCTGATTCGACTGGGCTTTGTCGGGGACGAGTTCAAAACGGCAAGGGAAATTCTGATGCGAAATCTTGAGGGAAACGCAGCATGGAGATTCGGAAATTAAGGGAACAGCCTTTTACCCCTCACGCCGCCTTCGGGCGGCTCTGGGTGGTGAAAGGGTATTCCCTTCAGAAAGGACGAATCAACATGAAAAAATATTACATCGCCTACGGCTCAAACCTCAATGTCGAGCAGATGCGTTACCGCTGCCCCGATGCACGAATTGTCGGCACAAGCGTGATTCCCGACTATCAGCTGCTGTTCAAGGGCAGCAAGACAGGCTCCTACCTCACCATCGAAAAGAAGAAGGGCGGTGGCGTTCCGGTTGCAGTCTGGGAAGTTTCGGAGCGTGATGAGCTTCGGCTCGATGCCTACGAGGGCTGCCCCAACTTCTACTACAAGACCGATATGCAGCTCACGGTTAAGAACCTCATCACTGGACGCAAGAAAAAGCTGGATGCCTTTGTGTACATCATGCACGAGGAACGTGAACTGGGCATTCCGAGTTCGGTTTACGTGAGAACCTGCGTTGCCGGATACCGTTACTTCGGATTTGATCTGAAGCACCTGCGGCTTGCGATGGACATCAGCGAAAGGGGTGAAATTGTATGAAAGAACTGACAACAGCCACTTGTCCGAAGTGCGGACAGGAATACACAGGCAGACCTGCCCTTTCCCGTGAGGACAATGCGACGATGATCTGCCCCGACTGCGGCACTCGTGAATCCCTGGAATTCATCGGGGTTTCAGTCGAAGAACAGGATAAAATCATCGGCATTATCCATAGCCATTACCCCGAGGCATAAGCCCGACAGAGCCGCCGTGTTGCCCCCTGTCCGCCGTTTTCCTTTTCTCCATGGAATGATGCCTTTCGGAAAACGGCGGCACACAGGGGCGGCTGTGGGGCTGATTTTTGAAGTCATATATGTACCAAAGCAGGCGGCTGAAATGCACAGATCTTTGGTAGATATATTACTCCAAAATCCGTTGACTTATTGCCGAAAAGACGGTAATATACACATACCGAAAGGGCAAATAGCCCACGGAAAACAACGAAAATTGGAGGAAAACACCATGAAAGAAATCAAGATTTTTGAACAGGCAATGCACGAGGATAACGAGTTCTTCAGAACCCACCAGCTGAACCTCACGCTTTTCACCGCCTACCGCCAGCAGAAGCACACCGGCAACGAGCTGATCGACTTCTCCGAGGTAGTATGGGAAGAGGACATCGAGCCGATCAGCGAGTTCCTCAAGACGGAGGGCATCACGGAATTCACGATTTCAAGCACCTTCAGCAGCCTGATTCAGACACTGGCAAGCTTTGAAAAGCACGGCTACCGCATGAACGGCTTGACCACGGTGAACGCCAACTACACCGACTTCACCACCGGAAAGCTGAAGGTTGTACCTGCCATCCGCATGAGCCTGAACTAAGCAACAACGGCACAGCCCCGAAAGGGGCTGGATGCCGAAATAAATATCATAAGGAGAAAAATTATGGGACAATATTACAGACCGATCACCAAAGACCGTGAAGGAAACATCACAACCTACAACCGAAGGGTCAACGGGGCGTACACCTTCGCAAAGCTTATGGAGCATTCCTGGTGGAACAATCCTTTCGTATGCACCATGACAAAAAAGCTGTACCACAATCCGATGCAGGTTGCCTGGGTGGGCGACTATTCTGATGCCGAATCAGCTAACGGTGAAACAAACCTCTACGCCTTTGCATGGAGTGCAGAAGCAGATGAAAAGGCCGTCGGTGTGGAGCGTGATGAGCTTTCCCTTGACGGTAAGCACCTTGTCAATCACACGAAGAAGCTTTACCTTGACTGCAATGCATACAGCAGCAGGAGCATGGATAAGCGTGGGGATATTATTCATCCGCTCCCCCTTCTGACAGCGATTGGAAACGGACATGGTGGCGGAGATTATTATGGCAAAAATCGCAAGGATGTAGGTGCCTGGTGTTACGACTTGATTTCTGTTGAAGATGCTCCGCCGGAGGGCTACGAACCCATCAACTACACCTTTATCGAAAACTGAATAGGAGAACCGATATGAAAATTCTTGTAATCGAGCCGGGCAGGCACCCCTACGAAAAGGACATCGAGCATACCCTTGAAAACCTGCAGAGCATTGTCGGCGGA
>JAZNKY010000117.1:0-8187 GCA_045578805.1 Oscillospiraceae bacterium
TGTTTGGCCACTTTGTCTTCCTAAGACCGCTTGGCCTCCGACTTCCCCTGCCAAAGGGATGGAATCCCTTTGGAATCCCGAGCCGTTTTGCCAATGCCCCGATGGGGCAAAGGCAAAACGAATGGATTGCAGAGCAATCCATTCTTGGACAGGGTGCAGGAAACAAAATCCCGCACAACAAAGTACACCACCACCAGAAAGGAGAGGGGCAGAATGCCGATCAGAATCCCTGAAAATTTACCAGCATACCAGACCTTGGAAGAGGAGAATATCTTTGTCATGCCGAAGAATCGTGCGGAGCATCAGGACATTCGTCCGCTTCGTGTGCTGATCCTCAATCTGATGCCGAAGAAGATCGAGACAGAATGCCAGCTCATGCGGCTTCTGAGCAATTCGCCCCTGCAGGTGGATGTGGATCTTCTGCAGGTGGAGCATGTCTCCAAGAATACTTCCAAGGCGCACCTGAGCACATTTTACAAGACCTTCCCGCAGATCCGCGGGGACTTCTATGACGGCATGATCATCACCGGCGCACCGGTGGAGCAGCTGGAATTTGATCAGGTGGACTACTGGCAGGAGCTTTGCGAGATCATGGAATGGACGAAAACGCATGTGTACTCCACCATGCACATCTGCTGGGCGGCACAGGCGGGACTGTACTACCATTTCGGTGTACCGAAGTACCAGCTTGACAGAAAGCTGTTCGGCGTGTTCCCGCACAAGGCAGAGATCCCGAATACGCCGCTTCTGCGCGGTTTTGATGATGAATTTCCCGTTCCGCACTCCCGCCACACGGAAACACGCCGCGCGGATGTGGAAAAGATCCCGGAGCTGGAGATCCTGTCCTATTCGCCGCTTGCCGGTGTCTATATCGTTGCCAACAAGAACCACAGACAATTTTTCCTGACCGGGCATAATGAGTATGTCCGCGACACGCTCAAGGATGAATACTTCCGCGATGTCGAAAAGGGTCTGCCGATTGACGTGCCGTTCAACTACTTCCCCGGCGACAACCCCAACTGCACCCCGAAATTCTCATGGAGAAGCCATGCGAATCTGATGTATTCCAACTGGCTCAACTACTGCGTATACCAGGAAACCCCCTTCAATCTGGAGGAACTCCCGCAGATGGTGGAGGATGGGATTGCGTAACGATACGAAACAAAAATTTGATAGGAGACACAATCATGAAAACCCAAGAACGAAAGAAACAGCTTGACATTGACTTATGGATCATTTTTCTCATTTCCGCGTTGGTTCTCGGCATTTTTATGGTTTTTGGAAACCGGATCAACAGCATAGCATATGATAAGCAGGTACCCGTTCTTTTGCGTGTCCTGATGATGGGCGGACTGTTCCAGTACGGATTAGCAGGTCTGGGTATTACTGTTGTGTCCATTCTGCGCCGTGAAAGCTTTCTGTCCCATGGTCTGCGCACGAAACATTTTTTGCCAGCGATCGGACTGAGCGCGGTGTGCTGTCTGCCGGATCTCATTTACCAGATCGCTGCCGGAAATGCACATGCATGGTTTCCGTTTTCGGATGTGAATTTCACCCGCGAGGTCGTGGCATCCGGCTTCCCCGTCAATGCAGTCGGAATGGCGATCATCGCAATCTGCTGGGGCTTTTTCGAGGGCTTCAATTATGTTGTCATTGCGGATAAAATCAGTGAACGTTATCCCTCCAAGCATCGCTTCTGGGATTGGGGCGCGTTCATCTGCGCAGTGATGTGCATTCTTGTGCATGGTGCGGTCGGTGTAACGCCGGATGCCATCATTGAGATGCTCTGCACCATCTTTCTGATCTATGGAATGCTCCTTGTGCGTAAAGAAACCGGGAATGCATGGGGCTGCGTGCTGATTTTCTTTGCCTATTGGAATGCGGTGTAATAGAACGAAACCCTCAGCCTTTCAAAGCTGAGGGTTTTCTGCTATCATGGAGAAAATTACTGCAAATCGCAAAGATCCAGCACGGGGAATTTCTCATCAAATTCTGTCAGTCCGTAATTAAGGTGCATATTCAGATACAGACTGCCCAGCATATCCTCGCTGACAAGGAATGCCATCTGTGTATCCACCGACTCGCCAGCCGGAATCGTGATGTGATTTTTATCCATACCGCTTTCAGACTGAATGGAGAAGAAACCGCCGTCATTTTTCAAATCATGGAGAAATTCTGTGTTTCTTTCTGCAATGTCGGATTTCATCATTCCGCTTTTCATTGCCACATTGTCTCTGATCGTGAACAGCGTCGGGAAGATGATATGCTCCACCGGATGGTCGGAATCATTGGTATAGGTTGCATGTACCACCAGTACATTCTGCGGAACGGTTTCGGAAAGGACTTCTTCATCGAGCGTGTTCACTCCATCGCCGGGATTGTACCATGTGCGGACAACATCCGCAGCATTGCCGCTTTCATCCATATAGGCACTGTAGTCCCCGTCAATGCCGTCGAAATTTTTCTGAAGCCATGCATCCGTCACTACCATGGAGATCGTATCCTCATCATAAAGACCTGTGCAGCTGATTTCTGCACGTTCTCCGATCGAAACAAGATTCATTTCATCACGCAGAACTGTCGGTACGGAATCGTCATCATGAACGATCTTTCCGGTTTCCGGCGGACAATAATCCCCAGCCGTTTCCACATCAGAGGGCGTGAGCGTCAGCCCCTCTGCAAAGGCTTTCACATCCTCTGTATCCAGATCACAGGTCAGCCATGCATGTGCCGCATAATCCGTGCCGTCAAAGACCACCCAGATTTCATGGTTGTAGTAAATGTCATCATAGGTCTGAGTGAAACCCTTTGCACATTCGGAAATCAGGATCTGCTTGCCGTCCACAGCATACTGTTCACTTGAAATACTGTTGTTGATCTGCTCGGAAACCACCAGATCTTTCGGCAGCTTGATGTATTGACAGGTGATTCCGCCGCCCTCTGCACTGTGATATTTGCCTTCGGTTTCATCGAGCGAGTAACCCTCCGGCAGCCAGCCGATGTCCAGTGCCATGAACTGTGCCGCATCTTCTGCCTGTGTTGCCTGTGGCGTGATGGTTACGGTATTCTGGTAAGTGCCCGTTTTCTCAATGCGTGCGCTGAAATACTCGTAGGCAATTACTGTTGTCGGCACGATCATCAGTGCCGCCGCTGCACATGCCGCAATGACATGCGCTTTCTTCATTTTGATAGTACGCTTTTTTCCCATACTCTCACACTCCTTGTAGATCTGTGCATATGCCTCCCGGCATTTTTCATTTACGATTTCCGGAACTTCTGTATCTCTGTTGTATCGTTTCATGGGGAAACCGCCTCCTTGTCCAGATAGATCTTCTTAAATTCGCTGCGTCCTCTGGCAAGCCTTGTCTTGACAGTATTTTCATTCATCGAAAGAAGCTGTGCGATCTCCTTTACTGAAAATCCCTGCATATAGTGCAGTGTGAAGATCAGCTGGTGATTCTTGCTGAGCGCATCAATACAGTCCTGCACCTGCCTGTCCGACGGGCTTTGTTCCACGGATGGTTCGATGCCGTCATAGCTTTCCAGATAAACGACCTCCGCATTTTTCCGGATGATGTCCTTGCAGCAGTTGATGAGGATTCTGGTCAGCCATGTTTTGAAATAGCGGTCACTGCGCAGTGTGCCGATGTTCTGCCAACATTTCAGGATTGTGTCCTGCATGGCATCCGCCGCGTCTGCATCATTGTGCAGGATGGAAACTGCTGTCCGATACATCGCGGACTTATGCAGTTCCATCAGCTCAACAAACGCATCCGGATCGCCGCTTTTTGCACGGTTTACCAGAATGGCTGCTCTCATGCCTTCTCCCTCCTTTGTGTTTGTGGTATCCTCAAAGCTTTGATTCATCTATTAGACGGGTGTGAAGTCAAAATGGTTTCACGCTATAGGGGTGTCAATTATATTTTAGCAGAAAAATGCTTTTTCTGCAATCACTTCTCCCTTTCCAGAATCTCCCCCAAAAAATCCTCCGTCCCCACCTCCCCGCTCCTGTTATACCGGTCAAGCCCGAACAGGCATTCCGGGTCGCGGGTGATATAGTTCGGACGTTCGTAGCAGGTGAAGGTGCAGCGGATCCCCAGCTCCTTCAGCACCGGAACGCTTTCCCGGCAGATATAGCCGTAGGGATACGCGAATGCAATGGGTGCCGTCCCCGTTTCCTCCTGCATCCGACTCTGGAGCCGTGACAGATCCTCACGGAGCATAGCAGCATACGCTCCCGGATCCTCCCCATAACGGATGGAACATCCCGCCCGGTCGCCCATGCTGTGCAGATCATAGGTGTGATTCCCGATCTCCACCCGCCCTGACTCCAGCAGTGCGTTCATATCCTCCCATGTGAGGTACGAGTAATTGTCGTTATGCGGGTCATTTTCCGCAATTTCATCCGTATATATCCCCACTGCCGACACCACCGCGCACATATCATATTCCTCCAGCAGCGGCAGGACGATGGAAAGATTGTTGTAGAACCCGTCATCAAAGGTGAGCATCACTGGATGCGCCGGCAGTATGCCGCGCCCTTCGGTGTATGCGATTAGATCAGCAGCACTGACAGTTTCATAGCCATGTTCCGCAAGATAGCGCAGATCCTCCTCGAACTGTGCCGCCGTTACCTGATAGGTACTCTGCGTATCCGGTGTCACACTGTGGTACATTACCACGGGCAGAAAAACGCTGTCCTCCGGCACTTCAGCAGAAAATACCTGTCTGCCGACATGCGAACAAAGCAGCATCAGAATGACCGCCGCCGCATCAAAAAACAGCAGACGAAAAAAACGCTTTGGATTATAGCAGTGATACATAGACATCCCTCCGTGATGGAGTATATGCGCGTATCTTGTCCGATTTTCCAGGCATCCGGCGAAACCCTGCCTCCCTGCATATCCTGCCCGGCTCCTGCATAGAATCAGACAGAATGACAATACTGGAGGTGAAGGGTATGCGCCGCAGAACGCGAACGCGCCGCAGACGTTTCCTGCTGGTGATGCTGGTATGCACCGGTGTGCTGGGAACTTCCGCACTGCTGAGCAAGCTCCCGGCAACAGCGGATTTTCTGGATTGGGGTGCGGACGAGCTGGAGGAATACACGGAAGAACCGCAGGTGCTGTTCACTGAGGATCCCGCGCGGTATCTGTCACGCGGCTATGGTGTCACTGCGGAGACCGAAGCCCCCGACCCGACGGAGGCAGTGAGCGTTTCCGCGGATGCAGGACCGAAGCCCTATCCGGAAACCTGGGAGCTGTCCGGCGAGGTGCGCGAAGTGACCTACACCGCCTATTCCGGTACGCGCTTTTTTGATCTGGAACATGCCGGGCAGGTGCAGAATCTGACCAGCATCTCCAACGAGACCCTCAGCGCGGAAAGCCATCTGCGCCCGGCATTTGACATAGAGCTGAATGCGGAACCGCAGGTTCTCATCATGCACACGCACACGACGGAAAGCTTTGAACCCTATGTGCGGGATGCCTTTGATGCCGGCTTCAACTACCGCACGACCGACAGCAGCAAAAATATGGTCATGGTGGGGGATGCGATCGCCGCGCAGCTTGAAGCGGCAGGAATTGCTGTCATTCATGACGGCACGATCCATGATTATCCGTCCTATACCGGCTCCTACGACCGGAGCCGCCAGACAGTCACAGCGATCCTGGAACAGTACCCCTCGATCAAGGTGGTGCTGGACATCCACCGCGATGCCATCGGCACGGAGGAGAGCATCAGCCAGCCGGTTGCAGAGATCGGAGGCAGAAAGGCAGCACAGGTAATGATCATATCCGGCTGTGATGACGGCACGATGGGAATGCCGAATTACATGCAGAATTTCCGTCTTGCCTGCCTGCTGCAGCAACAGATGGAAACGGATCACCCCGGACTGACGCGTCCCATTCTGTTCGATTACCGGAAATACAACCAGGACCTGACAACGGGCAGTCTGCTCATAGAGGTCGGCTCCCACGGCAACACACTGGAACAGGCAGAATACGCCGGCGAGCTGATCGGAAGATCCCTTGCCGCCGCCCTGACAAGCCTGTCCTGATAAGAAAACCATTTTCAAAAGACGACAGACTTTGGCGGTTGGAGGGCGACTCCCCACGGAGTGGGGCAGCTTTGTAAAGTCCCCCATTAGAAAGCGAAATCCACAAACTTAACCAACAACGGAGGAACCATGAAAAACAAACTGCATCTCAGCCTGCTTTGCTTCACCATCCACCTGATCATCAGCGGGGTGATCTGGGGATGCCTGCTGGTCTACCAGCGCGGCTACAATACCCTGCACACGGAGGAGATCCCCGCCGCCAGCATCCGCCAGACAGCGGAACGGACCCACATTCAGCTGCTGGAGGAAAGCTGCAGCTTCCCGTCCGCATGGATCGGGGAAGAAAGTGTGCTGTATTTCGCACTTTACGCCGCCGCGCCGGAACCGCTTCGTTTTTGGTTCCAGGTGTCCGGTTTGGTTAATTCATATTTTTGAAATAGTATATTCACAAAATATTCTGAAAGTAAGTATTGCAAAAGGAGAGCATTTCTGGTATAATAATAATAGTGCTGTGCTGAAAGGTACAGTGAATGCGCCTGTAGTTTAGCTGGATAAAACAGGGGACTCCGACTCCCCAGACCGCAGATTCGAGTTCTGTCAGGCGCACCATATCGCATTGCCGTGTGCAGTGCGAATCGTTCGGGATGTAGCTCAGTTTGGTAGAGTGCCTGGTTTGGGACCAGGATGCCGCAGGTTCGAGTCCTGTCATCCCGACCAGGCGCGGAGCCAGCGCGGGCGATTCGCGTATGAGAGCTTCCCTTCATGGGAGGCTTTCTTTTTTCGCGATATAGTTTTGTTTAGCGCATGATTCCTTATGCACTTCGTGCAAGCGGAATCATAGCTATTGGAAGTTTTATTACTTCGGCAATTAAAGGGCGATAATGGATTCAAAAGGCGATAGCCTTTGGCGAGTGGAGGGTGCGCAGCACCCTCCACATATAGCCCCTCCCCTTGGGGAGGGGTTGGGGTGGGGGCAGTTTTGAAGTGCTGATTCCAGAAAAAATATCGATATTTAATTGTCGGATTGATAACAGCAGCGAGACAGATAGTATTCTCCATCCGACCCCACGCATATTTCCCTCAAAACAGCGCAAAATAGCATAGAACCAACGCCGCCGGCAGGTGTCCGGCGGCGTTGGCTTTTGCAGGAAAGGAAGGTTGCTATGATCGAACAGGACACTGTCAGATTACTCCGGGAATGCGATGCCGGCATTAAGATGGGCATTTCCTCCATCCATGATTCCATGAAATATGTCAGGGATGCCGATCTGAAGGGCATTCTTGAACGCAGTCTGGAGGAGCATGAGCTGATTAAAGACGATATGCAGGAGCTGCTGGAGGATTACCATGACGACGGCAAGGAGCCGGCGGCAATGGCAAAGGGCATGGAGTGGTTCAAGACAAATGTAACGCTTGCAGTCGATCCCTCGGATGCCGCCGTAGCGGATTTTATCACAGAGGGCTGCAACATGGGCGTAAAATCCCTTGCACGCTACCTGAACCAGTACGAAGCGGCGGACGAAAAGTCCAAAAACATCTCCAAGCGGCTCATCCGTGAGGAGGAACAGCTTGCTGTATCCATCCGCAGATTTTTATAAGAACCTGTCTTCATAAGGGACACGAGCAGATTTTGAGGCAGATTTGTGCCATGCCAAAGCACGAAAGCCGCAGCCATCTCTATGTATTGCAAGGCTTTTGAGCAAAGGCATGGTGCAAAGATGCCGAAAAGCTGCCGTGGCATCTTGTGAAGACAGGTTCTGAATCCACCCAGCCCCGCGCATTGCCGGGGCTGGTTTGCTGTGTCGGCATTCACGCAAATAAATCTTCAAAAAGACGGTTTCAAAAGGCGGCAGCCTTTGGCGGCGGCGGTGCGCAGCACCGCCCCAAAATTCCCCTCCCTCTGGGATGGGGCAGGGGGTGGGCAGTTTAGGTAGAACCTGGTAAAGAAAAATTGATTTGCGTGGTCGGCATTCTGAAGGATTTGACATTCCCTCCCATCATATGCTATAATATTAGAGCCTGTTCACATAAAATGAATATGCAGATTTTCGAGCATAAATTTTACGCAGGCAAGGCAAAAAATCGCAGGCATACTGACGTATGTCAAGATTTTTTAACGCAGACTGCGT
>JAZNKY010000118.1:0-19094 GCA_045578805.1 Oscillospiraceae bacterium
CCCTGCCCCCTAAGTTCAAAACATCAGAGGTTCAGTCTCCGCCGTCATTCATTTTTTCACATATTTCCCGGAATCTCGCTGTGATCCCGTCATAGCTCTCCCGCCGGTGGGGAAAGAGGCATCCGGAGCAGTCCTTGATACTGTTTTCCAGAATGCGGAAATCTCCGCCGCACTCCGCCCCAAGCACATACAGGGGACAGTAGCAGAACAGGCAGTTGAAATTTTCCTTATCCGCATCCGGATGGCAGGGGAAATATTCACAGTCCGTATTTGCAAAGTAACGATGATCCGCCATAAATCACACTCCGTATTTCTTTCTGACCCGTTCCAGCTTTTCGCCGAAGGGTTTTGCCAGATACCATAGAAAGACCACGTTTCCTGCGGCATAGAGTATGGTATGGGGCAGGGCGGTGAGGAGCTTGGCAAGGTAAATCTCACCGTCAAAGCTACCGCTGTACTGTAGTACCGTCCAGACATCCATCACCATGGAATAGGCAATGCCCGACAACGCGCCGTAGAGCAGCAAAAGGCTCCTGCGGCGTTTCAGCGGCTCTGCCATTGCACCGGCAAGCCAGCCGATCATGCCCCAGGCAAGCATCTGGAATGCCGTCCAGGGTCCCTGTCCGAAGAAGAAATTGGACAGCAGTGCCGCCATTGCGCCAGTCAGGAAGCCCGCTTCCCGTCCGAGGTAGAGTGCAGACAGGATGATAACAGCGGTCACGGGCTTGCACAGGGGGATGAAGCGTCCGGCAATGCAGAGCGCGATCATCACAGCAGTCAGCACCATGCGGCGCGTGCCGGTCCTGCGCCGCTCGATGCCTGCGAGAAAAAGCAGGAGGGCAAGCAGTGCGGCGGCAAAGGATACGAAAAGATGCCGTTTTTCCGGAACCAGCAGCGTCCCGGCAAGCACGGCGGCGGGCATCAGGAGAAGGGGAATCAGCCACTGCAGGACATGCCTGACCCGCCGGTCTGCAATATAGATCATGTCGCCGCCTCCCTTCTGCCGTTCTGCCGGCACAGCGCGGCGGCATCCTGTACGGTCACGGCATTGTCGAATATGCCCCTTGTCATGCGGCTCACCGCGGTCGTATAGAAACGGTTCTGTGCAAAGAAATGCCTTGGCGTACCGGTGGAAACGATGGCACCGCGGAAGAACATGGCGCATCTGTCCGCACATTCCGCGGCAAGGGCGGTATCGTGCGTGACGATCACAAGGGTCATGCCCTGCGCCTGTAACTGCCGCAGAATACGGATGAAATTCTGTTTTGCATAGGCATCCAGTCCCTTGGTCGGCTCATCGAGCAGGAGCAGGCGCGGCTTCTGTGCAAGCACCTTGGCAAGCGCGAGGAGCTGCTGTTCACCGCCGGACAGGTCGTAGGGGTGCGTATCCAGCAGATGGCTGAGGTCATAGGGGAAGTCCTGCAGATCCGTTCCCTCCAGCTTCTCCCTTACAGTGTTGTGCAGAAAGACGGTCTGCACATCCTGCGGGAGAACCGCAAGGCAGCTCTGGTAAAGCGACTGGCGCGGGTAGGCTTTCAGGGGTTTGCCGAATACATGGATGCTCCCCGCATAGGGCTTGTGCAGTCCTGCGGCAGCCCGGAGGGCGGTGGTCTTACCGGAACCGTTGCCGCCGAGGATGCAGAAGATCTCCCCTTCATGCACGGTCAGGCGCAGACCGGACAGCACATCGGACAGGCGGCGTTCATACCGGAAATATACATCCCGGAACTCCAGCACGGGCGGCGTATCGGGCTGCCGTGCCGCATCGGGCAGGCTGCGGATAGTATTGCGGAAATGGGTTTCGAGGAAATCCCGCCCCTCCCGCACTGTCAGGGGGCATTCCGCCGGCACATCGAGCTGATGATACAGCTCCGCCGCTGCCGGCATGGCACAGAGCAGCTCCGGTTTTCCGCGCAGCTGCAGGACTGCCTCTCGGGGCGGGGCATCGCAGAGGAGACTGCCGTTTTCCATCACCAGAAGCCGATCGCAGATGGGGACAAGCTCCTCCAGCCGGTGTTCGGCGATCAGGACGGTCATGGACAGCTCCGTGCAGAGCTTCTGCAAAGCGGCGATGAACTCGGATGCCGCGATGGGATCGAGCTGGGCGGTGGGTTCGTCGAGAATGAGGATGTCCGGCTGCATTGCCGTCACAGCGGCAAGGTTCAGGAGCTGCTTCTGTCCACCGGAGAGGGAGGAGGTGTCCCTGTCATACCAGTCCCCGATCCCGAACCAGTCTGCCGCCTCTGCGATCCGCAGTGCCATGGTATCCTGCGGGATGCCGAGATTCTCCAGACCGAACGCCAGCTCATGCCAGACCTTATCGGTCACGATCTGCTGCTCGGGCTTCTGCATGACAAAACCGATCCGGGCGGCGGCATCCCTTCCGGAAAGCTCCGCAAGCGGCGTGCCGCAGAAGTCGATTTCACCGGAAAGCTCCCCCAGCGGGGTCAGCTCACGCTTCAGCAGGCGCAGGAGGGTGGATTTGCCGCTGCCGGTCGCGCCGCAGAGGACGATCAGCTCCCCGCGTCCGGCAGAAAAGGAAATATTCTGCACGGCGGGTACGGTACAGCCGGAATAGGTAAAGCTTACATGCCTGACAGAAAGCAGTGCCATCTGATCGCCTCCTCTGTGTCAATCACTACTGGCAGAAGCACAAGGATCCCATAAGAGATCAGACTGCATACTGCCGGTGCGGAGCTTACGGATACGGAAAAATACGGATAGAAGGTATGGGCAAGCGCGGGCATTCCTGCAAGGGTCAGCGCGGTGCAGACAAGCACAAGGGAAAGCACCAGCCAGTCCGCGCCCGTCAGCCGGAATATCACAAAATGCGTGCGTTTTCCAGTGCCGTAGCCCCTTGCCTCCATGCTGTCGGCGGTGATAATGCCGTTTTCGATCGCCCATGTGAGCAGAATGGAGAAAATGCGCAGACCGCCGCGCACCCTGTCGGGGAGAGTATCCTCCTTGTAAAGTCCGAGAGCCTTCTGTGCCTGTGTGATCTTTTTTGCCTGTGCACTGAGCAGTGCCGTAAAGCGCAGAGCCATGGACAGGACGAGCGCGAACTTCGGAGAAAGCCGTCCGAACACATGGAGAAGCCTGTCGCGTGTCATGATCTGCGAGAAGCTCCGGAACCAGTACAGCACCGCGGTCATGGAGGATGCCGCAAATATGCCGAAGATCAGGCTTTCGAGCGTGATGGGATTGTCGTTCATCACAAACAGCACCGTCACCCCGCTGTGGGAGGTGAGGGGGTTGAGCAGGGCAAGCAGGAGAAAAAGCAGGAGAAAATACAGATGTGACCTTCCGTCCCGCAGACCATTGCGCTGGAAATACAGAAGCAGTGCGCCGCCGAGGGAAAGTGCCGTAACGGCGGGATGCATACAGAACATGGCGATTCCGGTGACGGCAAGGAAATATACCATCTGTACAGCCGGGTGCATTTCGGAAAAGGATCTCATTGCGCCACATCCTTCCCCAGATCAAGCGAGTACAGCCATTCCACGGCATCCCCGTCCTGCAATGCGCAGGCTCCGCAGCCAACGGAGGGAGAAACGCCGTTCACATGGTAGACCCAGCCCGACAGATCGCCATACTCGAACTCGTACAGATTGCCGATGCCCTGCACATAGGCAAGCTCCGGCGTACCGCTGTATTCAAGATGGAGGCTGTGTTCCTGTGCTGCACGGGTGAGGAGGTCAAAGACCGTATCCCCTTCTGCAAGGGGAAATTCCGTTATTCCGAGCATAACGCCATCCGACGGAAGATGTTCCACCCGTCCGGCAACAGTATCGGCGCGGATGCTCAGGGTGACGGTGCCGACGATCTCCGCTTCTACAGTACTGTCCGGCTGATAGTATTCCTCTGCGCTTTCGATCCGCACGAACCATACAAGCCCGATGCCAGCCGCCGCTGCCAGCAGAATGACGAGGTAATGCTTCATGCCGCGCTTTTTCCGGCAGAGCTGCACCAGACAGAGCAAACCGCCCGCACCGAGGATGCAGAACGTCACGGTCACGCGCCCGTCCCACTGCATCGGCGCGCCTGAAGGCGCGATGAACAGATAAGGGTTCCGCCCCTGCTGGAGGGCATTCAGGGCAAAAAACACCTGTGCACAGGCATTCTGGTTCACTGCGCCGCCCATGGTATGGGAAAAGCTCCCATCCGGCAGACGGTATGCGGCAATGCCGTCGAGGAGAGTACTGCCGTTTTTCACAAAACGTGTATCTGTGCGGGGGTCGATCCCCAGCGATAAGAGCGCGGTCAGCACCTGTGCTGTGCTTTCCGGATTCGGTACGCCGTAGCTTGCAAAGTCACCGCCGGGGAGCTGGCTTCCGGAGAGGAAAGCAAGGGCGTTGGCGATCGCCTCCGGGTATTCGTCGGAATGCGGTGCAAGTGCCTGCAGGGTCATGGCGGTGACATCCACATCACCACGCTCCCCCGATACTGCCCAGCCGCCGTCGGGGAGTTGGAGGGCAAGGAGATTCTGCACAATGTCCGCCTCCGTATAGGGACTCCCAGTACAGCCGTTATGCAGGAGATGCAGACCGAATACCCAGCTCATGATGCCCATTTCTCCAATGGAATTTCCCGTCACTTCGGCAATATAGACATCACCGCCGCCAGTACAGAGGTATGCAAGGGCGTATTTCTGGCGGGTGGCGGCACTGCTCACAGTGTTTTCGGAAAGGTAGGCAGTGAGTGCGTCACGGTATGCCGAAAAATCGAAGCTTTCGCCACTTTGCGACAGTGCGAGGATGTACCATTCCGAGGTCGTGCCGGCATGTTCGGTCAGTGTTCCGTCGATCCATTCCTGCACGGAATCCGCATCGCTCTGCGCAAGCGCATAGGCGGCAAGCCCATCCAGCAGCTCCTGCGCATCCGCGGCACTGCACCGCAGAGGGTACAATGCCGTGCACAGAAAGCAGATCACCGCGAAAATGCCGGCGAAACGCTTAGAAGCTGCTGCCGCATTTTTTGAGAACAGGTGCTTACTTATCATGACGCTTGCCTGTCAGAAGCAGACCTGCCAGAGCCGTCAGAGCTGCCGCGCCGAGTGCAAAGCCGGTCTTGTCACCGGTAGCGGCAGGCGTACCTGCAGCAGGCTTGGTTGCGGCGGTGGTGGAAGCAGCGGTGGTTGTGGCTGCGGCTGTTGTGGCGGACGCTGTGGTTTCGGGTTCTGCAGTGGTCTCCGGTGCGGTGGTCTCTGCGGCAGTTACCTCGGCCTTGCAGACAGCGGGAACGAGGATCTGCGTATCGGAAACCGCGCTGATCACGGAGCTGCCGGCGGTTTCAAGCGTCAGTGTGACCTTGCCGTCTGCGTCGGTCTTCCATGCGGTCGCTTCGCCGTCCACGGTGATGACTGCGCCCTCCACCGGCAGAACAACGGGATTCCAGTTTGCATCATAGCCGTTTGCAGACAGAGTGAGGGTGATCTCCTCGCCGGTCTTAGCAGAAACGGTGTTCACATCGAAGAAGCAGTAGGTATCCGAAAATCCGGTCAGATCGGTATAGCAGTAGGCATTGACATGATCACCCTCCGCAATGGGATCCTCCAGCGACAATGCGGATGCATGGTTCACGCAGTAGCCGTAGCTGCTGCCCTGCTCCGCACCCCAGAGCTTTGTGATGCCGAGTCCGTATTCCGTGCGGGAATTGCCGTAGCCGGCAGCGGCACCGCCCTCATAGTGGGCTTCATGGGCAAGATACAGCGCGTCATTAACGGTCAGCGCACCGTCTCCGTCAGCATCGGTCACAGTCAGCGGCTGCGCAGCAAGCGCAAGCGCACCGGTATTGTCTGCAATGGTAACATAGACCTCAGCGGCATCCGCTGCCGATACGGAAACTGCCGGCACTGCGGCAAGGGCAAGTACGGAAAGAATGGAAATGACTGCATGTTTCATGATAATGACCTCTCTTTGTTTTTTTCTTTTTCAGGTTTCACACCTGCGGTTTCAAGTGCCCTTGGCCAGGGTCCGAGGAATGCCTTGATGGCGACCACCTCGCGTTCTGTGAAGTCGGAACGCCGGGGATACCGTGTTTCGCCCTGCGACTGCAATTGCCGGAACTTTTCCTGCAAAATCAGGATACAGGCGGTTTTTGTGAGCTTTTCCATGATACCTCCTAACCAATGTCATCAACTTAAAGGGTTCAAAGGGGCATTAGCACCTTTGGCGGGTTGCGGGGGCGCAGCCCCCGCTCTAATCCCCCCTCCCCGAGGGGAGGGGGCAGGGGGTGGGGGCAAGCTTTGCACAACTTTCCTAAAGTTGACAACATTGACCTCCTAACCCATTTACACGAACGACATAAAAGAACGCCCTTTCATTGCCAGAAAACAACGAAAGGGCGCAGCGATCCTCTGCATCCGCCTGGCGGGCATACCCCACCTGCGGACACTTCAAACGGCTGCACCCTTCAGAACCAAAGGTACTCAACACCAGCATTGTCCGGACCGGCATTCCGACTTATGGGCATTACCCAATTACGGCAGTGATAGCTGCGACGGCTTTGCACCGAACTTCCCCTGTACGGACTGTGATAACTTGTATTGTTATTATAGCATGGAATGGGGGGGATGTCAAGCAATGTCAACAACTTAAAAAAATTGGTCATTATTCACTATTCATTATTCGTTGTTCATTCTTCATTTAGAAACTATTACTTCGGCAATTAAATATAGATACTTTTTCTGGGGGCAGCACGCCAAAACTGCCCCAACCCCTCCCCGAGGGGAGGGGCTATATATGGAGGGTGCTGCACGCCCTCCACCCGCCAAAGGCTATCGCCTTTTGAATCCATTATCGACTTTTAATTGCCGGAGTAATAAAATTGTGAAAGCCTCCACTTAGGTGAGCTGAAATGAATAATGAGGTTGATTTTTCACAGACACTATGCTATAATTAAGAAAACAGCAAGAGAGGACGGAAAGCCATGACACAGGAAGAAATGAACCGACTTGTTCCTGAAAAGCTGCGCTGGATCGAGGAAAAATACGATGTGCAGGTACTGCTTGCCGTAGAATCCGGCAGCAGAGCCTGGGGATTTGCGTCCCCGGACAGTGATTTTGATGTCAGATTTATCTACAAAAAGCCGAAGGACAGGTATCTGCAGCTGCACCAGTCCCGTGATGTGATCGAGCTTCCTGTTGACGATACCTGGGATGTCAATGGCTGGGATCTTGATAAGACATTGCGGCTGCTCTATAAATCCAATCCCACGCTCTATGAGTGGGTGCGCTCTCCGATCTGCTACTGCAGGACGGATTTTCCTGACAAAATTGCTCCTATCATGAATGCGTATTTTTCCGTAAAAAATATGGTGTACCACTACCTGAACACCGCACGGCATAATATGAAAGCTTACCTGCAGGGGGAAACCGTGCATCCAAAGAAGTATTTCTATGCGATCAGACCTATTTTAGCCTGTTATTGGGTGCTGCATGAACGAACGGCACCGCCGGTATTGTTCGATGATCTGGCAGAAGCATTTCTGTCGGAAGCACTCCGTTCACCGCTCGGCTATCTGCTTGACATCAAGCTGCACACCCCGGAGAAAGCCGCAATTGCACCAATCAGGGAGATCGACGACTATCTCAGTCACAGTATACAGTACCTGGATGATGTTATGAAGGGACTGCCCAAGGAGGAAAAGAAAAGCTGGGATTCGCTGAATCGGTTTTTTATTGAGGAAATTAGTGAATGATTAATGGATAGGTAACAAGGGAGCGATAATAATGCAAAGAAAAGAGCTTATCAAACTTATTGATCAGACGCTTACTGACGTTTGGGAAAATGAAATCCGATCCGATTATGAATGCGGCTGGCTGCTGAAAGAGGACACGCTGAAAAATGCACTATACTTTCATCTTCGTCATAAGCTCGGCACAGTGTTTGAGTACAACGATGTTCGCATCTTCACAGAATTTACAGACTGTGAATTTAAAGGTACAGGCTATCGACCTGATATTGTGATTGCCCGTGTTGATATGAATGCACCATCAAAATATTGGGGAGATGATGTAATCGAGTGTCTTGCAGTCATTGAAATCAAGTATAAATCCGGTTTTACTCCGTCCAATACCATTATTGCAGACTATGAAAAATTAAAGCACTATGCACAGGAACTTGATGTAACTGCCAAACTTTATATGGCAACCATCTGGGAATATGAAGATGATCCCACCACATGGGAACGCAAAAACGCTGCATGGGCTAAAGGCAGGCTTACAGAGCTGAATGCATCTTATATCAGGAACAGTAACCACGAGATGCAATTCTATGTATGCAGACACTGAGAGAAACCACATCAACAAGCGGACTCCCCTTGCAATCCGCTGAATACAACTAGAGCCTGTTCACATAAAATGAATATGCAGATTTTCGAGCATAAATTTTACGCAGGCAAGGCAAAAAATCGCAGGCATACTGACGTATGTCAAGATTTTTTAACGCAGACTGCGTGAGATTTTGCCGAAAAGATGCGTATGAGATTTTAATGTGAACAGGCTCTAACAGGAGGACCCCAACCATGAGAAAAAACTTAGGCGCAAAGGCAATTCTGTACCCCATGCCGGTGCTGATCATCGGCAGCTACGATGAAAACGGCACACCGGATGCGATGAATGCCGCATGGGGCGGCATCAGCGAGGAGACACAGATCTCCATCTGCGTGAGCGAGGATCACAAGACCACGGCGAATATCCTTGCAAGAAAGGCGTTCACCGTGAGCATTGCCGATGCGGAGAATGTGATTGCTGCTGACTATGTGGGCATTGTATCCGGCAGCAAGGAACCCGACAAGATCGCGAAAGCAGGCTGGACGGCAGTGCAGAGCGAAAACGTGGACGCTCCCCTTTTTGCGGAACTGCCGCTTGCACTGGAATGCAGGCTCATCAGCTACGATGAGGAATCCTGCCGTCTGGTCGGCGAGATCGTGAATGTATGCGCAGAGGAGCGCATTCTGACAGACGGCAAGGTCGATCTGTCCAAATTCCGCCCGATCACCTATGATCCGATGAATCATGATTATCTGACCCTCGGCGAAAAGGTCGGAAAGGCGTTTGCGGATGGTGCGAAGCTGAAGTAAGCACAAAATACAAAAAGATCCCATATTCCGGATAAAACGAAGTATGGGATCTTTGTTTGATAAAATAAAAACCTCCGATGCTTTCACATCGGAGGTTTGCTGGTCGAGGTGACAGGATTTGAACCTGCGGCCCCTACGTCCCGAACGTAGTGCTCTACCAAACTGAGCCACACCTCGAACGACCTTATATATTATAGCACATTCCGACACATTTGTAAAGAGGAAAATTAGATAAATTTCGATAAATATTTTTTGCTTTTTTGTTGACTTTGGCGCAAAAATGTGGTATAATATAGTAATACCCTTACTTCCTGTAATGGATTTTCTTTTATGCGCTTTGCTTTTGCGGTTTACAGTGCTGTTCTGAAGTTCTATTTCAGGATGTTTGATATTGTACAGCCGTCCGATACAAATTCCCCATCTAACTGCGGGAATGGTAGAAACTGTGCTGTCATCCATACCAGTCCGCCATCCGGACGGACACAAGCCCTGATACTGCGGTATCTCACAGATAAGAAAGGACTTATGATATGGCTCGTTATGATTACGCATCCGCCGGATGCCCCCAGATCGATGAACTCGCTGCACGCTGCTGTGCAGAGTTCCCCATTGATCCTGCGCTCTACACCAAATTCGATGTCAAGCGCGGTCTGCGCGACCTCAACGGCAAGGGCGTGCTTGCTGGTCTGACGCACATCGGCAATGTGGTTGCCTCCAAAACCGTGGACGGACAGAGCGTTCCCTGCGAGGGCAAGCTCTATTACCGCGGCTATGATGTCGAGGATCTCGTTGCCGGTTTTGTGGCAGATGACCGCCTCGGTTTTGAAGAAACCACTTACCTGCTTCTGTTTGGTCAGCTTCCGACCAGGGAGCAGCTTGCAGATTTTTCGCGGCTCATGGCAGAGCTTCGCTTCCTGCCGGCAGTATTCACGCGCGATGTCATCATGAAGGCTCCCAGTGACAACATGATGAACACCCTCGCAAAATGCGTGCTGACGCTGTATTCCTACGATAACAAGGCGAATGACATTTCCATTCCGAATGTTCTGCGCCAGTGCCTTTCCCTCATCAGCCTGTTCCCGCTGATCTCGGTTTATGGCTATCAGGCATATAATTTCAAGGCGGGCGAAAGCCTGTTCATCCACCAGCCGAACCCGAATCTGTCCCTTGCGGAGAATATCCTGCATATGCTGCGTCCGGACAGCAAATTCACACCGCTGGAGGCAAAGCTCCTTGACCTTGCGCTCGTCCTCCATGCAGAACACGGCGGCGGCAACAACTCCACATTTACTGTACATGTTGTATCCTCCTCCGGTACGGATACCTATTCTGCGATCGCGGCGGCACTCGGCTCCCTGAAGGGTCCGAAGCACGGCGGTGCGAATATCAAGGTCGTGCAGATGTTCGATGATCTGATGGCGAATGTCAAGGACTGGGAGGACGAGGAGGAACTCAAGACCTACCTCCGTAAGCTCCTGCATAAGGAAGCCTTCGACCGTGCCGGTCTGATCTATGGTATGGGACATGCGGTGTATTCCATCTCCGACCCGCGTGCGAAGGTCTTCAAGGGCTTTGTCCAGAAGCTTTCTGTGGAAAAGGGCAGAGAAAAGGAGTTTGAGCTGTACGACCGTGTGGAGCGTCTGGCATCGCAGGTGATCGGTGAAGAACGCCGTATTTATAAAGGTGTCTGCGCAAACGTGGACTTCTACAGCGGCTTTGTTTACAGGATGCTGGGACTGCCGTCCGAGCTGTACACGCCGATTTTTGCAATTGCCAGAATTGCGGGCTGGTCGGCGCACCGCATTGAGGAGCTGATCAACTCCAACAAGATCATCCGCCCGGCATATAAGGCGATCGTGGATGAGCGTACATATACGGCACTTGATGAAAGAGCATAAAAAGCAAAAGCGTGAACGTGCAAAGACCATCACCCTTGTACTGGTGATCCTTTGCATATTCACGCTGCCCTGCGTCATACAGGAACGGTGGATCGAAACAGATCAGCCATATCACAAGGAGCTTGCCTGGATATATGGTACGATGCCGCTGATGCACTACCAGTGTTACAGTATCCGCAGCGATTTGGAAACAAACGAAACATGGGTGTATTTTGGACTTGATCGTTTCGAGCAATTCAGCCTGACTTCGATGTTTTACACCAAAGACCGTGCTGCGGCAGAGATCGCACGGATTCAGAAACGGACAGCGGAATATCTGCGTGATCATCCGGAATCCGAACTGCATGACCATCATATTACAATTGCTTTGCAGGAACTTCCGGGGGAAAACTTCGACCTGACCAATTACGATCAGGAAACGAACGAACGCTATGCACATGCGTATGATATTTCTTATCTGCACACATTATCCGCGGAGCATCTCTCCGCTGCGGCAAAGCTTTCGCCGATGCGGTATCTGTATGTGGCTGCCGATACAGCGGATGATGTGACATTTTTCGCAGACTGGACGGATCTGCGGTATCTGAAAATATACTGCAAGGATCTGACGCAGGAGCAGATCACTTTTCTATGTGAGAATCTGCCCGAATGCGAAATATGGATCAATGATGAACTGATGCAGGAAGCTGCATCACAGACGGATTGACAAAGGAGACTATCTCTCTGCAGAATTTACAATCCGATAAGAAAACATAAGACAAGAAGCTGCATCATCCATGCAGCTTCTTGTATTTTCATGCATTATTTGTGCTTCCCTCCGAACATCCCCACCACCGATGAGATCACCGGCACGGCGAAGGCGAAGCCGAGTGCCTGCCAGAGGATGCTGCCGGAGAGGGATGCTGTCCCGAAAATGACCTGTGCCTGCGGGAGCCAGACTGTCACTGCCATCAGCAGGGCGGATACCAGCACCGCGCCGATCAGCTTCCAGTTGGAAAAATAGCGCACACGCAGGAGCGTCCCCTGCTCCGATTTGCACTCGAATACATGCACGAGCTGGGATACAACGAGCGTCAGCAGTGCCGCCGTCCGTGCCTCCGGCAGTCCTGCGCCGAAGCGCATGGCTGTGCTGAACGAGCCGAGGGTGCAGAGTCCGATGAATACGCCGCGCCAGATGATCTTACCGAGCAGTCCGTCTGCGAAAAAGCTTTCATCCGGCTTGCGCGGCGGTTTTTTCATGATGTCACGCTCCGGCGGCTCCAGTCCGAGGGCGATCGCCGGCAGACCGTCCGTTGCCAGATTCACCAGCAGCAGCTGCACCGGCAGCAGGACGACCGGCATTCCCATGAGGATGCCGAGGAACATGGTGATGACCTCGCCGATATTGCAGGAGAGCAGATACCGCACAAACTTGCGGATATTTGCATAAATGCATCTTCCCTGCTCCACTGCCTTCACGAGTGTGGCAAGGTTGTCGTCCATCAGGATCACATCCGCCGCCTGCTTGGCAACATCCGTGCCGCCCTCGCCCATGGCAACGCCCACATCCGCTTCCTTGATGGCAGGTGCGTCATTCACACCGTCGCCCGTCATGGTGACGATATGCCCGCCGCGCTTGAATGCGCGGACAAGACGGAGCTTGTGGGAGGGATTAACCCTTGCAAATACGCTGATCTTCGGCAGTCTGCGGTCAAGCTCCGTATCGTTCATCAGGTCAAGCTCATCCCCAGTGATGACCTCGCCGCCGCGCAGAAGTCCTGCCTGCCGGGCAATGGCGGCGGCGGTCTTCTTATGGTCGCCCGTGATCATGACCGTCCGGACGGATGCCGCCGCACAGGTGCGGATGGCTTCCTTTGCCTCGGCTCTTGGCGGATCGAGCATACCGGTCAGACCGAGAAAGACCATGCCGCTTTCACATCCGGAAACATCCGATGCATCGTCCTTTTCGGCAAATGCCAGAACACGAAGCGCACGCTCGGAAAGCCCCTCTGCCTGGAGCAGGATCTGCTTCTGGATGGCAGGAGTCATGGGCTGGATGCCGGAATCTGTCCGGACAAAGCCGCATCTATGCAGGATCACATCCGCCGCGCCCTTGGCATAGCCGATGGTGCTGCCGCCGCGCCTGACGATCACGGTCATGCATCTCGTGTCGCTGTCGAATGGCTCTTCCGCAATGCGGCTGTGGTCGGAAAGGGTCTTTGCGGAAATACCGCCCTTTGCCGCTGCGGCAAGGAGTGCCGTCTCCGTCGGATCGCCGACCGCCGTCCAGCTCCCGGCTCCCTCCAGGCTGCCGCGGTTGCGGGTATTGGCAGGGGCATCGGACGAAATTTCGGCATTATTGCACAGTACGGCACAGCGGAGCAGATGCTCCAGAGGGGCGGTGCTTTTCGGGTTCACATGCGCGCCGTTCTCCAGGATCGCACCCTCCCGGCGCAGTGCGCTGCCGGTCACGGAGAATGCCCGGTCTGCGGTGCAGATGTCCGTGACGGTCATGCGGTTTTCGGTGATCGTGCCGGTCTTGTCGGAGCAGATGACCGAGGTACAGCCGAGGGTCTCAACGCTGTGCAGACGGTTGACGAGTGCCTTATGCTTCATCATGCGGCTCACGGCAAGCGCAAGCGCGATGGTGACGGTGGCGGGAAGTCCCTCCGGAATTGCCGCAATGGCAATGGAAATACCCGTCATGAGCATGTCGAACACCGGCTCACCGCGCAGGACACCTGCGGCAAAGACCGCCAGACACACGCCGATGCAGATGATGGCAAGCGTTTTGCCAAGCTCGCCGAGGCGTTTCTGGAGGGGCGTTTCCGTGCGTTCAATATCGGTGAGCATACCGGAGATCTGACCCATCTGCGTGTTTTTTCCGGTCGCGGTGATGGTTGCGGTGCCGCTGCCGCGCGTGACCGCCGTGCCTGCATAGAGAATGTAGGGGCGGTGCATTCCGGTGAGGTCGAGCGTCATGCTGCCGCTTTGCTTGGGGACGGGTTCGGCTTCTCCGGTGAGGACGGATTCATTTGCATAGACGCGGTTTGCTGCTGTCAGCAGACAGTCCGCCGGCACACAGTCCCCCGCTTCAACGGCAATGCAGTCGCCGGGGACGAGCTGGCTTGCGGGGATCTCCTGCAGTCTGCCGTCACGGTACACGCGGGCAGTCGGGGCGGTCATATTCCGCAGGGCTTCGAGGGTTTTTTCGGTGCGGTACTCCTGCACAAAGCCGAGGATGGCATTGAGCAGGACAATGACGATGATGGTAACAGCATCCGTCCACTCGCCGAGCAGTGCAGAAATGCCGGTCGCGGCAAGCAGGATCAGCACCATGGCATCCTTGAACTGCCCGAGAAAGATCCGCACGGGTCCCGGCGGTTTTGCCTGGGCAAGGACATTTTCTCCATATTCCTTCAGACGCTCCCGCGCCTGTGCTTCTGTAAGTCCCTTCATAGCATCAGCCTCCGTATGATTTGGTGTACTGATGGATTGTATGCGGGGGGATGGGGAGATAGAACCTATGGCAATCTTAAAGTTTCAAAGGGCGGCAGCCTTTGGCGGGTCACAGATCGTTTTATGAATAATGCGTAAATTTATGCACTTTTTTTAAAACGCTTGACATTTGACAGATGATGTTGTATAATATAGATATAAAAATCGTTTTTCACTGTCAAAAAGGAGGTAGTGCTATGATGAAATATAAGCTTTCCCGACTGACCGCTGTATGTCTTGGGGTGCTGATGGTGCCGTTCATTCCTGCACCGGCGCAGGCACTCGAATCCCCCTTCGGTGACTACACTGCTGATGGCAATGTAAACGCACAGGATGCCGCGATCCTGCTTCAGTTCCTTGCTGCTGAGGGGGCAGGAACGGCAGTCAGCGGATTCAACGACTATCTGCATACATTTGGTGTTATAATTCCGGAAGACATCGTTCCTACTGGTGTTTTCACCGGTGATGCCAATATGGACGCTGAACTGGACGCTTCCGATGCCGCCATGCTCCTTTCCTATGCTGCCGCTCTGGGTACGGGCTATACAGAGGATCTGATGATCTATGCAGCCGCAAACCGTGATATTCCGACCCCGCTCGGCACTCCCATTTTAGAGGCAAACTTCAATGATCTTGAAACAAAGGACATTCGTCTTAAACAGCCACAGATCTATACGGACGGACGGTATGACTTTACATGGTCTACCGCCATCTATGAGAATTTTGATGATGCAGATACGATCTGTCTGCGCATTGAAAACATTGACCCCAATCCGCTGGGCGTGTATGAAACGATTGCACTGACGGTGGAGGAAGTCTGGATCGACGATGTGAAAGTGGAACATCTCACCGGTGAGCCGCAGTATGCCAGCAAGACCGACAGCGGCTATGAGCTGACGGATATTACGACCATTCAATTCCCCCTGCGTACTGCTGTTTTTGATGATCTAAATCAGGAGATTACGGAACGTGTCCGGATCGTGTTTACGTTGGAGGGGCTTACAGTACCTGATACAGAATAAACCACATAAAAAAACAACGATGCTCCGATTTTTATCGGGGCATCGTCTTTTTTATCAGTTCTGATTCAGTGTGCCATGGGACAGGGACTTCAGATAGGCATTGATGAAGCCATCCAGATCGCCGTCCATGACTGCGTTGATATTGCCGTTTTCAAAGCTTGTGCGGTGATCCTTGACCAGTGTGTACGGCATGAACACATAGGAACGGATCTGCGCGCCCCAGCCGATCTCTTTCTGTACGCCCTTGATGTCGGAGATCTTCTCCAGATGCTCGCGCTCCTTGATCTCCACGAGCTTGGAACGCAGCATCTTCATTGCATAATCCTTGTTCTGGTACTGGCTTCGCTGTGTCTGGCAGGAAACCACGATGCCGGTGGGCTTGTGGATCAGACGCACTGCGGAGCTGGTCTTGTTGACCTTCTGACCGCCTGCGCCGGAGGAACGATATACTTCCATCTCGATGTCATCCGGACGGATGTCCACCTCGATGCTGTCGTCAATTTCGGGCATGACTTCCAGTGCCGCAAAGGAGGTCTGTCTTCTGCCGGAAGAATCGAACGGGGACACGCGCACCAGACGATGCACGCCAGCCTCGGACTTCAGGAAGCCATAGGCATTCACGCCCTCGACCATGATGGACGCGCTCTTGAGACCTGCTTCGTCGCCGTCGAGATAATCGAGCAGATGCACCTTGAAATTGTGACGCTCTGCCCAGCGGTTGTACATACGATAGAGCATTTCTGCCCAGTCCTGCGCCTCGGTACCGCCCGCGCCGGGGTGGAAGGTCAGGATGGCGTTGGAGCTGTCATACTCGCCGGAAAGCAGGGTCTCCAGGTTCTTCGCTTCAAGATCCGCCTTGAAGCCGGCGATCTCCGTCACGATCTCTGCCTGCATATCCTCATCTTCCTCCTCCATGCACATTTCGATCATGGTGAGGATGTCCTCCAGTCTTGCCTGCATCTTCTCATAGCCGGCAATGCGGTTTTCGAGCTGCTTGGTCTTCTGCAGCACCTTCTGGGAATTTTCCAGATCGCTCCAGAAATCCTCCGCAGTCGCGAGCTTCTGCAGCTCTGCGACCTCTTCTCTTGCATTCTTGATATTCAAAACTTCGCCCAGCTCCGCAATATCCTTGCGGTAGCCTGTCATTTCCACTCTCAGCTCATCCAGTAAGATCATAGGGGTTTCTCCTTTTTCGGGTTATCCGTATTCTTGTCAGTTTGCATACTTGATTTTATTATACACTATTTTATGGAGAATTGCAAGGGGTTTGGAGAAAAATTCTTTGTTTGCCGGCTTGGGGAAGGTTGGGTAAAGGTTGCCCCCCTGCCCGCCTCCCAGAGGGAGGGGGGGATAGGAGGCGGCTGCGCCGCCTCCACCGCCCAAGGGGCGAAACCCCTTGGAACCCCGCTTTGGGGACTTCGTCCCCTTGCCCCCTATTAAGTTGATGACATTGCCAGACCCGCGGGGGAGTCGCCGCCAAAGGCTGTCAGCTTTTGAAACCGATCATTGGAAATTGAAGCATTTGGGAAATCACTGATTCAGCAGGATTTTTTTCAGGATGGCAAGGTCGAAGGCATTCACGGCACCATCATAGTTGACATCCGCTGCGGTCAGCTCCGCTTCATAGAGATAGATTCTGCCAAGGAGATAGTCCTTCAGGAGGATCATGTCCAGAACGGTGGTCTCACCCTCGCCGGAAATGTCGCCGTCTCCGAGTTCGGGCAGGATCGGGATCTCCGGGGCAGCAGATTCATAGTGGATCGTGGCTGACAGCAGAGGGTCGTTGCTGGATTCGATCGTGATAGTTCCCCATTCCTCGGCGGTACCACCGTAGTATACATCCGTCAGCGCGTCAATGGATTGGAACGCACTGCTGCCAACGGTCGTCAGGGCTGCCGGAAGGTAGACACTGCACAGACTGGTGCAGCCTAAAAATGCGCTCATGCGGATCTCCAGCAGGGTTTCCGGAAGTGTGACCGTCTGCAGGATCGGGCAGTGTTCAAATACGCCGTATTCCAGCGTATTGATCGCGGCGGAAATGTCCGCCGTTTGCAGGCTGAGGCATTCGCGGAAGGCTTCCTCACGGATACTCTGCACGTTCTCCGGGATAACGATCTGTTTCAGGTAAAGACTGCCGGTAAAGGCGTTCATACCGATCTCCTGCACATCCTCCGGCACCTGGAAAACGACATCCTTTTTGCCGTTGGGATACTGCACCAGTGTCTGATACCGCGCATCATAGAGAACACCGTCCTCGGAATAATAGTAGGGATTGTATTCCGGTACCTGGATCGTTTCCAGATTCTCCGCATAGAGGAAGGCACTTTCGCCCACCATATCCACCATTTCCGGCAGTATCACTTCACGAACTCTGGCATCAATAAAAGCGTGGCGGAACACCCAGCGCACAGACTCCGGCACAGTAAAGCTCTCCGCTGTCAGACCTGCCGGATAGCGCAGAAGCTCGGACATGTCCTTATTGTAGACGATGCCGTCCTGTGAAGTGAAATTCGCGTTTTCCTCCGCAATTTCAAAGGCTTCCAGTGCGGGACAGAAGAGGAAGGAATCGCTGTCGAACACCATCAGACCCGCACCGATGTGAACTGTGCGGAGGTTCGGGCAAGCAATGAAGGTATGATTGGTGTAGGAGACATTGTCGGTCAGCGTCAACTCCGTGATCGCGTCACTGCTGTGGTAGTAGGAAGCATAGTTCATATCCACGATCAGGTGGACATCCTCGCAGCCGTCAAACGCATACACATCCGCATTCTCGGCATATTGTCCGAAGGTAATGGTCTTCAGTCCTGTACCCTTGAACATACCGGAGGTGGTATCTGCCGGAGTATTCCACACCACTGTTTCCAATACATCATTGGAGCCGAATGCATTGAATGCGACCTCTGTGACCGGTACACCGTCGATCTCCGGCGGAATTTCGGCAGAAACCGCATCCATCTCACAGCTGATGATCTTCAGTCCGTCCTCCATGATCTCATAGGTCAGAGGACCATAATGCCCGAAACGCTCGGTGGTTTCTTCTGTTGTTTCTGTGGTTTCTTCTGCCAGAACGGCATATTCCGGCATTGCCGCACCAGTGAAGAGCATTGCTGCACAAAGCAGGACGGCGGTCATTCTGTCATAACGCATAAAATCCAACCTTTCTGTTACTATAATTTTTTTGTATTACTATGATACCACAAGGATTGAAAAATGTCAAGGCGCATAGTAAAAATCATCCTAAAAAAGCGGTTTCAAAAGGCGGTAGCCTTTGGCGGCGGCGGCGACTCCCCACGGGGTGGGGAGATGCTGAACGAAGTGAAGCAGAGGGGACGGCACCTGTAAGGTGCGCAGCACCGCCCTTAAAGCCCCCTCCCTCCGGGAGGGGGCAGGGGGCTGCTCCCCACGGGGTGGGGAGACGGTACGAAGTGCCAGAGGGGACGGCACCAGTGAGGTGGGGCAGTTTTGCAGAATCTTCATTAGAGCCTGTTCACATAAAATGAATATGCAGATTTTCGAGCATAAATTTTACGCAGGCAAGGCAAAAAATCGCAGGCATACTGACGTATGTCAAGATTTTTTAACGCAGACTGTGTGAAATTTTGCCGAAAAGATGCGT
>JAZNKY010000119.1:0-31433 GCA_045578805.1 Oscillospiraceae bacterium
GTGCAGACATACAGGCTCATATCTAACGCCTGTATACCATTCATGTTCAAACAGCATCCTGTCTCACATTCAGGCATACTTGATGTATTCCAAAATTTTCTGACGCAGCAGATGATGCCAGTCATAGAAATTCTGCCGTGAAGGAGGTTTTTAGAGATGCCCTAAAGTGAACCCCCGGATCATGGGTGATCCGGGGTTCGTGTTTTTTCTATTCCGCAATCGTCCGCAAATACTCCACCATCTCGGCAAATGTACCCGCTTTTCCGTTCCACGGGCAGTGTTCGCGGCGGATCACGCAGTCGGTCACGAGGTAGCAGTCCATGCCGACAGATGCGGCAGTGTGCATGTCCTCCTCCTCGTCGTTGCCGATGAGCAGGCATTCCTCCGGCTGAACGCCCAGACGCTCGCAGACGGAGAGAAAATACTTTGGATTCGGCTTGCAGAAGCTGTCGCTCTCGTAGCTTGTGATGAGGTCAAAGTCCTCCGGCGCAAGCCCCACCCAGCCCATGCGGCTCTGCTGTCCGGTCAGGGGGAACAGGGGATTCGATGCGCAGACGACCTTTTCTGCGGCAAGATGTGCCAGCCGGATGGCTTCCTTTGCAAGAGGATTTTCCTGTGTATATGCCTTTGCTGCCATAAATTCGCTGACATAGAAGGCATCGGACATGGCGCGGAACTCGCTGACTTCCTTACCCGTCACTTGCGCAAAGGTGTTCCAGAACACCTCGATATTCCGCTGTGTGCCGTCATTTTTGACCATTGCCTTTGTACCAGCCCAGACAGCCGCGATCAGGGCATCGGGGGCAAGTCCGAGGGGGGAAAGCTTTTTCGCCAGCTCCTTGAAATAGCCCTTTGTGAAAACATCGTTGTCCATCGGTACAAGTGTGCCGTCCATGTCGAATAGGATTGCTTTGTAGTTCATTGGTGTGTTCCTCTCCTGGTTATTCTGTATATTTCACGATACCAATACCCTTGACCCCTGCCCCCACATGACAGCAGATGCTGATGGGGAGCTGGTAGGATTCGATGGTATCATCCTCGAAATAGTCCTGCACCTTCTTCACCCAGTCCGTACCAATGGATTCCTCACCGGAATAGGCGGTCAGGATCTTCACAGGCTTTCCGGCAAAGCGTCCCTCCAGATCCTTTTTCGCTGCCTCCAGCATGGTCTTTTCTGCATTCGCCATGCCGCGCACCTTTGCAAAGGCATCCAGCTTTTCGCCCTGGATCTGCAGAACCGGCTTGATGCCGAGTACGGATGCGATCGCTGCGCCTGCGGCGGTCACTCTGCCGCTTTTCTTCAGGAGTGCAAGGGTGTTCACAGCAAGGTAGATACTCGATTCAAACGCTTCTTCCTCCAGCTTTGCGCAGATCTCCGCCGCGCTCATGCCCCGCTCTGTCATATGGAGGGCATCGAGGACGGATTCCCTCTGGGAGATGGAAATGCGCTTGTTATCGGCAACGAATACCTTTCCCTCATAATCCGCCGCCAGTGCCTTTGCAGTGGCGCAGGAGCTGCTGAGTGCGGAGGACATGGGGATATGCACGATGGCATCATATTTCTCCAGCACACGGTCCCACAGGCTGGTAACGGCTTCGGGGGACGGCTGGGAGGTGGACACATCGCCGCCGCCGGCAAGCATTTCAAAAAAACGTTCGTAGGTGCAGTCCACACCCTCAAAGTATTCTTTTCCATCAACTGCAAACGGCATCGGGACAAGCTTCACGCCAAGGAAATCGGCTTCCTCCGGTGTCATACTGCTGTTGGTATCGGTAATTACTGCGATTCGGCTCATATCGGTTCTCCTTGTCTGCTTTTCTGTTAGTATTCCTCAGATATTGATTATAAACGCAAAATCGCTATTCGTCAATAGGAATCACGAAATCTTCATCTATTTTCGTGAAACTATCAAAAAGAACCCCTGAAAAGGGGTTCTTTTTCACATATTCGGATGAATCACAGAATCAGACCGGGAGCTTCTTCACAACGCCGATCGTGTACTTCAGAATGTTCAGCGCGTCGGTTGCAGTGGGCTTGGTATCCTGGTCAACGTCCGCATTCAGCGCACCAACAGGATCCAGCTCTGCACCTGCGAGCAGGTTCTTATTCAGTGTCAGAACGTCCAGAATGTCTACAGAGCCATCCACATTGACATCACCGTACAGGGTAGCTTCCAGCTCCGGCTCTGTGGTGGTCGGTTCTTCTGTAGTGGTAGTTGTCGGCTCCTCTGTTGTCGTAGTAGGTTCAGTGGTTGCCGGCTCTTCCTCGTAGTAGTAAACGTCGATGGATTCCAGGGTTACTTCGTCCAGAACCTCTTCGCCCTGACCGCCGTACCAGTAGCCGAACTGTACATTGCCGTACATTTCGTTGACATCCACGCCGTCCGGAACGATCCATGCAACCTCTACTGTGCCGGCTTCCGTATCCGTTACTACATAGTCCCATGCGTCGCCGGCATCCTTATCGGACCACATCTTCCAGTCCTCGCCGACAGATGTGCCAATGCCATATACCAGCTTGTCAAGATCTGCACCGGCATCCAGTGTGAATACCACTGCCTTGACGCTGCTGTTCTCGCCCAGACCCATGTCTGCATATGCCACAGCTGCGGACATGTCGCCAGCCGCGATGGTCTCGCCAACTTCTACACTTGCAGTATCGGTATAATCGAAGGTCTTTTCTTCTGTGTAAGTCAGAACTGCGCCGATCAGGTTGCAGGTTTCCAGCTCAGTGTATTCCTCTGCTTCTTCCTCACCATACCAGAACTGGAAGGAGATCGTGCCGGAATCCTCGTAGGGCTTGACATCTGCCGGAACATCCCAGATGACATTGAAGTATTCACCGAGCTGCATGGTCTCGGAGGTCACATCATAGCCTCTGCCAACCTCAACGCCAAATTCTGCACCAGCTGCAACGCACTCCTCGTACTTGTCAGTACCCATATCGTTGTACCAGTAGCCGCCGTCTTCCTTGATGCCGGCTGCCACCTTAGCGGACTCGGTATCTGCCGGGGACTGGTTGGCTACATTCAGACCGCCGCCGTACATGAAACGCTTGACGGGAACTTCGCTTGTGATGGTAGCTTCGAGGGATTCGATGGTAATGCCGGACTCGGACTTAACGCTGCCGACTGCACCGAGACCGAACTCGCCATAGGAGAACTTGTGGCTGTTGATCGGGTCATCCTCGCCGGGGGTCACGCCCTCTTCTGCATAATAATCCTCATCATAGCCCTTGGTCAGGAGATAATCGAAGCCTTCGATCTGTCTTGCCTGTGTTGCGGTCATAGTGCCTGTGCCATCGCCGTTGTCCACAAAGCTCCATGTACCGGACTTGTTGTTTGTTGTGGTGGAACCATCGGTCTTGCCGCCGTTTTCGCCGGTGGAGCTGTCGCCGCTGTCATCGGGATCGGTGGGGGTGGTAGAGCTGCTGCCATTTGCAGTTGCGGATACGATCTTGACACTGCTGCCGTCCGGGCTGTAGTAGTTACGAAGCTCATACTTGCCGGGGTACTGCTGACTGGAGGGCGTATAGGACAACTCGAGGTCAGATACATCAATCGTAAAGGTAGTTTCCTTGCCTGCGGTTACTGCTACTTCACCTTTGTCGAGTTCTTCCCAGTAGGGATCAGCTGCTGTACCGATACCGAAACCATATACAAAATTACCGGTATAGTCAGCAACGATGGTGAATGTAATCGTCTTGATGCCGCTGCTTGCAATATCAGCTGTGTAGCCGGTGTATACATCGTCTACTTCCAGTGTCGTGTTGACAGAAACCGCCGCAACGGTCAGATCCATCATAGAGCCGGTCATAGCCGGTACTGTTGCCGCTGCTGCGGACAGACACATGAGTGCTGCAACTGCAGCTGCCTTCATACGGTTAGTCATTGTCTTAGAAAACATACTCTCTCATCCTTTCAAAATATCCAACTTGCGTAACGGATCATCATCAGACCTCCTCGGAAACTTCCGAAGAAATCCATTCATCCATCCTACCTTCCTTTATGTATAAAATTATATCACAATTATGAATGAGTTTTGTGACGATTCCGTGAATATTTGCTGTTTTTGTTAATTTTTAGCATAGAAAAAAGCAAACTATTTTTGTGTGTTTTGCACAAAACAAGGCGATTTTGCATTCGTTTTGCGTACTAAATGTCAATGTAGAACGCAATTATACGGTTCGTAGTATGAATTTTCTGTAACAAAAAAGGCTTTTTCTTGGGTTGGCACACCGAAACTTCCCCACCTCACCGGTGCCGTCCCCTCTGTCACTTCGTGCCGTCTCCCCACCCCGTGGGGAGCAGCCCCCTGCCCCCTCCCGGAGGAAGGGGGGGAGGGCGGGGGCTATCGCCTTTTGAAACAGAAAAGCCCGCCGGAAGGCAGGCTTTGTGTGCATATCACAGGATATTTCTGTTTTCCAGAGCTTTATAAAGTGTGACCTCATCGGCATATTCCAGCATTCCGCCGACCGGCAGACCGAATGCCAGGCGGCTGACGGTTACGCCAAGGGGCTTGAGCAGCTGGGAGACATAGGATGCTGTCGCATCTCCCTCCACAGTGGGGTTGGTTGCCATGATGACCTCCTGGATGCCGCCCGCCTGCACTCTGCGGAGCAGGGAACGGATCTTCAGATCATCCGGCAGGACACCGCGCAGGGGGGAGATCAGCCCATGGAGCACATGGTAGGTTCCCTTGTATTCGCCGGTTCTTTCAAAGGCAGCAATATCCTTGGGGTTCTCCACCACGCAGATCACGCTTCTGTCGCGCTTTTCGTCCTCACAGATGGGGCAAAGCTCCTGATCGGTGAGATTTTCACAGCATACGCAGTAATGCACAGTCTGCTTCGCGCTGCGCAGTGCCTGTGCAAATTCCTCCACCTCTGCCGCCTCCATGGACATCACATGATAAGCAAGCCGGGCAGCGGTTTTCATCCCGATACCCGGCAGCTTTGCAAACTGTTCTGTCAATACGACGAGGGGCAGTGCATCATGGTTTGCCATTCTTAGAACAGACCCGGCAGGGAAACGCCGCCAGTGATCTTGCTCATCTCGTCCTCAGTGGTCTGCTCGATCTGTGCAACTGCCTCATTGATCGCAGCAATTACGAGATCCTGCAGCATCTCTACATCGTCCTTTGCAACCTCAGGATCAATGGTCAGGCTCTTGACGGTCTTCTTACCGGTCAGAACGACCTCAACTGCGCCGCCGCCAGCGGTTGCAGAGAACTCGCGAGCCTCGATCTCATCCTGCAGCTCGGTGATCTGGTCCTGCATCTTCTGTGCCTGACGGATCATGGAATTCATGTTCTGGGCATTGCCGCCCATGTTCTTCGGTACTCTTGCTCTCATAATAATTTCTCCTTTTTGAATGGTTCATTTTCATCGGATACCGCCTTCGGCAGCATCCGTTTATGTGACAGCGGTGGTATTGATGCCGCTGTTCTTGGCTTTTTCGATCATCTCCTGCACGGGGCGGGGCTTGGCGGCGGCGGCAGAGCATTTTGCTCGGATGACATAACGTCTGCCCATGATATTCTGGATCGCATCGCCGAGTGTTTTCGCATTATGCTTGTCCTTGAACATTGTCAGGAAGAAGGGATTTTCTGCCACGATCAGGATGATGTTGTGATTGACGACAGCATTGGAGCCGACCAGCGTACCCAGCACGGCAGGATTCAGTCTGCCGCATTCCTCCAGGATCTCCGGCCACTGCACAACGGGGCGGAAATCCTCCATCCGCAGCTTTTTGAAATCCACCTCCGGCTCCGGTTCAGGAACGGGCGGTGCCTGCGGCTTTGTGACCTCCGCTTCAGCGGGAGTCATGACGGGCTGCGCCGCACGGCTTTCAAGCTGTGCGATGCGTTCATAGAGTGCCTGCACCTCGGCAGCATTCGCAGCGGGGGCGGCAGTATTGGCAGAAACAGCCGGCTGCTTGCTGCAAAGACGGATCAGCGTCATTTCCAGCTCCACGCGGCGGTTCACAGCACGTCCCATATGCTCGCGGCAGGACTGCAGGACACTGAGCTGTGTCATGATGCTGTCCATATCGCTCTCTGCGGCAAGTCTCTGCAATGCGGGGATCTCGTCCGCCATACAGTGCAGAAGGGAGCTGTCCCCCGTTGCTTTCAGGAGCATCACATCCCGGAGCAGCAGGATCAGTTCCTCACAGAGTCTTTGCAGATCCTTGGAGGCATCGTGCAGCTCTGCCACACTCTGCAGCACCTGGGCGGTATTGCCCGCGTGTACGGCTTCGAGAATGGTCAGAAGGTAGTCCCTTCCGGCGGCTCCTGCGGCTTCTGCAGTCAGCTGGGCGGTGATGGTCTCCCCATAGGCAGAGCATCTGTCCAGCAGGGAAATTGCGTCACGCATACCGCCGTCGGACAGCCTTGCCATCAGCTCGGCAGCATCCGTTTCCAGCGGGATCCCTTCCTTTTCTGCGATCTCACAGAGTCTTGTGACCAGATCCTCCTGTCGGATGCGGCGGAAATCGTACCGCTGGCAGCGGGAAATGATGGTCGCGGGAACTTTATGGATCTCGGTGGTCGCAAGGATGAATTTGACATATTCCGGCGGTTCCTCCATGATCTTCAGCAGTGCATTGAATGCACTCTGGGAGAGCATGTGTACCTCGTCGATGATGTAGACCTTAAAGCGGCAGCGTTCCGGCGTGTAGACCGTCGCGTCACGCAGGTCGCGGATATCCTCCACGCTGTTGTTGGATGCCGCGTCGATCTCAATGAGATCGGAAAGCACCGCACGCTCCGCATCACGGCAGATGCTGCACTCCAGACAGGGATTGCCGTCCGGCGTGGGATGCTCGCAGTTGACCGCCTTTGCCAGAATGCGGGCGCAGGTCGTCTTACCTGTACCGCGCGAGCCGGTAAAAAGGTAGGCGTGCGCAGCAGTGCCGTTTTTGATCTGATTCCGCAGCGTAGTGGTGACCTGCGGCTGTGAAAGCACATCCGCAAAGCTCAGAGGTCTCCATTTACGGTATAAAGCCTGATACATAGTTACCTCCGGTTCTGTGTTTTTATCGGGGATGCAGCATACTGCATTTCGCTGGGAACATTGTTCCGCTTCACACCTGCCAAGAATGCATTTTTTTGCAACCCTAACGTTTTCCCTTTGTCCCCGCAGGGGGCAATGGGAAAATGCCTTGGGATTCCAAAGGGATCACATCCCTTTGGCAGGGGACGGCGAACCGCCGCTGGTGAAATGCTTCCTTTTGGGCTTCGCCCAAGCGGAAGCGTGGAGGACATCATCCCCCACAAAATCCCAGTACGCTTGTATCTTTGATATAAAAATTCGGAACATAGGTGTGCAGGCTTGCTGCGGCACATGAAACAATCCGCTTAATGCTGCTCGGTTCCCCGCCTGACATGGTTCACGGCGATTCATTGCACAGGGCCCGCACACCTATATTCCGAATAAGCCGGCTGTCCTCCGGCACTCAACACACTTTATTATAACACAGTTTCCGGAAAATTGCAAGCATTCCCCTGTATTTTATTCATGGAATCCTGAATTTCAGACAGTTTCGCAAAAATCATATGTTGATTTTTGTGTATTCATACAAAATTTAAGATTTTCAAAAAATCGCTTGTAAACTGCCTGTATTTCTGGTATAATAATAGAAGAAAATTATTTCTAACCTCTTTCTCTTATTTTTTTGCTGAAAAAGATATGGCATGTGCCATGTCTTTTTCTGCTTTTTCAGCATGTTTTACGAAGAATCCCCCGCTGACGCGGGGGATTCTTGGGTTATTGCTTATTCCTCTGTCTTTGCGGTCTTCTTTGTTGTTTTCTTGGTCGCTGTCTTCTTTGCAGGAGCCTTTTCCGCGGTTTCGGACTTCTTCGGTCTGCCGCATCTGCGCTTTGCGGGTGCAGGTGCTGCTTCCTCAGCAATGGGAGCTACGAAGGTCTCGGTCTCCTCAGCAGTCTTCTTGGCAGCGGTCTTTCTGGTCGCAGTCTTCTTGGCAGCTGGCTTCTTCTCTGCCTTTTCTTCTGTCTTCTTTGCTGCGGACTTTCTTGTCTTCTTCACGGGCAGCTGTGCAAAAACGCCGCTGAGCAGCATGAACTTGTCATAATTGCCCTCTACGGTCAGTCTGCCTTCAGAAAGTCCCTGCTCCAGAGCGAGCTTGCCGGCGGACAGAGCCAGGATGTCCTCACCGGATGCAGTCAGAGCAGCATCCTTGTCATCGTAGGTATAAGGCTCAACATTCAGCTTGCCCTCTGCTGCTTCGATATAAAACCAACCTTCAGCCTCACCGGTCACGTTCACCTGTACAGCGACATGCTCGCTGATGCCGGATGCGTCCGCAGCAGTCAGTGCCTTGCTTACCTTTTTCACCAGTTCCTGATAAGTCATAGTTTCTCACCTTTCTTTTCCCGGCAGCATGATCTCTGCGGGATTTTCGCTTGTTATGGATATATTATAGCCGATACTCCGGCTTTCGTCAATAAATATTGCGGATTTTCCGCAATTAACACAATAAACCCTCGGTTTTTCTGCTTTTTTTTAGCCAAAGAGTGCATATTTCCGCGCATTTGCGCGGTTTGCAGGTGTTGCTCCGTACATCGGGTGCATATTTCCCCCGTCAGCAGTATTCCTGGAAATTATGTCTGTTTTGTGTATTTTATACAAACAAATAGCGTAAATTGTGCAATTTAACTTGACGTTCGTGTGAAAAAGGAGTATAATAGAATATATAAAGCATCACAACCTGTATTTATTTAGGAGGGATTCTGTTTGACTAACATTTTATTTGCCGCATCGGAATGCGTACCGTTCGTCAAAACCGGAGGGCTTGCCGATGTTGTCGGCGCGCTGCCGAAGAACCTTGACCGTTCCCGTTTTGACGTGCGCGTGATCATCCCCTATTATACCTGCATTCCGGCGCGCTTCCGCAATTTCTTCCACTACCGTCATCATTTCTACATGGACTATGCGGACAGGCAGGAGCATGTCGGCATCATGGAATACGAGTATGACGGTGTGAAGTTCTACTTTGTGGACAACGAGTACTATTTCAACGGTGCAACCCCCTACGGCAATGACCTGAAATGGGACATTGAGCGTTTCACCTTCTTCTGCAAGGCTGTACTGGCAATGATGCCGGTCATCGGCTTCCATCCGGAGATCATCCACTGCCACGACTGGCAGACGGGTCTGATCCCGGTACTGATGCACAGCACCTTTGCAACGCATCCGTTCTATCAGGGTGTCAAGTCCATCATGACCATCCACAATCTGCGCTTCCAGGGTGTCTGGGACATCAAGACATTCCAGTACAACACCGGTCTGCCGGACTACATGTTCACGCCTGACAAGCTGGAATTTCATGAGGATGCCAATATGCTCAAGGGCGGTCTTGTATATGCGGACTACATCACGACGGTAAGCGATACCTACGCCGAAGAGATCAAGACTCCGGAATACGGCGAAAATCTGGATGGACTGCTTGCAGCGCGTCACCAGTCCCTGCGCGGTATTGTGAACGGCATTGACTACGATGTATACGACCCGCAGCGGGATGACAAGATCTTCTGCAAGTACGGCTATGACGATGTGATCGAGGGCAAGAAGCAGAACAAGCTGCAGCTGCAGGCAGAGCTGGGTCTGCCGCAGGATGAGAACAAGATGGTGATCGGTCTGATCTCCCGTCTGACGGATCAGAAAGGTCTGAATCTGCTGTGCGATGTCTTCGACCGCTTTGCAGATGAACATACACAGTTCGTGCTGATCGGCACGGGCGATCCGAATTTTGAGAACGCATTCCGGTATTTTGCAGGCAGGTATCCGGACAGAGTTTCGGCGAATATCTGCTATAATGACGCGCTGGCGCACAAGCTGTATGCGGGCGCGGACATGATGCTGGTACCGTCGCTCTTTGAGCCGTGCGGTCTGACGCAGCTGATCTCCCTGCGCTATGGTTCGATCCCGCTGGTACGCGAGACGGGCGGTCTGAAGGATACGGTCGAGCCGTACAATGAGTTCGAGCTGACCGGCACGGGCTTCACATTCGGTCCGTTCCATGCAGAAGATTTCCTGAATACGGTGAATTATGCAAAGTCGGTATATTTCAATTACCGTGACAACTGGAACGACATGGTACGCCGCGGCATGGCGAAGGATTTCTCCTGGAACAGCTCGGCACGGCAGTATGAGGGCATGTATGAATGGCTTGTGGGGAATCCCCGCGGATAATCCACATTGCCGCCAAAGGAGCCTTACTCCTTTGAATCCTATTTTACGCAAATACCACTCCTTTTCTTTTTCATTCCTTATGTACGAGAGGACGGCTCCGCGCTGTCCTCTCGTACCTTTTTCAGCATACTATACCAAAACATACAAAATTCATTCTTATCCCCTCTGCATTTATACTCATAACTCCAAAAAGCCCCTGAATCCCTTGACTTTGCGGCTGTTTGGGCGTATAATTAAGATAACTGTTTCCAAGTATATTATATAGGTACAGCAAAAAGGGTGTCAACGGTTCCAGGAAGGATTGTCCTCCCGGAGCAATGTCAACAACGCAAGCATTCTAATTATAGTTCTGCAAAACTGCCCCACCCCCTGCCCCCTCCCGGAGGGAGGGGGATTTGGGGCGGGGGCTGCGCCCCCGCGACCCGCCAAAGGCTTCGCCTTTTGATACCAATTTTCTTAAATTGATGACGCTGCCCCAAGGGACAGAAGCAATATGGACATAAGCCCCATGGATTCCCGTTCATTGGTTGACACCACCAGCAAAAGGAGTACACAGGATCTATGATACAGCAACTCAAAGAACTTTACGCCTATCGCCAGATGATCTTCAGTCTGGTGAAAAAGGATCTGCGCGGACGGTACAAGGGCAGTGTGCTGGGCTTTCTCTGGACATTCATCAATCCCCTGTTCCAGCTTGTAGTCTACACCATCGTTTTTTCGTTCATCCTCAAAAGCGGCATTGAAAAATACTACCTCTACCTCTTTGTCGCACTGATTCCGTGGATCTTCTTCTCCGCCTCGATCACGGGCGGTTCTGCGAGCATCGTAGCGCAGAAGGATCTGGTCAAAAAGATCTACTTCCCCCGTCAGGTCATCCCGATCTCGTATGTGACGAGCTGCTTTGTCAATATGCTGCTGAGCTTTCTCGTTATTTTCGCGGTCGTTATCTTCTCCGGGGTGGGGCTGAATTTCCTGGCACTGCTCTGTCTGCCGGTCATCATGGCGGTGGAATATCTGCTTGCAGTGGGCATGGCTCTGCTGGCATCGGCGGTGACGGTATATTTCAAGGATCTGGAGCATATCCTCGGCATTGTTTCCATGGCGTGGATGTATCTCACGCCCATCATGTATGACAAGGCGATCATTCCGGAGGAATTTCTCCCCATATTCAATCTCAATCCCATGACACATATCATCGACTGCTACCGGGATGTACTGTACTATGCACAGGTACCCGATCTGACCTCCCTTGCGTCCTCATTCGGACTGGGAGTGCTGTTCCTGGTTGTGGGATGGGTGGTGTTTGATAAATTGCAGAAGCATTTTGCGGAGGAATTGTAATATGGCAGGATATCAGCCGCCGTTTCATATGACGGACAAAATGGTCACACTGCTTGCAGAGATCAGTGAACTTGTGGGAAAAATCACGGTATTGCAGGAAAAAACGGTCAACCCCCATCTGCGGCGCGAAAACAGAATACGCACCATCCATTCTTCCCTCGCGATTGAACAAAACACCCTCTCTCTGGAGCAGGTCACGGCAATCCTTGACGGGAAACGGGTGCTGGGAAATCCCAACGAGATCCGCGAGGTGCGCAATGCCTATGAAGCCTACGAGCTGCTGCTGGAGCTGAATCCCCATTCCGTGGAGGATCTGCTGACAGCGCACAGACTCATGATGCAGGGGCTTGTTCCCGAAAGCGGACGTTTCCGCACCGGCGGTGTGGGGATATTCGATGGAGACAGGCTGGTGCATATGGCACCGCCTGCGGAATTTGTGCCAAAGCAGATACAAGAGCTGTTTGCATGGTATGCGGATTCTGAAATGCACCCGCTGATCCGCAGTGCAGTCTTTCACTATGAATTTGAGTTCATCCATCCCTTTCAGGACGGCAACGGCAGAATGGGCAGAATGTGGCATACGCTGCTCCTCGGACAATGGAAACCGCTGTTCTTCTGGCTTCCTGTGGAGGAGCTGATTCAGGCAAGACAGCGCGATTATTATGATGCGCTCGGAAAAGCCGATCATGCAGCGGACAGTGCTGTATTCGTGGAGCTGATGCTGGAGATCATCTGCGAAACGCTCCAAAATCTCACGATCTGCTGATACGAAAGGGAATACCATGAAAGAAAATGATATCGTCATTGATGTCCAGAACATCACCAAAAAATTCAAGATCTACCTCGACAAGGGCAGTCAGCTAAAGGAGCGGCTGCTGTTCCGGAAGCGGAACCGCTTCGAGGAGCGCGAAGTCCTCAAAGGCATCAGCTTCCAGGTGCGGCGAGGCGAGACGATCGGTCTGATCGGGCATAACGGCTGCGGCAAGAGTACCACGCTGAAGCTCCTGACCAGGATCATGTACCCCGACAGCGGCACCATCACCATGAAGGGGCGTGTTTCCAGCCTGATCGAGCTGGGCGCAGGCTTTCATCCGGATATGAGCGGCAGGGAGAACATCTATACGAATGCATCCATTTTCGGTCTGACCAAAAAGGAGATCGACCGCAGGCTGGATGACATCATCCGGTTTTCGGAGCTGGAGCAGTTCATTGACAATCCGGTACGCACCTATTCCTCCGGTATGTACATGCGCCTTGCGTTCTCGGTTGCCATCAATGTGGACGCGGATATTCTCCTGATCGACGAGATCCTCGGCGTGGGGGATGCGAATTTCCAGGCGAAATGCTTCAACAAGCTGCGCGAGATCAAGGCAAAGGGAACGACCATTGTCATTGTATCCCACTCCCTCGGACAGATCGAGCAGATCTGCGAGCGTTCCATCTGGATTCATGAAGGCGTGATCCGTGCGGAGGGCGACCCGAAGGAGATCGACCTTGCCTATCTTGAATACATGGGGCAGAAGATCCAGGAGCGCACCGCACAGGAGCTGGAGGCACAGGCGGAAGCGCAGCGCGCGGAGGAAGAAGCACGCGCACAGCAAGCCGCTGAAGCTGCTGCACAGGCGGCGGAAGCCCCCACAGAGCCGGAAGAAGTGAAGAAACGCTGGGGCAACGGCAATGCGCGAATTTCTGCCATCCATGTGTGTACGGAGGACGGGCGCGAGCAGAGGGTATTCAAGACCGGGGACGCTGTGCGCATCCGCATTGACTACCGGGTGAAAAAGCCCGTGGAGGACGCTGTGTTCGGCATCGGCATTTTCAACCGTGACGGTGTGCAGTGCTACGGTACGAACACGCACATTGACAAGCTCCCGCAGTTCCGGCTCACAGAGAACGGCACAGCGGAGATTGCTCTGCATGAGGTGAACCTCCTGCCGGGGGAATATCTCATTGACATTGCCATTGAATCCGGGGACGGCATCCCGGTGGATTACTACAGAGAAGCCTGCCGCATTGAAATGATCTCCCCCATCGGGGATGTCGGCGTGGTGCGGATCGGGCATGAATGGACGGTATAGGCTGACCATACAAGAAGGATCGGGAATTATGAGTCATTTACGCAATTTTCTGAATGAATTTTCACAGCGAAGCGGCATACGCGGAAAGCTGACCAAACGCCTGTTTGCCGGTATGCTTGCCGGATTGCAGGCAGCACAGCTGGATACGGATACGCTCCGGCAGGAAATGCAGGAGCAGCAGAAGGAGCTTACTGCGGCGGATATGCGGCAAGAGGAGCTTACTGCACATCTCATGCAGGAACTGAAGGCATTCCGTGCAGAAGCGGCACAGGAAAAGCACGCGCTCCAGCTCCGGTTGGATGCCGCAGAGCAGACAAATGCCGGCTTGCAGGCACAGCTGCAGCTTTTGCAGGAGCAGCTCTCCGCAGAGGGTGCACTCCGGCAGAATCTGGAAGCTCTCAACATCAACATGCGCGGCAACAATGCACAGCTTGAAGCTCTGCAGAGTGACAGCGCACTCTGCAAGGTGAAGCTTGCAGGACTGGAACGCCGGCAAAACACGTCTGTACTGGTGCAGACCTCCGGCAGCGCATCCGCGGTACAGGTGCAGGATTCCGACTATGACACGATCGACTATTTCGATTTTGAGAACCATTTCCGCGGCAGCATTGCCCATATCAAGGAAGCCCAGCGGATCTATCTTCCCTATTTTCAGGGCAAGCAGAATGTGCTGGACATCGGCTGCGGGCGAGGGGAATTTCTCTCGCTCCTGCATGACGAGGGAATCCCGGCGCATGGTGTGGATGTGTACGAGCCGTATGCGGACTACTGCCGGATGCAGGGGCTTTCAGCGGAATGCGGCGACGGCATCGCGCATCTTGCAGGGCTTGACAGCGTGGACGGCATTTTCGTCGGGCAGGTCGTGGAGCATCTGAAAACGGAGCAGATCACCGCGCTTTGCAATACGGCATACGAAAAGCTCACGGACGGCGGGTGCATCGTCATCGAAACGCCGAATCCGACCTCGCTTGCGATCTATACGGGGGCGTTCTACATTGATCCCTCCCACCAGAAGCCCGTGCATCCGCTGACGATGCAGTATTTCCTTGAAAAGGCGGGCTTCACAAAAATTGAGATCCTCTATCCGGAGCAGAGCAGACCGGATGTGACAATTCCGGAGCTGAAAACCGCAGACACAGAATTTAATGATACGATGCAGAAGGTTTCCAGCATTCTGTTCGGCAGTCAGGATTATGCGGTTATCGCTGTGAAGTAATGATAAAGGCACATTTCCTCCCGAAAGGGGGAAAGGGGGCAGCAGCCCCCAAAAAGGGGTTCAAAGGGGCGAAGCCCCTTTGGCGGTGGAGGCGGCGCAGCCGCCTCCTATAAAAGCCCCTCCCCTCGGGGAGGGGTTGGGGTGGGGAAAGTTTTCAATAAACCATCCCTATAGAAAAACAAATTGAAAGGAACCCGACCATGGACAACAAAACCATTAACATAGAAGAAATTATGCACGGCATCCGGCAGGAGATCAAGGAAAAAGGTCTTTCCTCCGATATGCTGAGCTTTGAGGATGTTCCCTACCAGAAGCCCGGCGATGCCGTCAGCGGCTGTTCCCTCGATTCCGAGGAGGTCAGAAATGCAATGGTCTACCTTAACGGTCACTACAATGTCCAGCCCTACAAGCCGCTGGGCGGGAACGCGCTCTTTGTCTTCATCAAGAAGGTCATCCGCAAGCTGGTGAAATTCTACATTGAGCCGATCGTGAATGACCAGAACAATTTCAATGCCAATACTGTGCGCGTACTCAACGCTGTACAGCAGTCCTGCACAGCCGATCAGGGCGAGGACACCAAGGAACTGCTCCGCCGCCTGGAGGTGCTGGAGCTGAACCAGAAGCAGATGGCTCTGCGCATTTCTGCACTCCAGCAGGAAAACGCGGCTCTGCGTTCACGCATCGGAAAGCAGGGCTGATATGCGGATCGTACAGCTCCTGACAACGCTTTCCTTTGGCGATGCGGTCAGCAACGACACCATTGCACTGCGGGATGTCATCGCGGATATGGGCTATGATACGGGTATTTATGCGGAAAATATTGATTCGCGCCTGCCGAAAGCCCTTGCACAGCATGTGCAGAAGCTAAAGGATCTCAAACAGGATGACATCATCATCTACCACAAATCCACCGGCACGGATCTGAGCTTTTCGCTGGAAAGCTACCCCTGCCGGAAGTTCATGATCTACCACAATATCACCCCGCCGGAATTTTTTGTACCCTACAACACCGCGGCGGCATCCCTCACGGAATACGGTCTGGAGGGCGTGAAGCATCTTGCGGATCAGGTGGAATACTGCATGGCGGATTCCGAGTTCAACAAGCAGAATCTGCGGGATTTCGGCTACACCTGCCCCATTGATGTGCGTCCCATCCTCATTCCGTTCGAGGATTATGAGAAGAAACCGGATGAAGCCATTCTGCACAGATTCACGCAGGACGGCTGGACGAATATCGTCTTTGTCGGCAGGATCGCGCCGAACAAGAAGCAGGAAAATGTCATCCGGACATTCTACCACTATAAGAAGCTCAACCCGAAATCCCGTCTGATCTTTGTCGGCTCGTACCAGGGGATGGAGAATTATTACGAGCGTCTGCAGACCTATGTGCAGGCTCTGGAGCTGCCGGATGTGATCTTCACAGGACATATCAAATTCGCTGAAATTCTGGCATATTACCGCGCGGCGGATGTGTTCCTGTGCATGAGTGAGCATGAGGGCTTCTGTGTGCCGCTGGTGGAGGCGATGTTCTTTGAGGTACCGGTCATTGCTTATGATACGAGCGCGATCGCGTACACCCTCGGCGGCAGCGGCATTCTGCTGAAGGACAATGATCCCCTGGAAGCGGCGATGATGATCGACCGCCTTGTGACAGATGAAGCCTTGCAGAAGCAGGTCATTGACGGACAGAACAAGCGGCTTGCAGATTTCCGGTACGAGAAGATACGCGAGCTGTTCATTGCGCAGCTTCACGGTTTTATGAACGGAGGGAGCAAGTGATGAAGACGATCGCATTTGTTGCCCCCTGGTTTGACGACAATATCCCCGGCGGCGCGGAGATGGAGCTGCGGGAGGTTTCTGCACATCTGCACGGATCCGGCGCGCCGGTGGAGATTCTGACGACCTGTGTCAAGGAATTTGGCTCTGACTGGAGTGTGAATTTCCACAAGCCCGGTGTATCCGTGTTGAAAAGCGGTATTCCCATCCGGAGATTTCCGGTCAGAAAGCGTGATACAGCCGCCTTTGATGCGGTGAACCTGAAGCTCATCCAGAAGCAGCCCATTACGCTGGAGGAGGAGGATATTTTCCTCCGCGAGATGGTGAACAGTCCGGAGCTTTACAACTACATCCGGATGCATAAGGACGAATATTCGGTTTTTGTATACATCCCCTACATGTTCGGTACAACCTATTACGGCGTACAGGCGGCACCCGAAAAGGCAGTGCTGATCCCCTGCTTTCACGATGAGGGATATGCCTATTTTCAGCGGTTCCGGGAGGTGTTCCGGCAGGCGGCAGGCATGGTCTACAATGCAAGACCGGAAATGGAGCTTGCGGAACGGCTGTATGGTTTCAGTGAAACGAACGTCCGGCAGATCCTGATGGGAATCGGCATGGATACGTCGATTTCCGGAGATGCGGAGCGTTTCCGGAAGAAATTCCACATGGAAAAGCCGTTCCTGCTCTACGCTGGCAGAAAAGATGTGGGCAAGAATGTCCCCACGCTTCTGCAATACTTTTCGGAGTACAGAAAGCGGCATGACACCGACCTGCAGCTTGTGTTGATCGGCGGCGGTTCTCTGGAGATCCCGGCGGACATCCGTGATGCAGTGCATGATCTAGGCTTTGTGGATGCGCAGGATAAATATGATGCCTGCGCGGCGGCGGAGCTTCTGTGCCAGCCGTCGAAGAACGAGAGCTTTTCGCTGGTCATCATGGAGAGCTGGCTGTGCGGCAGACCGGTGCTTGTGCATGATGCCTGTGCAGTGACGAAGAATTTTGCGCAGGAATCGAATGGCGGCTTGTATTTTGCGGATTATTTTGAATTTGAGGGCTGTGTGAATTACATCCTGGAGCATCCGGAGACCGCCCGTATCATGGGCGAAAACGGCGGCGCATATGTGCGGGAGCATTTTGACTGGGGTGTGATCACGAGGAAGTATCTTGATTTCTTTGAGGGGATTTCGGGGGAATAGTGAGAACTTTGGGAAAGTTGTGCAAAGATTCCCCCGCCCTAATCCCCCTCCCTTTTGGAGGGGGCAGGGGGTTGCTCCCCACGGGGTGGGGAGACGGCACGAAGTGTCAGAGGGGACGGCACCGGTGAGGTGGGCAGTCTTTGCTGTACTTTCCCCAAAGTACACCATACCACTGAAAGGTAAATCAGTATGAAAAAAATCGCATTCATCAACCAGCGTTATGGGCTGGAAGTCAATGGCGGGTCGGAGTATTATACAAGACTCATCGCCGAACGGCTGACCCCGCATTATCAGGTGGATGTCATCACCACCAAGGCACTTGAATATACTACCTGGGAAAATCATTATTCCGCTGACGAGGAAACGATCAACGGCGTGCGCGTCCTGCGGTTCCCGGTGGAGCATCCCCGTGCAAAGGATTTCAACGACTGCAACGGCGCGTATCTGCAGCAGCTTGCGGACGGCAAGCCCGATCTGCAGAAGGAAGCGGTCTGGTTTGAAAAACAGGGTCCCTACTGCCCGGCGGCAATCGACTATATCCGCGCACACAAGGATGACTATGACGCATTCATCTTCGTGACTTATCTCTATTATCTGACGGTCAAGGGAATGCCCGAAGTTGCACAGAAAGCCATCTTCATCCCGACTGCGCACGAAGAACCGTTCATCCATTTCAAGACATATGAAAATCTGTTCACGCTCCCGAAATCCTATATTTTCCTCACGGACGAGGAAAAGGAGCTGGTACAGAACCTGTTCCATACGCAAGCCATTCCCTGTGATGTGATGGGAACGGGCGTGGAGATCCCCGGTGAACCGGACGCGGCGAGATTCCGCGAGAAATACGGCATCACGGATGACTACCTCATCTATGTCGGCAGAATCGACGAGGGAAAGGACTGCCCGCGCATGTTCCAGTATTTCCTCGAATACAAGAGCCGCCATCCCGAGAGCCGCCTGCGGCTCGTCCTCATGGGCAAGCCCGCCTGCATGATCCCGCGCCACGGCGACATCATCAGCCTCGGCTTTGTGAGCGAGGAGGATAAATTCGACGGCATTTCGGGCGCAAAGGCTCTGGTGCTGCCCTCGAAATTTGAAAGCCTGTCCATCTCCGTACTGGAGGCAATGGCTCTGCATGTGCCGGTCATTGTCAACGGTGTCTGCGAGGTACTCAAGGGACACTGCCTGAAAAGCAATGCGGGGCTGTATTATTATGATTATCTCGAATTTGAGGGAATCGTGGACTATCTGCTCTCCCATCCGGCAGAATATGCGGCGATGTGTGAGAATGCCCGTTCCTATATCGACAGATACTACGACTGGAATGTTATCATGGAGAAATTCCGCACCATGATCGAAGGGGTGGCAGAATGAACAGCTATGCAGTGATTTTTTCCGCTGCCGTGATCCTCTCCGTGCTGACGGGTGTGATCTGGTACAGAAAGCGGAATATGATCGAATCCGCCGTGATCGGCGTGATCTGGTTTTTCTGCTCCCATATTTTCGCGTGCTTCGCGCTTTTTCTCATCGACTGGTATTCCCTGTTCCGCGCAGTCTGCCTGACCCTTGCGCTGGATACGGCGGTACTAGGTGCGGTGATCGTCGCACGAACGCCCAAACCTTTTGCTGTCAAGGGGCTGTTCCGGTGCGATCTTTCCCTGAAGCCGGTGCTGATTCCCCTGTGCATCTGCCTGCTGGCACTGCCGTTTACTTTGCAGAAAAATGAGTTTTTCGGTATGGGGCAGGATCAGGGCGTATACCAGACGCAGGCGATCCTGTTTCTGCATGGGGACAATGAACGGCAGAAGAATCTCGAAGAATTTGACACGCTGGATACGGCGGAAGAACAGGAGAATTTCTCCATGTACGTCAGCCACAAGCTGGGCGGCTATGACATACCGCCGGAAGAGTATCCGGAAACTGTATATGACCGGTCGGTCGGCGCGGCATCCGGCATGATCCACGGGATCCCCACACATTCGGCAATTCTGGCAATGTGGGGTGAGCTGTTCGGCATCGAACACATGGCGGATGTGGAAACCATCTTCTATCTCTGCCTCATCTTCCTTGTATACTGCATCTGCCGGAATCTGCGGCTCAGGCGCAGCTCCTGCATCATTGCAGCACTCTGCACGGCATTTGCGCCCATTGTGATCTGGGTATCCAAGGCATCCCTCACAGAGATGTTCCTGGCGGTGCTGATGGCGTTCTTCCTCTACATCATGACGGACAGAGCAAACCGGAATGAACGGTGGCTGTCCATTCTGCCCGCGGCGGTATTCGGGTGCTTCCATGTGTCGTTCTACACCATGGTACCGCTGTTCCTGATGGTCTACGGCGGCATGTACTTCTTTACCCGTCAGAAGCAGTTTGCTGTGCTGATGCCGGTGACGGTGGTCGGCTATCTGGCGAGCTACCTCGGAATGCGCCATATTCAGCCGGTCTACACGATGAACAATTACCGCCAGGTGTTTGTAGCAGGCATCAACGTCGGTAATATCACTTCTGTGGTCATTGCGGTATGCTTTGCAGCTCTGCTGGCATGTGCGGGATTTATCTGGGTGGTATCGCATACAAGCAAGAAATTCTACATCATGCAGAACTGGAATCACCGCGCCGGAAAAAGCAAGGGATTCCGCATCTTCCTGCTGCTTCTGCTGCTTATGCCGGTGCTGTTCATCATTCTGAAGGCATTTACGAAATACGATACATGGGAAACAGCAAGCCACCTGACGCTGCTCGGCTTCATCGGCAATGCAGGGCTTATTCTCTGTCCGCTCGCGCTCATTGCGGGCTGCATCCAGCCGAAGCTCTATGCGCGGAACAATGCGCGGCTTGTGGTATTCCTGATGTTCTTCTACTGCATTCTGGTCTATTCCGCATTCCTGCGGTATGAGATCCAGTACTACTACTATTATGCAAGGTATCTTGCGCCGTTCGTTCCGATCGCGGCGGTATTTGCCGTGCTGACGCTTGACCGGTTCGGAAAGAAGCTCCTGATCCCTGCGGCGGCTCTGGGACTTTGCTTTGTGATGCCGTATGATCTGTTCCTCATGTACAGCAAGGATGACAGCCGTCTGGAATGGGAGGTACTCATGGATGCGGCAGATACGGCGGAGGATGCGGAATGCATCGTGATCGACAAGGATCACATGCAGTGCCTGTGGCTGCCACTGGATGCCATGACGAATGCGGCAGTTTTCCCGCAGGAAGAGGATGTCTCCGCACAGCTGGCAAGACTTTCCGCAGAATACGGCAGTGTGCTGTATGTGACCAATGACGAGCTGCCGGAGGAGGATTTCACGCTGCTGTACCGTGATGCAAGTGAGCATTCCGAAGACGACCTGAATCATACGGGGGATTTCATCCCATTCTCTTATCAGTTCTGGGAGACGGAGGATATGGTGATGATCGGAAAGTACGATGCTACCCCATAAACCAATGGCAACAGCCTAAAGAAGGTTTCAAAAGGCGATAGCCTATGGCGGGTCGCGGGGGCGCAGCCCCCGCCCTGATCCCCCCACCCCTCGGGGAGGGGGCAGGGGGTGGGGTAATCTTTGCACCACTTTCCTAAAGCTGATACTTCCCTCAACAATCAACCGCACGGTCGCCGTGCAGAAAGGAACACCACATGAAACTGATCATTCAGATTCCCTGTTATAATGAAGAAGAAACGCTGGAGCTTGCTTACAATGACCTGCCCCGGCAGATTGACGGTATTGATACCATCGAATATCTCATCATCAATGACGGCAGTAAGGACAACACCGTGCAGAAGGCGCGGGAGCTGGGCTTCCATCACATCGTTTCGTTCAAGCGCAACAAGGGGCTTGCCAAGGGCTTTATGGCAGGTCTGGATGCCTGTCTGCATCTGGGCGCTGACATCATCGTCAACACAGACGCGGATAACCAGTACTGCGGCGCGGACATTGAAAAGCTCGTGCGCCCGATCCTGGATGAAAAGGCGGATATTGTCATTGGTGAGCGGCCCATTGACCAGACGGAGCATTTCTCCTGGAAGAAGAAGAAATTCCAGCATCTGGGCAGCTGGGTCGTGCGCGTGGCTTCCAATTCCGACATTCCCGACGCACCCAGCGGCTTCCGTGCCTATACGAGGGATGCGGCACTGCGGCTGAATGTGGTAAATGAGTACACCTACACACTTGAAACCATCATTCAGGCAGGTCACAACAAGATGGCAATGACCTCCGTGCCGATCCGCACGAATGCGGAAACACGCCCCTCCCGCCTGTTCTCCAGCATGTGGCGGTATATGAAGCGTTCCGCTGCAGTCATTACGCGCTCCTTTGTCATGTACAAGCCCCTGAAATTCTTCAGCTCCATCGGTGCGATCCTGCTCCTGCTGGGCGGTATTCTGGGTGTGCGCTTCCTTGTATACTTCGCAATGGGCGACGGTGATGGACATGTCCAGTCCCTGATCCTCACGGCGATCCTGATTATGATGGGCTTCCAGACCATCACCATCGGTCTGCTCGGTGATACCATCGCGGCAAACCGGAAGCTCCTGGAGGACATCCAGTACAGAGTACGCAAGGCGGACTGTGCGCCGGAGGATGCGGATGAATAAGGGATGGATCAAAAAGGCAGTCAAGCTCGCCGGACATCTGCTGGTTCTGGCAGCAGTGGTCTTTCTGGTCAAAAAGTTTGCGGATATGGACATTGATCCCTCGCAGTTCACACAGCCGCGCATTCTGGCGGCTTTAGTGATCGCCTACCTTGTGCAGACGTTCATCATCGTTATCAGCACCTATCCGTGGCTGGTGTTCACGCGGTCGCTTTCGGGAAAGAAGATCCCCTTTTCCAAGGCAATGCCCGTTTTCACACGCTCGAATCTCTACAAGTACGTCCCCGGCAATGTGTTCCAGTACATCGGGCGCAACCAGCTTGCGGCGGATATGCAGATCAGCCATGTGGATGTGGCTTGTGCGACCATTCTGGACATTCTGTGCTGTGTGGCATCGGCAGGACTGCTGGCAGTCATCCTGCTCGGCGGTGCCATTGCGGAGCTGATGGCAGTGTACTGGAAGACCTTCCTGCTCATCGGCTGCATCGGCATTGCCGCGCTGGCAGTGCTGGCAGGCGTTCTGGCAGTGAAATTCCGCGAGAAATGCCGTGCCTATCTGTCACGCTACGCAAAGGCTCTCGCCTCGGAGAACCGTCCGCAGCTGCTGCGGGGCATTCTCTACTACCTCCTGCATAATCTCCTGTTTGCCGCGCTGTATGCGGTGACACTCATGCTGGTCTTCGGCGGCATGGAGGATGCGTCCATGCTCATGACGCTGACGGGGGCGTTTATTTTTGCCTGGATCGTGGGCTTTATCACCCCCGGCGCACCGGGCGGCATCGGTATCCGCGAATCGGTCATGCTGATGATGTGCGGCGCGGAGTACGAACGCGAGGTGCTGCTGTTCGTGCTGATCCTGCGCATTGGGTCGATCCTGGCAGATGTGACATCGTTTGTGATCGGGACATGCTGGAAAAAACGGAAAACAAAATAAATGCAAAAAAGCTCCCATTTCCGGGAGCTTTTTCTTATGTCGCAAACTGACTTTTATAAAGCTTCGCATAGAAGCCGCCCTGCTGCATCAGGACATCATGGCTGCCCTGCTCGATAATGTTGCCGTCACGCATGACGAGAATATGGTCTGCACTGCGGATGGTGGAAAGTCTGTGCGCGATGATGAAGCTTGTCTTGCCCTGCATGAGCCGTTCAAATGCCTTCTGGATACGCTGTTCCGTGCGGATGTCAATGCTGCTGGTCGCTTCGTCCAGGATCAGCATGGGTGGGCTTGTGAGCATGATGCGCGCAATGCACAAAAGCTGCTTCTGTCCCTGGGAGAGTCCGCTGCTGTCCGAAATGACCGTATCATATCCCTCCGGCAGACGCTTGATGAAGCCGTGGGCATATGCCGCCTTTGCTGCTGCCTCGATCTCCTCACGGCTTGCCTCCGGCTTGCCGTAGGCGATGTTTTCTGCCACTGTACCGGTGAAAATCCAGGTTTCCTGCAGAACCATGCCGAACTGGCTGCGCAGACTGCCGCGGGTCAGCTCCGTGGTGGGCTTGCCGTCAAGCGTGATGCTGCCGCGCTCTACCTCGTAGAAACGCAGGAGGAGGTTGATGATGGTGGATTTGCCGCATCCGGTCGGACCGACGATCGCAATGCGCTGTCCGGCGTGTGCCTTCATGCTGAAATTGCGGATCAGGGGCTTTTCGGGTACATAGGAGAAATGCACATCATCAAAGGCAAGCTCGCCGCTGCATTCTGTGACGCTTTTCAGATGGCTGTCATCCGGCTCGGAGGGGGTGTCCAGCACCTCAAAGACGCGCTGTGCGCAGGATACGGCGTTCTGTAATTCTGCCACAACGCCGGAGATCTCGTTAAAGGGCTTGGTATACTGGTTCGAGTAGGACAGGAAGCTTGCCAGCCTGCCGACACTCATCACGCCGACCCACGGCAGTACACCGATCGCGCCCAGTGCGCCGACCGTGCCGACTGCGGCATAGATCAGACCGTTGACAAAGCGTGTGGTGGGGTTGCTCATGGAGGCAAAGAAGGTTGCCTTCAGACTCGCCGCCCCCAGTTCCCGATTGAGCTTCTCAAAGCGTTCCTCGGCACGGGCTTCGTAGGCAAATGCCTTGACGACCTTCTGACCGCCGATCATCTCCTCCGTCAGACCGCCCATTTCGCCGCGCAGTGCGGACTGCCGCTGGAAGGAGGAATGGGAGAGCGAGGTGATTTTTGCCGCCGCAAAGAGGGAGAGCGGGGTCATGAGTACAACAATGATGGTAATTTTGACATTGAGCGTCAGCATGAACAGGAGTGTTCCTATGATAGTCACAACGCCCGTAAAGAGCTGTGCAAAGCCTTGTAATAAGCCGTCGGAGATGATCTCGATATCCGGGATCACGCGGGCAATGAGGTCGCCCCTGGCGTTGCCGTCGATGTAGCGGAGCGGCACTTCTTCGAGCTTTGCGGTCATCTCCGTGCGCAGATCGCGGATCGTGCCGAAGGCAAGGCGGTTGATGAACAGCCCCGCAATCCACTGGAACACACCGCTGACAAGGACTGCCGCGGCAAGGATAACTGCGATTCTGGCGAGTCCGTCAAAATCCACATTGCCCGCACCGACCGCGCAGTCCACCGCCTCGCCGATCAGGATGGGGACGAGCAGGGAAAGGCTGACGCTGACGAGGGTACAGAGGATGGTCAGGATCAGATACCGTCTGTAGGGGCGGCAGTAATTCAGAATACGGAGAATGGTCTGTTTCATAGCACTGCCCTCCTTTAAGACATCTGGGAATTGTAAATTTCCCGGTATTCTTCGCAATGTTCCAGCAGCTCCTCATGGGTACCCTGTCCGACACATCTGCCGTCATCCATCACAAGGATGAGGTCAGCATCCATGAGGGAGGTTGCACGCTGGGAGATCATGATGGTCGTCATATCCGCACACTGCTCTTTCAGAGCCGTCCGGAGTGCAAGATCGGTGGCATAGTCGAGCGCACTCATACTGTCATCCAGAATGAGGATAGCGGGCTGTCCGGTCAGCGCACGCGCGATGGTCAGACGCTGTTTCTGACCGCCGGAGAGGTTTCTGCCGCCCTGTACAAGGTGGGTGTTCACACCATACTGGAGCTTACCGACAAATTCCGCCGCCTGTGCGATCTCCATGGCATTCTGCATCCGTTCTTCGTCCGCTTCTGCATCCGCCCAGCGGAGGTTTTCCGCGATTGTGCCGGAAAACAGCACTGCCTTCTGCGGCACAACGCCGATCAGTCTGCGCAGAGCCTTAGTGTCATACGCCTGCACGGGCTTTCCGAATACACGGACTTCGCCGTTTTTCGCATCATAGAACCGGGGAATGAGATTTGCAAGGGTGGATTTGCCGCTGCCCGTACCGCCGATGATGCCGAGGGTCTGTCCTTTTTTCAGCGTGAAGCTGATGTCATCGAGGGAATTGTCACCCGCGCCGGCATAGGCAAAATCGACATGGGAGAACACGATCGCTTCCTCTGCATTCTGGTCGGGCTGTGCTGTTCCCTCCGTCATGGTAGAAGGAGTACTGAGGACATCATGCACACGGAGTGCGGATGCCTGCGCCTTGGTGAGAATGACGATGAGGTTTGCCATCACGACCATGGCAAGAAGGATCTGGGTCATGTAGTTGGCAAATGCAGTCAGGTCACCCTGTGAGAGGCTGCCGGTGTTGATCTGCATACCCCCGAACCAGATCACGGCAACGATACCGAGGTTCATGATCATGAAGGTCAGGGGATTGAGGATGGCGGAAATTCTGCCGACGGCGAGCATACTCTGTTCAAGATCGGCGCATTCCTGCGCAAATTCATCCTTTTCCTGCTTCTGGCGGCTGAACGCACGGATCACGCGCATACCGTCAAGGTTTTCTCCCGTATGCCTTGCAATGGCATCGAGCTTCTGCTGATTTCTGCGGTACATGGGGACGGTGCGGGTCATGACGAGATAGAGCAGGATGCCGACAATGGGCGCAATGATGAGGAAAATGAGAGAGAGCTTCACATCAATGAGCAGAGCCATCACGATCGCACCGATGATGAGGAACGGTGCACGCACGGCAAGGCGGATGAACATATTCACGCCGGTCTGCGCGGAGGTGACATCGGAGGTGATGCGGTTGATGAGAGTCGATGTGCCGAAACGGTCGATCTCGGTATGGGAGAGGGTGTTGATGTGCCGGTAGAGTGCCGATCGCAGATCGGTGCCGAAGCCGAATGCACATTTTGCGGCGAAATACTGGCAGGTCAGCGCAAAACCCAGACCACACACGCCGAGCAGAACGATGAGTCCGCACATTTTGCCGACATAGGCGGCATCATTCTGTGCAATGCCGTTGTCAATGATCTTTGCCATGACCACGGGAACGATCAGCTCAAAGACAGCTTCGAGCAGCTTGAAAAACGGTCCAAGGATCAGTTCCTTCCGGTAGGACTTGAGAAAGCGGAGGAGGTGCTGCATGGGGAAATCTTCCTTTCTGGTTTTTTGTTCCTTTTTATTATACTCTATTTTGAGGGGGAATGCAAGGGGGGGAAGAAAAACTGCCGCAGGGGTGCGGCAGTTCAAATCAGTTTTCTATACTCAGCAAATAAGCATCCACGGCATCGAGATCAAGCATATAGTAATCCTTTCGTCCCTCTCTTTTTTTCAAAAGCATCTGTTCGGGAATATGAGAAAGCATGACGGAAAGGGTGTTTGCAGAAACATCAATATGATCCTGTAATTCACTTCTTGAAATGCCATCATCTAAAAAAAGAGCCACCTGTATCAGCACATAATACAGCTGTTGCAGTTTTTTTATTTTATTTTTATCCATATCACCAGTTGGCAAACATAAAATCCGGTCACGATAAAAATGCAATTTTTTACGTCTTTTCTCCAAGGCTTCCAGAAGGTTTCGCTCCGCTGATTCTACAATTTCCAGAAACATCTCAATAAAAGGTGTCAAATCGCCTTTATTTCTGAGATCATTGCAGATTTTAAAGGCTTTGTAATATTGATTGATATTTGCCTTAATGGTGTACGAAATCCGATAACCCATCAAAGGATGCAGATACTGTGACAGGAGATAACTACTGATGAATCGGCTGGTACGTCCGTTTCCATCATAGAACGGGTGAATATAACCGAACAGATAATGGAACACAGCGATACGGATAAGAATATCCACGGAATCATCATTCAGGAACCGCAGTGCATGATCCATCGTGTCGATGATCTTACTTTCTGGATACAGACCGGAATGGATCTTCTTGTCCGCTGCGGAATGCACACCGACTGTGCCTTTGCGGAAAATCTCGCCATCCGGCAGATCTTTTTCATCCATGAAAGCAATCTCATCAGAAAAAAGTTCATCATACAGATTCCGGATGTCCTGACTGGTTTCCAGTGGAATGCACTCGTCCTCGCTCAATCGCTGATACTTACGGACGATTCCCTGAAATCGCTGCTTTTTATTGGGATTCTGTAAGACAGCATCAATATCACGTTGTGTGCTGTGTACGCCTTCAATGCCGTTTGTCTGCTGTATCTCGTCATACAAGCTTCGTTTGATAAACTGCATAATTGCAACATCGGGCAAGCTATTTTTTTTGCTCTCACAAAGAAAAACAACCTCCCTATCCAGACGCTCAATAGATGCAACTTGATTCAGCATCTGCGGAGTCACATAAAAAAACGCAGGCTGTTCCCCGATCTGAATGGGCAGATGATAGGTGTCCGGATCATCAAAACGCTTCCGGTACTCCTGCTCATAGGTCTCACGATCACCATAGAACAATTTATCCAGTCTTTTTTTCTGCATATGGTTCACCTCACTCTTTAATATGGGTATACGAATATAAAATATGCAAGTTTTGAAATTATTTTCAAGTCAGCGGAATTTAGAAGCTCAAAATCAGCTGTTTTTGAGTTTCTAATTATCATTCTACCACAATATCACGCAAATGTCAATCCGTTTTGCAAAAATCAAAAAGGAACAGCATTTTCAGCCGTTCCTTTCTAAAACCGATTCCCCCAATAGCCATGACGCTCTGCCTGCAAGCGTCATGCAGCTGCAGTGCTTCTCTCGCGAAACAGGGATTTTCCCTGACAGAACACTTCACAAACGCGAATCGTCAGCGCGGACTCCGCGCCTTAGTGGCAATCCTCACAATCCGGTACCTTGCCGATGATCGGCTCCGGATCTACACCCTGCTTCTCGTAGTAGTTCCACAGTGCGGACTTGATCGCCTGCTCTGCGAGTACGGAGCAGTGTACCTTCACTGCCGGAAGTCCGTCGAGAGCTTCCATAACTGCCTTGTTGGTCAGCTGGAGTGCCTCGTCAATGGTCTTGCCCATGATCAGCTCCGTTGCCATGGAGGAGGTTGCCACCGCCGCACCGCAGCCGAAGGTCTTGAATTTCACATCCGTGATCACATTGCCGTCGATCTTCAGGTACATCTTCATAATATCGCCGCACTTGGCATTGCCTACCTCGCCGATGCCGTCTGCGTTTTCAATTTCGCCCACATTGCGGGGGTTGGTGAAATGGTCCATTACCTTTTCGCTGTAAATCATAATTCCTTGCCTCCTGTGTATTGCTTGTTTTTTATTCTTGGGAGCTTCTGAAAATCCCCTGCCCCTCCCTCTGGGAGGGGAATTTGGAGCGGGGGCTGCGCCCCCGCGACCCGCCAAAGGCTTCGCCTTTTGAAACCTATTTACTTATACCAAACTGGTGCCTTCCTTGCACATTTTTTCCCACATCGGGGACATCTCACGCAGGCGGTTTACGACCTGCGGAATCACTTCGAGAATATAGTCCACATCTTCCTCTGTGAAATCTCTGTCGAAGCTCAGACGCAGAGAACCATGTGCTACCTCATGCTTCAGACCCAGTGACAGCAGTACATGGGAGGGATCGAGGGAACCGGAAGTACATGCAGAGCCGGAGGATGCACACACGCCATGATAATCCATCATCAGCAGCAGGCTCTCGCCCTCAATGCCCACAATGGACACGTTTACATTGCCGCACAGACGCTGTTCACGGCTGCCGTTCAATCTTGTCTGCGGAAGCTTGAGAATGCCGTCGATCAGCTTGTCCCGCAGAGGTGTGAGCTTTGCGATCTTGCCGGGAATATCCGCTGTTGCAATTTCCAGAGCCTTTGCCATGCCCATGATGCCGGCAACATTCTCTGTTCCGGCTCTTCTGCCGGATTCCTGTCCGCCGCCATGCACCAGATTCGGCAGGATGATGCCTCTTCTTACATACAGCGCACCCACGCCCTTGGGCGCATGGAACTTATGACCGGAGAGCGAGAGCATATCAATATTCTGCGCTTTCACGTCGATCTCCACATTGCCCACTGCCTGCACGGCATCGGTGTGGAACAGCACCTTGTGCGCCTTGCAGATCGCACCGATCTCAGCAATGGGCTGGATGGTACCGATTTCGTTATTCGCATACATGATGGTCACAAGGGCGGTATCCTCACGGATCGCCTTTTCCACGTCTGCGGGATCGATCAGACCATCCGCACTGACGGGAAGATAGGTCACCTCAAAGCCGTGCTTTTCCAGATATTCGCAGGTATGCAGTACCGCATGATGCTCGAATACGCTGGTAATGATATGCTTCTTGCCCTGTGCCGCCAGACGGTCACAGGTACCCTTGATCGCCCAGTTGTCCGACTCGGAGCCGCCGGCAGTGAAATAGATCTCATTCGTCTGCGCACCAAGACAGGCTGCGACGCGCTCGCGGGCGTTGTTCAGAGCCGCGTGGGACTCTCTGCCCATTTTATAGATACTGGAAGCATTGCCGTAATGCTCCGTGAAATACGGCAGCATTTCCTCCAGTACCTCCGGAGATACTGCGGTGGTTGCCGCATGATCCGCATAAATATAACGTTTTTCCATAGGTCTCCCTTTCCTTTTCTGCGTTTGCCGTTTTTGCAGAGAAATGCAAATACATCTCACTATAGTATACCACATTTTCTCAGGAAATGCAATATTCCCGGCACAGTGTTAGCCAATGCAACATTGTTGTGATTCCGCTGCAATATCATTTTGTATTATTCCGCCGGTGTATCGTACTCCTGCTTGCTGATAAAGCGTTCTGCGAGTGTTTTGGTAATGCCGGCGCAGACGCTGACCTGTGTGACCAGATCGTAGATACGGTCGGAAACGCGCTCCTGTTCTTCAAGCAGCGGCAGTGCCACGCTGTCGATATTGTCCGCGACAAAATGGAACGCCTTCTGCTGGTTCATCACGAAGGAATTATAGCGTTCCCGCAGCATGTCCCCTTCCAGATCGGGCGGGAACATTTTCTGAATGGCAGAGATGCCCAGCGCGTCCTTCAGCGAGCAGATCACCACAAGATAGGCGAGGTGGGCGCGGCTGTATTTTTTCTTTACGGGCGGCGGCATGACGCGCATTTTGACATAATTATTGATCATGGAGGCGGTCACAGTCTTTTCCTCCTCCCCGCTGCCGATGGCAAGATAGCGGTTGATCAGCAGGGTCATCTGATCCATATACAGCTCGATGTCCGGAAATTCCTCCCATGTGGGAAGCTGGAATTTCCGCAGGAGCGCGGACATTTCGTGGTAATAGCTGCTGAAATTTTCCTTATTGTAATGCATACTGTACCTCCGTTTCTCTGTGTAGGGTCTTCTCATAGCTATTATACCATCTTTTTGTCAGCTTGTCCAGAATTTCCGGCTAAAAAATTCATAATATTTTTTTAAGAACCACTTGACAAAATGCGTTATATGATGTAATATAGTATTAGAAACCAGATTAGGATATACTGTACGCAGTGGCGGGAGTTTTGGGAGCATAAAAGACATAGGCTGTAGTTGTTGTCATTATTATTCCGGCAATTAAAGGTCAATAATAGATTCAAAAGGCGATATCCTTTTGCAGCACCGCCACCTAATAGCCCCTCGCCTCGGGGAGGGGTTGGGGAGACGGCACGAAGTGACAGAGGGGACGGCACCGGTGAGGTGGAGGCAGTCTTGGAGTGCTGACCCAAGAAAAAAGTATCTATATTTAATTGCCGAAGCGTAATAGCATTT
>JAZNKY010000120.1:0-22254 GCA_045578805.1 Oscillospiraceae bacterium
CGCATCTTTTCGGCAAAATTTCACGCAGTCTGCGTTAAAAAATCTTGACATACGTCAGTATGCCTGCGATTTTTTGCCTTGCCTGCGTAAAATTTATGCTCGAAAATCTGCATATTCATTTTATGTGAACAGGCTCTAATAGAAATTTCCCGTCTCCTGAACGGAGGCGGGATTTTTATTGAAAAAAATTCAGAAATCCTTGATATTAGGTGGTTTCCGGATGAAATTTTACGAGGATTTTACATTTTCATGCTGTTAGATTTGATGTACAGATGGTAAACTAAAAAGCGTCATAATACGACACACAGGACAAGTGTGTTGAAAAGAAAGGAAAGTGACTATGGATATTTTTGACGTTTTAGCCTTGATCGGCGGTCTGTGCCTGTTTCTCTTCGGCATGAACCTCATGGGCGACGCACTCGAACGCAGTGCGGGAAGCAAGCTCCGCACACTCCTCGAAAAGCTCACTACCAACAAGATGGCAGGTCTGCTGACCGGTCTTGCTGTAACCGGTGTGATCCAGAGTTCCTCTGCGACCACTGTTATGGTAGTCGGCTTTGTCAACTCTGGTCTGATGACCCTGAAGCAGGCAATCAATGTAATCATGGGCGCAAACATCGGTACGACCGTGACCGCATGGCTTCTCAGCCTTGGCGGCATTGAGAGCAGCAATGTGTTTATACAGCTTCTTAAACCCACCTCTTTCACTCCCGTTCTTGCGCTGATCGGTATTGGTCTGCATATGTTCAGCAAAAGTGACAAGAAAAAGGAAATCGGCACGATCTTCCTCGGTTTTGCAACTCTGATGTTCGGCATGGATGCCATGTCCGATGCAGTTTCCGGTCTGCGTGATGTACCGCAGTTCCAGGAGCTTTTCATCATGTTCAAGAATCCGATTCTTGGTGTCGTTGCCGGTGCAGTCCTGACGGGCATCATCCAGTCCAGCTCTGCGTCCGTTGGCATTCTGCAGGCACTCGCAAGCACAGGACAGGTTTCCTTCGGTGCGGCAGTTCCGATCATCATGGGTCAGAATATCGGCACATGTGTCACAGCACTTCTCTCTTCTGTTGGCACTAATAAAAACGCAAGACGTGCAGCATTTGTGCATCTCTTCTTCAATATTATTGGTACAGTGATCCTGCTCACCGTTTTCACAATCGTATCCGCAGTGCTCAAACCCGTGATTCTCGATGAATCTGCAACCTATATGGGCATTGCAGTATGCCACTCCATCTTCAATGTGACATGTACCGCCATCCTTCTCCCGATGTCCGGTCTGCTGGAGAAGCTGGTTTACAAGCTTGTTCCGGAGGACAAGAAGGAAGAAGAAACTCCCCTTCTCGACGAGCGTCTGCTGGTGACTCCGCCCATCGCGCTCGAACAGTGTGCGCATCGTGCCGCTGATCTGGCAAATTTTGCTGCAAGCGCACTCGGCGACAGCCTGAAGGTACTCTCCGGCTATACGCCAGAGCTTGCCGCTTCCATCCGTGAGAATGAAGAAAAGAGCGACCAGTACGAGGATCTGCTCAATACTTATCTCGTTAAGCTCAGCTCCCATCAGATCTCTGTTGCAGACAGCGAAGAAGCTGCAAAGCTCCTGAAGATCATCGGCGACTTTGAGCGTATCTCCGACCACAGCGTCAACATTCTGGAATCCGCAGAGGAAATGCGTGAGAAGAATATCCAGCTCACACCGGCAGCTGTCAAGGAGCTGACTGTAATGTGCGGCGCGGTGCAGGAGATCACCGATCTGGCACTTGCGGCATTCCTCAACAACGATCTGGAGGCCGCTGCAAAGGTAGAACCGCTGGAGGAGGTCATCGACAAGCTGCGTGAGAAGCTCCGCTCCAGACATATCCAGCGTCTGCAGCAGGGTGACTGCACCATCATTGCCGGCTTTATCTGGTCCGATCTTCTGACCAACCTGGAGCGTACCTCCGATCACTGCTCCAATATTGCAGGCTGTGTGATTGATATGGCTTCTGAGAATCTGAATCTCCATGAGTCCCTGCGCGAAATGCGCGATGGCAATGAGGACTTCAAGAAATCCTACAAGCTCTACCGCGAAAAGTACAGCATTGCTTAACGCTTGATCCTCTCTCTTTATACAGCCGCCCGGCTTTGGTTCGGGCGGCTGTTTTGTACACTCTGTATATACTGATAAAATATTTAAAAAATCATTGACACTGCAAACAATTTGTGCTATGATTATAGTAGAAATGCGGCAGGAACTGCGCTGCTCTGCCGTAAATTGAAAGTAAGAGGGGAAATTGATATGAAAAGAAAATGGCTGACGAGAAATCTTCTACCCGCTGTGATCGCTGGTGTAATGTCGGTCGGTTCACCTGCCGCTGCTGTGGCAGCGACGGAAAAGGCTGCGAATGCCGCGCCGGATGAGTACCATGACGACTGGCTGCATGTGAATGAAAATGCCGAGATCGTGGATATGAACGGCAATCCTGTGTGGCTGACCGGCTGCAACTGGTTCGGCTACAATGTCGGCAGTCAGGTATTCGATGGCGTATGGTCGAGAAATATGCACGAAATGCTGACGGAAATTGCAGATCACGGTTTCAACATCCTGCGTGTGCCGATGTCCACACAGCTGCTTCTGCAGTGGAAGAACGGCGATCCCGATCCGGCAACGCCCAAGGTCAATGAATACTCCAATCCGGAGCTGACCCTTGAAGGTGTGGAGGGCGGCACCATTATGTACAGCTTTGACATCTGGAATCAGGCTGTGGAATGGTGCAGAGAGCTGGGTATCAAGATCCTGATGGACGTTCACTGCGCAGAAACCGCATCCGCAGGTCATCAGGTAAGTCTCTGGTATACGGATGCCTACAGCACGGAGGACTGGATCGAGGGACTTTCGTGGTTTGCGGAATACTATAAGGATGATGATACCATTATTGCCATTGACCTGAAAAACGAGCCGCACGGTACAGCGGATACGCCGAATCTGATGGCAAAATGGGATGATTCCACCGATCCGACCAACTGGAAATACGCCGCAGAATGTGCGGCAGCGGCAGTACTGGAGCAGAACCCGGAGCTGCTGATCATGGTCGAAGGCACGGAGGTGTACCCGAAGTTTGAGGAGGGTGCGGACTGGACTTCCCAGAATATCGACTATTCCAGATACCCCTACAGCTATTATCATCATACTTGGTGGGGCGGCAATTTCCGCGGCGCAAAGGATTACCCGATCGACCTCGGCGAGCATCAGGACCAGTTGGTATATTCTCCCCACGACTACGGTCCTCTGGTATGGGAACAGACATGGTTCTATGACGGCTTCACACAGGAGACCCTGCTGGCGGACTGCTGGTATGACAACTGGTTCTTCATTCAGGATACAGGTATGGCTCCGCTGTTCATGGGCGAATGGGGCGGCTTCCTTGATGAAGAACACGACACGGACGGCAAGAACCGTGCATGGATGGGCTACCTGCGTGATTTCATGATCGAACACCGCATTCACCACACATTCTGGTGCTTCAATGAAAACTCCGGTGATACCGGCGGTCTGGTATATGACAACTTCGGTACATGGGATGAGGAAAAGTACAATTTCGTACTCCCCTCCCTCTGGCAGACGGAGGACGGTACTTTCATCGGACTTGACCACCAGATCCCGCTCGGTGCAAACGGTATTACGGTTTCTGAATACTACGGCAGTGCGCCCGTGACCCCCACGGAAACGGATACGCCCACGGAATCCGCGACTTCCACAGAGTCAAGCGATACAACCGCTTCGGGTTCCGTGGATACTGCGGACTATGGTGATGTCAACTGTGACGGTGCGGTGGACATTCTGGATGTTCTGACGCTGAATAAAAATCTGCTGTCCGGCGATCCGCTTTCGGATGCGGCAGCTGCCAATGCAGATGTCAATCTGGATAAGGTACCGACCGCGGCTGATGCGCTCCTGATCCTGAAGTTTACGATCGGTATCGTGACAGAACTGCCGGTTGTATAATCGTTTCTGATCCGCCTTCTGGAATCGGAGGGCGGATTTTTCTGTTGACTTTCCTCGCAAAATATGCTATACTTATTATAGAAGCTGACCTGAAAGCAATGCTGACGGGGAAGCGTTCGAAACCCACAAGCGTCTGACACCAAATCTGTACATGCGGTGAAAGTCACTCTGCAAATCAGCAAGCCCCCTGAAGTATGGGTTCTGTTTTGCTGCCCATGTATAAGAGCCGTGTCCGACAGCGTTCGGACATTTTTTTATCAGGAGGAATTTACTATGTACGATCCGAAATCCAGCAAAGCAGAAGAATTTATCTGCCATGAAGAAATTGAAGATACCCTCGCCTATGCCGAGGCACACAAAAATGACAGGGAACTGATCAAGTCCATTATCGAAAAGGCAAAGGAACTCAAGGGTCTGAACCATCGTGATGCGACCGTCCTGCTTGTCTGCGAGGAGGAGGATCTGAACGCCGAAGTCTGCGCACTGGCTGAACAGATCAAGAAAGATTTCTACGGCAACCGTATTGTCATGTTTGCGCCCCTCTACCTCTCCAACTACTGCGTGAATGGCTGCACCTACTGCCCCTACCACATGAAGAATAAGAACATCTGCCGCAAGAAGCTGACACAGGAGGAGATCAGGAAGGAAGTCATCGCCCTGCAGGATATGGGTCACAAGCGTCTTGCCATTGAAGCGGGCGAAGATCCGGTGAACAATCCCATTGAGTACATTCTGGAGAGCATCGAGACCATCTACAGCATCCAGCACAAGAACGGTGCGATCCGCCGTGTCAATGTGAATATCGCTGCAACGACGGTTGAGAATTACAAAAAGCTTGCCGATGCCGGTATCGGTACCTACATCCTGTTCCAGGAGACCTACCACAAGGAAAGCTATGAGCAGCTCCATCCGACAGGCCCGAAACACAACTACGCATACCACACTGAAGCTCATGACAGAGCCATGGAGGGCGGTATTGATGATGTGGGTCTGGGTGTGCTGTTCGGTCTGGAGCATTACCGCTATGAATTTGCGGGCATCCTCATGCACGCAGAGCATCTGGAGGCACGTTTCGGCGTGGGTCCGCATACCATCAGTGTTCCTCGTCTGCGCCGTGCGGATGATATTGATCCCGATGATTTCGACAACGGCATCAGCGATGATATTTTCGCAAAGATCTGCGCCTGCATCCGTGTTGCCGTGCCCTATACCGGCATGATCGTTTCCACCCGTGAATCCAAGGCTTGCCGTGAGCGCGTACTGCACCTCGGCGTTTCCCAGATCAGCGGCGGTTCCAAGACGAGCGTGGGCGGCTACAGCGAACCGGAGCCGGAGGAAGAGAACTCCGCACAGTTCGACGTATCTGACAACCGTACACTGGATGAGGTAGTCAACTGGCTGATGCAGCTGGGTTATATCCCGTCCTTCTGCACTGCCTGCTACCGTGAGGGCAGAACCGGCGACCGCTTCATGCAGCTTTGCAAGACCAAGCAGATCCAGAACTGCTGCCATCCGAATGCATTGATGACACTGAAGGAATATCTGGAGGACTACGCATCTCCCGAAACCAAGGCGATCGGCGAAGCACTGATCCAGAAAGAGCTTGCCAATATCAAGAGCGACAAGGTGCGTGATATTGTGGTGGAGAGACTGGATAAGATTGCGGATGGTAGCAGGGATTTTAGGTTCTAAGCAGAGGTTCTTTCTATGAAGAAATGGTACAATGAAGAATATGAATTTGAGATAGAAGTCACAGGTTTTCTGCAAGGAGACCATACGGAGCACTACTGCCGCAACGGTGAGGAGATTGGTGACATGTACCGCTGTACCTACGGCTGTCCTGTGAATGCGGACGGCTGCGGCATCTGCAGCAAAACCATGATGATGCTCTATCCGCTGATGGAAGCAGTCCGAAGCGGCGGAGATCTCCAGAATCTGGGCGGCGATGGGAAATACACCAAAACCATCGTCTGTCCGGATGGATGCGTGATGTTCCGCTTGACTGCAAATCCGCTTGGCAATGAGAATTTTCATATGGGCGGATTCTGGAAAGAGCCGATTGAATAAGGAGTTTATCATGAACCAAGACAAACACTTTCCCGAAATCATCGCATCCATTGACACAAAAGAGGATTTTCTGTATTTTCTCCGGCTTCTTCAGAATGATTTTACAGAACATTCGGAAGAATGGCAAAACCGCAGTATTCCGGATTTTCTGGAATCAGCATTAAGCTGGGCAAAGGAATTTTCTGACTGTCCGGAAAACGATATTGACTGGAATAAGCCCGATTATCGTACTTTTGCAAAGATACTTTACATGGGGAAAATCTATGAATAATCATGAGGAGGTATACCATGCACCTGCGCCCCTATCAGCCAAGCGATTCCGCCGCCATCAGCAGCTGGATCAGCGATGAAATAAGTCTGTACCAATGGTCTGCGGACAGGATCGGGAAATTTCCCCTCGCACCCCATGACCTCCATGAACACTATGCGCCGATGCTGGGAAATCCGCACTTTCTGCCGCTGACGATGACGGATGAGCAGGAAACGCCTGTCGGACACCTGCTGATCCGCTATCCGGACGCTTCGGACACCGCCACGGTTCGCTTTGGCTTCATTATACTCGATCCCGCACTGCGCGGAAAGGGCAACGGCATCCGGATGCTCCGCCTTGCAATTGAATATGCAAAGCAGCTTGGAGCATCCAAAATCACGCTCGGCGTGTTTGCGAACAACCCCACAGCCAGAAAATGCTACGAATCCGCAGGCTTTCGCGCTGTCGGCGACACGGAGCAGTATGAAATGCCGGTCGGTGTGTGGGATTGTCTGGAAATGGAACTATCTTTGAAATAAGGAGTGATCCTCATGAGTCTGAACAACACCCCCACCTCCGAACGCCTTCATATCTCCTTTTTCGGCAGGCGCAATGCCGGAAAATCGAGCGTGGTGAACGCCGTTACCGGGCAGTCCCTTTCCGTCGTTTCCGATGTGAAGGGTACGACTACTGACCCCGTTTATAAGGCAATGGAGCTTCTGCCGCTTGGTCCTGTCATGATCGTGGATACCGCCGGTATTGATGATGAGGGCGATCTGGGAAATCTCCGTGTGGAAAAATCCCTTGCCGTCCTTGCCAAAACGGATATTGCGGTGCTGGTCGTTGACGGCACAGTCGGAAAAACACCGGAGGATGAACGGCTGACTGAAGAATTTCAGAAGCGGAAGATCCCCTATATTACGGCATATAACAAGTCCGATCTGTTCGATGTACCAAAGGCTGCCTCCGTTCATGACATCTATATCAGCGCGAAAACAGGCGCGGGCATTGTTGAACTGAAAGAGCTGATCGCAAAGCAGGTGCGTTCCGATGCACCGAAAAAGCCGTTGATCTCCGATCTCATCACGGAGGGGGATGTACTGGTACTCGTGATCCCCATTGACGAATCCGCCCCGAAGGGCAGACTCATCCTGCCGCAGCAGCAGGTCATCCGTGAAGCTCTCGAATGCGGAGCCATGCCGATCTGCTGTCGTGATACGGAGGTGGCGCAGACGCTTGCAAAGCTTGCAGCCCCGCCGAAAATGGTCATTACGGACAGTCAGGCATTCGGACGGGTGTCGAAGCTTGTGCCGGACAGCATTCCGCTGACCTCGTTTTCCATCCTCTTTGCAAGATACAAAGGTGACTTAGAAACGGTCGTGCGCGGTGCGGCGGCTCTGGATTCCCTGAAGGATGGGGATAAAGTGCTGATCTCCGAGGGCTGCACTCACCACCGGCAGTGCAATGACATCGGCACGGTAAAGCTCCCGAACTGGGTAAAAAAACACGCGGGCTGTGAGCCGGCATTTCACTGGACCTCCGGCACGGAATTTCCGCGCGATCTGTCAGAATATGCGCTTGTGATCCACTGCGGTGCGTGTATGCTGCCGCCCAAGGAGGTGCAGTTCCGTCAGGGAATTGCCGGAGAGCAGGGCGTTCCTATGACGAATTACGGCACAGCAATTGCCCATTGTCACGGCATCCTGAAACGCAGTCTGGAGCTGTTTCCGGAGGCGGCTGGGCTGCTGCGATGAAATATGATACTAATCCCCAAAACTTTAATAGATAAAATTGGTTTCAAAAGGCGATAGCCTTTGGCGGGTGGAGGGTGCGCAGCACCCTCCATATATAGCCCCTCCCCTCGGGGAGGGGTTGGGGTGGGGGCAGTTTTAGAGTGCTGACCTCAGAAAAAGTATCTATATTTAATTGCTGGAGTAATAGTATGAAACAATATGAACCCGCCCCGATCCCGGTGCATACCGGATTTCAGGGCGGGTTCTTGCTGTCAATGCAGGATATACCAAAGCACAACACCAAGCAGTACGGTACCTGCGGCGGAGAGCGGGAGTCCGAGGGCGGCGATCAGGATGCTGTAACGGTCGAACAGAATGTGCCGCTTTCCGCGCTCCCAGATGCGGACGCGGACGTTTTTCCGGCGGTAGATCCACTTGGAAAGGATGATCTCTGCAGGATAGAGATTCTTCTGCTCCGTGCCGCTGAGCCTGTAGACGGCGTGTCCGAGCTTGCCTTCCTTTTCCACACGCTGAAATTCTGCATCCTGCCATTTTCCAAGCAGGAGAAATATGATGCTCACGATGAAAAACAGCATCATGACCACCAGAACCAGCTCCATCAGCCAGAGGATGCCCTGTACGATGAGAAACACATCCACGCCGAGGATCAGCAGAAGCACGAGGATCACAAGCAGACCGATCAGAAATTCCATGTGCTGTCCTCCGCAAGGTAGTGGTTCGCCAGATACAGCGATCCGCAGATGACCACTGCGCCGTGCGAGCCTTTTGCCCACTTCAGGGCATAGGGCAGGGCATCCTTCAGCTCCATGGGGACTGCCATGGCGTGCTGGCGGACAAAGGCAGCCTGCAGCTCCTCCTTCGGGACTGCGCCCTGTGCAAAACCGTCCACACAGAGCACCTTATTCAGCACAAGTGCAAGCTGGAATGCCGCTGCGTCCTTGTCCTTCGTATCCGTCATACCGCAGATGCCGATCCAGCTCTCCACGCCGCTTTCATCCAGCGCACGGACAAGCGCACCCACGCCATCCGCGTTGTGTCCGCCGTCCAGAATGACAATGGGATCCGTCCGCAGCACCTGCACTCTTGCAGGTACGGCAGTTTCCGCAAGCCCCTGCTGCACAGCGGATTCCGGCAGAGTATAACCCTTTCTGCGCAGGATCTCCACTGTTTCCAGAACTGTCAGGGCATTGTGGATCTGGTGTCTGCCGCCCATGCGCAGGGTGTAGGAAACGCCGCGGTAGCAGAAGCGGCTGCCGGTGATGCCGCATTCCTCCACCCGGCATTCCGCCTGGTCGGGGATGACATAGGGGCATTGCCTCTCCCCTGCTGTCCGCGTCAGGACCTCCATCGCTTCCGGGCGGGAATCACAGGCGAATACTGCTTCACTGCCGGTTTTCAGAATACCGGCTTTCTGTGCCGCGATCTCTGCAAGCGTTCCGCCAAGTACCTGCATGTGATCCATCGAAACAGAGGTAATGATGCTCACAAGGGGCGGTGCGATAATGTTTGTAGAGTCAAGCAGTCCGCCAATGCCGGTTTCCAGCACCACAAGATCCGCATCCTCCTGCTGGAAATACAGAAGCGCGATCGCCATGGTGATCTCAAACTGGGAACAGCGGATGTCTCCGATCCGTCCGGATACCCATGTGCAGATCTCTGTGAACCTGTCCTTTGGAATATCCGCGCCGTTCAGGCGGATGCGGTCACGGTAATGGCGGATATAGGGGGATGTGAGTGTACCGGTACGGAAACCGGACGCTCTGAGAATGTTGGTAAGATATTCGGCAGTTGAACCCTTGCCGTTCGTGCCGGCGATATGAAGAAAGCGCAGAGAATCCTGCGGATTTCCGACTGCATTCATCAACGCCGCTGCACGGCTCAGATCCGTGATGGGCTTGCCGCTTCTGCTGAAGCTGTCCACATATTCCCTTGCCTGTCTGTAATCCATATTATGACCTCCCGTTGAGCATATTCCGCAGAAATGCATTTTTTTCCATCATCAGCGACAGCACTGTACCGCAGGTGCATCCGGTGAAGCCCTGGATCAGATTGGCTGGGATCGCTGCCGCTGCAGCTCCGAAGCTGAGAACTGCGGATTCAAATGTAAAATAGCCGATCAGCAGAATGACTGCCGCCGCAAATGCACCGAGATATTGTCCGCGGTGATCGTGAAGCTTATGAAAAATCAGATACGCCGCCACTGCCATCAGTGCCTTGATGACGAAGGTCGCGGGCGCATAGAAGACATAGCCGCTGAAAATATCCGCCAGCATGGAACCGATGCCAGCCGCCGCCGCACCATATACGCCGCCGATGTACCATGCACACAGCAGGACGATACTGTCGCCAAGATTGATGTAGCCGCCTGTTGCCGGAACAGGGATCTGGATCACCATAGTGCAGATACAGGTCAGTGCCGCCAGCAATGCGGAAAAGACGAGCTTTCGGATGTTGTTTTGTTTGCTGCTCATAAATACCACTCCTTGCAATGCTCCAAAATCCCCGATACATTTCCATTATAGTGAATTTCAGCGGATTTGTCAAGCATACGGCATAAAAAGGAAATCCACGGACAGCAAATTGTAAATATTTCCAGAATCCCTTGCTATATTATGAAAAAAATGCTATAATATAAGTACATATATAATTAAGGGGGAATGTTCTATGAAAAAAATGATCCGAAAGCTTTCCGCATTTCTGCTGTCCGCAGCCATGTTCAGTTCTGCTGTGCTGCCTTGTATGACATCGGCGTATGTTGAACCGTGTCCTGTGATCAGCAGAAACTGTCCTGTGTATGCAGGCAGCGGACAGGCGACAGCCGCCAATGATGAACACTATTTCTCGTTCTGGTTCAGCAATGCACCGGACTATCTTGCCTATGATCTTTCCGGCATTTCGCAGGACAAACGGACACAGGTCGTCCTTGCCTGGTATAATGCGACCGGTCAGTACGATCCGAGTATCCTGAACGGCGGCTCATCCAACGGTGTACCGAGTGCCTATACCATTGAGATCAACGATGCGCCGGGCGGTACCTATCCGGAGGACGGCTGGGAGGTCGTGGAGATCGTGACCGGCAATACCCTGCATTCCCGCCAGCATCTGGTGGATCTGGAGGACGGTGCCAGCTGGGTACGCATGAAAATTACAGAAGCGGATGGCAAGGAGGGCGGTTCCATCAGCCTGCAGATGGACATACATGATGCACCGCAGGGAGCAACTGACAGCTGGATCTTCTTCGGTGATTCCATTACAGCGGGCGGCATGATGAACTGCTATGGTTCACCCTTTGCAGAGCTTGTGAATGCCATTGACAGCAGCTATTATCCCGCACAGGAAAACGGCGGCATCGGCGGCATTTTCTCCACGGACGGACGGAACAATATTGACCGCTGGCTGGAAACCTTCCCCGGCGAATTTGTGAGCATTGCCTATGGCACCAATGACGCATGGGGCAACCAGACCGGTGCGCAGCAGTACTATGAGAACACAGTATATATGGTCGAGGCAGTACTGGCACTGGGCAAGACTCCCATTCTCCCGACCATCCCCTATGCAACGGAAAGCGGTGTGAACACCTATCTGGACGACTACAATGCAATGGTGCATAAGATCTATGAGGAATATCCCGGTGTTGTAAAGGGTCCGGATTTCTACACTTACCTCAAGGAAAATCCGGAATATCTGAGCAGTGACGGCGTGCATCCGAGCAGCGAGGGCTATGCGGCTATGCGCCAGCTCTGGGCGGAGACGATGTATGAGAATGTGTACAGTGTTGATCCGCCTGCCTCCTACCCCGATTCGGATTATGAGGATCCGACCAGCAACTGCATTCCGGAGCCTGAAATTATTCCGCTTGCGGATCTGGATATGGACAATGATTACACTGTTACAGATGTGATCCTCTTCCAGAAGTACCTGCTGGGACTGGAGGGCTTCACGGAGGATCAGTACCTTCTGGCGGACATCAATTTGGATGATGCTGTGAATGCCTTTGACCTTGCGCTTCTGAAAATGGGAGTGCTCTGGTACATTGGTTATTAAAATTGGAGAGAGGTTTTCAAATGACAAATTTCAACAACAGTCCTATCGACTATGCAGCAATGACTCCGACAGAACTCAAAAAGCTTGCCGAAAAGGGAGATTCAGATGCACAGGTTGCCTATGCGGATCATTTGCAAAAGTCGTGGGGAGACCGCAAGGAGCAGCTCAAATGGCTGAGCAAGGCATACACACAGGGGAATGTTGTTGCCGCTTGGAAAATGGGCTGTCTGTATGAGGATGGCTTTCAGGATGCTGAAACCGCGCTGGTCTGGTACCAGCGTGCGGCGGAGCAGGGCTTTTCCATTGCCATGCTCTCGATCATACAGCATTACCTTGCCAAAAAAGCCTATGCCTCCCATGCGGACCTGCTTGCCGGCTTTGAAACTGCCTATGCATGGATCATCAAAGCCACACAGCTCGGCAATGCCCATGCCTACCGGATCTTTGCCGATTTCTGCTTTTTCGGCGTACATGTGGAGCAGGACTATGCACAGGCGATCCGGTATTATGAACGTGCCGGAGAGCTTGGCGATGATATGGCGTGCATCATGCTCGGCTACTGCTATCGCTGGGGCAAGGGCGTGAAGCGCGACAAGAACAAGCGGAAATACTGGCTCGGAAAGTGCAGAAAGATCAATCTGCGCATCCCGCTGAAGCATCATCTCTCCAGCTGGAAGAAGGTGGGCAAGCGGTTCCGGGGTGCGTATCAGATCGACTGCAGCAGTTGCGTGCTGTGATGATTCCGGACGCAGAGCCGTTCATGCAAAAGCATGAGCGGCTTTTTCTGTTCCCTGAAAAAAACAGCATTCCCACTTGATTTTTTTTCCGAAATGTGCTATGATAGATAGTACGCGGAAATGCGGGTACTGCGTACCCGCCACCCGCCAAAGGCAAAGTCCTTTGAACCCATCGTTTTTTTGACAAACTGCATCAAACAATTTTAATAGTTTGATAGTGAATTAGTATTACAGAAAGAGAGTGCTTATGGCAAAGAAACAAGAATACGGCAATGACAGCATTACGATGCTGAAAGGTCCGGATAAGGTAAGAAAGCGTCCCGGTGTCATTTTCGGCTCGGATGGGCTGGATGGGTGCGCACATTCGATTTTTGAGATTATTTCCAACTCCATTGACGAGGCACGTTCCGGATATGGTACAAAGGTCATTATCACGCGGTACAATGACGGTACGATCGAGGTTGAGGACTTCGGGCGCGGCTGTCCTGTGGATTATAACAACAATGAGCAGCGGTTCAATTGGGAGCTGGTCTACTGTGAGCTGTACGCGGGCGGCAAGTATGATGACGGTGCGGAAGCCTACAATTATTCCCTCGGTCTGAATGGTCTGGGTCTGTGTGCAACGCAGTTTGCCTCTGAGTTCATGGATGTCACCATCCATCGTGACGGTTTTGAATACAGCCTGCATTTTGAAAAGGGCGAGAATGTCGGCGGTCTGAAAAAGGAACCCTATAAAAAGAAGCAGACCGGCACGAAAACACGCTGGAAGCCCGATCTGGAGGTATTCACAGATATTCTGGTTCCGGATGAATTTTTCCATGATACCCTCCGCAGACAGGCGGTGGTCAATCCGAACCTGCTGTTCCTCTATCGTTCCCAGCAGACGGACGGTACCTTCGTGGAGAAGGAGTACCTCTATGAAAATGGTATTTCCGACTATGTGACAGAAATGACGGGCGATAAGGCGATGACCTCGGTGCAGTACTGGAGCGGTGAGCGCGTGGGACGTGACCGCGCGGACAAGCCGGATTACAAGGTAAAGCTCTCAGTGGCAATGACCTTCTCCAATCAGGTCAACTGCATTGAATACTACCACAATTCCAGCTTTCTGGAACATGGCGGCTCCCCTGCCAGCGCGGTGAAGAATGCGTTCATCTCCAAGATCGACGGCTACCTGAAGGCGAATAACAAATACAATAAGAACGAAGGCAAGATCACCTTTGAGGACATCCGAGACTGTCTGGTGCTGGTTTCCTCCTCGTTCTCCACGCAGACCTCTTATGAGAACCAGACCAAGAAATCCATTACCAATAAGTTTGTGCAGGAGGCAATGACGGATTTTCTGAAGCATCAGCTGGAGGTATACTTCATTGAAAAGCCGGATGAGGCGAGCAGGATCGCAGAGCAGGTGCTCATCAACAAGCGCAGCCGTGAGAGTGCAGAGCGCACAAGACTGAGCATCAAGAAGAACCTGACGAGCAATATTGACCTTGCAAATATGGTGGAGAAATTCGTGGACTGCCGCACGAAGGATGTGACGCGCCGTGAGGTATACATCGTGGAGGGTGACTCTGCGCTGGGTGCGGTAAAGCTTGCCCGTGACGCAGAATTTCAGGCGGTCATTCCGGTGCGCGGCAAGATCCTGAACTGTCTGAAGGCGGACTATCCGCGTATCTTCAAGAGTGATATTATCACAGATCTCCTGAAGGTTCTCGGCTGCGGTGTGGAGGTCAAGCTGAAGAATACGAATAATATCGCGCAGTTCAGTCTGGACAATCTGCGCTGGAACAAGATCATCATCTGCACCGATGCGGACGTGGACGGCTTCCAGATCCGGACGCTGATCCTGACGATGCTGTACCGTCTGACACCGACACTGATCCGTGAGGGGTATGTGTACATTGCGGAATCACCGCTGTATGAGATCAATGTGAAGGACAAGACCTATTTTGCGTATACAGAAAAGGAAAAGTCCGATATTCTGAACAAGATCGGTGATCAGAAGTATACCATCCAGCGGTCCAAGGGTCTTGGTGAGAACGAACCGGAGATGATGTCGCTGACCACGATGAACCCCGACACGCGCCGTCTGATCAAGGTGATGCCGGCGGATGCGGAGAAGATGGTGTATATGTTCAATCTCCTGCTGGGTGATGACCTGCAGGGCAGAAAGGACTATATTGCGCAGTATGGCGGGGATTATATTGATCTTGTAGATGTGTCATAATATGCTGATAAAGGAACCATGGGAATTGATCCTGTGGTTCCTTTTGCTGTGTTTTTGTATTGAGCCTATTGGTACTTTTTCTGGGGTAGTACGACAAGATCCCCCGTCAATGTCGTCAACTTTAGGAAAATTGTGCAAAGATTCCCCCACCCCAACCCCTCCCCGGGGGGAGGGGCTTTTGTAGGAGGCGGCTGCGCCGCCTCCACCGCCCAAGGGGCAAAGCCCCTTGGAACCCCTTTTGAGGGCTGTCGCCCCCTTGCCCCCAGTTAAACTGACGACATTGAACCCTTGGGAAGTCTCCGTCGCCGCTAAAGAGAATCTCATTCCTGAAAAAAATGAAGCATCGGCAGTCCTGGTGACTGCCGATGCTCCCCGTATGGGAAATTATGAGAAAATTGGAATAAGCATTTTAATCAGCATGTCTGCTGCTTATCAGCCCCACTGGTTGCCGCTGGAAGAACCGCTGACTGCGGTGCCGCCGGACAGTGTACCGCCGTATGCTGCAAGCTGTGTCTGGTCAAGCTCCTGGAAGTAGGTGGAACCATTCAGTGTGCCGCCTGTGTAGAAGGATGCACCACTATAGGATGTGCAGCCTGCTACGAGACTGGAGCAAGACTTGTCTGCAATGAAGGATACGATGATATTACCGCTGCCGTCGCAGAGAGTAACTCTTGTGCCGGCACTTACGGATGTGGAAACATTCACGGATTCTGTCATGGAAGAAGAGCCGCCCATGCCACCCATGCCGCCCATCTGGGAGCCGACATCCTTCACATAAACGCCGCCTGTGTAGGAGATGCCGCCGTCACAGTCGAATGCGTCCTGACCGTTTGTGACACAGATACCGCCGGAAATAGTGAGAGAACCGTTGGAATCATAACCGTCATGGTCACCGCTGGCAACGCTGACAATGGAGAAACCGCCGGAAATGGCGAGGGTACCCGCACCACTGCTGGAAGTTCCGCCCTGACCCGGCCAGCCACCGGAGGAACCGGAATTGTCCGCACCGCCTGCTACATTGTAGGCATCATCTGTAGTGGAAACAATGGTTGTACCACTCTTCTGATAGATGTTCATCGCTTCGATACCTTCATATGCCTGATAGATCACAAGCGTCATGTCATCATATACATTTGCCTTGCCGTCACTACCAAGGTTTACAGCAGCATCTGCATGGAGGCCCTGATAACCAGAGGTTGTACCCTTGACAGTAATCTGTGTCTTACCGCCGAGCATATTGATATCACCATTGGAATTGATACCATCATCATTTGTATTAAGCTCAATGTATCCACCGTTTACATTTACAACACCTGTTGTGGTTGTACCGGTCTCATCATCTGTCAGACCGCCCTTCAGACCCTTGGCACTGCCGGAATCCTTGCTGCCGGTCGTTGTGATGTCAAGCGTACCACCGTTGACATTCAGTACCTGTGCTGCCTGGATGCCATCGCCATATGCGTTAATTGTAATTGTACCGCCGTTCACATCTACCAGACCATAGGTCTTGTCAGCTGTAGAAGCATCCTGGCAATTGGACTTGATGCCGTCGCCTGCCTTGGAAGTCAGATCCAGTACAAGTGTGCTGAAATCCGTATCATCAACATCACCAACTGTTACACTGTCCTTACCTCTGATGCAGTCATCTGCTGCGGTAACGGTAATGCTGCCGTTGTAAACCTTCAGGTCATTCTTGGAAACGATGCCGTCACCGGCATTGCCGTTGACTGTCAGGGAGCCGGAGCCCTTGATCTTGAGGTCATCACAGGAATAGATCGCGCCCATGCCGCCGTCTGCATTGGTGTAGCTGGTACCGTCGGAGATGGTGTTTGTGCTGCCGCTCTTTGCAACGATCTGGCATTCATCGCCGATCTGTGCAACATAGATCGGAGAAGTTGTGCTGTTGGAAAGATTCAGACCAACGAGATCCAGTTCTACAACACCGTCGGAATAGGTGGTCTTATCAACATCTACGATCATCTGACCGGATGTGGAAGAACCGCTGACGGAGATCACACTGGGCTGAATGACTGTCACTGTTGCACCGGAAGCAGTTACATTGGTAGGAGTGCTGACCACTGCGCCGCTTGCATTATACAGTGTCACACTGCTGTTGCTATAGACAACTTCAGTAACGGTATTGTCACCTGTCGGGGTCGTGCCGCTGCCCATTGCTGCTACACTGTAATACTGTGTGGTTGCTGCGGTATTCTGGAAGTTACCGGAAGCATCGGTGCTGTGGTTCATCTGACTGCCGCCGACATATACATTGTAAGAACCATTTGCGGTGAGAGCTGCATCGGAAACCAGAACATAGCTGTACTTCTTGATCGGCTGGTAGGTATTGCTGCCGATGACAACTGTATTGTCCTTTGTCCATTCTGCAGCCATATCCATCATCATGATGGTCTGGGTGCTGCCGGAGAGGTCAACGGTCACGCCTGCGCCTGTTACCTGATAATCGGTTGCAGTTGCGAGTACCTTACCGCCGGTAATGTTCAGCTTGCCAGCCTCGTCCAGACGGAAGCCTCTGTCGCCGCCTGCATTCAGAGTACCGCCGGAGATCGTGATCTCTGTTACGCCCTGTACGGCATCGTTGCCGGCCTTGACAGTCACATCACCGCTGATGAGGAATACGCCCTCATCCTTGGACTTCAGACCGTCTGCGGAAGAATCAATATCAATGGTTGCGCCCTCGATCTCCAGCTCATTGTCTGCTACGATCGCATCAGCATCAGCAGTATCGGAGAAGTCAGCAGTATTCACAACGATGGTACCGCCGTTAAGGTTCATCTTCTTTGCGGCGTAGATACCGGTATTCATGCTGGAGTTTACATTCAGTGTACCAGTGCTGGACTTTGTGATGGTCAGCTTATTATTGGTGTAGATCACGCCGCTCTCTGCATATGCAGCTGCTGCATTATCAGTCAGGGTGTTTGTGCCGTTGACTGTGATCTTGGTCTTTTCAGAACCGGATGCTGCGGAAGTGTAGATACAGGACATGGTGCTGTTTGTCATGGTAACGTCATTCAGCTCCAGCTCTACATCGGATACGTCAGTTGTGGCTGTTTCCACATAGATCTGACCCTCGGTGATGTCACCGTATACATGATACAGACCGGATGCGGTGATCTTTGCGGTCTTGCCGGAGATGGCTACTACGTTATTGTCGTCACCCTCTACGCGGATACCGCTGTCACTCAGATAGATGGAAACCTCATTGCTGATGGGATCGGAAACTACCATCTTCTTCAGTACTGCAAGGTCGAATGCATTGACAGCATTGTCTGCTGCAACATTTGCATTGTCGTATGCATTCTGAGACAGGCTTGCCTTACCAAACAGGTACTTCTGCATCATGACTACATCGACAACGGAAACGGCACCGTCGAGGTCAACGTCACCTGCGAGTGTCTGTGCGGCGGTGATGTTGAATGCAGGCATTGCGGCACACATTGTACCAATTGCCACCAGACCTGCGAAACTGCGCTTGAAAATTTGCTTTCTCATAATTATCGCTCCTTTATCACTAATCGGATTCCGTCCTCTTGCAGAGTACGTTCCATCATGCACGGTGAACGTATTTTTCCTCTGCAACTGTTTTCATTATACGTCCGGTTTCTTAAAGGAATCTTAAAAATGTAAAAAATATCAAAAAAATTGGAAAAGAATTTGACGTATCCGATATGGGGCAGCAATAAGGAGGACTCTCTCTGCAGAAAGTCCTCCCATTTCATTTATACCGCCGCACCGGTCAGGAAATGCAGGGTGCCGTTCTGGGCGGTGACATGGATAATATCGCCCGCATGAATCTCCCCTCTGAGCCACATGCGTGAGAGGGGGCTTTCTACCTCGCGGATGATGAAACGCCGGATGGGGCGCGCACCGTATTCGCGGGTTTCCCGGCAGGATGCCGCTGCCTGCACGGCATTTTCGGAGAAATGCAGTGTCAGTCCCATGCGTCCGGCGCGTTCTGCCACTTCGGAAAGCTGTCTTCGTGCAATGGCAGCAAGACTTTCCGCGCTCAGGCGGGAAAAGGTCAGGATCTCATCCATGCGGTTGAGCAGCTCCGGCGGCAGGGCGCGGCGGAGGGCTTCCGGCGCATTCCCCTGCTCCGTTTCTGCAGTGCGCTGTAAAAATCCGACATGCGTGGCGGTTTCGTGCATTCCGAGGTTGGAGGTCATGAAGATCATGCAGCTGCGCAGACTGATCTTTCTGCCGGAGCCATCCGTCAGTACACCGTCCTCCAGCATCTGTAGGAGGATGTGCAGGACATCCGGATGCGCCTTCTCAATCTCGTCAAAAAGTACGACACTGCATGGACGGCGGCGCAGATGCTCACAGAAGCGGGTCTCCTCCTCATAGCCTGCATAACCGGGCGGTGCACCGATGAGCTTGGCGGCGGAATGCGGTTCCATATATTCGGACATATCGACTGTCAGAAGGGTATCCTCCGAGCCGTGCAAGCATCTTGCCAGCGCGCGGACAAGTCCGGTCTTGCCGACACCGGTGGGACCGAGCAGGAGGAAGGAACCGACCGGACGACGGAGATCACGGAAGCCGCTGCCGGCACGGCAGACGGCATCTGCCAGGCGGTCAATGACGGTATCATGCCCGATGATCTCCCTTGCAAGCTCCGTCCGGAGCAGGAGCAGGCGTTCCTGCTCCGCGGCGGTCATCTGCCGGAGCGGAATACCGGTACGGACGGAGGCAACGGCGGCAGCATCCTCCGGTATGACTGCGGGCGGTTCGCTGCTGCTGTTTCCGGTACTGCGCATAGCAGCACGAGCACAGGCTTCATCCATAAGGTCGATCGCCTTATCGGGGAAGCTCTTGCCGCTGATATATTTCTCGGACAGGCTGATGCAGGTATGCAGTACCTCATCTGTGAGTGTGACTCCATGATAGGACTCATAGCTCCCGCGCAGACCCTGGAGAATGGTGAAGGTTTCATCGGGAGTGGGTTCACGGATCTCCACTGACTGGAAGCGTCTTGCCAGTGCGCCGTCCTTTTCAATGGATTTGTGATATTCCGGCGGTGTGGTGGCACCGATGATGCGCAGATCCCCTCTGGCAAGGCGGGGCTTGAGCATATTGGCAGCGTCAATGGCACCCTCTGCCGCACCTGCCCCGACGATGGTATGCAGTTCATCAATAAAAAGAATGATCCTGCAGCTGGCGGTGACCTCGTCCACACAGGCGCGGACGCGCTCCTCAAAATCGCCGCGATACTTGGCTCCGGCAAGCAGGGAGCCGAGATCAAGGGAAAAGATGAACATGCCCTGCAGGGAGGATGGCACCTCTCCCCTGGCGAAGCGTTCCGCTACGCCCTGGACAATGGCAGTTTTTCCCACGCCGGGATCACCGATCAGACATGGGTTATTCTTGCTGCGGCGTGACAGGATCTGAAGGACGCGGCTGATCTCCTCCTCCCTGCCGATGAGGGGATCCTGCTGGGCTTCGGGGAGCGTCAGGAGCTTGCCGTAGCGGAACAGATGCGGGAACTCCTTGGCGGTGGGAACGGCGGGGGTTTTGTGCCTGACATCCGGCTTACCAAGACATGCAGCGGACAGTCTTTCCATATCCGCCTGCAGGGCTTCCAGAAGCTGGCTGGCGGCGCAGTTCTCATCCTGCAGGATGGCAAGCAGGAGCCACTGTGTATCTGTTTCTACACAGCCGCCGTCATCCGCAAGCTGCTGGGCTTTCCGGAACATGCGGTGAAGTGCCGGTGTCATACACCGGTAGCCGGGGGAGGTTTTGTTTCCTCTGCCGATGGTGCGGACGATCTGTTGGTAGAGCATCGGCTCTGTAATGTCCGCCGCAGCAAGAAGCTCTGCGGCGGCATTGGGCTGCTGGTGCATAAGTCCGAGAAGATAATGCTCCGTTCCGACATAGGTATGACCCAGTTCTCCGGCAAGGTACATGGCGGCATCCAATGAGAGTACCGCACTCTCTGAAAATCGGTCAATGTCATAGTGTTCACTGTTTTTGGGCAAGCTGTTCTGCCTCCTTTATATTATGATGGTAATTGCTTCTGTATCTATAGTATAGCACAAACTGGGAGAAATATATGTCTGATTCTGGAACCACAAAAAAATCCGCACACATTGGCGCGGCTGTCATAGTATGTAATATGGAACGGCTCAAGAGAGCGAAACGTTCCAAATACGATATTTTTTAAGGAGTGCTTGATTTATGAACTGTGGATGCTTTGATGGTGGTAACAACAACTGCTGCTGGATTATCGTACTGATCATTCTGTTCTTCCTGTTCTGCGGCTGCGGCAACAACAACTGGAACGGCGGCGGCTGCAGCAATTCCTGCAGCAATCCCTGCTGCTAATTCCCGACAAGCTGCCTGGATGCAGTGATCCTCTTCCCCCGGTGCGACTGTGCGCCGGGGGATTTTTTGTACTGCTTGCTTCGGACAGGTTCTTATTGCCGGAAATAATAAAAACCCCCGATGCTTTCACATCGGAGGTTTTTCTGGAGGGTGGATAATCGGATTCGAACCGATGGTCTTCAGTGCCACAAACTGACGCGTTAACCAGCTACGCTATACCCACCATCTGGCGCGCCTTATTGGACTCGAACCAATGGCTTACTGCTTAGAAGGCAGTTACTCTATCCAGCTGAGTTAAAGGCGCATATTTAATTTGGTTGTGTGGAGCGGACGACGGGAATCGAACCCGCATTCTCAGCTTGGGAAGCTGATGCTCTACCACTAAACTACGTCCGCATTGGATGAAATAATGGAGCGGGTGATGGGAATCGAACCCACGTAACCAGCTTGGAAGGCTGGAATTCTACCATTGAACTACACCCGCCTGCGAAGCGTGTTTGTTTCTCACAACATATATAATTATATCACAAACGATCTCGTTTGTCAAGTGTTTTTTTCAATTTTTTCAAAAAAATATTGAAAAGTTGATTTTTGGCTTGATATGGCTTTTTTTGAAGACAAAAGGTATTCAGCTTGAAGAAAAAGTCCTTTTTCTTAGGAATAGGCATCCTGTAACTGCCCCCACCCCAACCCCTCCCCGAGGGGAGGGGCTATATTTGGAGGGTACTCCGTACCCTCCACCCGCCAAAGGGCAAAGCCCTTTAAACCTATTAAGGTTTTTCGACAGACTGAAGGTATTATTACTCTGACAATTACATATAGATACTTTTTTCTGGGATTAGCACCCCAAG
>JAZNKY010000121.1:0-14964 GCA_045578805.1 Oscillospiraceae bacterium
CCCCTCGGGGAGGGGGCAGGGGTGGGGGCAGTTTTGGTAGGCTGCCCTCAGAAAAGAGACTTTTTCTACAAACTGAGAGCTGCTGCACCATCGTGCAGCAGCTCTCACAGATTTCAAAAAATGTAATTACTCCGCAAGTGACTGGATATGTGCGATAGCAGCCTGTGCGTACTCGTTCACCTTGGGGGAGCTGTCGCTTTCCAGTGCCTTCTCATACCATACCAGAGCCTTTTCGGGCTGGGAGCGCATACCGCCGCTTCCCTTGAGGTAAATATCACCAATTGCCAGCTGGGACAGTACCAGACCTCTGCTGGAAGCCTCCTCGTGCCAGTCGATGGCGCGGGTCGGATCCTGCGGGAAGGGATAGGTACCCTTTTCGTAGCTGTCCGCTACCTGGAACATCACATGCAGCAGCACCTCGCGCTCCTTCTGCTCCAGAGAGGGAAGCTGATCCTTGATCTCGCGCAGGAAGCTGAACATGCTGATCATGTAGTTCTTGGTTCTCGGCTTGCCGAGGAACGTCCATGAGCCGTTCTCATCCATCTCGGAAACAGTAAAGATCGCATAATCCACCAGCTCATCCAGCTTATCGGAGGTGATGGCAGGCTTTTCAGCCGTGGTTTCCTCATCCTTGCGGGACTTTTCAATGCGCTCAAGCAGCAGATTTTCCTTCATATTGGAAATCTTGTTCATCAGCTCTCTGTAGCGGAGCTGACGGTTCTCATCACCGGACAGGCCAGCCTTTCTCTCCTGCATGATGATATAATCCAGCATATGGATGCACTTTTCCATCGGTTCAATGGTCTCCAGACGGGAGGACATTGTGTCAATGCGCTCTGTGATCAGACGATACAGGAACATCGCCTTATCCATATGCAGTGTGTGTGCTTCTGTTGTACCCAGCTTGCCCTGACGGAATTCCTCATCCGCAAGGCTCTTGAGCTGTTCCACGCCCATTTTGTCAGTGCCTTCGCGCCACTGATGCGCACCGCAGTTCGTGCAGTTCACACCATTGCCGTGCAGCTTCTTGTGACAATTGTAACAAATCTTTGCTGCCATAATTATTGCTCTCCTTTGCATATCCGGCTGCACAATTCCCCCTGTACACCCGTGAATTTCTTTTATCATTATATCACAAACACAGGAAAACTGCAAGGGATACGAGAGAATTTGTTAAAGTTGTACAATTACAGCCGTCATTTTGCACAAAACGGACAATTTTCAGACGCTGCGATTCACGCTGAGGAAATCCTCTGCCAGTCGCTGTGCCTCGGCATAGGATGAAAGATGATAACAGCGTTCCCGGAATGCCGCCGCGCCATGGTAGCCTGTCATGTACCATGAAGCGTGCTTTCTTGCCTCGCGGATGGCGATTTCCGGCGGCTTTTTGCTGCTCTCCACGATCATCCGGATGTGGCGCAGCATCATCTCCATGCGTTCCTCCGGCGTGGGCGGAGTGTAGGGGAGTCCGCGGAAATGCGAATCGATCTCCCGGAAGATCCACGGATTGCCATAGGTCGCGCGCCCCACAGCCACAAGATCACAGCCCGTCTGCTCATACATCGCCGCCGCATCCTGCGCCGAGCAGATGTCGCCGTTGCCGATGACCGGCACGGAAACTGCCTGCTTCACTGCGGCGATCTGTGACCAGTCCGCATGTCCGGCATACATCTGCGTTTTTGTCCTGCCGTGTACGGTGATCGCCGCTGCGCCGGCATGTTCCATTGCCCCGGCAAACTCCGCCGCATTGATGTGCGATTCATCCCAGCCGATGCGCATTTTCACCGTGACCGGAACGGAGGATTCCCGCAATGCCGCGCGGACGCATTCTGCCGCCAGCTCCGGCGTTTTCATCAGCGCAGAGCCTGCGCCGGTATTGACGACCTTCGGCACGGGACAGCCCATATTCAGATCAATGAGATCCGGCTTGTATTCCTGCACCATGGAGACCGCACGCGCGATAAATTCCGGCTCGCTCCCGAAAAGCTGGAGAGCCATCGGGCGTTCTTCGTCCGTGATGCGGCAAAGCTCCGCACTGCCCCTGCTGTCGTAGCAAAGCCCCTTGGCGGAGATCATCTCGCTGACCAGCAGCACTGCGCCGTGTTCTTTGGCAAGCAGTCGGTAGGATGCATCCGCGACCCCAGCCATGGGCGCAAGGGCGGCGGTTCTGTCAAATGTGTGGCTTCCGATGGTGATGGTCTGCATGGGGGTTCCTCCGTTTACAAATGATACTTCTATTTTGCCACAAATCGGCGAATTTGTCAAGCGTAGTATTTTCAGCAGTACGCAAACCAAATTTCAAAAATCGGTTTCAAAAGGCGATATCCTTTGGCGGTGGAGGCGGCGCAGCCGCCTCCTATAAAAGCCCCTCCCCTTGGGGAGGGGCTGGGGTGGGGCAGTTTAGGCAACCCAAAAAGAAAAATGGATTTGCATGTTTCTGCGAAACATATCAGCCTCCCCCGGAATTGTAAATTCTGCCGAATCGCAGAGTTGGATATTATGACAGATGGCAAAAAGTGAAACGATACGGGTAAAATACCTTGACTTTTTCAGAAACGTAAATTACAATAAAAGCAGTTGTTTCATGTGTCACATACACACCACCACTTCAAGGAAAGGAAAACGATTATGAAAAAAATGAGATTTGCAGCCGTACTGACCGTCTGTGCTCTCCTGACAGGAACCGCTGTAATGCCCGCCGCAGCACGGACACAGCTCCCCCTGACCGCAAGTGCGGAGGAATCGGCAGATTATACCGAGGGAACGCTCGGCTCGCTGACCTACCGCAGCTATGGCGATCATGTGGAGATCATGCAGTGTGACATGGAGGCGGAGCTGACAGAGATCCCGTCTGAAATTGAGGGGCTGCCCGTAACAGTGATTGCTGACCATGCCTTTCTCGGATGCCGGAACATCACCGCGATCACCATCCCGGACAGCGTGACGAGTATCGGAAAACAGGCGTTTTTTGACTGCGCAAATCTGGCAGAGATCACATTCCCCAAAGCACTGGAACGCATCGGCTATGAAGCCTTTGAGGATACCGCGTGGATGACCGCCAAACGCGCAGCTGCAGACTGCGTTATCGTCAATGATATGCTGATTTCCGGCAATCCCGATATGAAAAGTGCTGTTATCCCGAAAAGCGTGACAAAAATCGCCGACTATGCCTTTGCCAACTTTAATAATCTGGATACGGTGGAGATGCACGAGGGCGTGACCAGCATCGGACAGTATGCGTTCAGCGGCTGTGAAGCACTGACTGCGTTAAACATTCCGGACGGTGTGACCACGATCTTCCAGGGTGCCTTTATTGGGACGGGTCTGACCTCCATTGCGCTGCCCGCTTCTGTGACAGAAATTGCAGATTCCCTTTTTCATGGCTGTGAAAGCCTTGCAGAAGTGAAGCTCCCCGATACCATTACCTCGATCGGCAGTGACGCTTTCAATGGCTGTACAGCACTGCGCTCCCTGACCATTCCGGATTCCGTGACAAGCATCGGCAGAGCTGCATTCAGTGCAAGCGGTCTGACTTCCATCGTGATCCCGGACAGCGTAACGATCACAGCAAATGATAACAGCATGTTTGGTGAATGTCAGGAGCTGACCTCTGTGACACTGCCAAACAGTATGCAGGAAATTCCTGTTTCTATGTTCAGCTTCTGTGGTGCATTGACCTCTGTAGAGCTTCCGCCGACCGTGACCAGCATCGGCTCGTCCGCGTTCGCTGAAACGGGGCTGACCACTGTGACCATTCCAGAGGGCGTGACCGGAATCGAATGGAGTGCATTTGAGAACGCAAAGCTTGAAGCGGTGTATCTTCCTGTTTCTCTGACTAAGATTGATGGCTATGCCTTCTCCGGCTGCCCTCTTGCAGATGTGTATTATGCTGGTACGGAAGAGCAGTGGAATGCGGTGGAGATCGAGGTTCTGGAGGATTTTGAAAGCAGACCGTTCGAGATTGCGGTGATCCACTATGAAACAGTTTGGCAGACCATGGGATCCGGCAACCTCAACGCCGATGCGAATGTGGATGCCTCCGATGCCGCCCTCCTCCTGACCGCTGCAGCCGCAGCAGGTACGGGCGCAGACAGCGGTCTGACCGCCGCGCAGCTCGAAGCTGCCGACCTGAACAAGGACGGCACCTTCGATGCCAAGGATGCCTCCCTCATCCTCATGTACGCCGCCTACACCGGTGCAGGCGGAGACCTGACGATCAGCGAATATCTTGCACAGTAATCGAACAACTATCCATGCACGGACGGCTTCGGCTGTCCGTACGGTTTTTTGATTGACATTTTCTGACGAATATGCTATAATTTACCCAGATATTACGCATTTTGGAGGGACATACAATGACCATGCAGAAGCTCTGTGATCTGTGCAGTACACTCAGCAACGAATTTAACGCCGCCGCAAGGAAGATGGACACCGGCGAGTTTGCGGAGTTCCGGAAACGGCTTGCGGTCAAATACAACGTCGGCTTCGACAATGGCTGGACACTGCGCATCAGCCGCCGCGTATCCGATACCTTCACCGTGGAGCAGCTGCAGATCTGGACGCAGACAAAAAAGGGCTTGTTCGGGAAGCGGTCCGGCAGCCGCATCATTATGACGCTGCGTTCCTCCGCCGTGCCGGGACTTGCGATCCGCTGCACCTCCGCCGATGCCGCCCTTGTCGGATGCCTGAAGACCGGCGCGTCTGTTAAGGTCACCGGCGAGCTGGAAACCACAGTCTTCCTCCGCGCAGGGAATGTGGAATGGAAAGAGGGGGAGTTCGGGAAGAATGTGAGAGTGTCAGCTGTATGAGCAGCCGACAATATTGTGAAAGGAGCATGATCATGATGAGATTGGACGGCTTTGGGATCTTTGTGGAGGATATGGGGCGCATGATCCGGTTCTACCGGGATGTGCTGGGCTTTGAGATCAAAGAGAGCGAGGATACCTCCAATGTGTACCTCGTCAAGGACGGCACATTGTTCCTGCTGTACGGCAGACAGGATTTTGAAAAGATGACCAGCCGGAAATACCAGTATGTCAAAGGACTGAACGGTCATACCGAGATCGCCCTGTATGTGGATACCTTTGAGGAGGTCGATGCGGAGTATGCCAGAGCCATTGAAAAGGGTGCAATTTCCGTACTTGCACCGGAAACCGAACCGTGGGGACAGCGTACCTGCTATATCGCCGATCCGGAGGGGAATCTTATTGAGATCGGGTCGTTCGGGAGAGCGTTTGAGGAGCGGGGGTAATATATCCCAGTTTGTCGAAAAAGCTTATTATTACTCCGGCAATTAAACATAGATACTCTTTTCTGGGGTTGGTACTCCAAGACTGCCTCCACCCGCAAAAGGAGATAGCCTTTGGCAGGTCGCGGGGGCGCAGCCCCCGCCCCAAATCCCCCTCCCTCTGGGAGGGGGCAGGGGGTGGGGCAGTCTTGAAGTAATAATACAAGAAACCGGATAAACTGCCTGACAAAGGAGAAATATCATGAAACCAATGAAAAATGACTGGTACCGCAAAATCTGGACGCTGGATATTCAGGATCAATCGTGGGTGGAGGATACCTCCCGTCAGGTGGATTTCCTGATCGAAACACTGAAGCTTCAGGGCGGGGAAAGGATCCTTGATCTGGCCTGCGGATTCGGGCGGCATTCGCTGGAGCTGGCAAGGCGCGGATTTGATGTCACGGGCGTAGACATCACACCGGCATATATCGCTTATGCGTCCGAACAGGCAGAACGTGAACAGTTGAACGCCCGTTTCCTTTGCTGTGACATCCGTGATGTGCGTTTTGAGGATGAATTTGATGCGGTGATCAGTATGGCAGATGGTGCGGTCGGGTATCTTGAGAATGATGCCGAAAATCTGAAAATTTTTCATGTTATTGCAAAAGCACTGAAAAAAGGCGGCAGGCATTTCATGGATATTATGAACGCCAGCTATGCGGATACCCATTTTCCATGCAGGATGTGGGAAGCCGGCAGAAAATGCCTGACGCTTTCAAGCTTTGAATGGAACAGCAGAACGAGGATCATGCTTTACGGGCAGCTGGATTTTTCCTATGGTACGGCTCTGCCCGAACCTATCATAGAAGAGGGGAATCCCATCCGGCTGTACACCCTTCAGGAGATCAAAGAGATATATGCATCTCTCGGAATGCAGATCTGCGGAACCTATGCCGCAGATGATGGCACGCCGTCATCTGACAATGCCATCCAGCTGATGGTATCTGCACAGAAGCTGTGACAATTGGGCGTTTTCAAAAATCGGCACACTTTCCTATCTCCGGATGGTGTGCCTTTTTTGTAAGCTAATGCAAACCAAAGTCTTGACATTTGCACAAAAATCAGATATAATATATCATGAGGAACTTTAAAGGAATTTTCCGGATGATAAAGTTCGTCACCAGAACGGCAGAACACTGCCGCAAAACAAGGAGGTAATTACCAATGGCACTGACAAACAATCAGAATGTCCTCAAGTGGGTTGACGAGATGGTTGCCCTCTGCAAGCCGGACAAGGTAGTATGGATCGATGGTTCCAAGGAACAGCTCGATGCGCTGACAAAGGAAGTCACTTCTCTTCCGGACGGCGATCCCAATAAGATGTATGTACTGAATCAGGACAAGCTCCCGGGCTGCCTGTATCACAGAACAGCTGAGAACGACGTTGCTCGTGTTGAGGACAGAACCTTCATCTGCACCAAGACACAGCAGGATGCAGGTCCGACCAACTACTGGTGCGACCCGCAGGAAATGTATGCAAAGCTGACTCCCATGTACGATGGCGTGATGAAGGGTCAGACAATGTATGTTATCCCCTATTCCATGGGTCCGGTAACTTCTCCGATCTCCAAGGTTGGTGTGGAGCTGACTGACTCCATCTATGTTGTTCTGAACATGAACATCATGACAAGAATGGGCAAGGACGCTTTCACAAAGCTGGGTGATACCTCCAACGACTTCGTTCGTGGTCTGCACTCCAAGGCTCAGGTTGATCCGGAGAACAGATACATCTGCCACTTCCCGGAGGATAACACAATCTGGTCCATCAACTCCGCATACGGCGGTAACGTAATCCTGTCCAAGAAGTGCTTCGCTCTGCGTATCGCTTCCTTCCAGGGCAAGAACGAAGGCTGGATGGCTGAACATATGCTGATCCTGGGTGTTGAGAAGCCGAACGGCGAAACCAAGTATGTATGTGCTGCATTCCCGTCTGCATGCGGCAAGACCAACCTCGCAATGCTCATCCCGCCGGAGGGCTACAGAAACAAGGGCTACAAGGTATGGACAGTCGGCGACGACATCGCTTGGCTCAAGCCCGGTCCGGACGGCAGACTCTATGCAATCAATCCTGAGAACGGCTTCTTCGGCGTAGCTCCGGGTACAAACGAGAACTCCAACCCGAATGCACTGCAGTCCACAATGACTGACACCATCTTCACAAACGTTGCTCTGAACAATGCAGAGGGCACAGTATGGTGGGAGAAGCTCGACAAGAATCCGCCTGTTGACGCAACAGAGTGGACCGGCAAGCTGGTAAATGGTCCGGAATTCATCGCAGAGGGCGGCAAGCTCGCTCATCCGAACTCCAGATTCACAGCTCCGGCAAAGAACTGCCCCTGCCTGTCTCCTGAGTTCGACAATCCGCAGGGCGTACCGGTATCCGCTATCGTATTCGGCGGTCGCCGTGCATCCACCACTCCGCTGGTATACCAGTCCTTCGACTGGACACACGGTACCTACATGGGTTCTGCAGTATCCTCCGAGACCACAGCAGCAGCTGCTGGTGCAGTAGGCGTTCTGCGTCATGACCCGATGGCTATGAAGCCGTTCATTGGTTACAATGTAGGTGACTACTGGGCACACTGGCTCGAAATGGGCGAGAAGCTCGGTGACAAGGCTCCGAAGATCTTCAACGTAAACTGGTTTAAGCAGGACGAAAACGGCAACTTCATCTGGCCGGGCTTCGGCGACAACATGCGTGTTCTGGACTGGATCATCGAAAGATGCGAAGGCAATGTAGACGCAGAGGAAACTGCAATCGGTTACCTGCCTAAGAAGGGTGACATCAATGTTGAGGGTATCGAGGATGAAGTAACTCCCGAGATCATGGACAAGCTGCTGGCTGTTGACACTGATCTGTGGAAGCAGGAAATCGCTGAAATGCGCAGATACTACACCGAGGACATCGCTGCTAAGGGCGGCCGTGTTCCGGAGGCTCTGCTGGCACAGCTCGACAAGATCGAGGCTCGTCTGAATGGCTGATTAAGCGAATGATATTTTTGAGAACCGCTCCGAAAGGGGCGGTTTTCTTGTTACCGCCTGTACCAAGTGCAAAAGGCAGCAAATGTCAGCGGCGACCCGCCGCCGGTTTTTCTTGACTTTGCAGATCCACTGTGCTATAATGAGAAAAATCCATCAAAATGAGATGTGCTGATTTTTTACGGAAAATAGCCATTGCAACGGATGTTAACACAATTGTCAGCGTGCGTTGACGGATTGCAAGGGGAAATTGGTAGACCTTTTTGCAGGAATATGCTACGATATACCCATCAACTGATGGGAGGAAACCTCAATGAAAAAATGGAAACAATACCTGCAGGCGATCAGTCCTTTCAACAACCGGACGGATATGCCGGATGTGCTGTTCGTACTCAAAAAGATTCTTGCATTCTGGCTGTGTTATATCACAGGCTTATGTGTGGCGGAGGGGATCGCCATTCTCCTGCATTTTGCACTTGGGAAAAATATCTTTGCCGGAGAAATGCTTGATGCACAGACCATCACGCTGATCACCTATTATGGATTCGGCATTGTGGCAGGGACGGCACTGCTCTATTGGAAATGGATCGAGAAAAAACCACTCTCTGCAATGGGGCTGACAGGGAATATCGGACAGTATCTGTTCGGAGTGTTCATGGGCATTCTGCTGCTTTTGCTTTCCGTCGCTGCAATCATTCTGACAGGCGACATGGAATTTTGCGGCATTTCCGGAAATACCGATTTCACGATGCTTCTGCTTCTGACCGGCGGCTTTGTGATACAGGGTGCGGCGGAAGAGATCCTCTGCCGTGGAATTGCACTCCATGCACTGAAAGCAAGGACTTCCGTCCGGACCGCTGTTTTTGTCAGCACGGTGCTGTTCATAATCCCTCATCTGCCGACGCTGTTGGATGCAGGAATACTGTATGGTACGATCGGCATTGTCAATCTTGCGCTGATCTCGTGCATTTTCTCCCTGCTGACGATCCGGTTCGGGAGTATCTGGGCGGCATGTGGTCTGCATTCATGCTGGAATGCAGTGCTGTACGGCGTTCTGGGGCTGAACCTCAGTGGAAATACAGAAACGACGACCACCGTGTTCCAGCTCCGATCCGCAGGCGAAACGATCCTGAACGGCGGAAGCTATGGCATCGAGGCAAGTATTCTGACGACGGCAGTGCTGGGGCTGGCTGTAATGATTATGATATGGAAAGGCAGGAATGAACATCATGGAATTTCATCATAAATTGTACGAACTGCGAAAACAAAAGGGATTTTCGCAGGAGGAGCTTGCGCATCGTCTGCATGTATCACGACAGACGGTTTCCAAATGGGAATTGGGTGATTCCACCCCTGATATGGAAAAGCTGATTGCGATGAGTGATCTCTTTGAAATTTCACTGGATGAACTTGTTCTGGATAAAACGCCCCCGCAGGCAGAAACGTCCGCACAGCCGGAAATCATCCATGAAATCGGGAAGAAAGTATTCACGGATGCAAACAAGAAAAAGGTAAAATGCGGCTTGAAAATCGGACTCATTGTGTTTGGTGCGGTTCTTCTGATCGACGTTGTTTCGATGATCGTGTATTTTGTGCTGTATGGGTTTCCGGAATAAGGAAAAATGTTGACTTTCCTCATTCCCTGTGCTATAATGAGGAAAATACACATCACAGGAGGTATTCCTATGGGAACAATGAAGACACGGGGACACGCGAAGCTGGAATTTGAAGCGGAGATCTTCACGATCCGCATCGAGATCAGAGCCGCTGCACGATCCTCCGGCGCGGCGATCACCGCCGGAAAAAAGCAGACGGAATATTTCCTGCAGACCATGCTTGACCGGATGGAGATCGCACCGGAAGCATTTATTATGGAGAACTACTCCGTCCGTCAGTCCCATGGCGACCAGCCGCAGTACCGTTTTTCCAGAACCATTTCCACTAAGGTGAACGCTGATCCTGCCTTTGCAGAACGGATGACGGAGCTGATGGAGGAGATGTCCGATGTGGAATTTGACATGGATTATTCACTTGCTGACATGAGCGAAAAGGAACAGCTCGTCCTGCAGAATGCCGTTACCGATGCCCGTGCAAAGGCGGATATGCTTGCCAGTGCATTGGGTCAGCGTATCATTGGTGTACATTCTGTCAATTACGGCTTCCCGGATTGCCCTGCACCGGATGGACGGATCCTCCGCTGCGCTGCCGTACCCCCTGATTCTCTTGCAAGCCGCCTGCACAAGCCCATAGAAACGATCTCCAAGGATATTGAAATTGAGTGGGAGATGGAGTAAAATATATAATTGTGGAGGAAATCTGATGTACAAACTCAGATTCTGGTTCGAATGGGGACTCGATACCGCCTGCCTTTGGTGTGCTGACCAGATCACCCGTGACCGATTCGGTGTCGGTCCGATCAATTTTGACAAGCTGGGACTTTCGGAGGAGCTGCAGAATGATCTGCGTGCGCTCGGCGATGAATTTCAGGATTCCCTTGACTGGGAGTATCCCCCCGATCCGTCCCCGTGGACACAGGAACACAAGGAAGATTTCCTCCGGCGGTCGGGGGAGGTATACAAACGGCTGGTCTTGGAACTGGGCGAAAATTACGAAGTGATCTATGCTGTGGGACTGCCGGATTAAGGAGGGGCAATATGTACCGATCCATCAACGAACCCGATACATTCAATTTCCATGACAGCGGACTTTTGTACGTTGCTGTGCAGGATGGTGATATGCTCTGGAAAGTCGATTGGGCAGGAGTATGCCCCGAAAATTCCACCCATCCGTCAGAACAGGAACTGCGTACAGAGGAAATGCAGCTCACGTTCCGGAATTTCTGCATTTTCCGCGTGAAAATTTACGGATGCAATACCTACGATGCACAGGGCAGAATCGTACAACGGACACCGGACAGGGAACTGACAAAACCGCAGATACAAGAACTGCTTGCACGTCTGCAGGGGTATGAAAACTGGTGCGCCAATCTCCTGTACGGCAGCGGCAGAATCACGGAGGACGGTGTGTGTGTGGAGATGGAGCTTGATGAGGAACGTGCGGAGGATGGCTTCTATCTCATGGAAATCCGCTGTGATGCATTCATTGCAGAATGGGAACAGTACAGCGACACCCAGTGGTGAAGTACAATACCATTTGCAAAAAGTAAGAGGATCGCTCCCCACGCGATCCTCTTTTTTTACTTCACCGTCACAACCACATTCACCGTATTTTCCCCCTCCGGCAGTCCTCCGAATGCTGCCAGCTCCTCCATGCCGATGACATCCGCGCCCGCCTTCTGCATCTCGGATACCGCCGCGCGGCACTGTGAGAGGATCGCACGATGCAGGGGGGCTTTTGCTGTTTCCGGGCAGTCGTCCGTAAAGACTGTCAGCTCATAGATCAGGATGCCGTCCGCGGCGGATTTCCGGAGGGAGCAGCGCAGGATGGTGACATCCTCCATGCCCTGCGGCGTTTCCACTGTCATGGGGAAGCTCTCATTCCCGCCCTTCCGGAGCCAGTACATGCCCTGCGCCGCCTCTGCGGAGAGGGCGGTGCAGCTGCCGTCCGTGTGCAGGAGTACCATCTGCAGTCCGCTGTCACTCAGCGCGGGCAGAAGCGCGGTTTTCCCGGAACCAAGCCATTCCTGCAATGCTGTAGAACAGTCCGTCACAGCAAGCAGTCCGTCCCGTTCTGCCATGCGGACGCTCTCCAGCACGGCGGCAGGATCCGCCTGTGTGAAGCACTGCTCCACCTGCGTATACAGCAGCTTGCAGGCGGGGGAAAGCCCCTGCTCCAGCAGAAGCTCCTGCACCGCCTCCTGTGTCCGGCTGCCGTCCAGGCAGAGCAGCTCCGTATGCCCGATGAGGATGCGCCCGCCCTGTGCGGCTTCGTTATGCCGGATCGTCTCGGCGGGTGTGGCTCCCTCCGCATAAAAGCCCTTGTTCTCGCCGAATGCCAGACCATAGAGCGTCAGTGCGTCCTCGCCGGTGATGCCGAGAGACTGGGTGTAGATGCGTTCACTGACATGTTCCGTCCCGCAGCCCGTCAGCAGAAGGGGCAGGAGGAGCAGAAGCAGGGGGTGTTTGTTCATGGTGATACCTCCGGATGAAATAGAATAGCAGCGGCACTGCGAATGCCGTCAACAGGATCAGAATGCCGAGGATCGTCCGCACCTCCGGCAGCGTCATGGGGATGCTCCAGGACAGCGGGAGCATGACTGCAAGTGACAGGGGAGCCGCGCATTTCAGCTTCGGGAACATTGCCTGGAGCAGATGCGCCGCCGCGCCGGTCTGGAGCGTGATGTGCATGACAAAGAGCATGACGAATACGAGAATATACAGCGCATCCGCCCGCTGAGACTGGAGCGGCTGGGAGAGCGCGGTCAATGTGAAAAACGGATATGACGAGATCCCCGCCAGCCTGCCGGCTGCACAGACGCAGAGAAAGATCACAAGCCCCGCAAACAGGGAACGTCCTGCAAGGTAGCCGTGAATCGCCCGCCGGACATTGCCCTTTGTTCTTCCGAGCAGGACGAATGCCGCGGTCAGCTCTCCGCACATGGAAAAATAGGAAATGCCGCTTCCGGCAATGCCCTCACCTGCAGGCGCGAGCCTTGTGATGTCCATACGGCTGTAGGCACCGATCACCAGCACTGCCGCCGATACTGCCAGCAGCCCCAGCATCAGCGGCGCACACCTTGCCAGTGCCTTCAAGCCAAGAGAGCAGGTGTACAGGCAGGTGATGACCATCAGCACTGCGGCAGTCAGACTGCCCGAAACGGGGAGGGAGATCCTTGCCGACACCTCCCAGAGCTGCGAAAATCCGTTTGCCCCCCAGAGCAGGAAGAACAGAAGATAAATAAAGCCGAGCCATTTCTTCTGTCTGATCGTCTGTTCAAGAGAAAAGCCTTCCCGTGTGAGCAGGAGCATCGGTACTGTCAGAAGCAGCTGTACGGCAAACACAATGCCAATGCTGACGAGCTGCGCACCGCCCTGTGCGGCGGGCAGGCAGAGTACCGACCATGCCGCCGAGAGCATGAGAATGGCAAAAAGCTGACTGCTGTGGATCTTATTCATGGTATTCCTCCACTGTAAAATGTCCTTTCTGGAGCTTGCGGAAATTCAGACGTGTTGCCACATCCCGCAGCCCGCGCCGGTGCAGGGGCGACAGCGGTGCCGTCAGGGGATAGCCGAACGCATCGCAGGCGCAGAGATTGAACAGCACTGCCATGCCCAGCAGAGCCGTGCCGTACAGCCCCCACAGCCCTCCGCAGACGATGAATGCAAGCCGCAGGATCGTGACTGCCTGGTTGAGATCGGGCAGGACGTAGCCGGCAATGACGGAAATGGCGACCATCGTCAGCAAGGGCGTGCTGATCAGCCCGGAGGAGACCGCCGCATCCCCGATAATCAGACCTGCCACGATGCTCACCGCGCCGCCCACTGCCTTCGGAAGCCGGAGTCCTGCCTCCCGCACGATCTCGTACATGAGCAGCACCCCAGCCGCCTCCGTTACCAGGGAGAGCGGTGCATTTGCCTCTGCTTCTGCCAGGATCATCAGGAGCGTACTGTTGAGCAGCTCCGGATGGTGCAGGCTGACCGCGATATACAGAGCCGGCAGGAGCATGGCGATCAGGAATGCCGCGTATTTCAGCCAGCGGATGAGCGTGGCATAATAGGGCTTGCAGTTGTAGTCATCCAGCGACTGGAAGCTCTCCACAAAGAGCTTGGGAACGACCATCGCAAAGGGAGAACCATCGATCAGGATGCCCACACGCCCCTCCAGCATCTTCGCGCACAGCACATCCGGACGCTCCGTCAGGCTCACCGTGTCAAACAGATTGCCGCTGCGGTTCTCTAAAAAGGGCTGTAGATAACCCGTGGAGAGGATGGTTTCCAGCTCGGTCGAATGCAGGCGTTCCCTTATTTCACGCAGGAGCTGTTCCGGTACGCGGTCATGGAGATAGCACAGACAGATGTCCGTCTGGCTGACCGAGCCGATATTGAACAGCTCCAGCTTGAGGAAGGGGGACTTCATCCGGCGGCGCAGAAGGGACATATTCGGACGGATGACCTCCACGAAGCCGTCACGCGCACCGAGAACATTTGCCTCTCCGGACGGCTCGCCCACACTGCGCCGGTCATAGCCCTGCGCCCCGAAGGCAAACGCCCTTGTCTGTCCCTCTGCGATGAGGACTGCAAAGCCGGAATTGAGTGTGCGGAATAGCTCGCCGTAATTGTACACCACGGGACGGTCAACGGACAGCATCAGACGGTCGCGGACATGCGCAAACAGCGCGTCACTGTCGGGCATGGGCGGTGTTTCCGTCAGCGGCTCAATGATGAGCTGGGAAATGAAGCTCATCCCCACCATGCCCTCACAGCAGAGCAGTGCGCAGGGAATATTGCCGACCAGAATCCGGTTGACCAGCACATCGGAGCTGTTCTGGGAGATGTGCCGGATATTCGCAATATTCTCCTCCAGACTGGGCGGAATGGGGCTGTTGTAGTAATCAGGTTCAGAATGCATGATTTCACCTCTTTGGGGATAGTGTGCCTGATTTTCAGGGAATTATACAGAACGAACCGGCTTCTATGAAAACAGGGTTCAAAAGTCGGTAGCCTTTGGCGGCGGCAACTCCCCACGGGGGCAATGTCATTAATTTAAGCGGGGGCAAGGGGGCGGCAGCCCCTTGGGCG
>JAZNKY010000122.1:0-26763 GCA_045578805.1 Oscillospiraceae bacterium
GTCTTTTTTCTGGGGTTGGCACCCCTAAGCCTGCCCCCACCCCTCCCCCTCCCCCAGAGGGGGAGGGGCTATATTGCGAGGGTACTGCGTACCCTCAAACCCGCCAAAGGACTTCGTCCTTTGAACCTAACAAGGTTTTTCGACAGACTGAAAGGACAGTGCATGAAATTGCACTGTCCTTAAAAATTTTAAAAAAACATATTGACATTTCTCGATAGATGGTGTATAATAATAGATAGAGAAACATCAATGTGAGGTGAGCAAATGGAACTGAATGCAAAAAAGACAGCTGTCATTTTCAAGGCGTTCTGTGATGAAAACCGCATTAAAATTTTACAGCTATTATCCGATGGCGAAAAATGTGCCTGTAAACTGCTTGAGGAAATGAACATCACACAGCCAACCCTATCCCACCATATGAAAACGCTCCTTGATAGCGGAATTGTCAACGGGCGTAAAGAGGGCAAATGGATGCACTATTCTATTTCAAGGGAAGGCTTGGAAAAGGCACAGGAATATCTTGATTTCTTGAAAAACAACGGAAAAGAGGAATGATTATGACAAAAGCAGAAAAGGCATTAGAATTATTTTCCAACAATTTTAACTGCTCACAGGCTGTATTGACAGCATTTGCACCCGATTTCGGGCTTGATGAAAAGCTTGCGTTAATGCTTGGAACACAGTTCGGCAGCGGTGCAAGAAACGGAGAAATGTGCGGTGCGGTATCGGGTGCGCTGATGGTTCTGGGTCTGAAATATGGACATTATCAATCCGATAATAACGAACAGAAATCCCGTGCATACGCCATTGCAGTTGAATACACAAAACGTTTTAAGGAGTTGAACGGTTCGATTGTCTGTCGCGATCTGCTGGGATACGACCTGACAAAGCCTGAAGAAGCAGCGTGTATTAAAGAGAAAAATCTGTTCGGCGATATATGCCCCAAAATGATTCAAAATGCAGTTGAGGTGCTTGAAAGTATACTTGCTGATTATGAATAAAAACAGCCGTGTATGTGCGCGGCTTGTTTAAAACTCAAAAGATAGATGCATTTCAATGTTTAAATCTATCAATTTAAGAAAGGAGCTGCTCCCATGGAAGCAATCAAAACAGGCTGGGAGTTTTTTCAGGATGAAATTCTCGGTATGGCTTGGCTGAATCGCCTGATCGGCACGATCCTGAACTCTCTCGGACTTAACACAAGCGGAAAAATCGGGGGAAGCATACAGTTCTTCATCTACGATATGATTAAGATTATGGTGCTGCTCGGCATCCTGATTTTCATTATCTCGTATATCCAGAGCTACTTTCCGCCCGAACGGACAAAGAAAATTCTCAGCAGATTTCATGGTATCGGTGCAAACATCATAGCCGCCCTGCTGGGTACAGTAACACCGTTCTGTTCCTGCTCGTCAATACCGCTGTTTATGGGTTTTACAAGTGCAGGTCTGCCGCTTGGTGTCACATTCTCATTCCTGATCTCATCGCCCATGGTTGACCTCGGTTCTCTTGTTCTGCTGATGAGCATTTTCGGCTGGAAGGTCGCAATCATCTATGTTGCAGTTGGACTTGTGGTCGCAGTAGTCGGCGGTACGCTGATTGAAAAGCTGTACCTTGAACATCAGGTGGAAGATTTTATCCGAAACGGAAAAGCAATCGACACAATGCAGGCGGAACTGCATTTCAAAGACCGTGTAAAATTCGCTTGGGAACAGGTATGGGAAACGGCGAAAAAAGTATTCCCCTATGTTCTTGTCGGTGTCGGCATAGGTGCAGTAATACACAACTATATTCCCGAAGAATTTATCATCAAGGCACTTGGCGATAACAATCCCTTCGGAGTAATACTCGCAACAGTTGCAGGTGTGCCGATGTATGCAGATATTTTCGGTACAATTCCGATTGCGGAGGCGCTGCTTGCAAAGGGGGCATTGCTGGGCGTTGTTCTCTCCTTTATGATGGGGGTTACTACACTTTCTCTGCCGTCGATCATTATGCTCAGAAAGGCGATAAAGCCGAAGCTGCTCGGCATTTTTATTGCAATATGTATTGTGGGAATTATCCTTGTGGGATATTTTTTCAATCTGATTCAGCCAATCATTTTATAACACGGAGGTACAAACATGAACATTACAATTTTAGGCGGAGGCTGTGCTTCCTGCAAAAAACTCTATGAAAACACAAAGAAAGCGATCACTGAAATGGGACTTTCCGTAGAGGTTGAATACATCACTGATATGGAAAAGGTAATGGCTTATGGCGTAATGAGTATGCCAGCCCTCGTTGTCAACGAAAAGGTTGTGGCTATGGGTAAGGTGCTGAAGCCTGCCGATGTTGTGAAGCTGCTGAAGAAAGTAGGTGAATAATATGAAAAAGGTTGCTTTTATCTGTGTGCATAATTCCTGCCGCAGTCAGATCGCGGAGGCTCTTGGAAAACACCTTGCGGGTGATGTATTCGAAAGCTATTCCGCAGGAACGGAAACAAAGCCCCGGATCAATCAGGACGCAGTAAGACTGATGAAAAAGCTGTATGGAATTGATATGGAGCTCACCCAGTACAGCAAAACCTATGATAAGATCCCATCGCCCGATATTGCCATTTCCATGGGCTGTGATGTGGGCTGTCCGTACATCGGCAGGGATTTTGACGACAACTGGGGACTGCCCGACCCGACGGGGGAGAGCGATGCGGTCTTTATTGCGGTGATAGAGAGGATCGCGGAAAAAATAAATGAACTCAAACAAGCGTTGGCATAGCTTTTCCAGAAAAAAGGACAGTACTTCTGTATGTACTGTCCTTTTTTATACTATCAATAGCTATGATGCTCTGCGAAGCAAGCATCATGCGGTTCAGTAAACTCTATCGCGAAAAGTCCAATTCCCTCTCACAGCCGATCCCACAAACGCGAATGCCAGCGCGGGCTCCGCGCCGCCGCCGCTTAGTCTACACTCTGTACTTGTTCCACCAGCGTCTGCTTCTTCATGCCGTGCAGGGAGAGGAGTGCTGTGCAGAAGGCAACTGCAAATGCGGCAGCGGCGGCAAGCCAGATCAAGGGGAGGGGTTCGGCATAATTCAGCCTTGCGCCGTGATCCTCCTCCAGCGTCATCATCCGCAGAAATTCCTCCGTACCAAAGAGCATTCCCACTGCAAGCAGGCAGGATACGATGCCCGATGTGACTGCATACTGCAGGCATTCGATGGCGGTCAGACCGATCAGCTGGCGGTTCGTCATGCCCACACACTGCATGGACGCAAGCTCGCTTCTTCGGTTGAGGATACCGGTTGAGATGATATTCACCAGGTTCACAATGGCGATCAGGGCGATCATGATGATAATGAAGGTCATTACAAGCTTCACCAATGCGATCGTAGACTCGATCACCTTGTTCTCCAGATAGAGATCATACCCGATCTCCATTGTTTCATGTGCTTTCAGATACTGCACCGCCTCGCGGTACAGGCTTTCATCTTTGAGACTGCAGGAGAATACTTCCCCCGATGTACGGTCATGGTAGTTCAGATAATCCGCCTCATACTGCGGAAGCGTTGCGATCAGTTCCACATTATTGCTCGTAATGTCGTTTTCGATGTAGTAATCCTCATCCGGTGCCGTACAGCGTTCCGTCACCGGATATGTCGCCGGATAATTGTCATACTGATAGTAAAACAGAATTGTAGTTTCTCCGGTGATGCCGTCGTGGTTTGTATATTCCTTCCATTCCTTCTGCTCCTCGGCGGAAAGTGCATTGTATTCCTCTGCGGAGAGCGTGATATGACGGAGGATCTTGACAGTCAGCGTGTCCATTTCCTGTATCTTCCGGATCGTTTCCCATTTGTTCTCCTCTACGATTTCCTCGGAATGCGTCAGCATGATATAGCCGCCCTTCGCCGTAAGCTCTTCATAGGAAATGGGCGGTTCACCGGCAAACTGTGCGTCATAGCTTGCCTTATTATGATAGGAAATGATGACCGTTCCGACCTCTTCATCAGATACATGACAGTTTCCGAAGCCGGAAGTACTCATGTGTATATCGGAGAAATATCCGCATTCCTCCAGATCCTGCAGTGATTCCCGATAGTCGAGCGGATGGTAGTCCCCAAATTCCTCATGGATGAAGAAATCATAGTCGATGCCATAGCTTTCCATAACGTCCAGATACCCCTGCTCCACGGAATCCAGTACATAGCGGAAGCTTGCAAAGAGTGTAATGGAGATGGTCAGGGATACCACCGTGATGGCAAAACGCTTGGGCGCACGGCGGGTGTTTCTTGCGGCAAGCTTGCCGACCCAGCCGAAAAGCAGACCGAAGAGGGAGAATTTCTTCACCTTTTTCACGGTATTGCTTCTGTTGCTGATCGCCTGCATGGGGGACATTTTGACAATGCGCATACCTGTTGCATAGGCGGAGAGCCATACCCAGACATATCCCGTCAGGGCAGCGATCAGGAGCAGCCACGGATTGACGGAGAACTGCAGGATCTCAGCCTCTTTTGCATCGGAGGAAAAGAATACATCCATAATGCTGGAAGCTGTCACGATCCGGAACGCAAGATAGGTCAGCCCCACACCGCAGAGCATACCGATCGGGATGCCGATAACGGAAAGCAGTGTTCCTTCCATCGTGATGATGCCCACGACCTGTTTCGGCGTTGCGCCGATGGACTGGAGGACACCGAACTGCCGTTCGCGTTCCTTCGAGGAAATCTCAAACGCCGTATCAATGACAAGGCGCATTGCCATGGCAAGGAACACGACAAAGACATAGAACAGTGCAAAGATCTGGGCGATGTTGTACCATGCTTTCAGTCCGATGAAATCGTACTGCATCAGCGAGTAATTCATGTCAAAATCTTTGAACTTGCCTTCCAGATAGGAATAGCCCACACCTGCTTTCTCAAAGGCAGCGTCCATGACCTCGTCGTCATAGCGGACATCCTTTTCCAGAAAGATCACTGCACGGAAGGTTCCCTCCCCCTTGTTCTGCACAAGGGTACAGCTTTCGATGCCGTCGCATTTTTTCAGAATATTGCCCTGTTCCTTTGTGACAGAATAGAGCATGTAGTGGTAGGGGGCTTTGTCATAGGCATTCGCACGAAGACAGCCGAGGATGGTGGAAAAGCCCGTGAACAGCATCGACATCAACGTGAGAGCCGCAATAATGCTGCAGATGGTCAGGATGGAATGCCGTTTCTGTGAGAAGATATACCGGCTTGCCAGTAACCGCTGAAATCCCATAGCCATTCCCCCTTACTTCTGTCCTGTCAGTTCGTCACGGATGATCTTTCCGTCCGTGAGCGTCATGATGCGGTCGCACTGGAGCGCGATATTCTCATCATGTGTGATGATGAGCATGGTCTGGTTAAATTCACGGTTCGATTTACGCAGAAGCTGCATGATCTCCACACTGTTTTTGCTGTCCAGATTGCCGGTCGGCTCATCCGCCAGGATCACACTCGGAGAGGTGAACAGCGCACGCCCGATGGAAACCCTCTGCTGCTGTCCGCCGGAAAGCTGGGACGGCAGATGCAGACGGCGTTCCTTGAGATCGAGCAGCGTGAGAAGTTCGTCAAGCTGTTCGCGCTTGGGCTTGCGTCCGTCCATGATGACGGGGAGGGTGATATTTTCCTCCGCATTGAGTACGGGGATGAGATTATAAAACTGGTAGATCAGTCCCACCTGCCGTCTGCGGAAGATGGCAAGGTTGTGGTTGTTCTGCTTGTAGACATCCTGTCCGTCAAGCAGTACCTTGCCGGAGGTCGGGCGATCCACACCGCCGAGAATGTGCAGAAGGGTCGATTTTCCCGAACCGGACGGACCAATGACCGCCGTCATCTGTCCCTTGGGGATGGTGAAGGACACATCGTCCAGAGCCTTGACTTCATTTTCACCCTTGCCGTAGGTCTTGCAAAGGTGTTCCACTTTCAATAATTCCATGTTGGTTCCTCCTTGGTGAATCATTATCTGTCGGGTTGCGGGGGCGCAGCCTAACAGGCTCCCGTCCCCTCTGCTTCGCCTTGCTCAGCATCTCCCCACCCCGTGGGGAGTCACCCCCGCTCTGCTCCCCCTCTCCCTTTGGGAAGGGGCAGGGGGTGGAGCAGTTTAGGCAGCCCCCGGTAAAGAAAAGTTGATTTGCGTGCTCCAATGTGGTGTTCTGTTTTTATTATAGCATAGAAAAATCACTTTCGCGTGACATCCATATTACAATTTTGTCACTTTGCTGAACTTGCAAATCTCCGCACAGCATGGTATAATAGAAATGGAGACAGGTTCTAAGGAAAGGAGCATCATCATGCCAAGAATCCTCCTCGTCGAAGACGACACCCAGCTCGCACGCAATCTCGTCCGCTTCCTGCAGTCCGAGGGCTTTGAGGCGGTGCATACTGCCGGTCAGACCGATGGACTGGCAGCATTTGAAACCATGCATTTTGACTGCGCATTGGTGGATGTATCCCTGCAGGACGGCAGCGGCTTTTCCGTCTGTGCCGCCATCAAGGCGAAATCCAGCCTGCCCGTCATTTTCCTCACCGCCTCCGCAGATGAAGCCTGCACCGTTGCGGGCTTTGAGGTCGGTGCGGATGACTACATCGGCAAGCCCTTCCGCCCCCGCGAACTGATCGCCCGCATGAAAAATGTCATGCGCCGCCATCAGATCCCCTCGCCGCTGCTCCGCTGCCAGAATGTCACCATTGACCCCGCGCGCGGCACCGTTACCAAGAACGGCATGGAAATTTTTCTTTCCGCGCTGGAATACCGTCTGCTCCTTGTCTTTTTCAGCAATAAGGAGCAGCTCCTGTCCCGTGACCGTCTGATCGATGAGCTGTGGTCGGTGTCCAGTGAATTTGTATCGGACAATACCCTCAATGTCTACATGAAACGGCTGCGCGAGAAGATAGAAGATGATCCCCAGCATCCGTCCATCATCCGCACCGTCCGCGGTCTTGGCTATAAGGCGGTGGAGGGATGATGCGCAGTCCGGAGGTGCGCATCCAGACCGGACTGCACCTGTTATGTACATTGGCGGGCTTCACTGTCTGCTGCTTTCTGCATCTTCCGGCGGCGTTCCTCCTGCTGGGAGTTTCGCTCCTGACGCTTGGCATAAGCCTGTATTTTCACCACAGACGGAACCGTTCACTGTCCGCGCTCTGCGATGAGATCGACAGCATCCTGCATGGTGCGGAGCAGGTTTCATTCCAGGCATTTCAGGAAGGGGAGCTGAGCATTCTTTCCTCCGAGATCCAGAAAATGACCATCCGTCTGCGTGAGCAGAATACTCTGCTGCACCAGGACAAGCAGTACCTGAAGGAATCCATGGAAGATATTTCCCACCAGCTCCGCACACCCCTGACCTCCATGCTCCTGATCCTCGGCATGATGCGCGAGCCGGAGCTGTCCCGCAGACAGCGCATGGAATATCTGCAGGAGCTGTACAGCCTGCTGGCACGGATGCAGTGGCAGATCGAGACTCTGCTCAGTCTGTCCCGCCTGGAGGCTGGCGCGGTGGCATTCCAGCGTGAGACCGTACACTGTGCCGCGCTCATCCGTGCTGCACTCGAACCCATTTCCATTGCCATGGAGCTGAAAAATATTACCGTAGACATCCGTCTGGAGGGCACGCTGGAATTTCAGGGGGATATGCAGTACTGTACGGAGGCACTGAGCAATCTCCTGAAAAACTGCATGGAGCATACACCGGAGGGCGGCAGGATCACCATTACAGCGCAGGAGAATGCGATCTATACGGGGCTTATCATCACCGACACCGGCAGCGGCATTGCACCGGAGGCACTGCCCCATATTTTCGAGCGTTTCTACCGTTCCTCGGATTTTGCAAAGAACGGCTACGGCATCGGGCTTGCCTTTGCCAAAAAAGTCATCACCGCCCAGAACGGCAGCCTACAGGTGCGAAACGCCAAAGCAGGCGGCGCAGAATTTGACTTGCGGATTTATAGGACGGTGGTGTAGGTGGCAATGTTATCAATAAAAACTCCTATCAAAGCAGAAATAAAGCTTTGACAGGAGTTTTTGCAGCATATTTTTTAGTGCCTCTGCACCTCCGGCAGCACTGCGTCCACATCCACATAATAATGCCGGTAATCGCCCTTTCTCACATACACCGGAACCTGCGCATCCATCAGAATACTGGTCGGATCAAAATAGAGATTCCGGCTCTGGAAGAGGTGAAGCACACCGGTATCCGGATCAGTATAGGAGCATTCGGCAAGATAGGGCGTTCTGCCGTTGACACGAACATTATAGTTCGGCATGATACTCGTCACGGTCGCCATGACATAATGCCCCTCATTGAAAATCTCACAGCATATCCCGCGTCTGTGAAGCATGAGCAGGAGAAAGAGGATGCCCAGGATCAGGAAGATGCCGCCGATCCCCCCGAATACCATAAGGAACAGCCCCTGACCGCTGCCGGCTGTCAGTCCGATGCCAAGCAGCAAGAAGACCAGCCCCAACGGTGCAAAGATCATCCCGATGATGTCAAGCGCGGAACATGAGAATTTGGGTTTGCGATTACTGTACATAGATGTACCCCTTTCGTGTTAGGAAAATACAAAACTGCGTCCCATATCTTCATATGGAACGCAGTACGGATGGAGCATAGGGGATTCGAACCCCTGACCCCCACACTGCCAGTGTGATGCGCTCCCAGCTGCGCTAATGCCCCGTTTGATTTTATGATACCAGATTTCAATTGAATTGTCAAGCTTTTTTTCAAAAATCATGGAAAATCTGGCGCGAATTTCCTTGACATCGTTCTGCCGCTGTGTTATAATAATAATGTTCCTGTCGAAATTTGGCGGGAATAATTGAATTTTAAGGAGAAAAAGAAAATGGACTACTTACTGTTGGTGATCGGCTTTGTACTGCTGATCAAGGGTGCCGACTTCTTCGTAGACGGCAGCTCAAGCGTGGCAAAACGCCTCAAGGTTCCGTCCCTCATCATCGGTCTGACCATCGTGGCGATGGGAACAAGTGCGCCGGAATGCGCGGTCAGCATCAGCGCGGCACTTGCAGGCAGCAATGAGCTTGCCATTGCAAATGTTGTCGGTTCCAATATTTTCAACCTCATGGCGATCGTCGGGCTTTGTGCTTTGATGTGTCCCATGAATATCCAGAAAAACTCCCTTCTGCAGGAATATCCGATCTCTGTGGGTGCGGCAGTGCTTCTGATGGTATTCGGTCTGACCGGAATGCTCGTCGGCAGACTGGAGGGCATTATTTTGCTTTTATGCTTTGCCGCATTTCTCACATGGATGGTACTGTCTGCACTGAAAGCCCGTCAGGAATCAGAGGAGGAGTACAAGATCCTTCCCGTCTGGAAGTGCATTCTATTTATTGTCGGTGGTATGGCAGCCATTGTCTTTGGTGCGGATTTCGTAGTCGATTCTGCTTCTGCCATTGCTGCTTCTTTCGGACTCTCTGAGAATCTCATTGGTCTGACCATCGTGGCATTCGGTACAAGTCTGCCGGAGCTTGTGACTTCCATCGTTGCAGCGAAAAAAGGCGAGGTGGACATGTCTTTGGGTAATGTCATCGGTTCTAATATCTTCAACATTCTGCTTGTTCTGGGAGTTGCAGGAGCCATTTCTCCCATAACCTTTATCAGTGAGAACGTCATTGACATCATCGTTCTGATTGGTGTCAGCGCGCTGGTATGGCTCATGGCTTGGAAAAACAAGCAGCTTAATCGCGTGCATGGCGGCATCATGGTTGCTGTCTATGCGGCTTATGTTGTTTACATCTGCATGAGATAAGTATGAAGAAACCAACGAAAAAACGTATCACAGCGGCAGTTCTGACAGGACTTGTCGCTGTCCTGTTAATCTGGACGATCTGGGAAAATCATACCGTCGGCGTGACCGAGATCACCGTGACAAGCCCCGATCTTCCGCCGGAATTTGACGGCTATACCATCGCGCAGGTATCCGACCTGCACAATTCCCATTTGACCGAGGAAACGCTTGACATCCTCTGGGGGCTGTTCCCCAGTCTGATCGCTGTGACGGGGGATGTGGTCGATTCTGAGCATACTGATCTGGAAACCGCGCAGGATTTCTTCATGGAAGCGCAAAAAATCGCGCCCTGCTGCTATGTCACGGGCAACCATGAAGCCCTCCTCTCACCGGAGGATTACCTCTGGCTGGAGCAGAATGCGTACTGCAACACCTATACTGTGCCGGATACACTGATCGATGGTGAATCGCGCGTACTGCACGATGCCGGCTTTACAGTACGCCTGAAGGATGCTGAGATCACCATTCTCGGCGTGGATGATCCTGCCTTCATTACGGACAGCAGCACCATGGATGCACCGGAGCTGGACGCTGTCAGCCCCCAGCTTGCCCCGCAGGAGCTGCGCGAACTGGCAGGAGATGCGGGGTTCACCATCCTGCTGTCACATCGTCCGGAGCTGTTTGAAAATTATGTGCAGGCTGGCATGGATCTCGTGCTGTCCGGACATGCCCACGGTGGGCAGTTCCGCCTGCCCTTTATCGGCGGCATCTGCGCACCGGATCAGGGATTCTTTCCGGAATATGATGCAGGACTTTATACCAAGAATGACACACAGATGGTCGTCAGCCGCGGTATCGGAAACAGCATCATCCCCATACGCTTCCACAACCAGCCGGAGATCGTGCTGATCACACTGCGGTGTGGTGTACTTGCAGAGGAATTATCATAAAGAGGCTGTGCCACACGGCACAGCCTCATCTTGTAGAAAAAGCCTTTTTTCGGGGGTTAGCACTCCAAAGCTTGCCCCCACCCCAACCCCTCCCCGAGGGGAGGGGCTATATTTGGAGGGTGCTGCGCACCCTCCACCCGCCAAAGGGCAAAGCCCTTTGAGCGTATTGAGGTTTTTTCGACAGCCTCTTTTTAATCTCTCTGTCAGATCTTTTCCTTCCTTCCCCCCGTGGTTTCATCGAACACACAGTCTGCAAATACAGAAGCAGTATACTTGCCGTTTCCGCTGACTGCTGCCGCGAAGGGCGTATAGGCATCGCCGCCAGAGATCTGCATCATATAGGGAAATTCCCTGAATGCATCCGTGAAATCTCTTACAAAATCCAGCTCTCCCGCATGGATCTCGCGGATCAGCTGTGCATTTTCACTCTCGGTATCCAGAACCGGACCATTCTCATCGAAGCCCGTGCAGGATGGTTCCGGTGCGCCGCAGAGCAGCTCGAAGTAGATATTGTGCTTCTTCGCCGGAAAATGCTGCTCAAAGAAGGAACGGTTATGCGCGGCGGAAAAGCAGTAGGAACGCAGCTTGCCGGTCTTGAAATAGGTCTCACTGAAATCACTGTCGATCTGGTTGCGGGAATTGCTTCCGGCAAGCAGACCGGTGATTTCCGTCTGCAAGCCCATGTGCCGCTGCAGGAATGCCTCAAAGAAGATGCTGCCGCTGCCAGCCCAGCCGCAGTCCACCGTGACCGCACGGCGGCAGCCGCCGAGGATCCCGCGCAGATACCGTTCTGCAGACGCATACAGCGGCGCATACTGCGCACCGATCTCATCCATGCGGCTCCGAAGCTCTGCCTTTACCGCGCCGACATTCTGCTCCGTCAGCGGCTCCTCCATGGAAAACGGCAGCTGCAGCTCCTGCAGTCCCATTGCGGCAAGGATCTCGTGCAGGGGAATGCCCCTGCCGGTCTTCTGCTCCAGAAACCGCCGGAAATAATCCTGCGGATAGAGCTGCGCGCAGAGCTTTGCCGCCGCCGCCCTCGACCAGTAGACGTATTCCGTCCGGTCGTCCGGATAGAGCATGTCATAGATCTGCTTCATGATGTAGCCGTCCCTTGCGAAGAACAGCACCTTCTCCGCGCCGAGCTGCTGCTTCTGCTCGTGAATAAAGCCGCAGAAGCCAAGCATCAGGATGCCGCCGCATTTATAGCCGTACTCATATATCGGCGAGCATTCCGCGTCGCAGTACAGCCGTCTGTTGACGATACCGCTGTAGGCGGAGCCAGTCAGGAGTGACATTGCTTCCGGTCGGAAGGGTTTCCCGGCTTCATTATGGTTCACATAGGCGACCGCATGAAGCCCCGCCTTTTTGGCTTGTGCAGTATCCGCATAGGTGTTGTCGCCGATGTGGGCGATGCGCTGTTCCGGAAAGGCATTCTTTACGATCTCATACAGACCGCCGTCATATTTTCCCGTACCATGCGCACAGGATACATACAGTGCGTCATACTCCTTATAGCCGCATTTGCGGAGCATTTCTGTCAGAACCTCCGGCGGCAGATACATATCCGTGGTGACAATGGTCTTTTTGCCGGCAGCATGGACGCGCGACCAGACCTCCTGCATGAAGGGGTTGGGCAGGCAGAGTGCGATCTCTGTGTGTGCCTCCGTCCGTGCGCCATCCTCCGCCGAAATGCCCAGCTCTTCCGCCAGAACCGCATAGATCTGCGCCAGCGTGATCTCTCCGCTGCCGCATTCCGCGATCCTTCTTTCACGCGCGGTGCGCTCTGCGCGGATACGGATGCTCCGGAAATCCGGAATGCCGAGCTGCTCTCCGACCAGGCAGAACAGATCCGCCGGTGCGGAAAAAGGCCGTGTAATGAGCGTATCGAACATATCGAAGGATACCACATCACAGCTGCAGAGGTCGGCAGCCGTTTCCGCTGCGGATCTTCGGAAGCCGGTGCCGCTTTCATTGCCGGTGCGGAGCTTCTGACGATCCGGCAGATGCAGGATATTGAAGCAGAGATTCAGCCAGAGCAGATAGCCCCAGGAGATCAGCCTGCACCGCCGGTGCAGACGGGTGTGGGAAAGCACGAAGCCCTCATACCTGCGCTTGACTGCATAATTCTGATTGACGAATTTGTCATATAAGTGTCTCGGCATACTGTCCTCCTATCGTTTCATTATATTAAGAACCTGTCTTCACAAGATGCCGCGGCAGCTTTTCGGCATCTTTGCACCATGCCAAGGCACAAATCTGCCTGAAAATCTGCTTGTGTCCCTTATGAAGACAGGTTCTAAGATACCGCACAGGGATGTTAATGTCATCAAGTTAAGCGGGTTCAAAGGGCGAAGCCCTTGCCGGTGCCGGTGCGGAGCACCGGCTCAATTTCCCCCCTCCCTCTGGGAGGGGGGCAGGGGGGTGGGCAATCTTTGCACAACTTTCCTAAAGTTGACGACATTGACAGGGATGTGCGGTATCAATATCAAGTTTCTGTTGTTTTAGCAAATAGCTCCTCCATTGTGCAGAACGGAATATCCGTCAGTGCAGGGAGCTTCGCTGCAATTCTATCCGTGAACACCATATCCGCGATCAGAATGAGCTGTGTTTCAGGGAACTTTTCCAATGATCTCGGATGGATCGTATTGCTGTAGGCACTGCGTCTGTAGTTTTCCACCACATAATCAATTGTAACTCCCGCATTGCGGAGCATCGGCACTACGGACTGCAGCAGGGCAGTCTCACCATAGATCGCCAGATGTGTGATGTTCCGTTCACGGAGATAGGACTGCATGTGTGCAATACGCTCCGGTTCAAGCAGCAGCTGCTTCTGGAAATCCAGGTACTTGGTCAGGCGGACTTCCTTTGCCTGTGCCAGCTTCTTGAATTTGTTAAATTCTGCGACCGTCACCTTATCCGAGGGCTTCCGTGCTGGTGCGGACTCCAGCTGTTCCAGATCGGGGACAGCCTTGGGATCCTGTGCGCGGATGCGCAGGAAGCTGTCATATTTCGCCAGCAGCTCCAGCGTTTCCTCACGGTTCTGCGCAAATGCGACCTGCTTGCCCTTGTCAAGCCAGAGCAGTTTGTTGGCGAGCTTTTTCATTGTTGCGGTGTTGTGTCCGACAAACAGCGTCACCGCACCGCCGCGGATGATCTCCATCATCTTTTCATTGCTTTTCTGCCGGAAGCTGCCGTCGCCGACGGAAAGTACCTCGTCCAGGATGAGGATATCCGGCTCGACCATACAGCAGATCGAAAAAGCAAGACGGGACCGCATACCAGAGGAGAGTTGCTTGTATTTGTACCACTGAAAATCCGTCAGCTCCGCAAAGGCAAGGATCTCGTCCATGCGGGTTTCGATAAATTCCTTCGTGTAGCCCAGCAGTGCGCCGCGCATCAGAATGTTTTCGCGCAGATTCAGATCACCGTCAAAGCCCGTTCCCAGCTCCAGCAGCGCGACTACGCTGCCGTTGGTCACAATGCTGCCCTTTTTCGGCGGAAGAATGCCGGTCACACTTTTCAGCAGTGTGGACTTTCCGGCACCGTTCACGCCAATAATTCCCATGAAATCACCTTTTTCAAGCTGGAAGGAAACATCCTTCACAGCCCAGACAGGCTCCACCCTGCGTTCGCGTCTGACTCTCTGGATCGCCCATTCCTTCAGACCAACATCGGAAAAATCACCGGCGAGGTAGCGGATGGATACATTTTTTGCTTCAACCATACTGCCGCCTCCTTACAGGTAAAAGATAAACTTCTTTTTATTGCAGTTGTAGATGATCAGACCTGCAATAAATGCTGCCGCCGTATAGGCAAGCAGGATCATGTGCAGTTCCATGCTGGGAACCACGCCCTCGATCACGACTGTTCTTGCATACAGAATGAAATCATAAACGGGGTTGATCAGCAGCAGCCTCTGTGCATCCTCCGGGAATCTGTCCGCCGTCCAGAAGATGGCACAGCAGAAGTACAGCAAACGGTTGAAAATGCCATACAAATAGGAGGTATCCTTGAAGAACACATACATGCTGGACAGGATCAGGCTGACACCCATATTGAAGAAGAACATCAGGATCACCGGATAGAACAGCAGAAGCATGTTCCAGGTGGGCGTGATGTTGTCAATGAACAGGAATACCACGACAACAATGCAGGTAATCAGAAAATTCAGCAGTGCTGAGAGATTTTTCGACAGCGGAAACAGCCAGACCGGCATCTTGATCTTGTTGATGATATTGCCGTTGAACAGTATGGACTGCATACCCTGTGTTGTGGCGTTGGTGTAGTAGCTGTAGAGCAGAACGCCAAGGATGAGGTAGGTCGTAAAATGGGGCGTATCCCTTCCGAACATATTCTGAAAGATCAGCATGAGCGTGAAGAACTCACACAGCGGATTGAGGATGCTCCATATGACACCGAAGGTGGTTTTCTTGTACTTCTGAATGAAGTCCCGCTTTACCAGCCTTGACAGCAGGAAGCGGTATTTTTTGATTGTTCTGATCATAATTCTATCTCCATGATACTGCGCAGCCTTCCGCCGTGCAGCTATAGCGAAAAACGTATCTGTATTGCAGAAATCTGCACACAAAGCGAATGCAGAACCGCTTCCGTGTACAGCTTCTTATTCTAATGATAGCATAATTGCGTCGTTTTGTCAAGAATGCTGCCGGATTCTTGACGAAGTACCTAAATCGTTTTCTTTGGTATCTTCGTTTTTCATACTAATTCTCTAAACCCCTATAAACACAGGGGTTTAGAGAGCGTCTGGCTGTGGCAGCTAAATTTCTGCAGACTTTGTCTACAGAAATTATGAGGATTTGTAACATACTGTTCCCCAAAACTGCGCAAATATAGAAGCCCCACCATACGGAGGGGCTTCAAAGTGCAGAAAGGTTATTATGCTACCGGCAGTTCTTTTACTGCGCCGATCGTGAATTTGAGGATATTCAGGGCATCCGTGGCGGAAGGAGTTCCGTCGCAGTCCACATCCGCATTGAGCTTGCCCTGTGCGGTGAGCTTTTCGCCAACCAGCAGATTCTTGTTCAGGGTAAGCACGTCCAGAATGTTTACGTCGCCGTCCTCGTTGACATCGCCGTAAACTGCATCCGCCGGTTCTTCTGTGCCGCCTGCAGGCTCTGCGCCCCATACAAGCTCGTCATCCACATATACAGGAATGCGCTCTGTCAGCAGGAGGGTTTCCTCGCTCAGCTCAATGCCCTCGCGGCTGTAGTCATCCGTCGGATCCCAGTTGGTCTCGAAATTCTCGTCCATATCCGCGATCAGACCGAAATGGAATACTCTGTCACCGTAGAACTCACAGCCTTCCCAGCTGATCTCTACATAATAGGTGCCGTTGTCATCCCACTTGACCGGTTCGGAAATGGTGGCAAAGGATTCGCCGTTGGTATTGGCATTTTCTTCATCATAGTAAATTTCCACGATCACATCGTCGATCGTCTGCCCGATCTTCAGCAGCTCGCTGATGTTGAAGTAGTAGCGGCACTTGATGTCATCCACATAATGCGGCGGCAGGAAGGTGTCGTTATATACCTTTACTTCGACCTGGGAACGTGCAGTATTTTCCTGTACTACGCGGGCTTCGATGTAGTATTCACGGATCTCGTCCTTCATCTCCGTTTCGGGGATGGGCAGATTTGGATCCGCTTCGTGTCCGGCTTCCTTGCCGTAGTAATGATACAGGCCTGCGGATGCACCGACGAATGCGGCATTGTAGTCCACGGCAACTTCATTATAGATATAGTCGTTGGTATCATCCACATGGAAGTCATCGGAGTCAGGACCGCCGACCAGTGCGCCCCAGAGGACATGCACCTGATCGACCGGATCGAGTGCGCTCAGGGTCTTGGAACCATGGGATGCACGGTGATGCGGATGGCACGCACCATTTTCCAGATCGTAGCCAACGATATACGCACGGTTCATAGGGTTATCGCCCATGATGTACTGCATCTGACCATAGGACCAGTCTGCAAAGGTCATGTCGCCTGTTTCTTTTGCGTAGACCAGAGCCTCCAGCTGTGCGGCTGCATCATATCTCGCAGAACCGTATTCATTCAGCATGGAGAAGCCTGCCGGAGTCTTGGCAAGCCATGCGCCGTCCGCTGTCGGCAGATCGGCGATCTCCTCAGCGGTGATGGTCGTATTCCAGAGCGTATCGTCCGGACCGAAGTACTTGTGTTCTGTTACCGGAACATCGAACGCCGCATCTGCTGCATCCTCGGGAGTCATACCGGACCAGTATTCCAGATTCCAGCGGAAAATGTACCAGTCACGGCGAGTATTGGTGATCGGTGCGAGCTTTGCAAACACGCCGCCCCAGACGGTATCCCAGCAGTGCACCCAGATATTCTGCCAGCAGTTGCCGGTGTCGGAGATGATTCTCTTGAGGTAGCCGGTGTAAGGATGTGCACCCATATCGCCGGTCACGGTTTCATCCACACGGATGATGTCCTCGATATAGTCATAATTACCGGTACACTCATAAAGCCATACTGCCGCCCATGCCAGCTCGTCATAGTCATAGCTGGAGGTATAGAAACCGCCGTCATAGCCAAGGCTGGTAACCTTGTTGCCCTCTTCCTCGCTGTGTGTCGCAACTGCAAATTCATACAGCTTGATCGCTGCATTCAGGGATTCCTCCGCATATTCCGGCTCGGTATCCTTGAAGTTCAGGTAGTTGACCGCCAGCGATGCGGAAACGCCTGCGCACATATCGGATGCGGGGGTTTCAACGGTTGCAAAATATGCCGGTCTTGCGAAATCCAGCAGATTCTCATTCTGCAGCTCCGGTGCGATCCAGTAGTTATGGTCGATGTTACCCTCGCCGACCTGATAGCAGAATGCCAGTACATCGCCGTTTTCATCGTAGTACAGGCACTTGAGGTAGTAGTCGTTCATCCAGTGCAGGATGTCCTCGATATGCCACTGCTGTCCTGCGTCAATGTAGGCATCACGGAATTCATAATAGCCCCAGCCCACGGTCGATGCCGCATAGCTGCCCGGCAGACAGAATTTCACATGGTCGCCGGCATCGTGTACACCGCCGGCAACGTCGATCGTGCCGTCGCCGTCCGGGTCGAGAATATCGCGGTGTTCATCAATAAATTCCTGCGACAGATTCGTACCCTTGAAGTCCTCGCCCATGGGGATCAGCGGAACGGCTGCATCCTCTACATGGCAGTCGCCGCGCCAGTCCAGATTGCCGCCGGTAATGCCCGGACCGCATTTGTTGGCATCGTAGAAGTACATGGAAAGCTGCAGCGCCTTCGCAAAGTTGACCTCCACCTCCGATGCCGTTTCAGTGCCTGCGTCCGTTTCCGCTGCGGTGACCGTCATCGGCACCAGCAGAGCCGCGCTGGTGAGCAGGGAAAGAACACGTTTAAGTAAATTTTTTCTCTTCATAAGAAACCCCTCTTTTCGTTTTTTACTTATGGAAATAACCGATGCTCTTTATACAATATATTGTAAGATATTTTGAACGAAATGTCAAGAGGTTTTTGAAAAATATTTATATTTTTGTGAACAAAATTTTCCGAAGCTAAATTTTACGTTTGATTTAGCTAAATGCATTTTTATCGCCCTGAAATATACAAATGGTTGAAAAAACGCTGCATTTTGTAAGCTGTTATGAGATTTTAGCGTGGTAACATCAAGAACCATAATCAATTTACGAAAGATTCATAAAGCGAACCGATACATATAAAATGAAAAACAGATATATTCTACAAAAACAGAATAAAACATAATATAATTTATACACTATCTATAATTTTCACGATTACGAAAAGGTTTCAGATGCATATTTTACAAAAATACGGCGTTCACAATTTGTGCATATAAAATATGTAAAAAATGTAAAATCTTTTGTAAAAAATGGTGTATAATAGATGATAGATGGGGAGAAAAATTGACAGCCCCGCAGATCTGAGAAAGAAATGAAAAATACAAACGGTAGATTGGGACGGAAGAAATCCAAACACCCTTCGCAGGATATGTTCTGTGAATTTTATTTGGAAAGGTAGTGTCAAGTATGTTTGAACAGAAAATGAAGAGAGTCAGAGCCGCACTGGCAGCAGGTGTATTTGCGATCAGTGCATTTGCAGCACCGATGCAGGCTGCCAAGCCGTCGTACAGCGTACCCATGACGGTATCCGCAGCAGATGTCAATGATGATTATGCAAGACTTCTGCAGCATACATTGTATTTTTATGATGCCAATATGTGCGGCACCAATGCCGCAGAGCGCAGCCAGATGGACTGGAGAGGGGACTGCCACACCGCAGATGGCGCGGACGGCGGCTTCCATGATGCCGGCGACCATGCAATGTTCGGTCTGCCGCAGGGCTTCTCCGCTTCCACACTGGCGTGGGGCTATTATGAATTTAAGGACACCTACGATGCACTCGGACAGACCGCGCATCTGAAGGCGATCATGGATCATTTCTGTGAATTTTTCCGCAATTCTACTGTTCTCGATTCCAGCGGCAGCGTCAGCAATTTCTGCTATCAGAAGGGCAACGGTGATGTGGATCATGCCTACTGGGGCAGCCCGGAGGCGCAGACCAATGACCGCCAGCAGTACTGGACTTCCAGCGGCGCAAGTGACATTGCAGCAGAATATGCGGCAGCTCTGGCACTGAATTACCTGAATTTCGGCAATGAGGAAGACCTGACCTATGCAAAGGCACTGTATGCCTTCTCTACAAAGTATAATCAGGTGGCTACCGACGGTCCGAGCGGCTTTTATAAGTCGAGCAGCTATACGGACGACCAGGCATGGGCAGCGGGCTGGCTCTATCTTGCAACCGGCGAGACCAGTTATAAGAACGACTGTGCCTCCAAGCAGCAGAGTTATCTGGGCTGGACGCATGGCTGGGATAACGTCGGACTTGGCGCGGCATCTGTTTATGCCCATATTACAGGCAACTGGAATAAGGTCAACAACTATCTGAGCAGCCAGTGTACCGATCCGAACTCCTACTTCTTCATGGATGCATGGGGCAGTGCAAGACTGAACACCTCCATGCAGATGTGCGCACTTGCAGCGCAGAAGCATTCCTCTGCGGATTATACAGAATGGTGCAGAGCGCAGATGGATTATATCCTCGGCAACAATCCTGCAAGCACCTGCTTTGTAGTGGGCTTTGAGGATAATTCCTCCAAGAACCCCCATCACAGAGCTGCCTCCGGTATTACCGGCTGGGATGAATACAACAGCACCAATACACATGCTTCTGACGGTCATGTCTTGATCGGTGCGCTGGTCGGCGGTCCCTCCAGTGCGAGCGGCACTTACAACGACTCCATCAAGGACTATACCTGCAATGAGGTAGCCTGCGATTTCAATGCTGCCATTGTCGGTGCAGCTGCAGGTCTGTATGAGATCTATGGAAGCGGCACACTGGACACCACCATTACTGGTGTGGAGAAGGTGTACGGCAGTGATACCCAGATCGAAGTGACTCCCGGTGAGACTTCTGCTCCCTCCACGGATGAAAGCGAGGAAACCACAGCTACAACAGTGCCTGTGATTACCGAGGACGGCAGTGCAACTGTGACCATTAACCAGACGCTGGACTGCTCCAGTGACGGCAGTAAGGTACTCAATGTTTCACTGGCGGACTATATTCCTTATAACGCTGTTCTGCAGAGCGTGACTGTGACTGTCAGCTCCTCCAGCAGCCTGGGCGATGTGCAGTATGGCTGCGGTCTGAATATGAAGTCCGGTTACAATGAAAACAACTGGTACCAGCAGGATGGCTCCATTTCTCTTGGTACAAGCGGTTCCATCGTCCTGGATACTTCGTCCATCAGCGAATATGTGGACAACAACGGTTCCTTCATGTTTGGTCTGTGGTGGACAAATGCCACAACCATGAACGTGGATACGATCACATTCGAGTACGAAGTGCCGGCAGAAGAAACCACAACAGAAGAAACTACCACGACCACAGAAGAAACAACAACTACTACAACGACCACCACGACTACAACTACTACCACCACCACAACAACGACTACAACAACGACCACCACCACAACAACAACTACAACTACGACGACCACTACAACTACAACAGAACCCGAAACCACCACTACAAAGCCTGAAACCACAACCACCGAGGAAACCACCACTACAAAGCCCGAAACCACAACTACCGAGGAAACCACCACTACAAAGCCCGAAACCACAACTACGGAGGAAACCACCACTACAGAGTCTGAAACCACAACCACCGAGGAAACCACTACTACTGAGGAAACGACCACCACAGAGCCTGAAACAACGACCACCAAGGAAGACACCACTACCACAGAAGAAACCACCACGACCCAGACAGAAACGACACCTGTTGTGTATGGTGATGTGAACGGTGATGGTGAGGTCAGCATTCTCGATGTACTGACGCTCAACAAGAACCTGCTGGCAGGTGCGCCGCTGAGCGAGGCAGGAAAGCGCAATGCAGACGTGAACAAGAATGGTGTGCCGGATGCATCCGACGCGCTCATGATCCTCAAGGCAACCATCGGCGTTGGGGAACTTCCTGAAAACTGATAATACCAAGCTCTCTTTTATTAAGAAACGCTCCATGCAGATGCATGGGGCGTTTCGAATTATCATACTAGAGCCTGTTCACATTAAAATCTCATACGCATCTTTTCGGCAAAATTTCACGCAGTCTGCGTTAAAAAATCTTGACATACGTCAGTATGCCTGCAATTTTTTGCCTTGCCTGCGTAAAATTTATGCTCGAAAATCTACATATTCATTTTATGTGAACAGGCTCTAATTCTCAATCAAACTACCCCAATAGTTTGATTGAGAGCGTGTGCTGACGCACCCGCCATTTTATGCCGTGAAACGGCATAAAATCCGTCTCATGCATTCCCATACGCCGCCTGCAGCGGCTATGAAAATCATGAAATTCTTTCATGATTTTCAAATGGGAATAGTATCAATTCACAATTTATCAATAAAAATATGATGCACCAATTTCAATCTCTACTCGTTTTGTACAAAAAACAGAGAGATATTCGATAGTTCTGAATAGGATTTGTGCAAAAAACAGAAAAGACGGATGGGCATCAACTAAAAAAACGGCAAATGTCACAAAAAATGGGCGTTCATATTTTGAAAACGTTTTGCACATATATTGTTCATCATTCTTTGTGAAAAATGGTGTATAATAAATACATACAATGCATTTTCTTTGTGCAAAAGATTGAAAACACAATCGTTCTGTTTCTGCGATGGTTAGAGGGATCGCAGTGACGATAAATTTCATGGAGCTTGCTCTCCTGCCAGCAATGCTGACCGTATTCTGTGAGACCGGCTCCTAAAAAAGGAAGGTATGTATTATGAAGAGAAACACAAGCAGGATCAAGGCTGCTCTTGCCAGCGCACTGTTCGCAGTGTCCGCACTGGCAGCACCGGCAGCACTCCCGGAGCAGACAGCAGGACGCTCTGTTGAAACCCCCATGATGACTGCTTCCGCAGCTGACACGGACAATTATGCAAAGCTGCTGCAGTACTCCATGTACTTCTACGATGCCAACATGTGCGGCAACGCAGTAAGTGAAACCACTGGTCTTGACTGGAGAAGCGACTGCCATACTGCCGATGATGCAGACGGCGGTTTCCATGATGCCGGTGACCATGCGGTCTTTGGTCAGCCGCTCGGTTATTCCTTCTCCACACTGGGCTGGAGCTACTATGAATTTAAGGATGCCTATGAGGCAACCGGTCAGGCTGCACACCTGCAGACCCTGACGGATTATGCAGCGAAGTTCTTCAAGGCTTCCACACAGCTCGATGCCAGCGGTAATGTGACCAACTTCTGCTACCAGAAGGGCAACGGTGACACTGATCACTCCTACTGGGGTCCGCCTGAGAAGCAGGGCAACACCCGTCAGCAGTACTGGACGACCAACAGCGCAAGTGACATTGCGGCTGAATATGCAGCAGCACTGGCACTGAACTACATCAACTTCGGCAATGAAGAGGACCTGACCTATGCAAAGGCTCTCTATGCGTTCTCCACAAAGTACAACTCCATCGCAACAGATGGTCCGACCGGCTTCTACGGCAGCAAGGACTGCACGGATGAGCAGGCTTGGGCAGCAGGCTGGCTGTACCTTGCAACCAATGAAGAATCTTATAAGAGCGACTGCGCAGCAAAGCAGCAGCAGTATATCGGCTGGGTACACGGCTGGGAGAACGTAGGTCTTGGTGCAGCATCCGTATATGCACATATCACCGGCGACTGGAGCAAGGTAAACAGCTATCTGAGCGGCAAGTGCACAGATCCGAACTCTTATTTCTTCATGGATAAGTGGGGCAGCGCAAGACTGAACGCTGCAATGCAGATGTGCGCACTGGTTGCAACCAAGAACTCTGACGCAGATTATTCCGCATGGTGCAAGGGGCAGATGAACTATCTGCTGGGCAACAATCCTGCAAATACCTGTTTTGTAATCGGCTTTGCTGATAATTCCGCAAAGAATGCGCACCACAGAGCAGCATCCGGTTACATGGGCTGGTCTGAATACAACAGTGCAACTACCATCAGCCCGACAAACGGCAAGGTTCTGGTTGGTGCCCTGGTAGGCGGTCCGTCCGATGCAAGCGGTACTTATCAGGATGTGATCTCCGACTATATCTGCAACGAAGTAGCTTGTGACTACAACGCAGGTCTGGTTGGCGCAGCTGCTGGTCTGTACGCTCTCTGCGACAACACAGGTACTGTAGACACCAGCATTACCGGCGTAACCAAGATCTATAACAGCTCCTCTGTAGCTCCCGATCCGGATGAGACGCTCCCGTCTGAAACAGAGCCGGAGCTCCCGGATGGTGCTGGCAAGTACACACTCGAACTCGGCGAAAAGTACAACTACGCTTCCATGACAGAAAAGATGATCGGCTGGGAATGGGCAAGCTTCGGTATTCCGGAGGGCGAAAGACCGTACAAGGTCGAGGTGAACATTTCCAAGAATGCAAACTCCCAGACATGTGTTGGTACATGGCAGGGTGCATTCGGAAGCTCCACCAGCGTAGCACCCGACTACTGGAAACAGAGCGGTGATATGGAAGAGTACCTCGGCGATGCGTCCGGTACCATCACATGGGACATCGACGATGCCACAAAGGAAATCATCCAGCTTGAATATGGCGGTGAGCTGAAGTTCGGCGTATGGTGGATCGACTGCGGCAGATTCATTATTGATTCTGTTGTTGTATATACTGAAGCTGACGGCACAACTGATCCGACTGAGCCGGATGAAACTACCGCAACTGAAGAAACGACTACAACTGAAGCAACTACCACCACAGAAGAAACAACCACTACCACAGAGAGCGTCAGCACCGATACTCCTCAGGTATACGGCGACACGAACGGCGACAATACCGTTGATATTCTGGATGTTCTGACACTGAACAAGAACCTCCTGACCGGTGAGCCCCTTTCCGAGCAGGGAAGAAAGAATGCAGACGTTGACGGCGACGGCACTCCTTCCGCTTCGGATGCACTGATCATCCTGAAGTATACGATCGGTCTGGTGACAAACCTCCCCGTATGATCCAACCCCGATAATTTCAGCATCCCGCACATCAGCGGGATGCTGTTTTTTTTTACAGCGATGCGCAAATTTCTTCCATTTTCCGAAAATAATTGCATTTTCTGACAATATGTGCTATAATTGAGGTATAACATCAGAGAAAGGAGCTGCTGCTATGAATACCCGAATGAAACGAAGGATGTTTTCCGGACTGACCGCCCTGCTGATGACGGCTTCGCTTTCCGGATATACAGCATCCGCAGAGGAAACACAGGATGCACATATTGCCATTGAGATCGACCGGATCACATTGACCATGGACGAGCTTGCCGCGCTGGAGTATACCGTGCCGATCTATGTCAGGCTGACAGAGAACAGCGGCTTTGATGCGGCAGAATTTGGTGTGCGGATCGACGAACGCTGTATTCTTGGAAAGGACATCAAATGGCTGGATTATGACGACGGCTATGCAGCTGCCAACGATTCGCTGGTATGGCGCACACTTGCCGGCTCCGATGACTGGTGCGGTGCCGGTACCCTCCTGAAGCTGAATCTTACGCTGCCGGAGGATGCGGCTGTCGGGGATGTTTACACGATCAGCTACTGCGAACAGGCTTACAGGGAGCATGTCTGGAGCAGTGCGTCCGGCGGTGATCTCACTGCGGATGGTGCTGTTGCATGGACGGATGGATCTATCGAGATCATCGAAACGCCAGACGAAACTGCATTTACTGTCGGCAGGGATACCTGGAGCTTCCGGAATGATACCGCTGCTTTCGGAGAAGGGCTGTACTGTATCCGCAGCAACTACTACCGCAAGCTTGTCAAGCAGCTCTCCGACCGGGAGCGCGAACAGGTGGATTCCCTCCTGCTCAATACATGGGGCGGCTCCTGCTACGGCATGGCAGTCACCACACTGCTCGCAGATGGAGATGTGATGACCCCTTCCCAGTGGCAGGTCGGCGCGCATACCCTCCATGACCTCGCATCTCCGCCTTCGGAGGAGATCCAGTCCCTCATCAATTACTACCACGCCCTGCAGAAAACAGAGAAGATCCAGCAGACGCTGGCATCCGCTGTCTATACCCGAAGCGAAGAGGAAAAGCTCCGCAGCCTGATGGAATGCCTTGGGGACCATTCTCCGACGCTGCTGTCCTATGTGGACTTTGACTGGGGCGGACATGCAGTAGTTGCCTATGATATTCTCACCGGTGCCTACACCTGGGACGGCACGGTCTATGACAGCAAGGTACAGCTCTATGATTCCAATATCGGCGGCGTATCGGATGAATGCTGTCTGTATTTTGATTCCGATACCTGGGAATGGACGATTCCAGCATATGACCTCCACTCCGGTAAGAGCTTCCTTGGCATCATTTCCGATGACCTTCTGCTGCTCAATTACCGTGGTTATCTGGACGGTTCCGAATATGTGACCCCCGACCCCTATATTTCCATCCTGACCGCGTCGGCAGCTCCGGAGGAATACACCATTTCCAAGGCGGGTAACCTATCCTCCGGCGTGCGTAAGACCCGCGCTTCTGCAGGTGGCAGCGGTATCAGGGCATATGCACCCCTTGCCGGAAGCGATGCGGCGCATGAGGTCTGCTTTGCCCTGCCGGATGCGGACAGCGGCTATGTCATGAAACTGAAAACTCCCGATGTACTGGAGCTTTCCATGGATTACGAGGACTGTCTGCTCAAGCTTGATGCGGATGCGGCAGTGAAGGCTGCCTTCGATCCTGCGGGGAAAATCTCTCTGGAGGGTGAACAAACATCCTACACCATGAAGGTCATCTGCGATGAGGAGCTTGGTGCGCAGATCCGCTATCTCCAGATCGAGGGACAGGATGTATCCGATGCGGACATCCAGTGCACGGAGGACGGCTATCTGCTGCGGGCAAGCAATCTGATGCGCGTTTCCGTGAGAACACGCGACGCTGAAAGTGAAGAAGTATTAGGATTTTCCGCGCAGTCCGACAGCGTTCTGTTCCACCGGATGCAGGACGGCGTTCTGACAGCCTCCGCAGATACGGACGGGGACGGCGTGTACGAGACTGTCATTGCCCGCAGTACGGAAATGCTTGCCGGCGACCTGACATTAGACGGCACTCTCACCATGACGGACGTGATCGCCCTGGAACAGAACCTGCACTGCGGTATACCGCTGAACACCATACAGTCCCGGCTCGCAGACTACAACCGCGACACCCTGCCCGATGCAGCCGACGCCGCCGCAATGCTCCGGCATATGTTACAGGCGGAGTGAAAAATTGCCCACAATAGTGGGTTCAAAAGGCGAAGCACTTGCTGGTGCCGGCGACTCCCCAAGGGGGCAATGTCATCAACTTAAGCGGGGGCAAGGGGCGGCAGCCTAACAGGCTCCCGTCCCCTCTGTCACTTCGTGACATCTCCCCACCCCGTGGGGAGTCACCCCAAAAACCGCCGCAGGTGGAAGCGGGGGGCGGGGGCGCAGCTTTCCTA
>JAZNKY010000123.1:0-15458 GCA_045578805.1 Oscillospiraceae bacterium
CCCTCCCCCAACGGGGGAGGGGCTATATTTCGGGGACTTCGTCCCCGAACCCCTTTTGCGGAGCTATCGCTCCGCGTTTAAGTTTCGTTTTTTCGACAGACTGCGGATCTGCATCAGATCCAGTCATATATATAATGAAATACTATCGTTTCTGCAATGGTTTCCTCGTTGAACAGCATCATCTGGTCATTGGTTGCCAGAACGATCAGCCGGACGGATACTGTAATGGTGAGCAGTACGAAGGCTGCCTGTACGATGCCGATGGGGAATGCAAGAATGCGGCTTCCCTTCCGGATATGCATCAGCTGTTCCAGATCCCCTGGCATATTTGACAGGATCCCCACAACGATCAGCATGACAACGGCAAGCAGCAGAAAGACTGCTGTGCGCACCATTTCCAGATAGAACGGGCGGAAATACGCCTGCTCCAGTACGGCAGCGGCTTCATGCGCATCTGCGGCATTCAGGAACTGACAAAGCACCTCCGGCTCTGCCGTGAAAAACACTGCTGCGCTCTCCGGCGGAAGCGGAGAAAAACGGTGCAGCAGCTCAGCGGCTGCTATTTCACCCGCTGCCGCAGCGACCGGCTCCGGTACGGTTCCGGATGCTGCCGCTTCCTTCAGCTTCTGCTCCGTCATGGTATCGTCCTGCTGCATCCGGCGGTACTGCTCCACGATCGCCGGATAGATGTCTGTTTCTTCATATTCTGCTTGGATGGTTGCAATGATCTTGTCACTGAACAGCATATGGTATACCGGCTCTGCAAGAAAGCGGCTGCCGCATACACCGGCTGCAAATGCCAGAATGCAGCCGATCAGCGGGAATACCATTCTGCTGAAGCCCTTTGCTGCGGCATTGTACAGCAGACCGCCGGCAGCTGCAAGGATCAGCACATCATAAAACCACCAGAATTGTGTGCCCATAGTTCTCCTCCTATTATGACCCGTTCGTCTTTATACGATTGATCTTGTCATAACCCAGAAGATAGAAATATTTACCATGCTTGAGGAGTGTGTCATAAGCATCCGTCATATGCAGCTCTGCCATCCGCTCACCGCTGAATGCATAGGTTTCGATCCCCTGCGCACTGAGCAGATAGGTCTTTTCTCCATCCACATCCACGCTTTTGGCAATGGACGGGATTCCTGCGGCTGCCGGCTGTCCGGTCAAATCGGAGAACAGCAGGAGCTGGGACTGGCGGCGATCCTCATTCTCCAGGAGAATGGCTGCCCGTTCCTCAGAAAAGGCATAATCCACCAGCGTGCCGCTGTAATCATAGAGACTCTGCATTTCGCCCGTGCTGCTATAATATGCACATTTTGTATCACCTATCACAAACGCGCCGCCGTCTTCGAGCGCATACACCTTCATGCAGAGTGTTGTCAGCGGGGTGGTCATCCACTCCGTTTCGCTGCCCTCAAAGCTTACCGACTGGAGCGTTGTGACGAGGTCGCCGTTTTCCGCTCCCAGTGTTGTGAAGACACAACCCGACTCGCGGAGGCTGACATCCAGCAGACGATCCACGCAGTCACGGCTGTAGATGAGCTTGCCGTTGGTATCGTACACATTCAGGCGGCAGGCGTAGGTATCAGATTCTGTGACAACTGCGACCAGACCGTTTTCCGCGATCCTTGCAAAAAGGATCGGCTGCTCGGTCGTGGTCTCAAACAGCATCTTGCTCGGCGTGTCCACGCGGAATTTGGTGCCGTTGCAGGAATACAACAGGCATCGTGAGTCGTTGGTCTCCATGATGGCGTTGCTGTAGGCGTGCTGGCGGCTTTCGCGGAAGCTGCCGTCCACGGTATAGATATAAACGTACATGTCACAAAGAATGAACATGTTGGTATCGACAAAGCTGGTGTAATAATCCACGCCGCCGGAAACGGACAGCGGATAATTGCCCTCTGTGTCGGCATTTTCATTCTGTGTAATGTTCTGGTATCTTGAGCCGATGCCTTCCAGCTGCGGAAACCAGATGTCTCTCTTGGCATAGATAAAAACACAAAGCCCGACTGCCAGTACCAACAGCAGGAACTGGGATGTGCGTTTTCTGCGTCTGCGCCGCTGACGGATCAGCACAATATCAACTGAATTTCCCATTGTCCGGCTCTCCTTTCTTTCTTCTGAATTATCTGTGATCTCTTATACTAATTCCATTAACCCTAATAGACAACTTATCAATCTGGCAACTAATGGGATAGCTCTCTGCAGCTGCCCCCACCCCACCCCCTCCCCAAGAGGAGGGGCTATATATGGAGGGTTCTGCGTACCCTAACCCGCCAAAGGCTATCGCCTTTTGAAACCGTTTTGCCTGCTACGGTTTGGGGACTTAGTATTATTCCTTATTCTGTTCCGGATAAAACACATGATTCAGGTACAGACCATGCGCCAGTGCCGTTTTTCCGGCACGCAGGCGGTCTCCGGAGGCGAGGATGTCATCCAGCTCGGAAAGCGGGATCTTTCCTTCGTTGATCTCCAGCAGTGTTCCCACCATGATCCTAACCATATTATACAGAAAACCGTCGCCTTTTACAAGCATTTTCACGGTTTCTCCATCTTTTTCTACATTAAAGCTGTGAATTGTCCGGACTGTGTTGGCTTTTTCTTTGCAATTTGTACAAAACGCACGAAAATCATGTGTTCCGACAAAATGCTGTGCCGCCTCCTGCACAAGCTCCGGATGGAACGGGCGGCGGTAATGGCAGGCAAGATCCGTCAGGAACGGATTCTTGCACTCGCTGTTGTGGATCAGGTAGAGGTATTCCTTGGAATGGCAGCTGAAGCGCGCATGGAAATCCTCCGGTGCCTCCTCGCAGGAGAGGATGGATATATCCTTGGGCAGCTCGCCGTTCACGCCGCGCACAAAACCCAGCGTCGGAATGCGGCTGCTGGTCTGTACGGAGAAGCAGTATTCTCTCGCATGGACTCCCGCATCCGTGCGGGAGCATCCATGGATCGTGACAGGTTCATTGAGTACCTTGCTGACGCAGCGTTCCACCACAGCCTGTACGGTGTTGGCATTGTTCTGGATCTGGAAGCCATGGTAGGCGGTGCCGCGGTATGACATCAATACTTTCAGATTTCTCACGTTTCCTCACTTTCCTTCTGTTCCGGCTCCCCCACAGGGTCGGCAGTTTGGGTGTTCTCCGCTGCCGGTGCGGGAGCTTCCTCTGTTTCTGTTTGTTCCTCGGATACTGCCTGTTCCGGTGTATCCGCTGTTTTCTTTCGGCGGCGTTCTGCAATCCAGAGGATCACGAGCAGGACTGCAGAGCCAATGGAAACCGCAAGACCCGCTGTAAAGCCCTTAGGACTGTAGCGCATGGTGATGGTATGCGTGCCGGCGGTCAGCTGTACTGCACACATGGCATCGAATGCGGAGAGCAGCTCTGCCTTTTCGCCGTCAACATAGACCGTCCAACCCTCCTCATAAGGAACAGAAAGGTACAGACAGCCATCCTGCTTTGCAGTGATCTCGCCGCTGAAGGAGGTATCATCGAAATCGGTGAGGGTCATGACCTCATCGGCAAGTGCGGCATAGCCGGCTTCAAGGACATCCTCATTCAGCTGGTAGAAGTAGACAGTGACGGTACCGGACTTTGCTTCCTCCTTCAGATCACAGCGCAGTGTGACCATCTCGCCTGCCTTGAAGGATCCGAGCGGAGTGATGTAGGGCTGCTTTCCGATATTGTAGGCGTGGAGCTTGGTGCTGTCCTCATAGCGGTATACATCCATATACTCGCCCTTGGTGACCTTCATGTAGCCGTAGACCATGCCGTCCTTCAGGGTCGTGTAGTTGTACTTCAGGTAGCTGTTGTTGTTGACGGCATCCGCTTTGCGGTTATAGCTGTAGCTGCCGTAAGCCTTTCGGGTCACATCATAGCCATTGTGTCCGACATGGGTGATGTCGATGCTGGTAAAGAGATCTTCCTTTACGCCGGTCATGCGCTTGAACAGGAAATTCTGCATCTCAAAGGCATTCAGGCTTTCATCCATAATACAGCCGGGAGCGGAAGCATTCATCATATAGCCCATGGAGAGGTCATAGAGATTCTCGTACAGTGCAACCTTGCCGCTGGTTGCCACGCGCTTCATGGTCAGTTCGTTGGCATTATAGCCGTCCTTGGCGATCATGTACTGGACATTCAGGAGCATGTTGGTCAGCGGTGAGGTGTTGGCATAATAGTAGCGGTTGCCGGCTTCGGAGGCGGGCAGACCGATCAGGCGGGCAAAGGTGGTGACATCAGCGTTCGCCATGGAGGAGAACTGGGATACACCATCATAATAGTACATTGCCGGATCGTTCAGCGTGTACCACATACTCAGCTCTGTGCGGTAAAATTCCTCGTCCTCCAGCTCATCGGCGGTATCGAGCATCTCCTGCACAGCATCATTATTAGCGGGATAGCCTTTATAGGAGGAGCTGCCGACGGATTTGACACCGCTGACAGCGTGCTGCCCCATTTCAAAGGCAAGCACTGCGGCAAGAAGCACCTGTACCACCTGCTTCGGCAGGAAGGTGCGGAACAGCACGATCAGGAGGTATACGCCGCCGAGGATCGCACTGGCAATGACAAATTTGTTCGGTTCCTCTCCCTCGGTGCGCACACCATAAGCCAGCGCGCAGAACACAGCACCGGACGCAAGCATTCCGAGCCACTGCCAGATGCTGAATTTTTCTGACAGGAGGATCTGGTAAGCGCGGTAAGCAGCCACCAGAAGCACAAAGGAGAACAGGAACGAGAAGCGGTACGGCAGCATATTGGTGAAATGGAAGCCGTGCCAGATGAAGTTGAGGATATTCATGTTGCAGCTGACCACCAGGAATGCCAGCAGCAGAACGGCGGTGAGCTTTTCGCGGAAGCGGATCTTCCGGGCAATCAGGAAAACGCCCAGCAGCAGCACGGGCAGCAGACCGCAGTAGAGATTCGGCAGTCCCTCCTTGGAGGTGACTTCATTGAATGCCAGCATATTGCCAAGAATATCACGCCATCCCTCGTACCAGGTAACGCTTTTCGGGAAGGTATTCGACGCACTGTGCGTGAGCTGCAGCCCGAAAAAGGTGGGCAGAAGGATCCATGCGGACAGACCTGCACCAAGCAGAGAACATCCGGTGATCATGGCAAAACGCTTGCCGAATCTGCGGATGCCGGTATTCTCGTACCAGCACAGACAGAAGAAGGCAAGCACGGTGAAAATACAGATGAAATAGGCGATGTAATAATTGGTGAACAGCGCGAGAGCTAGGGCAATGACGTAGGTACGGTATTTTCCCTCGCGCACAAGTGCTGTCAGTCCCAGCATGACCAGCGGCAGGAGTGCCACTGTATCAATCCAGATGGTATTCCAGTAGTAGCCCATCATGTAGCTGCAAAGGGCATACATCACAGAGAACATGGTGATGGACATGTCGTTCTTATGGAATACATAGCGGAGCATCCTTGCAAAGAACAGACCTGCGAAGGAGAATTTCAGCATGAGGATAACCATCATGGCATCGCGCAGGTAGATCTGCGGTACCAGCACTGCCAGCGCATTCAGGGGGCTGGCACAGTAATATGCCATCATGGCAAGGAAGTTGGTGCCGAGACCGGAACGCCAGGTATAGAGCAGGGAGCCGCCCTCGGAAAGCTTTTCCTCTAAGATCTGGTAGAACGGATAATACTGATGCCACAGGTCCGTGACAAGAAACTGCCGTTCACCGAACGGATGCATTTTGCTGGCATAAAAGCCGATGCCGAGCAGCAGGAACGGCAGAACAAAGGAAAGAACCTCCCACAAATGCGTAGAGCTTTCCTGCGGTACAGTCTGCGGTGCGGATGCCTTCGGCTTGTCGGCACGTCTGGCAGCACGGGCAGCCGCTTTCCGGTAGGAAGCCTTCTGCCGTTCGAGTCTGCTTTGGGTTTTGTCTGACATATTCCTTCTCCTTTACATTTTAATGAACAGATTCAGCACGAATGCAGCTGCCAGAAACAGCAGGCATACAGCAAGCGCGATATAATCCCTCGGCGCAGCCTTCAGTGTGCGCAGTCTGGTTCTTCCATCTCCGCCGCGATAGCAGCGGCATTCCATTGCGGTTGCAAGCTCCTCCGCTCTGCGGAAGGCAGAAACAAACAGCGGGATCAGGATCGGGATCAGAGCCTTTGCCCGGTCGGTCAGCTTTCCGTTGTCGAGCATCGCGCCCCTTGCCTTCTGGGCGGACATGATCTTGTCCGTTTCCTCCAGCAGTGTGGGAATGAAGCGCAGAGCGATGGACATCATCATTGCCATTTCATGCACCGGGAATTTCACACGCTTCAGGGGTGACAGCAGCGATTCGATCGCATCCGTCAGCAGGATGGGCGAGGTGGTGTAGGTCAGGAGGGATGAGCCGATGATGAGCAGTACGATGCGGATCATCATGAACAGGCTGGTCGTGATGCCGCCCTCGGTGATTTTGAGGATCCCCCACTGTGCCAGTGTTTCTCCGTCGTCAATGAACAGCAGATTCAGAACTGCTGTAAACGCCAGGATCGGCAGGATGGGTCTGACGCTTTTCCAGATCATCTTCATGGGAATATTGGACAGCATCTGTGCAAGCAGTACAAATACGATGCCCACTGCCAGTACGCCGAAGCTGTTTCCAGCAAACAGGAGAATGATGAGCAGCATGGTCTCTACGATCTTGAAACGCGGATCCATCCGGTGCAGAACGCTGTCCACCGGGAAGTACTGTCCCAGCGTAATATCCTTCAGCATGATGCGCCCCCCTTTCCGAGCAGCTGCAGGATCGCGTCACGCGCCTGTGCGGCGGTGAAAATATCCTCCGGCAGGTCGTAGCCCTTCCGGCGCAGGGTGTGCATGACTGCGGTGATCTGCGGGACGCGCAGTCCCATTGCAGAAAGCTCTTCCGTGCGGCGGAACACCGCAGGTGTATCATCATAGCAGAACAGCTTTGCCTGGTTCATCACGAGGAGCTTGTCGGTATATTCCGCCACGTCCTCCATACTGTGGGAAACCAGCATGACTGTACTCTTTGTTTTCTTCTGATAATCGCAGATCTGCCGGAGCAGATAGCTGCGCCCCTTCGGGTCAAGTCCGGCACAGGGTTCATCCAAGATCAGCAGCTCCGGACGCATCGCCATGACTCCGGCGATCGCGGCACGGCGTTTCTGTCCGCCGGACAATGCAAACGGTGAACGCTCCAGAAGCTCCTCCTCCAGACCGATCATGGCAGCAGTTTCTGTGACACGTTCTTTGATCTCTGCGTCACTCAGCCCCATATTCTTCGGACCGAAGGCAATATCCCGGTACACCGTTTCCTCGAACAGCTGGTACTCAGGGTACTGGAACACCAGTCCCACGCGGAAGCGGACATCACGGAGCTTTTTCTTATCCGCCCAGATGTCCTGCCCGTCCAGCAATACCTTTCCGGAAGTCGGACGCAGCAGACCATTGAAATGCTGCATCAGCGTGGACTTGCCGGAACCGGTATGACCGATCACACCGACCATGCAGTTTTTTTCTATTTTCAGGTTCACATGGTCAACCGCAGTTTTCTCAAACGGAGTACCTGCGCTGTATGTGTAGGTCAGTTCCTCGGTTTCTAATATACTCAATGACTTCACCAATCCTATTCTTCATCCTTATGAATGTTCGGCAAATCCTGCCCCGGCGGTGCAGGGCAGGAATCGGGTCATTATCTGTTTTTGTCAAGCAGTGCCTCCAGTGCGGCAGCGCATTCATCGGCACTGACAATATCTGCATCCACTGCGATCCCCTCCTGCCGCAGAAGGTGGGCAAGCTCCGTGACCTGCGGGACATCCAGCCCGACAGCGCGGAGCGTTTCCACCTGCGAAAAAACCTTCTTCGGAACATCATCCAGCAGTACCCTTCCGTCATCCATAACAATGATGCGGTCGCTCTGCGCCGCTTCCTCCATATAATGCGTAATGAGAACGATGGTAATGCCCTTTTCACGGTTCAGGCGGCGGATGGTCTCCATGACCTCCTGTCTGCCCTGCGGGTCGAGCATGGCGGTGGGTTCGTCTAAAATAATGCAGTCGGGCTGCATCGCGATCACACCGGCAATGGCAATGCGCTGCTTCTGGCCGCCGGACAGCTGTGTGGGGGCGTGTTTGCGGTAGTCGTACATTTTGACTGCCTTCAGGGCATCATCCACGCGCTGGCGGATCTCTGCCGGAGGAACGCCGAGGTTTTCCGGCGCGAAGGCAACATCCTCCTCCACGATCGTTGCAACGATCTGGTTATCCGGATTCTGGAACACCATACCCGCCTTCTGGCGGATGGCAAAGAGCTTCTCCTCGTCCGAGGTATCCATGCCGTCCACATAGACCTTTCCCTCATCGGGAACAAGGATCGCATTGATGTGCTTTGCAAAGGTGGACTTTCCGCTGCCGTTGTGTCCGAGTACTGCTGTAAAGCTGCCTTTTTCAATGGAAATGGAAATATCCCGGAGAACCGGCGTTTCCTGTTTCTGCAGGGTGCCGTCCTCTGCCTGCTCCTGGTAGCGGAAGACCAGGTTCTTTGCCTCAATGATCGCGCTCATCGGAATGCCTCGCCTGCATCGTTCCTGCACCAGACCGCTGTTGAGCCGCAGGGCAGGCACATGCCGCTTTCCTCCACAGGGAGTCCGATCTCATCGAAATAGACATGCCCGCCGTATTTCTTTGTCAGCAGACTGTCCAGAATATAGCCCATGACGGACGGAGAAAGTCCGGTAGTATAACTGTTGATGAGGAAGAACAGCGGGTCATCGCTGAGAACATCCACACAGCTCTTCACGAGATCGTAGATGCAGTTTTCGAGCTTCCAGACCTCGCCGCCGGGACCTCTGCCGTAGCTGGGCGGGTCCATGATGATGGCATCATATTTCTTGCCCCTCCTGATCTCGCGGAGGGTGAATTTCTCACAGTCATCCACGATCCAGCGGATGGGCTTATCCTGCAAGCCCGATAATGCGGCATTTTCACGCGCCCACTGCACCATGCCCTTGGAGGCATCCACATGGCAGACGGACGCGCCTGCATTGGCGCAGGCAAGTGTTGCACCGCCGGTGTAGGCGAACAGATTCAGGACGCTCACTTCCCTGCCGGCATTCCGGATCAGACCATCCATGAAATCCCAGTTCACTGCCTGCTCCGGGAACAGACCCGTATGCTTGAAGCCCGTGGGGCGGATCTGGAATTTCAGATCACCGTAGGGCAGTTCCCACTGCTCCGGGAGCTTCGCATGAAATTCCCACTGACCGCCGCCGCTGCTGCTGCGGTGGTAGCGGGCATCTGCCTGTGTCCAGAGTCTTGCTGTTTTCGGCGTTTTCCAGATGACCTGGGGATCGGGGCGGATCAGGCTGACCCCGTTCCAGATCTCCAGCTTTTCGCCGTCGGAGGTATCAATGACGCGGTATGCTTTCCAATTCTTTGCTGCTCTCAATCCATTCTCTCCTTATCTGCCCGCACGCTCGCGGATCTTATCTGAAATTTCCATTGCCATGTCATTGATCTGGTTGAAATCCCTGCCCTCGATCATGACACGGATCAGCGGTTCGGTGCCGCTTTCACGCACGAGGATGCGTCCGGCATCGCCCAGCTCCTGCTCCTTGCGGTCGATGAGGTCGGTGATCTCGCTGTCATTCTTCCAGTTTTCCTTGCGGCTGTTCGGGATCTTGACATTGATCATGACCTGCGGGAATTTATCCATCACACCAGCAAGCTCGCTCATCCTGCAGCCGGAATTTTTCAGGATCTCCAGGATCTTTGCGCCGGAGAGCTGACCGTCGCCGGTGGTTGCTTCATCCAGGAAAATGATATGGCCGCTCTGCTCGCCGCCGATATTATACCCGCCGTCCAGCATTTTTTCCAGCACATAACGATCGCCGACATTGGCGGTGATCATCTTGATATCATGCTTTTTGGCAAAGTATGTAAAGCCGAGGTTGGACATGACAGTTACCACAACAGCATCCTTCTTCAGTCTGCCCTGCTCCTTATATGCCCTGGCAGCAATGGCGATCAGCTTGTCACCATCCACCAGCTCACCGGTTTCATCCACGGCAAGGCATCTGTCAGCATCGCCGTCAAAGGCAAGACCGATGTCGCACTTGTTGGCTGTCACAAATTCCATGAGGTCATCCATATGTGTGGAGCCGCAGTTCTTGTTGATATTGGTGCCGTCCGGCTCTGCATGGAGCATCATCACCTCTGCGCCGAGACGGGTGAACAGCTCCTGTGCTGTTGCAGAGGCACTGCCGTTTGCGCAGTCGAGTGCCACGCGCAGACCGTCCAGAGGGGTGCGGATGCTTTCGGCAATATGGGAAATATACGTTTCTGCTGCATCCGGATAATACTTGATCCTGCCCACATCCGTACCGCTGACGATCTGGATCTTTTCGGGGGTATCGAGAATAAGCTCCTCGATCTCCGCCTCGATCTCATCGGAAAGCTTGTAGCCGGTGGAGGCGAACAGCTTGATGCCGTTAAATTCCACACTGTTGTGGGAAGCAGAGATCATTACGCCTGCATCCGCATGTAAGGTTCTGACGAGGTATGCGACCGCCGGTGTCGGTACGACATCGAGGATAATCGCATCCGCACCAACGGAACAGATGCCTGCACACAGCGCAGATTCCAGAATCGTGGAAGAAATTCTAGTATCTCTGCCGATCAGAATCTCCGGACGATGGTCGGAATGCTTTGTCAGTACCAGAGCTGCTGCTCTGCCGATCTGCATTGCCAGTTCGCAGGTAAGTTCTGTGACTGCAATTCCTCTTGCACCATCTGTGCCGAATAATCTACCCATAATAATTAACTCCTTAAACTGTGAATTTGGCTTCTCTGTGAAGAATTTTGCAGAGTGAGCCTATAATATTTCCGTCAGCGGAAGCTGATCCGCCGGCTGGTAATCCTGCGAAACAGGATAGCCAAGATGCTCGTATGCCAGGCGCGTGACACAGCGTCCTCTCGGTGTTCTGGAAAGAAAGCCGAGCTGCATCAGGAAGGGTTCACACACGTCCTCCAGTGTGACAGCCTCCTCACCCAATGCCGCTGCAAGGGTCTCCAGTCCGACGGGACCGCCGCCGTAGCCGCGGATGATCATATCCAGCATCTTGCGGTCGATGCTGTCGAGACCGAGGTGGTCGATCTCCAGTCTGTCAAGTGCAATTCTGGCGATCTTCTCTGTAATGCAGCCGTCGCCGATGACATCCGCAAAATCCCGCGCACGTTTGAGCAGACGGTTGGCAATTCTGGGCGTTCCTCTGGAACGTCCGGCAATTTCCAGGGCACCATCCGCCGTACAGGGGATGCCGAGGATCATACTGCTCCGGCGTACAATGTCGGAGAGCTGTTCCGGGGTGTACAGCTCCAGACGCTGCACCACGCCGAAGCGGTCGCGCAGGGGTGCGGAGAGCTGCCCTGCTCTGGTGGTTGCACCGACCAGAGTGAATTTCGGAAGATCCACACGCACAGAACGCGCGGAGGGTCCCTTGCCGATCATGATGTCAAGGGCATGATCCTCCATTGCCGGGTAGAGGATCTCCTCCACGGCACGGCTCAGACGGTGGATCTCGTCAATGAACAGCACATCGTTGTCGGAAAGATTGGTCAGAATCGCCGCAAGATCTGCGGGGCGTTCGATCGCAGGACCCGTTGTAATGCGCAGGTTGCTGCCCATTTCGTGGGCAATGATCGCGGAGAGTGTGGTCTTTCCGAGACCGGGCGGACCATAGAGCAGCACATGATCCAGGGATTCCTCACGCCGCTTGGCAGCCTCAATATAAATGGCAAGATTTTCCTTGACCTTATCCTGACCGATATATTCTGCAAGCGTCTGCGGGCGCAGACCCTTATCCAGAACAAAGTCCTCCTGGGATTCCAGCGGGGATACCAGTCTGTTTTCCGCAGAAAAATCTCCGGTTTCAATCATGCTGACACCTCCTGCAAATGTGATTTATTTTTCAAAAAACCGCTTCTTTCTGGTATAAAATGGCGATACATCCGCCACTGCCTTCTTGGCGTTTGCCTGCTCGTAGCTCAGGAAGCACAGGTGATCGTTGCTCTTGAGCACCGGGGACAGATGTCTTGCCAGCGGCACAAAGAGCTTGCGGGTGTTGCCGATCATATCCACAATGATAAGTACCTGGGGCTTTTCACTGCCGCGGGTCATCTCCATGATGAAGGCACGATCAACATTGGGCTGCTTGGCAAAGAACTTGTTGGCAGCTCTTGTGATATGGGACAGGGAACGCTGGGGCTGGCGGTAGCTGATGATCTCCGCTTCATTGTAGGAGATTGCCTTGATGTGCATGTTTCTTGCGATCATCAGGATGCTCTTGATCTCCGGTGAACTAAATTCCTTTCCGTAGGAGTTGGGATTCAGGACAGCGGAAGCATTCTGGATCAGATCGAAGAAGCGCAGGCAGTTGAGCTTGTAGCATTCCACATACCGCTTGGCAAACTGCTGAAGTGCGCGGTGGCTGGTAAAGAACGGGATGAACAGATCACCCTCCGGATTCTGGATGGTGATCAGATCCATCTGCACGCCCTCATTGCGGTCGCCGTGCTTCACAGGATTCTTGCAGATGACATAAACGTCGCTGCGGATAAGCGTCTGCAGAAAAATGGAACGTTTGGATGGGTCGTTGATCGCTGCTTTCAATAATTCGTCAAGATTCATAGCTGTTTCCTCCGGTTTATAGTTTATTTCGATCGTCTGCCCATTTCACGAAGGGTCAGACGGATGAGTTCCTCAGCGGGAAGGTCTTCGCTCTGGCGGACGAGCACGGGCATGACCTCGTCCTGATGGTAGCCCAGCACACACAGTGCTGCAAGCGCCTCGGACAAATGATCCGTTCCGGATACATTGCCGGCGGCGGCAGGGATCGCCTGAACTGCCGGATTGGCTTTGGCAAGCTTATCCTTGAGATCGACCACGATGCGCTCGGCGGATTTCTTGCCCACACCCTTGACCTTGGTCAGGGCAGTGCTGTCGCCGGATGCCACGAGCAGGGCAAAGCGGTTCGGGGTCAGGTCGGACAGGATGGCAATGGCTGCCTTGGGTCCGACACCGGATACGGTGATGAGCATCTGAAAGCAGGACAGCTCCTCACGGTCTGCAAAGCCGAACAGCTCCACGGCATCCTCGCGGACGGACATATGTGTAAAAAGCTGCACCTGGCTGCCGACTGCGCCGATCGCGGCAAGTGTGGTCTGGGTGGTACGGCAGGCATAACCCACGCCGCCGCATTCCACTACGGCAAGGGCGGCTTCTTTATGGATCAGCTTGCCTGAAAGGCTGTAGATCATGGATTTTCTCCTTATATCCTATCTGAATTTCATCTGCACTGCATCCTCCGGCAGCATCCGTCCGCGGCTGCAGTGACCGTGGCAGATGGCAATGGCAAGCGCATCGGCTGCATCATCGGGTCTGGGGATCTGTTCGAGCCGCAGAAGCCGCCGCGTCATGTCCATGACCTGATGCTTTTCTGCTTTGCCGTAGCCGACAACTGCCTGCTTGACCTGTACCGGCGTGTATTCAAACACCGGGATCCCCTTCTGGGCGGCGGCAAGCACCAGGATGCCGCGTGCCTGTGCCACATCAATACCAGTGGTGCGGTTATTGCGGAAGTAGAGCTTCTCGATCGCCATACAGTCCGGCTGATAGCGTCGCAGGATCTCCCGCATATCCGTGTCAATATCGCAGAGCCGCCTTGTGAACGGCGTGTGCGCCTGCGTCAGGATGGCACCATATTCAATGGGGCTGAACTGTGCGCCTGCATAATCCACTACGCCGAAGCCGACAATGGCATAGCCGGGGTCAATCCCAAGTATTCTCACTCTCGTCCCTCCAACGGGCGCAATCTGCCCTTTCATTCATACACTATATATTATAACATAGAACGGGTGCATTTTTCAATACCCAAACGCATTTTTGTGTTGATTTTTTACAAAAAAGTATGTATAATATAATATGGGAGACTTTTTAGGAAACTGTCGGAAGAAAATTTTACAAAACAAAGGAGTACAGTTATGGATCTGAACGAACTGCGCCGGCACATCGACCGGCTGGACAAGAACATCATTGACATTTTCTGTGAGCGCATGGAGCTTTGCAGGCAGGTGGCAGCTTACAAGAAGGCAAACGGACTGCAGGTATTTCAGTCCTCGCGCGAAAATGAGATCTTCGAGAAGGTATATCGCATGGCACCGGAGGGCATGGGAAACTGCACACAGGTGCTGTTCAAGAATATCATTGACATCAGCAAGCATCTGCAGTACCGTGAGATCTTTGACGGGGAGCCGAATACATATGCAGCATTCCGCATTCCGGAACAGGTCAGCGTTGCGTGCCAGGGTACGGAGGGCGCAAATGCAGAAACAGCCGCCAAGCAGATCTTCGGAGAGGGCTGCTGTCCGACCTACCGCAGTACCTTTGCAGAGGTGTTTGAGGCAGTACAGAACGGCGAAACACAGTTCGGCATCATTCCGGTACAGAACTCCACTGCCGGCTCGGTAGTACAGGCGTATGACCTGATGGGGAAATATAATTTCTACATCAATAAGACCACGGTCGTGGAGATCACCAACTGTCTGGCAGTCAAGCCCGGCACGAAGCTCCCGGAGATCAGGGATGTCTATTCCCATCCGCAGGCGCTGGCGCAGTGCTCGGATTTTCTGACGAAGAACGGGCTGAACGCGGTTCCCTATGGCAATACGGCAACTGCCGCACAGATGGTGGCAGAAAGCGATGAACCGATTGCGGCGATCTGCTCTGAGCCGTGTGCAAAGCTGTACGGTCTGGAGATCCTGAAAGATCATATTTCTGATTATGTGCCGAATTACACCAGATTCATCTGCATTTCCAAGGAGCTGCTGCTGCCGGAGGATGCGGACTGCATTTCTGTTATGCTCAAGCTGCCGCATGAGGAGGGTACGCTGTACCGTCTGCTGAGTAAATTTGTCATCTGCGGCATGAACCTCCAGAAGCTGGAGAGCCGTCCGATCCGCAACGGCAGCTTTGAGGTGATGTTCTATCTGGACTTCAACGGCAACATCCGTGACCGGAATGTCTGCGCGCTGCTGTCCGATCTGGCGGAGAATCTGGAATACTTTAAATTCCTGGGCAACTACAGTGAGGTATAAGAACCTTTGTCATAAAGCTGTAAGGATTTGAAGTGGATTTGTTATTGTATTTTGGGGCAGGATATTGTATAATCTAAGGGACACCTCTAAAAACCTCCCTCACGGCAGAATTTCTATGACTGGCATCATCTGCTGCGTCAGAAAAGCTTGGAATACATCAAGTATGCCTGAATGTGAGACAGGATGCTGTCTGAACATGAATGGTATACAGGCGTTGGATATGAGCCTGTATGTCTGCACCTTGTTTCCTTGCATCTGATACCAGTCATGTACGAAATTCTGCTCGTGTTCCGGTTTTTAGAGATGCCCTAAGATAAAGTATAC
>JAZNKY010000124.1:0-23164 GCA_045578805.1 Oscillospiraceae bacterium
TGGAGGCGGCTGCGCCGCCTCCACCGCCCAAGGGGCTGCCGCCCCTTGGAACCCTGCTTGGGGGCAAAGCCCCCTGCAAGCTTACGTCAATCAGATCATATCCAGAATCTCGCCGATGGTTCTCTCATGATTCTCAATGCCGCGGAACAGAACACGGCACAGATAATAATACAGATACTCCATCTCATACTCTGTCACGGCATCCTTGCGGTATTCAAAATGGAAATTCAGACCGTTGTCCTCTACACGATGCATGACCGTCAGGTACAGCGGCTGTGCGGCAACACCGTTGGTATACCACATGCTCTTGTACGGAATATCCGGCACATCCTGTGCATTCGGGTCACGCATGGACATCGGCTGGTAGGTCAGGCTGATGCTCTCATAGCTTGCACCCGGCTGGAGCTTCCAGTACTGTGCGCGCTCCCTTGTCAGGGCGATGGGATCATAATTTGCATGACGGAACAGGCTGTTCTGCTTTTCCTGCATCATCTGCAGACCCTGCAGGAACGTCATTTCCGGCTCCATGATCGTGCGGATGGGGAAGAAATGGATCCTCGTACCGCCGGAATGCTTCTCCAGCAGTGTGCCGCGTCTGGAAATACAGCTCTTGATGGAAACGTCCTTCTCGTTATCATTGAACTTGGAAAGTACCGTGCGCAGACCCATCAGCAGGAGGGATGCCATCGGTACATGATTGTCTGCACAGAACTGCATCAGACGCTCGGACGGTTCCTTCTCCAGCTTGTAGATGGAGATCGCCGCCTCCGGATTGTGGGAAACGACCATTGCACTGCGCTGATCCGGATTGCCGTTCTCTCTGCGCTGTGTCAGCAGTCTGCCCATGCCAGTGAAGTCCGTGTACATCGGCTCGCTGGACTGGATCTCATTCATCCAGAATTCACGGTCGCGTGTCTGCGCCTTGGAGCCGGCCTCATATGCCAGATCCTTTTCCAGTGCCTTGATATAGGACTGCAGGGGCTTGGGATAATTCATACCGTAACGCTTGGAGCAGTAGATTTCCAGTACATCCCTGTCAAACCCGATAATAGAGCTGGAATCCATCGTCATATGATCCACCTTCATGTAGATGCCGTTGAAGCCGTCCGGAAGCTTGATCATCACGATCTGGTTCATGGGGGAGTGGAACCGTTCAAAGGGGATCTTCGTCCATCTGCGCATCTCCTCGTGCGCATCCTCTTCATTCCAGCTGGAGAAGTCGCGGAACGCAATGTCGCGCTCCTCGAACGGTACCAGATACTGATATACCGTGCCGTCCTCGTCCTTGTGGAAACGCAGACGCATGGACTCATTGCGGATGTATGCCTCATAGATCGCTTCCTTCAGAAGCTTGAAATCCACTTCCTGCTGGATGTACAGACCTGTTCCGATGTTCAGAATCTGATGGAACGGGCAGTACAGCACAGAATAATTATGGATCCGCTGCGCGGCATTCAGGGGATAGCCCTGGATCTTCACGCCGTTGAGCATAAATTCTTTCATAATGCTGCTTCCTTTCGCTTACTTCATATAGGTGTCAATAAATTCCTTCAGAGCTGCCTGGTAGGCTTCTTTGTCCTGATAGGTACTTGCACCATGCGCTGCACCCTCGATCTTCAGGAGCTTCTTGGGTGCCTTGCAGGCTTCATAATTCTTGTCGCTCATCCACACCGGAACGAAATCGTCCTCCGCACCGTGAATGAACAGACAGGGGAGCTTGTTGGTCTCCAGTGCTGTCAGCGTGGAATAATCTTCAAAGCCGTAGCCAGCCTTCTTGCGGCACATTGCAGAATTGATCTTCATGATCGGAAATTCCGACATGTGGTAGTCACGCTTGAGAATGTGTGCGAATACGTCATACGGAGAGGTGAATGCACAGTCTGCCACAACACCCTTGACCGCCGGAGTCAGATCCTGGAAGCCTGTGACCATCAGTGCCGTGGAGGCACCCATGGAGGTACCATGCAGGAGGATCTGTCTGCCCTCCGGAAAACGCTTTTCAATATAGGAAAGCCAGCAGAGACAATCGAAGCGGTCCAGAATGCCGAAGCCGACATAATCGCCCTCGCTCTGTCCGTGTGCACGATGATCCGGGATCAGCACATCGAAGCCCTGCTCGTGGTAGAAACGCGCACTTGTCGCAAATTCACTGATGCCGATGCTCGAATAGCCGTGCAGACCAATGACCAGCTTTCCTGTCGGCTGCTTTGCCGGAAGGAAGTATGCGTAGAGCTTGATGCCGTCACGGGCTGTAATGGTGATCTCCTCCGGGTTCTGCGCCTGGAGCCATTCGCGGTTGGGGGTGATGATCTTCCGGTATTCTTCCCACTTCTGCGCATCCGCCATTTCGTCCATATTGACGCGGACACCATCCTTGCGCGGGATGACCTTATCAAACAATTTCTTTGCACCTGCATAGGAGCCTGCTGCTCCGAGAGCTGCGACAGCCGCAGCGGCTGCGCCGATCCAGATTCCTGCTGACATATTGTCTACCACGTTCCTTTCATCTGCAAGGGAGGTAATCGACCATTGCACAAAAGTGTCGAATAGCACTCCCTGATTTTCTTCATTTTACCATATTTGGAAGAACAGGTCAAGTAGAAAATATGAATAATTCGCGAAATTACGTCCGGTTTGTGGATTTCAGACAAAAAACAGAAAGAATCCATGCAAATTTCAATACGGGCATGGATTCCGGCTTCAATCTTTCCTCTTTGAGAGGGTAGTGTCAATAACTTAAAAGGGGCGGCAGCCCCCAAAAAACCAAAGAAAAAACTTGACATTTGTGCAGTTTTGTGCTATCATACATATATGGCAATATTAAATTTGTCAAATTCGCTTGCAGAATCGAATCCCACCAAATGAACGGAGGAAATCATCATGGGTATTTTTTCAAGAATCAGTGACATTTTTAAATCCAACGTCAACGACCTTATCGACCGTGCAGAAGATCCGGAGAAGATGGTCAAGCAGATCATTCTGGACATGCAGAAGGAGCTGAACAAGTCCACACAGGCACTGGGCAAGGCAGTTGCCAGCGAGCGCATGGCAGAAAAGCAGTACAATGACGCTGCCCGCAAGTCCGCTGACTGGGAGGCAAAGGCTAAGGCTGCACTGGCTGCCGGCAATACCGATCTTGCAAAGCGCGCACTGCAGCAGAAAGTCAAGGCTGACGAGGATACAGCAAATTACAAGGAGATGTATGAGACCATTTCCGAGCAGACCGATGCGATCCGTACACAGGTGGAGACCCTCAAGTCCAAGCTGGAGGAAGCCAAGAGCCGTCAGGCAATGCTGATCGCACGTTCCCAGATGGCAGATACCCAGAAGAATCTGGCACAGTCCATCGGCGGCATCGACACCAGCAGTTCCTTCGACAAGTTCACCCGCATGGAGGAAAAGGTTGCCCGCAAGGAAGCAGAGGCAGAAGCATTTGCAGAGATCGCAGGCTCCAACGGTGTCAGCTCCAGTGAAATGGAGACCTTTGAACAGCTCCAGACCAATGCCAAGGTGGATTCTGAGCTGCAGCGTCTGATGGCAGAAATGGGTCAGGCTGCACCCACTGCGGAGAGCCTGAGCCTTGAAGAGCAGATCGCCGCTGCCGAAGCTGCCGCTGCTGCGGATGCAGCAGAAGCTGCTGGTACTGTGGCACTGGGCGAATAAATTCTGTCGGGGGCTTTGCCCCAATGCCCGCATATGCAAGTGCCGCCGTCCGGCGGCACTTTAATTATTCATAAGGAGGAACAAAATCATGGTAAGAACCGCAATGATCAACACGATCAAGAAATTTTTTGAAACACAGAACTGGAAGTATGACTTCTTTGAGGAGGAGGGCATGTTCCAGACCGCCGTGGCACTGACGGAGGAGACCGGCGTAATGATCCATGCCATTGTCGGCGAAGCCGTATTCACGGTCATGGCTGCCGCAGAGCTGGAGCTGCCGGCGAAGCGGTATGATGAGATCAGTGCATTTGTCAACGATGTCAATACCCGTCTGCTGCTGGGCTGTCTGGTGTTTGAGCGTGAGGAGGGGATCCTGTATTTCCGCGTCGGTCAGAACTGTGTGAACCAAGCACCGAATACCCAGATCGTGGAGGATGCCTTCATGTATCCGATCTCTTTTATGGATGAGAATTATGAAGCCTTCGCCCAGCTCTTTGCAGGCAAGCTCTCCGCACAGCAGGCTCTGGAAAAGATGTTTGATGGGGAATGATCCCCATCAAACTTTTATCCCCCCGTGAGCGAAACTTTTTTGCAGGCAGTGCGGAAGAATCTGAAAAATGCTTGCATTCAGATGCAAAATATGCTATACTTAAAATAACGAGCAGCGGAGCGAAAACTGCTGCACATAATGACCCAAATCAATAAACCGGAGGTATGCAACATGTTATCCGATATCGAAATCGCACAGGCTGCGCAAATGAAGCCCATTACTGAAATCGCCGCAGGTCTCGGCATTGAACCCGAAGACCTCGAACCCTATGGTCACTACAAGGCAAAGGTGACCGAAAAGCTCTATGCAAAAACTGCCTGCCGTCCCGACGGCAAGCTCATCCTCGTGACCGCCATCAACCCCACACCTGCCGGTGAGGGCAAGACCACCGTCAGCGTTGGTCTCGGTCAGGCAATGGCAAAGATCGGCAAGAAGGCTGTTCTCGCCCTGCGTGAACCCTCTCTCGGTCCCGTATTCGGCATCAAGGGCGGTGCTGCAGGCGGCGGCTATTCTCAGGTCGTTCCCATGGAGGACATCAACCTGCATTTCACAGGCGATATTCACGCCATGACCGCAGCCAACAATCTCCTCTGTGCTATCCTGGACAACCATCTCCAGCAGGGCAATGAGCTGCAGATCGACACACGCCGCATCATGTTCAAGAGATGCATGGATATGAACGACCGCGCCCTCCGCAATGTTGTTGTCGGCATGGGCGGCAGACTCAACGGCGTACCCCGTGAGGATGGCTTCCAGATCACAGTGGCATCCGAAGTTATGGCAATTCTCTGCCTGGCAACTGATCTTGCCGACCTGAAGAAGCGTCTGGGCAATATCCTTGTTGCCTACAATATCAAGGGCGAGCCGGTTTATGCAAAGGATCTGCAGGCGCACGGCGCAATGACAGCACTGCTCAAGGATGCTCTCAAGCCGAACCTCGTGCAGACACTCGAACATACCCCTGTTCTGATCCACGGCGGTCCTTTTGCGAATATCGCACATGGCTGCAACTCCATCCGTGCAACCAAGCTTGCACTGAAGCTGGGCGACTACTGCATCACAGAAGCAGGCTTCGGCTCTGATCTGGGTGCGGAGAAGTTCTTTGACATCAAGTGCCGCTACGGCGGTCTGAAGCCCTCCTGCGTTGTCATGGTTGCCACAATCCGTGCACTGAAGTACAACGGCGGCGTGGAACGTGCAGATCTGACAACGCCCGATGTGGATGCACTCAAGCGCGGTATCGTGAACCTGAGAACGCACATTGAGAATATGTTCAAGTATCATGTACCGGTAGTTGTTGCCATTAACCGTTTCCATACCGACAGTGAGGAAGAGCTGGCGTTCGTGGCTGACTACTGCAAGAAGCTCGGCGTGGAAACCTCCATGTGTGAGATCTTTGCCAAGGGTGGCGAAGGCGGCACCGACCTTGCGACCAAGGTATGTGAGACCATCGCCATGACCGAGGAAAATGATGACGGCTTCCGCGTACTCTATAAGAATGAGCTGTCCATTTCCAAGAAGGTGGAGACCATTGCAAAGGAGATTTACCGTGCAAACGGCGTGAAGTTCCTGCCGGCGGCTGCAAAGGCTCTCAAGGAGATCGAGGATATGGGTTATGGCAATCTGCCCGTATGTATCGCAAAGACACAGTACTCCCTGTCCGACAACCCGAAGCTGCTCGGATGTCCGGAGGATTTCACCATTACCGTTCGTGACGTGCGTCTGTCCGCAGGTGCAGGCTTTGTCGTTGTGCTGACCGGCGATATTATGACCATGCCCGGTCTGCCGAAGGCACCTGCCGCATTCAAGATCGACTGCGACAACGACGGCAATATCAGTGGACTGTTCTGATGCAGTATACCTGGAACTGGACGACCCATTCCCCGGAGGAAACGATCGCCCTTGCACAGAAGATCGGCGCAAAGCTGAAAGCGGGGGATGTGATCGCGTATCTGGGGGATCTGGGTGCAGGAAAAACCACATTTACAAGAGGGCTTGCCCTCGGCATGGGGCTGCCCGATGTTGTGACCTCCCCGACCTTTGCACTGGTGCATGAATACAGTCGGGAGGGCATCACACCGCTGATCCATTTTGATATGTACCGCATCGTGGATGAGAATGAGCTGGAAACCACGGGCTTTTATGATTACCCGATGGAGGAATGCGTCTTTGCAGTCGAATGGTCGGAGAATATCGCATCCGCATTGCCGAAGAATACCATCCGCATTATGCTGGAACGTCTGGGCGATGAGGACAGAAAAATTACCATAGAGGGAGATGAACGATTTGCGGATACTGGGACTTGATACTTCCGGAAAAACAGCGTCCGCGGCAATTCTGGATACGGAATCCGGCATCCTGCTGGGCGAGCATACGATCTATACCAGCCGGACGCATTCGCAGGTGATTCTTCCGCTGTGCAAGGATCTTCTCGAAGAATGCCGCATGAAGCCCGAGGATGTGGACTGTTATGCGGTCGCAGTGGGTCCTGGCTCATACACCGGACTGCGCATCGGCATTGCGGCGGTACAGGGCATGGCGATGGTGCATAATACACCGTGCGTGGGCGTTTCCACGCTCGAAGCGATGGCAAGCCGGATCTATGGTGCGCCGCAGATTCTGACACTCATGCACGCAAGAGCGGATCTGTTCTATTGTGCATGGTTTTCCTACCGCTATTCGATGGACGATGCACCGCGTGGCGTGGAACGCATGATACCGGATGAATTGCAGACAGTTTCCGAAATTATGGAGGTTGTCGGACGCATGAATGAGCCGGTCATCCTGGTCGGTGACGGTGCGGAGGAATTTATGAAGCAGTACACGGATATCACCAATCATCCCACGGACAAGCTGCATATTGCACCTGCGATGCTCCGTCTGCAGTCGGCAGCAGGTGTCTGCACATGTGCGGCATGGAAGACTCCCGTCACTGCACAGGAACTGACAGCCTCCTATTTACAGGCGGTACAGGTGCAGAAGAAGAAAACAGATAAGTAAGCGGCGAAGCCGCAAAGGGGTTCGGGGACGGAGTCCCCGACTTTATTCCCCCTCCCTTTAGGGAGGGAGCAGGGGGAGGGCGAATTTTGCAGAACTTCCCTTCAAAAAAATAAACTGGTGCATAACACACGATAGGAAAGGCTGAGAAAACATGATAGCACTCGGATGCGACCACGCAGCATGTGGTCTGAAAAACGCTGTCAAGGCATATCTTGACGAAAAGAACATCCCCTATATCGACTGCGGAACGGAAGAAGGCGTTCCTTGTGATTATCCCATTATGGCAGAAAAGGTCTGCAATGAGATCGTCAGCGGCAAGGCAGAAAAGGGCATCCTCCTCTGCGGCACCGGCATCGGCATGAGCATGGCGGCAAACAAGATCAAGGGCATCCGTGCCGCATGTGCAAGTGACTGCTTCTCTGTGAAGTATACAAGACTGCACAACGACTGCAATGTCCTGTGCATGGGTGAGCGCGTTGTGGGTTATGGTCTGGCTCTGGAACTTGTGGATCTGTTCCTCAATACCGAATTTGAGGGCGGCAGACACCAGAGAAGAGTGGATCTCATTACTGCTTTGGAGCAGAAGTAATGCTATGAAACAATATCAGAACCTCGTCCGCGTCAACGGACATGACATGAACGTATTTATCACCGGAAACGGCACGAAAACCATCGTGTTCCTCGCCGGTGCAATGGTCACATCCCCCATCCTTGAATACAAGCCCCTCTGGGAAAAGCTCACTGCGGATTTCCGCGTCGTGATCCTCGAAAAGGCTGGCTATGGCTATAGTCAGGGCAATACCGGTGCGCCCCGTGATGTGAAGAACATGACGGATGAAAGCCGCCAAGCCCTTGAAAAAGCCGGCATCCAGCCGCCCTACTGCCTCGCACCCCATTCCTATTCCGGTCTGGAGGCGGTCTATTGGGCATCGCAGTATCCCGCCGAGGTCGAATGTATTCTCGGACTCGATATGGTCACACCGCCCTTTGCCCTCAGGCAGAATGAAAAAATTCCTGCGGAGAAGAAAGCACGCATGGCACAGAAGCAGGGGCAGGCTTTCAAAGAAATGCAAGGCTCGAAATTCCGGCAGAAGCTCTATACCGCGCTGTTTTCTGCCCCTTGGAAATGTGACCGTCTGGAGGACGCGGAGCGCGAAGAATACAAACGCTTGTTTTTCAGGAACGTCTGTCATTCCGAAATGGTTGCAGAACAGGCAAAATCCACGCAGAATGCAAGGGACGTGGCAGATGCCGACCTCAGCGGCATTCCGGCACTGCTGTTCATCAGCGATATGAACGCGCTGCTGAAACATGTCTCATGGAAGGACGAAAATACTGCCTATGCCAAGGCGCAGGGATGGCAGGTGCGGGACGCAAAGTCCCACCAGCTCTATGCCGATCAGCCCGACGAAATTGCACAGGCGTGGACGGAATTTACCCAAAAATTCCCCCTTGACAACTCCCCCATAATGTAGTATAATAAAATAGCAGTAAAACTGCACCCTTATCAAGAGAGGCTGAGGAACAGGTCCTGTGAAGCCCGGCAACCTGTCCGTAACGGACAAGGTGCTAAATCCTGCGGTATGACCGAGAGATGAGGATTTTTCAGAGAAAATCACGGCATTCGGTCTGCGAATGCCGTTTTTTTGAACCTGTGCGGGCAGGTTCGTAGTGTCATCTTTTGGAAGTTTATCTTATAGGAGGAATTTTTATGCAGAAAAGATTGTTTACATCCGAGTCCGTCACAGAAGGACATCCCGATAAGATCTGCGATCAGATCTCTGACGCAGTACTTGACGCGATCCTTGCACAGGATCCCATGGCAAGAGTTGCCTGCGAGACCGCCTGCACCACCGGCATGGTACTCTGCATGGGTGAGATCACCACAACAGCCAGAGTGGACATCCCCCAGATCGCAAGACAGGTCGTTGTGGACATCGGCTACGACCGTGCAAAATTCGGCTTTGACGGTCACACCTGCAATGTGCTGACCGCCATCGACAAGCAGTCTCCCGATATTGCCATGGGCGTGAACCATTCCTATGACAGCGCGGCAGATGAAAAGGACACCGGCGCGGGCGACCAGGGTCTGATGTTCGGCTATGCCTGCAATGAGACACCGGAGCTGATGCCCATGCCCATTGCCCTCGCGCATAAGCTGGCACTCCGCCTGACCGAGGTGCGCAAGAACGGTACACTGCGTTATCTGCGCCCCGACGGCAAGTCCCAGGTCACTGTGGAATATGACGAAAACGGCAAGCCCGTCCGCGTGGATGCTGTGGTCATTTCCTCCCAGCACTCCGCAGAGATCTCCATCGAGCAGATCCGCGAGGACATCAAGGAGCTGGTCATTGATCCCATCATTCCGGCAGAGCTGATGGATGAGAATACCAAGATCTACATCAACCCGACAGGACGTTTCGTAGTCGGCGGTCCGCAGGGTGACAGCGGTCTGACCGGCAGAAAGATCATCGTGGATACCTACGGCGGCTATTCCAGACACGGCGGCGGTGCATTCAGCGGCAAGGATCCGACGAAGGTGGACAGATCCGCGGCATATGCGGCAAGATACATTGCCAAGAACATCGTAGCCGCAGGGCTTGCAGACAAGTGTGAGATCCAGCTTGCCTATGCCATCGGCGTGGCACGTCCGGTCTCCGTTCTGGTGGATACCTTCGGCACCGGCAAGATTTCCGATGAAAAGCTGGCAGAGGCTGTCAACAAGGTATTCGACCTGCGCCCGCAGGGCATCATTGAGATGCTCGACCTGCGCCGCCCGCAGTACAGAAAGCTGGCTGCCTACGGTCACTTCGGCAGAGAAAATATCGGCGTTGTCTGGGAAAAGACGGACAAGGCAGATGCAATCAAGGCTGCACTGGCAGAATAAAACGATGCTCCCTCACGAAAACGTGGGGGAGCATTTTGTTCATCCTATTCCATGGAGTTTCAGTACTGCTATGTTTTCTGCTTTCCGCCGCTCCAGTTCCTCCATTACTTTTACATTTAATTGCGGATCATCGAGCATCATATTCCGAATCGCAATCTGTTCAGCTCTTTTATTTTCATAATGCAGTTTAAGTTTTTCAGCATCTTCCTTCTTTCCAAGAAAAGGGATCCGCTCCGATAATTCTTTTTTTGTCCTTTCTATACCATCATCTCTGTAATTTGCCAATATCAATAACAATCCTTCTGATACAGAATAGCGATCATTCTCAATAAATTCATCCAATTCTGCAAGCTCCAGCCACCCTGAATAGTACTTATACAAAAAATCTATACAGGAGTTGTAGGTGTTGACTTGATCGAAAATAGGAATCATAATATGTGCGGTTACATCAAACGCATTTTTCATTCCATTAAGAAGTGATACATTATCATCCGTTTTGCATACAAAGGATATGATACTTTTTTTAAACGCCTCCTCACATGCTTCAACAGGTATAGTTTGATTTTCTGACATACTATAACCCATCTTGATTGCCTGTTTTTTCACATCATTGTTTAGTTCAGCATCCCATTTCGAATAATAATAGTGATTGGATTTCAGCCATAACTCTGGGCTTTTTGTAAAATCTATCGTCCGTCGATATAGAGAAACAATTCCGCCTAATACCTCAAAGGTCTTATAGCCATCTTTTCGTTTTGCTTTTTCTCGGTATGTCACGATCTGCAATAATTCACCATTAATCAACCGCACAAAAAACGGCAGCTTTGTCTTTTTCAGCCTGACAAACCCAAGCGGTGCAAGCCCATCGCCAAACACTTTGACAAAGGTGGAATTGAGTGTGAGCTTCTTCTCTTGCTTCGAATCCGCCTTCTTAAATGACAAAAATTGCACATTTGCATCATTTTCATTTACATTTTCAAATGCAAAGAGAATACGTCTGCTGTCCATGCCGATCATCGGTGCAAGCTCTGTCAGTCCATCCTCCACAAAAACATAGCTGCCCTGCATCACAGCGGTCAGCTGTTCCCATGTGCTGCCTGCTGAAAGGAACTGCTCCCATACAGCTTTTGCAGGTGCCGGAATCGCATCTCCGAAATAATCATCCGTCCTGCCCATAACTGCTGTATCCGCCTTTTTTCCCTTATCATCGTAAAGGTCAAGCATTGCACAGTCACTGTCAATGACAATGGTGCTGACGCAGTATGTTCCAAGCATTCTGGCAATACGAGCCGTGTCAGCCTGTGAGGTCTGATTGCCCTGTTCATAGGCTTCTAAACTGATCGTCACCCAGTTGCTGTGATCTGCAAATGCAAGCACATATGACAATTCCGCACAGTCCGCCTCACACAGCTCATAGCCCTCTTTTTTCATTTTCTTGCAGAAAGAGACAGCAAAAGCCTTACGGTCAAGCTGTTTTGGATTGTATATCTGTGTTGATGTAAAAAATCTTCCCATAGATTCCTCCGTAAAAACTGAAACATTCTAGAGCCTGTTCACATTAAAATCTCATACGCATCTTTTCGGCAAAATTTCACGCAATCTGCGTTAAAAAATCTTGACATACGTCAGTATGCCTGCAATTTTTTGCCTTGCCTGCGTAAAATTTATGCTCGAAAATCTGCATATTCATTTTATGTGAACAGGCTCTAATTCTCAATCAAACGACCCCAATCGTTTAATTGAGAGCGTATGCTGGCGCACCTGCCATTTCATGCATTCCCATACGCCGCCGTAGGAGGCGTGGGAATAGTATGAACAGGTTCTTATATTATTGCTTCCATTATATCACAGCCCTGCGCGGCGTGTCAACTCCCCTATTCGTCATAACTCCCTGTTTTCCGTCATTGACGCAGGAGCAGTTCCGTGCTATACTTATAACTGGGTCCTTTAACGGATACTATTACATAACGCTCTACGCATCATCCCCCGCCGATCCGGCGGGGGATGGTGTTTTTTCATATACGCTGCTGATTCCCGCATCCGGCTTGCTTTATTCTCATTCAGGCATTGTGCAGAAACACCAGTAAATTCTTATGGTTTTGTACAATTTCCCAGTCGATTTGTAATTGCTTCTTGTCCGAAGATATGGTATAATGATTGTATGAGTGTGTGCAATTTTGCTCAGGAAAGGAAGCATTATTATGAACAATTTTACATTTTGCAGCCCCACAGAATTTGTATTCGGCAGGGACACGGAAAACGTCTGCGGTGAATATGTCAGAAAATACGGCGGCAGCTGCGTTCTCATCCACTACGGCTCCGGTTCCGTGGTACGTTCCGGACTGCTTGACAGGGTGAAGGCATCTCTTGAAGCTGCCGGCATCCGCTATGTTCTCCTCGGCGGCGTTCAGCCCAATCCGCGTGATACACTGATTTATGAGGGTATTGCGCTTTGCCGTAAGGAAAAGGTCGATTTCATCCTCTCCGTCGGCGGCGGCTCCTGCATCGACTCCGCAAAGGGCATTGCACTCGGCGTACCCTATGACGGTGATTTCTGGGACTTCTACGGCACGGGCAAGCGCGTGGAGCAGGCTCTCCCCATCGGCACCGTATTGACCATTGCTGCAGCTGGCAGTGAAGGCTCCGGCGGGTCTGTTGTGACCAAGGAGGAGGGAATGCTCAAGCGTGATGTCGGTTCCGATCTTCTGCGCCCGCGCTTTTCCATCCTCAATCCCGCGCTGACCCAGACGCTCCCGGCGTATCAGACAGCCTGCGGTGCGACGGATATTATGGCGCATGTATTTGAACGTTATTTTACCAACACCAGGGAAGTCGAGATCACGGACAGACTCTGTGAAGCCGTTCTGATGACCATGATCAAGGAAACCCCCAGAGTCATTGCAGACCCCGACAACTACGAAGCCAGAGCCAATATCATGTGGGCAGGTACGGTCGCGCACAATGATATTGTTGGTGTCGGCAGAGATCAGGACTGGAACAGCCACGGCATCGAGCATGAGCTGTCAGGACTTTATGACTGCGCACACGGCGCAGGCCTTGCGGTTGTGATGCCCGCATGGATGGAGTTTGTCTACAAGCATGATGTGATGCGCTTTGCCCAGATGGCAGTGCGTGTATGGGGCTGTGAGATGCATTTTGCCGACCCCGAAGTGACCGCACGCGAGGGTATTGCATGTTTCCGCAGATTCCTGCATGACATCGGAATGCCCATCAATTTCGCGGAGCTTGGCGCAGATCCGGCAGATATTCCGGTGCTGGTGGAGAAATTTGGTCTGGGCGACGGCAAAACCGGCGGCTTTGTATCCCTCTCCTCGGAGGATGTCGCAGAGATCCTGCGTATTGCTGCGGAAGCAGTGTGATGCCGATCCTCAAAACTGTCAATATGCAGAAAGGGCGGATACCTTGTCTGAAGGTATCCGCTCAGTCTGTCAAAAAAACTGAAATAAAATGCGGAGCCTTTTGCTTCCACGCCCTTACCCGCACCGCTTTCTGTAAGTTGTAATCACCCCACAAGCCAGCTTCTCTCCCGCATTTCCAGAAGGTTGTGCGGTGAAATCGTCCGGATTTCCGTGGAGGATCACAGTTTTGCCAATCACCTCCGGCAGAGAAAAACGATCCGTCAGGAATACGGAGAATGCATACCCCTGATTGCCAAATAACGGCGGCAGATCGCCGGCATGGAATGGATGAGCGCAGTGATCCGGATTATAGTGTGCCATCGCCCCCGAAAATGGATCGTGCATATCCCCCTCACACTGACTTCCATCATGAATATGGAATCCAAACACAGGATTCTGACAAATGCTGTGGGAATGCGGCAGACCGCTGACCTCTGCGGCAATCAGCACACCGTTTCTCGTCTGATAGAATCGCACAGTTCCGTGAATGTCCGGATATGCGCTGCTCCCCATAAGCTCCGCTGACGCATGGGGCAGCTGTGTAAGAAGTACTGCATAATTTCGGAAATTTCTGTCCATCAAATCACCTCATATTCATACTATGGAGTTTTTGGCATATTGTGATGAACAATTGACATTTTGCAGAAAATGAACTAATACTAATCCCCAAAACAATAATAGACAAAATCGGTTCAAAAGGCGATAGTCTTTGGCGGGTCGCGGGGGCGCAGCCCCCGCCCTAATCCCCCTCCCTCCGGGAGGGGGCAGGGGGTGGGGCAAATTAAAGTTGTCTATTGGTGTTAAGGGGATTAGTATAAAATAGAATAAGAGAACAATGCAGCAAAGAGGGAGCATATGCATACAAGATAAGGAATCAGCGGTATGGGAAACTATATCGCAAAAAGAAAAGCTTCCGATCACTCGGAAGCTTTCAAATGCGTCTAACTGCACAGACGCTGTGTTGGCAGGGGCGGAAGGAATCGAACCCTCGTCAAAAGTTTTGGAGACTCCTATTCTACCGTTGAACTACGCCCCTATATAAGCCGTATTACTGACGACTTATATATTATAGCACATCCCGCGGCGTTTGTCAAGCCCTTTTTTCAAATTTCTGCAAAAATCTTCTTCCCGTAAATTCTCAAAATAAATTCTACTACCGAACCGAGCCGGAGAAAACCACAATTTCTTAAATGCCTCCATCCACAGCCGCATCGCCCAGCAATGCATACTGCCGTTCTACGCGCTCTGCCGCCTGTGCGCGGAATGCCGGGGGACCCAGGATCTCCAACACCGGACCGAAGCCCAGCAGGCGGATGAGTACCTCCGTTTCGTCCTGCGTGTCATACCAGAGTTGCACCATGCATCTGCCGTGTTCTGCATCCCATTCCGTGTGCTTCTCATAGGCGGAAAACTCCATCAGAAACCGCTCGATCCCATTGCGCTCGCCGCTGACCAGAACCTGCACCGGTTCGCGGCATCGCCGTTGGCTCAGCACCTCCTCCGGCGGGGGCGCGTTCCGGAGCTGTCTGCCCGTCATCCGGATGTCCGTGATCCGCCCGATGTTCAGCACACCCGTTCCGCCTGTGCCATGTCTGCCTGCGCGGCAGCACAGAACACGGAATTTATCGTTCTTCCGGGAATATTCCATCCGCAGCGGCAGAAAAACACCCTGCAGGGCTTTTCCGCTGCCGGAAATATAATCCACTGCCGCCGTCTCCTGCCGTGCCATCGCTTCCAGCACCATCCGGAATATCCGCCGATAATGTGGGTCATCATATGGATCCCCGTCCCCGAATCTGTCGAAATACCGGAAGATCTCCGCCGGATACAGCGGCTGTACATCCCCAAGCTGTTCCTCCAGTGCCGCAAGCTCCGCATCCGACAGGAATAACTGCATTTTCGGATCGGTGAGCTTCGATTTCAGCCACCGCTTCTGCAGGAGCGTCAGAAAGGACGGCGGTGCGGAATGGGTGACGCGCTCCAGTGTGCTGTCCTCCCGTTTGCGCAGAAGTCCCCAGCTTTCCGGCGTATCCGGCATCAGCTTCTGCGGCAGGAACAGCATGGAATCCCGGAACGCCTCCTCCTGTATCATGCACTGTATTTCTTTTGCGGAGATCGTCCCCGCTGACAGAATGCGCCCCGCCGTGCGGAAATAGGCACCATAGATCTCACTGAACAGCTCCATCTGCTTCCTCCTTTTTCTGATACATCCTGTACATCCGCTGTACATCCTGCCGGAACCGTTCCTCCTGTGCCGGCGCACCGGTGATGGATACGATCCGTCCAAGATAGGTTTTCAGCCAGTTCATGATCTCATTGGCATCGAACACCGTCACCGTGAACGTGTACAGATCCCCGCCCGCATGTTCGATCCGTCCGCAGCGTTTTTCCCGCTGCAGGCGTTCCAGAATATATGGCTCCCGCTCGATGTCGATCCGCATGGTCACACATACCGTGGACTGCATCGTCCCCGACCGCAGTCCGCCGAAGGAAACCCCGAAGCATTTCCCGGCGTTGCGTTCCAGCATGGCAGCATAGTCCGCATATGATGCACAGTCTCCGGCATCCTCCGCACGCCGGATATAGTCCAGCCGCTGGGAGAAGAACCGCCGGCAAGCCGGATGATAGCAGACAAGATACCGTCGCCCCGTCTGTGCGGAGGCATAGATCTTCAGCGGAACAACGACTGTCTCGGAGCTGCTGCCGCGTTTGTCGAAGCTGTGCAGCTTCACCATGCGCCCGCCGGAGATGGCATCCGTCAGCTGGAGCAGCACTTCATCTTCAAGGGTATGTACAATATAATTGTGCTTCATGAAAAACCGGTCATTCCGAAGCCCTGCCGCCTTCAGGAGCGTATGCCCGACGAATCCGAATTCCGGCAGGCATGAGAAGAACCGCACGGCATCCGCAAGCCCCGGAAACGCCGAAAACAGCCCCTCCGGCGTTTCGGAGGTCAGGCGGTACAGGACAGCTTTCCCGGCGCGTTCCTGTATCAGAATGCCCTCGGCAGCGTATTCACGCAGCTTTCCGCGGACGGTCTGTTCCTCAAAGACCGCGCCGTAATCGGAGGCGAGCTGTTCGGTCAGCGCACGGACGGAACGCGCCCCGCCGTCCGAGAGAATGTCCAGCAGGAGAAAGTGCAGACGGATGTCATTGTCCGTAAAGCTCCGCGATTCGAGTGCGCGGTACAGGGGATTTTCCGCGATGCGCGCGCTGTTGAGGGTGATGGCAACCTGTTTCCCGCGGCTGGTGGTGTCGCAGCGCAGGTAATCGCCCAGCCAGCTTTCCACGCGGCGTTTTTCATCGTCATAGGTACGCGCACTCTTGCGGTCGAAGTCCCCGCGCACCTTGAAGCCGTAGATAAAAAACTCCCGCACATAGTCCCTCGTCTTGTCAAAATTCTTGATCAGCTCCGAAAACCCAGCCATACCGCCCCTCCTTTGCAGTGTCCTCTGCTCATTATACAATATTATGGAGAAAATTGCAAGCCTTTGTGCGTTTTTCACAAATGCTTGCATTTTTTGTGGGGGTGTGTTATAATGTAGATGGAGAAATTTGTGGAATGGAGGGGTGTTATGCCTGAAAAATCAACAAACGAAAAGTGGAAATTCGCATATAAACTGGCTGTGGCACTTGTGCCTGCGGCGGTGGAGTTGTGTGGTTTTCCGAAAACCTTGGAACTTCTTGAAAAACCGCTTTCCGCGCTGATTGAACACTTGGCTAGTGAATCAGTGGACTGGCTGTTCAAGGAGCAGGGAGAGCTTGAAAAAACTGCGGTAATCATTGGCAATGCACTGAAAAAACTTCTGGAAGATGAGAGATACAATTATCTGGAAACGTTTTTTGAAAGTGTAGAATTTGACTTTTCAAAGGTGAATCTGGTAAGTGGAAAAGATGAACTTGCTGAGCACTTCTGTGACCGTTTTATGGAGTGGTCGAGGACTCCGCTGGCACAAAAAAGTATGAACCAACAGTTTATGTATCAATTCACGGCGGATTTGTTTGCGATTGTCAAAGAAAACATTAAACCCGGCAGCTCACTTGACTCGTACTGGCTCAGTGTGAATTCCAACGAAAAGATAACCGAAGTGCATAATGCTGTGGTAAAAGATCCCAACAACACCCCCGACTATCTCCGCGCATGGAACGATCGCTGTTGTCTCCATGACGATTCCCAAGCCAACGTCACACTATCCACCATCTTTGTCATGCCAGAAGTGGAAATCGAAGAAAAGCGTTATGGAATTGATGTTCTGGTGAAAGCTTTCTTGAAAGAGGATAAAGATGATAATAAAGACCAGAACATCCTATTGCTTCTTGGTCATGGTGGCTATGGAAAGACAAGCTTTGTGGCGCATATGGCAGCGAATACGAGCGAGTACACAAGCAAACCGCTGCACATTTTCCGCCTGCGCAATTTCTCAAAGGCAGAAATAGGTGATCTCCGTGAAGAAATTGAGGCACTTTCCAATGGAAATTTAGATAAAGATGCCATTGTTGTCTTTGATGGTCTGGATGAGCTTTGTATGATCGGTGGCAGAAGCGGAGAAGAGCAGAAAAAAGCTACACAATTGATGGTGGAGCTTGTAAAATTCTGGAGAGAACGTCCAGCGCGAAAGCTGATCGTAACTTCACGACCGAATTATGTGGATGTTGGTGACATAGTAACAGAATTGAATAAACAAATACCGTTAGGAAAACGAAAGCCGGTACTGCAGAGCTATGAATATGCTGCGTTTGATGTCCGCCAGAGAGAACAGCTTGTGGATAAACTGGAAAAAGCTGATCCTGCACTACGAGGCAATACCGGATGCAGTTATATCCGACAAATGGATGAAAACAAAGACGATGAAAACGAAGACGATGAAAACGAAGACGATCCAATTTATAGTTCACCGTTCATTCTTTATCTGATCTGCGCAGGCGGTGATGCCATCAATGAGAAACACTTTCAGAACAGATGGTTGTTATTCCGCACTGTTTTCCACGATGTTCTGTTCAATCCTGCATACAGAAATGGAGATAATGAACGGGATCGTTTTTTTAGAGAACATCGTGACAAGCTCTACTACATCACCTGCTGTCTTGCCTATGAAATCTATAAAAGTGGCTATAAAATTCCGTATTTCCAGAGAGAAGATGTTTTGAACATCATTCGCGCAATATATCCAGAAGAAACGAAATCCGTGGCATTTGCAAATGCTCTATGTGACTGCCATGCCCTCTGTACCTATTTTCAGAAGAATGAAAACGGCGCAATCGAATTCGCCCACAACCATGTCCGCGACTTCTTCCTCTGTGAGTATATTTTGCAGGGGTTGGATGACCTCTATGCAGAACGTGGGAAAGGAAAGTCAGCGGAGGAGTGCGGAAAATTGGTGGCGGATTGGTTGAGTGACAATTTCAAGTATGCTGGCACTATGCCGGAAACTGACAACTTCCTTGCATTGGCAGCTCAGCAAAAGAAAACTGCCTGTCCGCATGTGGAGCAGTATTTTAAAGCGGACGAGCTGAAGCATGTGTTTGATATATTTTGCCAAAATGGTGGTTTACATGAGTACCACGCAGAGCAGATGAATATTAAACCCAAACAAGCGTCAACATTTGTAGTAAGAAATACAACGATATTTTTTAAACATTTGTTTTTTTATCAAAGTATTCCTTCAACAATAAAATGGTTTTCAGACTTATCTCTTTATTACGGAGCTAGAGGCGTAGTCGAGGCTATGAAGTGGCTTGAAAATGCGCATCTGGAAGATATAATTTTAGACAATGCTAATTTGATGACACTAAACTTCAAAAATTCCTCTTTATATCATGCACATCTGAATGAAGCTAATTTGAGAGATGCAAATTTGTTTGGCACAAACTTAATGTTTGCATATTTAAACTTTGCAATTTTGAGAGATGCAGATCTGAGAGGTGCAAATCTCAGAGGTGCAAATCTGAGCGGCGCAGATCTAAGAGGTGCAAATCTGATCAATGCAATATACAACGACCAAACCATCTTCACCAACGTGATCCCCTCCGACTTCGACCCCGAAAAAGCAGGCATGTTAAAAATATAACCCCCTCTCGTCACCCTGCCCAACCCCTCTCCAAAATTTACAGAAAAAAGTGCAAATTTCATAAACCTTTAAGTTTATTTTAAGACACGCGCCGTATAATGTGATTGTAAGGTACAGAACGTATGGGAAACGCCGCAAACCGGTGACGTGCAAAACACCGGAGGCGGCACAAAAATCCAATCACAGAAAGGAGCGGCAGACATACGGCGGCGCGCCGGTATGTCGAAAGTATGGCAATCAGTACATTCCAGAGAAAGGAAATCAAATTCCTGCTTTCCATGGAGCAGTATGAAGCACTGCTCGAAGAGATCCACAAGTACATGGAACCGGATAAGTTCTGCGTCGGCGGTAAGGATTACGGCATCTACAATATCTACTATGATACGCCCGATGACTACCTCATCCGCGAATCCATCGCAAAGCCCTACTATAAGGAGAAGATCAGACTCCGCAGCTACTATTCTCCCGCAGGTCCCGATGACAAGGTGTTCCTCGAGATCAAGAAAAAGGTCGGCGGCATCGTGACCAAACGCCGCGTGACCATGACCCTCGCGGAGGCAGATGCGTACATGCTCCAGCGCAAAAAGCCAATGGATACAAGCAAGTACCTCCAGAAGCAGATCTTCGGGGAGCTGGACGTGTTCCTGAATAATTACCCCGTCATCCCCAAGCAGTACATCAGCTACCAGCGCAGCGCGTTCTTCGGCAAGGAGGATAAGGACTTCCGCCTGACTTTCGACCGTCAGATCACGGAACGCCGCTATGATCTTTCTCTTGCAATGCCCAGCTACGGCGCACAGATCATCGCCCCCAACCAGCGTCTGATGGAAGTCAAGATCGTCGGCGCAATGCCCCTCTGGCTCTCCCAGAAGCTTGCAGAGCTGCAGATCTACAAGATCAGCTTCTCCAAGTACGGCAAGGCATACCAGAGATTTATCCGCAATCAGCTTTACGAACAGAGAAAACAGAACGAAAAGAAAGGAAGTATCCTCCATGTTTGATTCAATTCTTACTTATGACGCAGTGACCGGCTCGGTCGTTAATCTTACTGTGATGCAGTTCGTGATCTGCATCCTCTCCTCCCTCGTGATCGGCTTCGGCATCAGCCTGCTCTATCTTCTGACCCACCGCAAGGAGGGCTTCGCGCAGAGCTATGCGCTGACCGTCATCATGCTCGCCCCCATCGTTGCCATCCTGCTCATGCTCATCAGCACCACCGCAGGCGGTCTGGCCCTCGCTGGCGTATTCACCCTCTGCCGTTTCAGAAGTATTCCGGCAGACCCGAAGGATGTCAGCTATGTATTCCTCTCCATGGCAAGCGGCGTTATCTGCGGCAAGGGCTATGTGGGCATCGCATTCATTTTCTTCATCCTGCTTGCAGCAGTGATGTATGTACTCCATATCACAAACTACGCAGCACCCAAGGCAAGCGACATGACCCTGAAGATCTCCATTCCGGAGAACCTCAACTATGAAGGTCTGTTCGATGCAGTCCTGAACAAGTATACCACCAGCTGGAAGCTCCGCAGAGTCAAGACCACAAACTTCGGCTCCATGTTCGACTGTATCTACAGCATCCAGCTTCCGGATAATGTGGAGCAGAAGAAGTTCCTCGATGAACTCCGCACACTCAACGGCAATATGACCATCACCCTGACCCTGTTCCGTTACGAGGATAAGCTCTACGAGAAATAAGGCGCGGAGCCCGCGCTGGCAGACGCGTTTGTAAGCGTAGCAGTGAGGGAGAGCTTACTGTTTCGCGAGCGAGGTTTGCGAACCGCAATGCGCCTTTGCCTTTGGCAAGCGGCGCAAAGCTATTGGAAAATGATTGAAAACTCCCGAATGACCGGCTTGCTTTGTCGGTCATTTCGGTATATCTGTATGAGAAAGGAAACTGGCTATGAATTACAGAAAAAACTACCTCTGTGTGCTTCTTGCACTGGCAATGGCAGGAAGCCTTGCAGGATGCGGCAGCGAAAAGGAGGAACTTTCCAATGAAACGGAAACGCCTGCTGCTGTGCAGGAGGATGAGGAGGACGAGGCAAGTCCGGAGGATTATCTGAAGGAAACCGATGATCCGGAGGATGACAAGCCCATTGATCTGGAGGAGATCGTGGTCGGGACACAGGAGACAAAGACTTCCGAGACCGCTAAGGCATCCGAGACCAGCCAGACCACCAGTGCGCAGACATCCGCACAGAGCACCTCTGCAACCTCGCAGGTAGCAACGACGGCAGGATCGCAGCAGCAGGATGCTCCTGCAGCGACAGAAGCTCCCGCTGCTGATAACAGCGGCAATACGGCATCCTCCGCAGCCCAGCCCGCTGCCACACAGCCGGCAGCGACCCAGGCTCCCACACAGGCACCGACCGAAGCTCCCGCGGAACCCCCGACAGAAGCTCCTACTGAGCCGCCGACGGAAGCTGCTACAGAACCCATTGACCCCGAAGATGTGGTAATGGCACTCATCGACCTGAACACCATGACCATTGAAGGCTCCGGCGCGGCAGTGAATGGAAATGTGATCTCCATCACGGAAACGGGTACCTACATCGTCAGCGGCTATCTGTCGGACGGCATGATCGAGGTCAACACGACCATGAAGGTCAAGCTCAAGCTCAACGGCGCGGATATTACCAATTCCACAGGTCCTGCAGTGATGGTAACGGATGCCAAGCGTCTGACCATGACCCTGATCGAAGGAACCGTCAACTCTCTGACGGGCGGCAGCGTGACGAATGACGGCGCGATCTGTACAAATGATACGCTGGAGATCAAGGGCGCGGGTACGCTCTATGTCAACGGCACAGTGGAACACGGCATTTCGAGCGATGATGATATTGTTGTGAAAAACGGTGACATCTATGTCAATGCTGTCAAGACCGGCATGATGGCGAATGATGACATTACCGTCAGCGGCGGTACGCTCCATGTAACGGGCGGCACGAACGGCATGAAGTCCAAGGGGACAATGCACATTGCCGGCGGCACACTCTGGGTAACGGGCGGACCGAAGGAAACCAAAAGCGGTCTGTATTCCGCCACCTCCTTCACTGTAACCGGCGGTTATATCTATGTTATTGGCTGTGATGCGACTGCACCGGATGCGGCGACCTCGACCCAGAATGCACTGGCAGTGAAATTCGTTCCCTCCCTTGCCGGCGGCAGCTCTGCCTGCATCAGCAGCGGCGGTGCCGTTCTGTTCGATGCCTATTCCGATATGGCATACAACACCATATTCATCTGCTCGCCCGACATCTGGGACGGCATGGAATTTAACGTATCCGCCAACGGCACGGACTGCGGCGTATTCAATACCGCAGGCATGATGACCACTGTCACTGCTGCCACTTCCTGATGACAATAACCATACACAAAAGCCCTCCAATCGGGGGGCTTTTCAGTTTTTGGAAAAATTTCAATGGGTTAAAAGGGAGAAGCCTAACAGGCTCCCGTCCCCTCTGTCTCGCTTCACTCGACATCTCCCCGCCTTTCCTCTGCACTGTCATCAACTTAAACGGGGGCAAGGGGGCGAAGCCCCCAAACGGGGTTCCAAGGGGCTTCGCCCCTTGGGCGG
>JAZNKY010000125.1:0-68755 GCA_045578805.1 Oscillospiraceae bacterium
GTTGGCTAGAGTACTCGGTTCATACCCGATTGGTCGCTGGTTCGAATCCTGCTGCCGCTACCATATGGCCCGTTGGTCAAGAGGTTAAGACACCGCCCTTTCACGGCGGAATCATGGGTTCAATTCCCGTACGGGTCACCAACACAGTAATAGCAGATCACTTTTATGTGGTCTGCTGTTTTTTTGCTTCCGGATACACAAAAACATGGCTGCTGCACGTTCTTTCCGTGCAGCAGCCATTTGTTATCCTATCACCACATAATCTGCCGAAACATAGCCGGTCTGACCGTTCCAGGATACCACATACCAGTTGTTGACGGTTCCGTAGATGGTCAGCATTGCGCCGTTCGGGATGGAGGCGATCACACGGGCGGAGGTGCTGGGGTAGCTCCGGAGGTTGAGATTGGAGCCGTCCGTTGTGACCATACCGCGCCGGATCGCCTGAGGTTCAACAAAGGGGATGCCGAAATAGTCGCAGAGGGACTGCACCAGATTGGCGGCGATAGGGGTAAGATTGCCGCGGATCCAGGCGGCATCCTGCTCGTTATCGTGGTAGCCGATCTCGCAGAAGGCGGCAACCGCCCTCGTTCTTGTCACCTCGCCGAGCGTTGTGGTCGGGCGTGCAGTGCTTTTGTCCGGCAAGGGGTAGATGCTCTTGAAATTGTTTGCAATGATGGTTGCAAGGCGTTCGCTGTCCGCGCTCGCGGGGGAAAAATAAATGTCGATCCCGCGCAGCCGTCCGGCAAACTGGGGCGGGGCGGCATTGGAATGCAGTGCAAGATGCACATCGTAATACGCGGAATTGGAATCCGCAATGGCACCGGCGGCACCGCGTTCGGGGTCATTGCGGACATAGGTGATGCCGCTGGCACGCAGATACGGCTCCATGCGGTCGGCAAGCAGGTTCATATACTGCTCCTCGTTGCCGCCGCCCGTATAGGGGTTGAACTCCTGCGTGGAGGGGCTTAAAAAAATCTTAGGCATGGCAGGTTTTCTCCTTTAATATAATAGGGATACTCTCCCTTGCCATACTATGAAAAAATTCCATCTCTGGTTCGTCATATGCTCATTGCAGCATTCAGAAATTGACGGGATGAAAGCAGTCCGATCACGCAGAATACCAGAAATACAGAAAATACCACAATCTCCGCTCGAATCGAATGCCCGGCACGCTTTTCCTTTCTGATACAAAGTAACGTGCATACGATCAGAACCGCACTGATGATATATGTCAGGAAGAACATTTCCTCCAGAATCAGGCAGGCGACAAAGGGAAACAGCAGGCGCTTCACGATCTGCGGCGGTTCAAGCAATATATCCGTCCAGTTTGTAAGTGTCTGCAGAATCGCCGGATACAGCACCAGATCATGCAGCAGCCAGAACGCTTTCAGAAATGTTTTTCCCTTGATTTCGGGATAACCCTCATATGCACCCATACACCACATTCCTCATCAGCTTTGCCGTTTCCGATGTACCGGCGCAGGCGACCTGGATCCAGAACAGGATCACCAGCTTTTCGGCGGAATCGACCGTGAAATAGGTTCCCGTCCAGCCATCCCAGCCAAATTCGCCGTGATTGGCAAGCGTTCCGAATGCGGTCTTGTCCGTCAGCACACGCACCAGACAGCCGTAATCATAGCCCTTGAGGGAGTCCCACCCTTTCTTTGCAAGCAGTGAGTTCGGGACCTGCGGTGTGCGGAGATACTCCACTGCCTTCCGGCTGAGGATGCGCACGCCGTCCCGGCTCTCTCCGCCGTTTGCCAGTGCATTGGCAAATTTTGCATAATCCTCCAGCGTTGAGCAGAGTCCTGCGCCGCCGGAAATGAATGCGGGCTTGGTGAGATAGTCATTCAGACCGAGATGACAGCCGGTATCGGGAACGAGCTGCCCCTCCCCATTAAAGGCATATGCCTGTGCAAAGCGGCGCTGCTTTTCCTCCGGGACATAGAAATCCGTGTCCTCCATGCCAAGGGGCAGGAAGATGTTTTCACGCAGATAATCACGGTAATCCATGCCGGTCGCTGCCTGCACGACACCGCCGAGAATGTCCGCGGAAACGCCGTAATCCCAGTCGGAGCCGGGGTCGAACTGCAGCGGGATCTGTGCGATGCGGCGGCAAAATTCCATGGTATCCATAGGATCCCCTGCCTCGCGGCGGCAATCCATCTCGCCGAAGAGCTTTGCGACATCCTTCTGCGTCAGCGACCACTGGTCGCCGTAGGTCAGACCGGAGCGCATGTTCAAAAGATCCTGAATCGTGATCTCGCGGCTTGCCGGGCGCACGGTTCCATCAGCATTGTACACTTTCGGCTCTGCAAATTCCGGAATAAAACGGGATACCGGGAACTGCGGCTCCAGGATGCCGCGTTCCACAAGCTGCAGAACGGCGGCGGCTGTTACGGGCTTGGTCATGGAGTAAATGCGGAAGATCGTATCCGGCTGCATGGGGATGCTGTTTTCCTTGTCCGCCATGCCGAACGAGCCGCGGTACAGGCATTCTCCGTTACGGTAAACGGCGGCATTGGCACCGGCAAACATGCCCCAGCCCAGACTTCTTTCAATGACTGCGTCAATACGCTGTTTCATTTGTTCATTCATGTTTTGCTGCTCCTTCATCAAAATTCTGCTGTCTGCAGATCGGCTTCGATCATGCGGTCAAGTGTAAATGAGTACAGGAACGCCTGTCGGACAGGCTCACCGAGGATGTATTCTGCAGCCTTGCAGTACAGTGTAAGCTGCATGGTGTATTTTTCCGTCAGCTCCTCCGGCTTCCGTACATAATCCGTTTTATAGTCCACCAGCACCCAGCCGTCCGCTTCGCGGAACAGAAGATCCATCGTACCGATCAGGATGCCATCCGTACCGACATAGCTCCGGTACAATGCGGAATCCTCCGGCAGGGCAAGCTCGCCGATCCGGACGAAGAACTGCCATTCCTTTTCTACGCGGTCAGAGGCGGCGATCCGGCGGTAGAGGTCGGAGGCAAAGAAGGCGCGGAGTTTTTCCGGCGCAAGTGCCTCGGCTTCGGCTTCCGTCAGGCAGCCGTCCTTCTGCAGGCGGTGCAGCTCAGCTTCGGGGTCCTCTGCGGCGGCGGCAAAATCCATGTACTGGAGCATCTTATGCACTGCCGTACCGCGCTTTGCGCCTTTGAGACTGCCGTCCTTCCCCTTTCTTTGCAGAAATTCCGGCACTGCAAGCTGCTGGTCGAACGCTGTATCCGGATGGGACAGAGCAGTAACACTGTACTTGGAGATCAGCTCCGACTGCCGGGATTCGTAGCGGAAATCAAGCTGACGCTGCATAGTTTCCAGAAGTGCCGGATCTGCGGCGGTTTCCAGCTGCACGGGGGCGGGGGCATCCTCCGGCTGTACGCGGCTGGCATCCACGGAGAGATAATCCGCCAGAGGTGACTGGCACATTTCGCCCGTGGTAAGGGTATGAAGCAGATACTGTGCTTCTCCGCCGGAGAGCAGGAACTGCAGGATCCACTCCTGCATGGACGATGCCCCCGAAGCCAGGAACGGCACTGCCTGCGGACAGCCTGCAAGGAGCATTGCCATCATCAGGATGTCCTCCTTTTCGGGCTTCGGCTTGTATGCGCCCCGGCAGTAATGCAGACAGGATTCCCTGTCCATGACCAGGAACAGCTGCTGCTGGGGACGGGTCAGGGCAACGTAGAACAGACGCATTTCCTCGCTGTGCTGTTTGCGCAGAATGTCCGCAAGCAGGCAGTGATAGACTGCCGTCGCGGATTTGCTGTATTTCGTGCGGTCGATCATGCGCAGACCGAGCATTCCTTCCCCGTCCATATGCAGGAGGGCGCGCGTCGGGATGGTGCTGAAGTTCCGCTCCGGATGGGCAAGGAATATAAAAGGAAATTCCAGACCCTTGGATTTGTGGATGGTTTTGATCTTCACGCAGTCCTCCGCTGTCTGCGGCTTTGCGTCGATCTCCGGACTGTACTCGGCGATATGATCCAGATACCGGAGCCAGCTGCCAAGACCGCATTGTGCGTTCAGGTCGGCATTGGTGCGGAAGCCCTGTGCGAGTCTGACAAATGCCTGCAGATTGCAGCGGCGCAGCTCGGCATCCTCATACAGGCTCTGCAGGGAGAGCAGGTCGGTTTCATCATATATGCGCATCAGGAGGGCTTCCAGCGGCAATGCATCCGCATCGGCGCGCATCCGTTCGAGGGAGGCAGCAAATGCGCTGCACTTGAGCCAGAGGGCATGGTGCGCGTCACACAAGGCATCGTCCTGCGCACAGGCATCGAGGAAGGTCCTGATCTGCAGATAGACGCGGCGGCGTTTGCCGAGCAGCTTCAGATCTGTCAGATCCTGCATCGTAAAGCCATAGACCGGTGAGATCAGAATGCCTGCCATGGAAATATCCGTCAGCGGATTGTCCAGCACGCGGAGCAGATTGTAGATCTGGCGTATCTCAGGACGGGTGAAAAATTCCAGTGTTTCCTCACCTGCCGCCGGAATGCCCCTGTCAGCAAGTGCTCTGACAAATGCGGCGGTCTCCTTGGTACGCAGCAGGATGCAGAAATCCTGCGGGCGGCATGGACGCGCGGTGCCGTCCCTTTCATATACGGGTGTGCCTTGTGCAAGCATCTCTGCGATCCTTGCGGCAACGCATTCTGCCTGTGTATCGGCTTCCTCGTCCTCCAATGCGCCGCCGGTCAGAAGCACCGTTGTGCGGGTCTCCGGCTTGCCGCGGAAATGCTCTGCGCCGAAGTAGAGGAACTCGTTCTCATCATAGGTCACCTCACCGCAGTCCTGCGTCATGAGTGCGCTGAACAGCGCGTTGACAAATGCGATCACACCCTCGGAGCTGCGGAAATTCTGGTTGAGGTAGATCCTTGCAATATCGCCCGCCGCACATTCTGCAAGCGGTGTGCTGTCGTGCAGGGCATCCATGAAATTGCAGGGATTTGCCTGGCGGAAGCTGTAGATGGACTGCTTCACATCGCCGACAAGAAAGGCGTTTTCGCCGTAGCGAAGCCCATTTTCAGCGGCAGTACAGCCGCGGGAAAGCAGTTTGAACAGACAGTCCTGCTTGTTGTTGCAGTCCTGGTATTCATCCACCATGATGAGGCTGTACCGTCTGGAAAGCATTTCGCCCAGCTCCGTCCGGAGGATCCTGCCCTCCTCGTCCATAGTGCCGAGCAGGGACAGTGCCAGTCGCTCGCCGTCATCGAAGCTCAGGGTATTGCGGCATTTTTTCTCCTCAAACAGCTCCTGACGAAAGTCCTGCGTCATTTCCAGCAGAAGCGGAATGATGGTCTGCTGCACCTGCATATCCTCTGCAAGATAGCGCAGGGGCATGAGATAGGTCTTTACTGCCTTCTGGTATTTCTTCTTGATGATCTCGCGGAACTGCTGGAAAATGCTCTTGTTTTCCATATCCACATCCTTGCGCAGTGCCGGAAATTTGCGAAATTCTGCCCAGTGTACCAGCGGGGCTTCCAAGACGCGTTCCATGGGAGCTGTGCGCAGGAAATTGTAGTGGAAGGTGATGTTCTCCCAGTCCTCCGACCAGATCTCGTGGAATTTATTGACGGCATGTCCGGTATAGGCTGCCTGTGCGAAGGGACGGCTCTCCTCAAGGAGTCTGCGCACCTCTGCAAGCTCCCGGCAGACGGCGCAGCGGATCTTTTCAAATACGGCACCGGTATCCATGCAGACGGCTCTGACCTTTTCTGCCCAGTGTTCCGGAAAGGCGAGGGAGCGCATGTAGTCCGCTACTGCAAGGATCACGGCGGCAAGCTCGTCATCGGATTTGGCGCAGAAGAAGGTGTACAGCTGTTCCATTTCAGCGCGGCGCGTTCTGCTCCAGCGTTCCAGTACGGTCTGCATGGCTCTGCTGCTGTAGATGCCCTCCTCTGCCGGTTCTGCCACGCGGAACTGCGGGGAAACGCCGCAGATGTCGGCGTTCTCGCGGATGAGATCGAAGCAGAAGGCGTTGATGGTGGAAATATTGGCGTTCGCAAGTGCGGACTGCTGCTGGAGAAGCCAGCTGTACTTTGCTTCATCGGCATCACTGCCGAGTGCATTCATTGCCTCTGACAGGGCGGTGAACAGACGCTGCTTCATCTGTGCGGCTGCGTCATTGGTGAAGGTCACGACGACAATATCCTCCGCACGGACGCGGGTCTCTGCATCGGTGTCGGAAAGGATCTCCAGCAGACGCTCTACGAGGACTGCGGTCTTTCCGCTGCCGGCGGCGGCAGAAACGATGACGCTCCTGCCCCTGTCACGGATGGCATCCTGCTGCTGTGCTGTCCATTTCATTCGCTGTCTTCCTCCTTTTCGTTTTCTTTTGCTTCTGCACTGAATACCGATTCGATAGCATTGCGGCGCGCTTCCTTGGTCAGCTTCTGCGGCGGTCTGCGCACAATGCCGCAGAGATCACTGCAGCCGCAGTAGGCGCAGGGCAGATTCAGATACGGATCGGGGGCGATCTCCCCCTGACGGAGCGCGTCTGCCATATGACAGATGGTATCCTCCACATGGTGGCGAATCCTGTCCATCTGTTCGCGGTCCACGCTGTAGAGCGTCCCGGCGGTATCATCCAGCACGGAACTGTGACCGTTTTGCAGCTCCGGTTCCATCAGCGGCGCGGCATCCTCCAGGAGCAGACCCTTCATACGGTAGTAGTCGCTGAGGATCTCATCCGGTGCCGCGTTCTTGTCACGGTCGGAATAATGCCCCTGATCCGGCTGACCGCTTGGCATGTAGAGAACGCCGCTGGAAACGGCATCGGGATACAGACCGCTCTGCTCCAGTGCAAACAGATAGATGAGCATCTGCATATCCAGACCGCTTGCCAGCTTTTCCGGCTCAAAGGCACGGTTGCCTGTCTTGTAGTCAACTACACGGAGATAGGCATTTTCTCCGTCCTGACAATGGTCCACACGGTCGATCTTGCCGATGCAGCAGATGTCGCCACCGCGGAGCGTCAGGGGCGGGATCGTGCCCTCCTCTCCGTCGTCGCCGACGCTGACCTCAAAGCCGACCGGCACAAATCTGCCGTCCTTCATTTCGTTCTGCATATGCTGCAGTACTTTCAGAAGGCTCATGCCGGACATGCGGTAGTTGAGCTGGAATCTGCCGTCACGGCGCACGGCTGCTGAGAAATTCTGCACGGAAAATTCCTCGGAAAGACTGCGGATCTCGGCAATCAGCTCCTCCTGCGTCAGTGCGGCGAATTTGCGCAGGTCATAGCGGCGCAGTATCTGCTCCAGGCAGTAATGGGCAAAGTTGCCGGCATTGGAGTAGGAAAAGCTGTTCTGCTCCGGCACATAGAGTTTCAGGCAGCGGCGGCAGAAATACCAGAACGGGCATTTGTGGAAATCCTCAATACCGGATGGCGAAAGGCGCATTCTGCTGCCGAGCAGTTCCTGCATCCGGTCGGGGGTGACATGATGCTCCGGCAGGAGGCTGGTTTCGGACAGCTTCCTTATGCGTTCGGCATACAGCGGATCGGACAAAAGCAGCTCACGGATCGCGGGGACTGCGGGATCACCGCTTCGCAGCCGGCGGACAAAGTGGAAATAGGCGGCAGCCGGTGTGCGGATATAGAAGGACACCGGGATCTCCCGTTCCCGGATGAACATGTCCTTGGCTTCAGGGAACATAGCGGCAAGCTGGCGGATGACGAGGGAGGGGCGGACCGCTTCACCGGCGGCATCCATGGCGGGGTGGGAAAGATACAGATGGCGGGACGAGGCGGAAAAGAGCTTATGCACCAGCAGACGTTCGTCCGAATACAGCTCGAAGAACATGCGGGAAATGACGATCTCCTGTTTTTCCAGCTCCTCCAGCTCCTGACGGGTGAACATGCCGCCGAGCTGGATCTCACCGGGGAAAACACCCTCATTCACGCCGGGAACAAAAACCACGGCGGGGCTGCTCAGTCTTGCAGTCTGTGCCTCCACGATCTGGATGCTGTCCAGCGTCTGGGGCGGGACAGAGAAGGTACTGCTGCCGATCATCATGCGCAGAAGCTCCAGCAGCTCTGCCAGCTCCAGCACCTGCTCTCCGCAGCAGGATACGACCGTATCCAGGATCTCCATGAGCATATTCCAGAGCGTGGTAAACTCACGCTGCTTCAGGGGATCGAGTGCGGCGAGGTAATCCTTCCGCGCCTCCTGTCTGCTGCAGAGATGGCGGTAAAGGACGGCGCATACCTCACTGACCGTTTTTCCCGTGCAGGAGGCGGTAAGAGACTGCATTTTTTCAACGAAATGGGTTCTTGTGCACTCCAGGATTTCCCCGCCGAACGGCTCAGCACGTTCGGTCATATCGGCTTCGGGATCATAGAATTTCGCGAGCCAGTCCTCCCCTTCGATCCCCCATGTGAAGCAGAAATGCTCCAGCATGGACACCTCGACGGGATCATAGGCGGAAAAGGGATTTTTCATACAGCGCAGGATCAGCTCCGTGTCCCAGCTCCCATCCGCCAGCAAAGCAAGCAGGGAGAGGAAATAGCGCATCAGCTCGGTATGCTGTACGGGAGAGGCGGAGGAAATATGATACGGCAGCTCATAGCGTTCCATGGCGCGTTCCAGTACGGAGCCATAGGCATCGAGCGATCTGACGGCTACGGCAATGTCACGGCAGCGCAGTGAGGGATCCTCTGCCAGCATGGCGCAGATGGAAGCGCAGATATACTCCGCCTCGGCAGTGGGGTCGGAGGCTTCGAGGATATGGATATGCCTACCGTATTCCGCGCGTCCGGTATTCGGGCGGAGGATATGGGTGCTGACCGCGCACAGGTCGGCATGGGGAGAGCGCAGGTATTCGGTGCAGCGTTCCGTGCTGACCGGTATGCGGTGATCCTCCTTTGCCATCCGTAGGAGGGCGCGGCAGGTACGGTTGCCGCCCTCAAAAATGGGGGAAAGCTTTGCATCCGGTTCATCCGTGCGGATGGCGGCGGTCACATTCTCTGCCTGTGCAAGCATGACATCGAGCATACTGTACTGATCGCCGGTAAAGCTGTCGAACTCGTCAATGTAAATATGCGTGCCTTTAAAGAAGCCCTGTACATCTGCGCGGCAGGCGGCTTCGGCAAGGTCGGTCAGGCTGTCGTAAAGCCCATGTGCTGAGAGAATGCGTTCATATTCGAGCAGGATCACTGCAATGTCGGCAGTCTTTTCCCGCAGGCGATCCGGCAGGGCAGCAGAGGCTTCGTGCAGACGCTCTGCGGTGACACCTGCCTTGCGGAGCTTGACGATGAGGGAAAGCATCGTTCCCACAAAATCCGCAGCACCGCTCCGGCGGGAAAGCACCTGCAGCTCTCTGCGTGCAGCGACAGTGCGGACTGCCTGATAGAGAAAGACAAGCTTTTCATGGTCGTTTGCGTAATGCTCCGAGCGGAAGCTCTCGCCGCAGAGCCGCAGGATATGGCGGGACAGTGTGGCAAAGCTCCAGGTTTGCAGGCGATTGAAGGCGGATGCGCCGAGTGCCTTGTACAGGCGTTTTTCCTCCTCAAAGGAAAACTGTTCCGGAACGAGGACGAGGACATTTCTGCCGGCGGCAAGATCCTGTCCGATGCGTTCGGTCAGGCGCGTGGATTTGCCGGTGCCGCAGCCGCCGAGGATCAGATTCAGCATAGCTCTTTCATACAGCAGGGAATGCTGCTGTTATTCCTTTCTGTAGAATTTTGATCGGGGGATGTATATTTATTATACATCTTTGCTTGTTAAAAAAGCCTTTTTCTGGGGTTAGCACACCAAAGCTGCCCCCACCCCAACCCCTCCCCCCAGCGGGGGAGGGGCTATATTTCGGGGACTTCGTCCCCGAACCCCTTTTGCGGAGCTGATGCTCCGCGTTTGAGTTTAAGTTTTTCGGTAGACTGGGATGTATATTTATTATACATCTAAATGGGGAAAAGGTCAACTCATTTTGAATAAGAAAACGCAGAGAATACACCGGCATTCTCTGCGTTCTGAGATTTCAGGTATGATTTCAGCGGATGTCCTGCTTTCGTCTGACGTAAATGGAAACAGCCATGCAGAGCAGTGTGAAGATCACTGCGGAAATGGCTGCACGGATGCAGATCGGCGGGTCGGCATCTGCGGGCAGGGTGGTGATGAGTCCATACGGAACATAGGCTTCGATGCGGAAATCCGATGCACCGGGCAGACCGGCTGCGCAGTAATTCACAAGCTGGTACAGAAGCTTGCTGCCCACGGTACAGTACACGACAGGAACGGCGATCGCTGCCACACGGCTTCGGGTGACATCCGCTGTCAGGCTGGCGAACATGCCGAAGGCAGTGACAAGCAGGAGATACACAAGACAGTAGCGGAGCAGTCCGGAAGGGCTTGCAAGCGAGACTGTCGCATGGGTAAGAAACGTCACCAGACGCAGTGCCAGCATACCCACAAGAATGAGAACGGCGTGGAACAGCAGGAGAATGAAAGCATTGCTGACTGCAAAATGCCATGGTCTGGTACAGCCGGCAAGATTCTTCTGGAAGCCTGTGACGCTGTGGGCGGTCGCGTGCATCCCCATGAATACGGATGTGATGAGTACGACCATGTTCCCCATCATGCAGGCGTTGAACAGCTCTGCAAAATCCGTGACTGCCTCCACCGTCGAGCCGAACAGCTCCTGCTGAAAGGACTGGGACAAGCCGGAATCCCCCAGCAGGATGCCCATAAGACCGCCTGCAAACAGGTAGATACCAAAATAGATCACGATCAGGATCCATGTACTCACACTGCGGAGTACACGGTACAGCTCCATGCGGAATACGCGGATCATGCGTGAACACCTCCTCCGGTCACAGAAAAATAGAACTCCTCCACAGAGGTATTGGCAAGGACGATGCCGGCTACCGGAACATCTGCAAGCACCAGACGGCGGTTGATCTCGCAGATCTCCTCATGACGCTCCAGCACATGGAGCGTGCGGCTGTCCGCAGTCCGGTAATTGCGGATGCCCATTTCTTCCAGCACAGCTGCTGCTTTTTCCAGTTCATCTGTGGTGATGCAGATCTTATCACGGCAGCGATCCATCAGCTCATCATGCGTCAGCTCCATGAGCAGCTGTCCCTCGTTGATGATGCCGTAGCAGGTAACGATCTTTGACAGCTCCTCAAGGATATGACTGGAGATCAGAATGGTCATCCCCTTTTCATCCCGCAGGCTGCGGAGGATGCTGCGCATATCGGCGATGCCCTGCGGGTCAAGTCCGTTGGTCGGCTCATCCAGCACGAGCAGCTCCGGCTCACCGACAAGTGCCATGGCAATACCGAGACGCTGGCGCATTCCGAGGGAAAAGCTGCCGGCGTGCTTCCCTGCAGCGGCGGTCAACCCTACAAGGGAAAGAAGCTCATCGCAGTATTTCGGGATATTCTGTATGCCGCAGGCAAGGCATTTCAGCCGGAGGTTATCCTTTGCACTCATACCGCCGTAAAGTCCGGGAGCTTCAATGAGTGCGCCGATCCGGGAGAAAGCGTTCTTTCTTCGCAGCTCCGCGCCCGTGCAGCCGAAGAGTGTGATCTCTCCGGAAGTGGGACGGGACATGCCGCTGATCATTTTCATAAAGGTGGTTTTTCCGGAACCGTTTTTCCCGATAAATCCGTATATTTCTCCTTTCCGCAGATGCATGTTCACAGCGTTGCAGGCTTTCAGCTTGCCGTACTGCTTGGTCAGGGCGCGTGTGGTCAGGGTGTATTCCATAGGGCGGCTCCTTTCGTGATGTGAATTTGTATTATTACTCTGACAATATAGATACTTTTTCTGGGGTTAGCACTTCGAAACTGCCCCACCCTCTCCCCGAGGGGAGGGGCTTTTATAGGAGGCGGCTGCGCCGCCTCCACCGCCCAAGGTGCGAAGCCCCTTGGAACTCCGCTCGGGGAGTTCGTCCCCATACCCTTTTGTGTGGTTATCGCCGCACAGCCCGCTGTTTTTTAACAAGCCGATTTGTATTAATTATACATGACTTTGTTTAACAGGACGCAAAAAATAAATGAATAAACGGTAAATTATCGAACGAAAAGTATTGACAGATATATTGTATAATGTTATAATGCTGTCATATCACGATCTGGAAAGGAATGAGGTGCTATGTTTTTTGCAAAAGCTGCTGCATCCCTGCTTGCGCTGGGGCTTTCCGGCGGTATGGCGGCGGAGGGACTGACGGGGAAGCTGCTGTATCACAGCTATTCCTCCTATGGGGCGATGGACAGCAGGCTGATGCTCTTCGATCTGCGTTCCGGCATTGCTTCTGAGCTTGCGGATGACAGCTTTGTTCATGCCATGAACGGGGATTTTGGCAGTCACTGCTATGACATCACCTTCATGGCGATCGACCCGGCAGCGGATGAATGGGATATTTTTTACTATAATACGCTCAGCCGGAGGCTCGTCAATCTCACAGAACACAGCGGTTTCCGGAATGAGGATCCGAAGTTCTCCCCCGACGGGGAACACATCGTCTTCAAGCGCGGATACTGGAGCGCGGAAAAAGAGGATTTTGTCTATGATCTCGCCATGCTGGAGCTGAAAACACAGGAGATCACCATGCTGACCGCAGGCGGCGGTGAAGAATCCATGCCCTGTTTTTCGGCGGATGGTACCAGCATTTACTATGCCAATGCGCTGGACGGCGTGACGGAGATCCGCGAGCTGATACTGGATACAGGCGAAGATCGCTGTCTGTATACGGAGGATGGTGTGCATGTCTATTATCCGATGGCTTCCCTGGAGGGGCTGTATTTTGCCAGATGGCATTCAGCGGAACAGAGGACGGATTGTATTTATCGGCTTGGGGATACTGCGCCCCTCCCCTTCTGCCATGCCGAATATAACTGTTCCGATCCGTTCCCGGTCACGGGCGGCGGTATGCTGTTCAGCAGTACGGCTGCGGGCAGCTACGATCTGTATTATCACGACGGGACGAAGACAAAGCCGCTCACTGTGCTGAACACGGAGCTGCATGAGCTCGGAAGCTCCTGCTACAGCACGGCGGAAGCGGAGAGGATCGTTGTGCATACTACGGATCATCTCCTGCAGAGAGCACCGGCAGAAATGCGGATGGATGCGGATGATAACGGACGCGTGGACGCATTCGACCTCGCGCTTTTGAAACGGATGGCACTGGAATAGCACATTTTTCGGAAAATCCAGCTACAATTCACAAAAAAATGTTGCTTTATGGACGAATATATGGTATAATGCAATTAAGGGCGTGTTTAACATCTTCCAACAGCAGCCCTTTTGGGATACTGAACACGCTCTGAGGATCTGTTTTTACGCGGCTGTCAGAATGAGGGACGGCGCGGATGATGATGATATGAGGCAGATCCGGGCGGTTCAATTTTGAGGGTCTGTTTCGCATTTGCGGGCAGGCTCTGAGGGACGTGTCTGCCAGAATACACGTCCGGACCACATACGAGAGGGGCGGAACATATGAAGACAAAAAAGAACATTGACCACAGCCAGAGGATCCGGTGGCTCCGGCGATCCATGATCTATGGCTATGCGGGAGTCATCATTCTGGTGATCGTATTCATTTCCACGCTGGTAATGACCAAAACGGATGATGTGCTGAAATCCAAGGTCAGCAGTATGGCATCTGCGCTGACGGTGCAGATGAAGATGAACATCAACAGCTATCTGTCCAAAATGGAAACCACCTGCGCACTTGTTTTTGTAGCAGAGGAGGTCTACCAGTATGACGCAACTGCTGTAAATGCGGACGGATACGAGGCACTCGCTACGGAGAAGGTCATTTCTGACAAGCTTTTTGATCTCTGCATCATGGAAAACTTTGTGGACTTCGGCATCGTCTACCGCAACAATCATGTGGTCGGCAAGGTGTCCAACGGCACGATCGAGCTGTTCGGGGATCAGCTGTATACGGATCTTGCGGCGATGATCAATCGCAGCCGTACCCATGACGGCTGGGCGACCGGCTACAACGGCGACTACAAGCGGATCTATTATGTCAAGCAGGTCAACGAAAACGCTGTACTCGTCACCTCTTTCTATACCACGGAGCTGGAGGATGTATTTGAGCATCCCGGCGGTATGGGCGATATGACGATCCGGCTGCTGGAGGAGAATGATGTTGTTATTTATTCCTCCGTGGACGGCGAGACCGGTGCCGCTCTGCACTCAGACATCGCAGGACGCATCAGCGCACAGAAATCCGCAACCTCGATGGATAATCACTATCTGATCACGGTCAACAGCTGCGGTGACAACTGGCGCGTTGTCTGCTCCATCCCGACGCAGATCATATTGGAAGAAAAAAATGAACTGCAGTTCTTCATTGTTCTGGTCGGCATCATTGCCGCGCTGTTCTCCATGCTTGTGAGCATTCTTATTACACATAAGATCGCCACGCCCGTCAATAAGATGGTCAAGGTGCTGGATACCAAGGCACATATCGACCAGCTGACCGGTGTACTGAACAAGCGTTCCTTTGAAGAATCCGCGGACAGGGCGTTCAACCTGGAAAACGCGCCGGAGAGGTACGCGCTCATTCTGATCGACGTTGACAATTTCAAGGGTGTGAATGATACGCTCGGTCATATCTACGGCGACAAGGTGCTTGCCGGTGTCGGTGAGATCCTGCAGAATGTATTCCGTGCGGATGATTTCCTCGGAAGAATCGGCGGCGATGAATTCTGTGTACTGCTCTATCTGCCTAAGACCGCATCCTATGAGACCACGGTAGAATACACTGGCGAAAAATGCCGTCAGCTCTGTGAGGCATTCCGGAACAACTACACGGGCGATGATGGAAAATATAAGGTTTCTGCAAGTATCGGTGCGGCATTCTTCCCGCAGCACGGCAGGAACTTCTCAGAGCTGTACCAGTGCGCAGATAAGGCACTGTATGAATCCAAGCGCAAGGGCAAGGATACCTATACGATCTACAGGGAGGAAATGCAATGAAACACAGAGTTCTTCTGACCGCGCTGGCTGCCGCGCTCCTGTTCACTTCCGGCTGCTCGGAACAGGCTGTCATTACCTCGCATGAGGAACAGATCGAGATCTCCCTGTCCTGGTGGGGCAATGACCAGCGCAATGAATATACGATCCAGGCGGTCAAGCTTTTTGAAAAACAACATCCGAATATCAAGGTCAAATGCAATTATTCCGAATGGTCGGGATATCAGGCGCGAAGCGACGTGCAGATGGTCTCCGGCACGGAATCCGATGTCATGCAGATCAATTATGCGTGGATCGAGCAGTATTCCCCCGATGGGAATGGCTTCTATGACATTCAGAAGCTGTCGGAGCATGTGGATCTGTCGAATTTCACACAGGATGAGCTGGATTTCGGTATGCAGAACGGCAGGCTCAATGCGGTGCCGATCGCGCTGAACACGCAGAGCGTCTATATCAACAAGACCATCTATGACCGGTACGGTCTGCAGATCCCTGCCACCTGGGAGGATTTCTTTGAAGCGGCGGCAGTGATGGAGGGCAAGGTCTATCCCATTGCTATGACCTCCAAATCCTCGTGGTTCTTCATCACGGGCTACGCGGAGCAGATGTGCGGCAAGCAGTTCATGACAATGGACGGAACGCTGAATTTTGAGGCGGAGGACATCCAGATCATGCTGGAATTTTACCGCAGTCTGATCGAAAGCAAGGTCATGCCGCAGGTGGAGTATTTTGAGCGTCTTGCGCCGGAGGACGGCGTGTACGCCGGCATTGTGGCATGGCTGAGCGACGGTTCAAGCTACTGTGACCGTGCGATCAGGAACGGCTATGAGTATGTGGTAGCGGATTATCCGGTGGTGAAGCCCACGAATGTGGTGGAGGGCTGGTATGCAAAGCCTGCCACGATGTACGCTGTCAGCAAAAACACGGATCATCCGGAAGAGGCGGCAATGCTGCTGGATTTCCTTCTCAATTCCGATGAAATGGCAGAGCTGCAGCGCACAGAAAAGGGCATTCCGCTGAGTAATGCAGCACAGGATTATCTGGCAGAAAATGCCTATCTGGAAGGAATGCAGTATAAGGCATTCCAGAAAATGAACGAGCATCCGGAGGAGCTTGCAGTCATCAGTCCGTATTTTGAGAACGAGGAGCTGATTGCTGCATTCCGCGACGCATCCAATGCAGTACTCTACGGCAAGGCAGATTCTGCGATCAAGGCAGAGGAGCTGCGGCAGACATTTATGCAAATTCTGGAGGAAGCGAAGCAATAACAAGAAATCCGCTGCACACGCAGGTGTGCAGCGGATCATTTTTTACGAATGTAATATTACTTCGTCTTGACAACCTTGATATTGTACAGCGTCAGATTGTAGTTATCCTGTCCGCCCATCTGGAAGATGATCTGTGCATCATCCGCAGAATCGGCAGTGAAAGTGGCTTCATAGTGCGTCTTTTCGCTTGCCGGTGCAATGGCATCGGTCACATAGTCGCCGGACTGCCCGCGCAGGATCACCGGAATTTCGCCGGTCGCTGTGCAGGTATAGTCAAATTCCATGCGGTATTCGCCGTCCTTCTTCAGATAGAGATCCGGAATATACGCCTGAATATCGGATGCCTCCGCACCGCCGGTCATGACATTGATCCAGAAGGACTTGTCATAATCATTCACATAGCCATATACATTCGCACCGGAATCTGCATTGGAATCATAGGTATACACAGAATCCACTGCAATATTCAGACCAAGCTGGGAGGACTCCATGCCGAGCGCCTGACAGATCCTATCCGCCAGAACATAGGCACTGTTCTGCTGTGTGATTGCGGACGGATGCCAGTCAGAACCAATGCCGTCCACCTGGAAATTGTGTGTCACGGAGAAATAGCTCATGATACGCTCGTCGCCGGTTTCCTCGGAATACTGCGCTGCTGCCTGTTCTACCAGATCGTAGATCTCCGGTCCGCCCATGGTACCCATGGTGCAGATGAGGTAAGCCTCCGGATTCTTCTCACGCAGATCGGTGAGGAATGCAATATAACCGTCAATAAATTCCTGATTTCTGGTTTCCGGCTCTGCACCGACGTAATTGATGTCGTTGGTGCCAAGGTTGATGACAACCACATCATTCTGCCGCTTCTCAAAATTCCACGGCTGGTTGTATTCCCAGTACTTGCTGTCAAGGTCATAGACATCCGGCACGAGGGAATCTGCATTCTTGTCGCCCGTGGAATAGCCGGATACGATGCCGTGACCGCTGTAGCAGACTGCACTGTAATCCGCACCGAGCTGCTGTGCGGTGAGGTAGGCATAGGATTTGGAGAAATTCTCCGTGGTGGTCTTGAAGGCTTCGGAGCTGGAGGTTCCCTCTACACCGTAAGCACAGGTGATGGAGTCGCCGATAAATTCGATCATCAGTTCATTCTTTGCTGCGGGCTGAACCGGAATGGCGGCGGAGGATGTTACATCCACGGACTTCACGCCGATACCGCCGTACATAGCTTCGGACAGGAGCATGACCTTAACCTTTGCGGTTCTGGAGGTCGTGCCTTCAAAAAGTGTGACGGTCTCACTCTCGGTGCTCATGGTGGTATCCACGATCAGTTCATCATCCACATAGACACCGTATCTCGGGCGATAGTCTTCGCCGTTTCCGATACCGCCGTCGCCTGCAAGCTGGATGGATGCGGTCGTTCCGGTAACAGTAAATTCTGCCGCACTGCCGGACTGGATGAGCCAGGTGGTTTCATCCGAATACGCGGTTCTGCCCTGGAGCTTGACGGATTCCTCTGTGACAGCGATGCTGCTCTCCTTCAGTTCTCCGGTATCTGCTGCAAGCTGCTTTTTGAGAATGCCCAGATCATAGGCATTCACTTCACCGTCAGCATTGACATCATCCGCCGCTGTGACTGTTTCACGCGCCAGCAGGGCATCCTGCAGATGCAGGAGATCGGAGAGTCCGTACTGGTACGCCGCACCAACGGCGGATACCAGCACTGCGGATGAGAGCAGGGCTGCAGTCATGATGGCTGTACATTTCTTTTTCATAATAGTTCCCCCTAAAAAACATAGTATACTACCATTTTACCATGTTTCCGGAGCTTTTTCAAGCATTGTTCAGAAATCCAGGTTGAATCAAATTTGAAAATAGCAAACAGTGGTTGGCTTTTTCAACCGACGTTTTATATCGCACCTGAAAGAAACCCATCCGCCAGAGAAGCCAGTGCGGCTGCGCCGAGGGGGAGGACGGCTTCATTAAACTGCACCTTTGAATGGTGGCTGGGGAATTGTTCGCCATCGAGGATGCCTGCGGACAGAAAGAGGTAGACCGATGGAATGCGTGAGGTGATCTCCGCGAAATCATCCGAGCCGGAGGAACGGATGCCGCTGTGGAATCCGGTGAACGGGAGTTTCTGCAAAAGGGATACTGCCTTTCCGGTCAGGAGCGGATCACAGCGGAGCATGGGATTCTGTGCGGTCCATTCGATGTCCGCGCGGCATTCTGAGGCAGCGGCTGTATGGGCGGTGATCTCCGTGATCCGGCGCAGGAGCTTCTGCCGCGCGGCTTCGTCATCCGTGCGCAGGCTGCCCTCCAGAATGGCGGTTCCGGGGATGATATTATAGGCAGTGCCGGAATGCAGACTGCCGACGTTCAGGACGATCCTGTGCGCCGGATCGGCGGCATGGCTCTGCAGATGGTCAAACGCACCGCAGAGCCGCACTGCCGCGCCCAGGGGATCTCGGGTGGTATGAGGGTAGCCGCTGTGTCCTCCCCTGCCGTGAATCGTGATGCGGAAGGCATCGCAGGAGAGCATCATGACGGAATCGCTGTTGTACCAGCACTCTCCCACGCTTCCGGAGGGTCCGGCATGGACGGCAAAGGCGGCTTCCGGCATCGGTGCATTCAATGCGCCGTCATGGAGCATTGCCGCCGCGCCGCGGAGCAGCTCCTCACCGGGCTGGAACAGGAAGCGCACCCTGCCGCGGAGGGCGGATTCGTTCATTTTCAAGAGCTTTGCGGCAGTCAGGAGCATGGCGGCGTGGAGGTCGTGACCGCAGGTATGGGCAGCATCTGTCCGGCTTGCAAAGGGCAGACCGCTTTCCTCGCGCATCGGGAGCGCGTCCATATCCGCCCGGAGGAGGACGGTCTTCTCCCCTTTTCCAAGCTCGGCAAGCACACCGCCGCCACAGGGTCTGGCAGGAATGCCGAGGGTTTTCAGATTCTGCAGGACATACGCCTGCGCAAGCGGCATATGCAGTCCGACTTCGGCGTTCCGGTGAAAATACCGGCGGTGGGCGACGGTTTCGGGGTAGAGGGAGAGGGCGGGGGTGTGGTAGTTCATGGGGGACCTCCTGTGGGGGGATTTTGGGATAGTATGTGCAGGAGAAGGCGGTACATGACCGTCGGTTTTTGGGGAAATATTGACTTTTAAGGCGGGAAGTGGTATAATGGAGGAAAATGAGGTGTGGGAGGGTATTCCATGAAGAAAAAACGAAATCCTGTCTTTTGGGGCATCGTAATAGGCGGCATTACCTTAATTATCATGATCATTCTGCTTGTAAATGATGTTGCTGATTTACTGCAAACTGTGTTCATTCCGCTAATTATTGGTATACTACCGAGTATTATTGGACTTGCACCGGCAATAAAGGAGCAAGAAGAAAAGGAAGAACAGAAGCAAACATTCTCCAAGTTCCTCAGCACACATAGCATTGAGAACCGCACCAGTTCCAACCCCTTCGACTACCGTAACCCCTACATCGACTTGTACGGCAGAGAGGAAGAATGTGCAAGGATCCGGAACTTCCTCGATACCGGTGAACAGCAGAAGGTCTGGGCGGTCACGGGGCATGGCGGCATGGGCAAGAGTAAGCTTGCGTTCCATATTGCAAAGGAATACAAGCAGGAGGACTGGCATGTGTTCTGGCTGACGGAAACCACCATCGAAGAACTGCTTGACTGCGAGATCGACACAAAGGGCAGACATCTGTTCATCTGCGACTATGCCGGTCGCTATACAAAGTCCATTGCCGAGCTTCTGAAAAAGCTGCACGATAAAAGCGTACATTTCCGGATGCTTCTGCTGGAACGCGCTTCTTATGGCGGCAATTCCACTGACACCGAAAGCTGGTTTGCCAAGCTCCGTCGCTGTGAAACGGCAGATGAGCTGTTTAGCAGTTATGATCTGGAGTACTGCGAGGATCCTTTCTCGCCTGCTCCGCTTAACCTGACACAGCATTTGCTTGATGAAACATCCTACAGCAAGATTCTGGATGATTTCGCAAAGGCAAAGGGAAGAACATTCACCACAGACCAAAAAAAGGAAATTATTGATTTTGTCCGCAATGGCATGAAACACGGCATAAATGAGCGAAGCGGTGAGGACAGCCGCTGTCTGTTCCTCCTGTTCACAGCGGACGCGGTATTGAACGGCGGCAGGCTGAAAATGCTGGACAAAGCCGGCGTTTTTCAAAGCTATATCCACAAGAAAATGGAAGACCATTTCCCGCCGAAGCTGAATGGGCATGAAAAAACGGCTCTCCTCCTGCTTGCGCTGGCAACTGCCGGAGGGGTATTTGACCTCTGTGATACACAGACGGGCAAGTGTGAGGAATGGTGTGCGGAGCTTCGTGAAGAATTGCCGGATGAGCGTTCTAGTATTGCAGGGGTGCTTTCCGTCCTCTGTGAACGTAGTGACGCGGACACAACCGCCGTCACTCCCTTGTTGCCCGACCTGCTCGGTGAATTTCTTGTAATGTATGTTTATAAGGAGTACAAGCCCAAGGAGCTGTTCCCCCTCCTCTTCGCGGATGGCTGCCGTGACCACTTCAAGGACTTTCTCACAAGGCTTCTGTCCGACTGGGATGAACGGGCGAAAATATTCGTTGCAGATGTGGAAAAGTGGGCAAAGGCTAACGGCAAACCTGCGGACAGGCTCCTGCTGGCTTATGTATATCATGATGTGGGGATGCAGTGTAATGACAGGGCTGAATACAGCAGGGCGAGGGGGTATTATGAAAAGACAATTGTGATTCAAGAAGCAGAATGCGGTGAAAATTTCATTGGCACTGCCGCCACCTACAACAACCTCGGCGTTGTGTGCATGAATCAGGACACAGATACTGAAGCCGTGAAATGGTTCGAGAAAGCACTGGGCATCTATGAGAAATATGAAATCTTCAAGAACCACCTATTCACTGCCAACCTCTACAACAACCTCGGGATTGTATGCCAGAAACAGGACAAGTATCCTGAAGCCGTGAAATGGTGTGAGAAAGCACTGGGCATCTATGAGAGCCATGAAGTCTACAAGAACCACCCCTCCACTGCCGACACCTACAACAGCCTCGGTGTTGTATACCGGAAACAGGGCAAGTATCCTGAAGCCGTGAAATGGTTTGAGAAAGCACTGGGCATCTATGAGAGTCATGAAGTCTACAAGAACGACCTTAACACTGCCAACGCCTACAACAACCTCGGCAATGTATACGGTTCTTGGGGCAAGCATGATGAAGCTCTGAACTGCTACAAGAAAGCACTGGGCATCTATGAGAGCAATGAAACCTACATGAGCCACCCCTTCGCTGCCAACACCTACAACAACCTCGGCAGTGTATGCGCTGATCAGGGCAACTACGATGAAGCTGTGAAATGGCATGAGAAAGCATTGAAAATTAAAGAGACGGTTTACGGTGAGAACCACCCGTCTACCGCCATCATCTACAACGATCTTGGCGTTTTATATCGAAAAAAGGAGATTATGAAAAAGCAACTAATTACCTTGAAATGGCATTGGATATTTATCAAAATCACGAATCTTTTGGAAAAGATCATCCCGATACTGCGGTAGTTTATGGAAGCATGGGCTATCTGTATGAAGCAAAAAAAGATTATTCAACAGCTTTATCATATTTCTCTGATGCCCATCGAATTTTCAAGGAGAAATTAGGTGACGATCACCCCCATACTCAAGAAACACTTGAAGGTATCAATCGCATTGAAGCCCTCCTCAATCGCCCCAAATAACCCCCCTTCCGCACTCCCTCAAAAAGGAGTGCGGATATTTTTTTGCAAAAATCCAATATTACCTCTTGACAAATATTGCGAAGTGTGCTATAATGTGATTGTAAGATATATTATACGCTGTATAATATTGAAAAACACTAAATATTGTAGGAGGGATGGTATGTTTCCAATCAGTGCCGCGCTTTTAGATGCCATGGTGCTTTCGCTCGTTGACCGCGAGGAGACCTACGGCTACAAGATCACGCAGGACATGCAGACAGCCGCCAAGGTCTCGGAGTCCACGCTCTACCCCGTACTGCGGAGACTGCAGAAAAACGGCGCACTCGAAACATTCGACAAGGCGTACATGGGACGCAACAGACGCTATTACAAGATCACCGCACTCGGACAGGCGATGCTGTCACAGTACCGGATCGACTGGACACAGCATAAGGTGCAGGTGGACAGCATTATGGAGGAACAGCCGCAGGTGCAGACGGCAGAACAGGAGGAGACAGTATGACATCGTCAGAATTTTTACAGCAGCTTGCAGCCAATCTGCAGTGCTTGCAGGATGAAGAACGTGCCAATGCCATGGCGTACTATCACGAGTATTTCGAGGAAGCCGGCGAGGAGAACGAAGCGGAAGCTGTGGAACGTCTCGGCTCCCCGCAGTCCGTTGCAGAGCGCATTATCAAAGAGGTCGGCGCAGAGTCTGCGAACGCATCATCCCAGACAGCGGCGGCATCCGCAGCTGCACAGAAGCCTGCTGCGCCTGCCTATGATTACACTGCATCCGCATCGGCTCCGGCGCAGAAGGACAATACAGGGCGCATTATTTTCGCGGTGGTTCTCCTGCTCCTGACAAGTCCGCTCTGGATCGCCATTCCGATCGTATGGTTCACCATCGTGCTTCTGCTGGTGGTTCTGCCGGTCAGCTTTGTGTGTTCCGGCATCGCGGCAGTAGTGCAGGGCGCATTCTGGATGATGACGGGCAATATTGCAAGTGCTATGTGGGATATGGGCGGCGGTCTGTTCCTCATCGGCTTTACCATGCTGATCTGGTATCCCTGCTTCAAGCTTGCCAAGCTGATGACAGTGGGCTTCGGCAAAATGTGTGCCGGAATTTTCAAGTTCCTGAGCGGAAAGGAGTAAGTATATGAAATTACATGCAGCATATTGGGTCACAGCGGGTGTGCTTGCTGTGGCAGGCATCGCGATGATGGGATGTGCATTTGTACAGCGTGCAAAGCATCCGGACACAAAATCGTGGTCGGATTCCTTTGAGGACTTCGAGAATCTTGAGCTGAAGGCAGGCTACTGCACAGTAAAATTCGAGCCGGTCGGCGCAGAGGAGGAATGCCGCATTGACTTTGTGGATATGCCGGAGGATACGGAGGCATATCTGGACGGCGACACGCTTGTGATCGAGGACAAGAGCAATGAGGAGACCGCATTCCGTCTGGTGAGCTTCGGTGACTTCAACTGGCAGCGCGGTGAGATCACCATTTACCTTCCGGAAAAGGAATATGATAAATTTGAGCTTGCCATGGGCGTTGCAGATACCAGTGTGCTCCGCGGCTTTACCTGCGACACGCTGGTGATCGATGCCGGTGTGGGCAATCTGGAGCTGACGGATGCGGCAGTGAAAAAAGGGCTTGACCTCGACTGCGGCACGGGCAACTGCACGATGCGCGGACTTACGATCGGCGGAAAATCCGATATTGACTGCGGTGTCGGCACGTTCCGCATGGAGGATGTGCGGATCGAAAAGAAATCCGACATTGATGTCGGCACGGGTGATTTTGATGTCACTGACTGCGAGTTTGCAGATCTGGAGCTTGACGGCGGCGTGGGCGATCTGAGAATGCTGTCCACGAAGCTGCGCGGTGACGTGGATATTACGCTCGGCACGGGTGATATCGAGATGGAGCTGCTCGGCGATCCGATGCACTACAATTTCGATCTGGATTCCGGCATGGGTGATGTGAGCATTGACGGCAGCAATATCAAAACCATGAACAATTACGACGCAAAGTACGAGCTGAAAGCTGACAGCGGTACGGGGGATGTTGATATTCGTTTTTGTGAATAAAATTAGATCCGCCGGCTCTGCGCCGGCGGATTTTTCGTGAAAGCGCTTGCAAAATCCCTTGAAATGCAGTATAATGGTACTACTACAAAGAAAAGGAAGTATCATTATGCAAAAAATCATCACATTCTTCAAGCAGGAGACCGTTCTCTGCATCGCCTGTATTCTTGCTGTGATCTCGGCGTTTTTTGTGCCGCCGGATGCGCAGTATCTGGAATACATTGATTTCCGCACACTCGGTCTGCTGTTCTGCCTGATGGCAGTTATGGCAGGCTTGCAGGAAATCGGCGTGTTCCGGAAGCTCGCACAGGGGATGCTTTCCAATGTGCGCAGTATGCGGCAGCTTGTCCCCATCCTCATTCTGCTCTGCTTTTTCAGCAGTATGCTGATGACCAATGATGTCGCACTCATCACCTTTGTACCGTTTACGTTCATTGTCCTTGACCTTGCCGGAGCGGGCGCGAAGGAAAAGCACATGATCCCCATTGTGGTCATGCAGACCATTGCTGCCAACCTCGGCAGCATGTTCACGCCCATCGGCAATCCGCAGAATCTCTACCTTTACGGCATTTCTGAAATGCCCCTCGGGCAGTTCCTGCGTCTCATGCTCCCCTATACCGCCGTGTCCTGCATTCTCCTTCTGGCATGGAGCTTCTGGTATACGAGAAAAGAAAGCACCGAATTTAAGGTGAATTTCTCCGGACAGTCCGATCCCGTCAGCAGGAAAAAGCTGACAGTGTATCTCCTGCTGTTCCTGCTCTCGCTCCTGACAGTTGCGAGAGTTATCCGGTGGGAGATCACGCTTGTGATCCTGATCGTTCTGGTGCTTGTGACCGACCATAAAGTCCTGCGCAGGGTTGATTATTCACTGCTTGTGACCTTCATCGGGTTCTTCGTATTCATCGGCAATATGGGAAGGATCCCGGTATTCCGTGATTTTCTGGAGAGTATGATCGCCGGGCATGAGGTCGTCACAGCAGTGGTCTCCAGCCAGGTCATCAGCAATGTACCTGCCGCGCTCCTTCTGTCAGGCTTTACGGAGAAATACGCTTCTCTCATCGTCGGCACGAACCTCGGCGGACTCGGTACGCTCATCGCATCCATGGCAAGCCTGATTTCCTTCAAGTTTATCGGCAAGGAACAGACAGGCATCAAGGGAAAATACCTGCTCTGGTTCACTGCGGCAAATCTTGTGTTTCTTGCGGTGCTGATGGGAGTGTATTTTATAATCGGATAAAAAGCGTCCCCATACTTCGGTCATGCAGAGGTATGGGGATCGTTTTACAGCAGGACGGGAAGTTCCTCCCAGCGGCGGATATGGTGATGCGGGAAATCAATGGTGAGCGGGTCATTTTTGGCGTGGATCAGGCTCGGCACACTGCGATCATCATAGAATACAGGGAACAAGCCCGCCTGTGCTGCACCGAACACATCTACAGCAATATCATTGCCGCAATACCAGATCCTGTCAGGCGAGAGACCTGCTCTGCGGACAGCAAGATCGAAAATATGTGCATCCGGCTTGCGGAAAATGTACTCGCTGGATGTCATGACAAACTCGAATTTGTGTTCCGGGAAAAATCGGTGCAGGCGTTCGGTAAGAGCCGCACCCGACCAGCAGAGATTGCTGATGATGCCAGTACGGATCCCCTTTTCGCGTACTGCCGCGAGCATTGCATCTGCGCCCGGTGTCATATGGGCAGAGGAAATGCCGTTCCACATGATCTGCTCCGCCTCCTCGATGGACACACTGAGCTGCATGTCAAAATGGGTCAGCACATAACGGAGAAATATATGCTCATGGATCTCGATCAGATCGCCGCGCAGTGCCTTGATCTCGTCGAACAGTCCAAGCAGATAACTGCTGAATTCCTGCTGACTGATATTGTGCGGATTTTCACTGATGTACGGGTAGATCGCGGCATTGCCCGCGCTGGGGCAGAAATTCGGCTCGTACAGCAATGTACCGCCGTAGTCGAAAAGAATCATTTCCGGTGTCATGATAGGCTCCTTTCAGAGATGGCAAAAAACATCCCCCGCTGTTCACGCAATGTCAACGGAGGATGTCGTGGTTACTTTCTCGGTGCTGTCACTGCGGTACGCGGGAGGATGAACACGGAATTGTTATCCAGCGTAACGCACGGACGATAGGAATTGTCGATCAGCTCGCCTGTCAGGTTCAGCGCGTGAACGGATCTGCCGCTGATTGTGCCGATGGCATAATCCTTGTGACCCTCCAGAAGGGATTTCAGTGCCGTTGTGCCGAATCCCCTGCCGCGCGGACGGTAGGAACCAGCAACATAGATCGTATCCACCTTGAAGCCGCCGCTCGTGATGACGCGCAGATCGGAAAATTTGCTGAGCTGCTTGCGGTGACCGCTGTGCAGCAGAAGGATAAATCCCATCAGAAACAGGAAGGCAAAGAGTGCAAACAGGGGCGCAAGCTCTACCAGATATTCACCATAAGGGATCAGGTTAAGTATTTCGTCAATAAAGCAGACTGCTGTCATTGCTGCAAAGAGCAGAAACCAGAGCACACAGCCCCAGAGCTTGCGGATATACCGCCGCCGTTCCTGCACGATATACTGTTTGATTATCTGTCGTCCAAGCATAGAAAGTTTATAATCGCAAAAGCTGTCTCGTTTCATGGGTTCATCTCCAGTTCATTTGATACAACAACAATCATTATAACATATTATGCGGCTGAAATCAAGTAGATTTCAAATTTACCTGCTGTTTGTAGAATGTTTTTGGTAACTTATACAGTGCTGCAAAAATCTTTTTGAGCGTTTCGACGAAAAAATAGAATTTTTTTTAAAAAAGCCCTTGCATTATTCGTGCCTATCGTGTATAATAAAGAAGATGATGGATTCTGGAAAGGAGGCAGAGCATGAAGATCGGTCTGGTTTTGGAAGGCGGTGCGCATCGCACTGCGTTTTCATGCGGCGTGATGGATGCTTTGCTGGATGCCGGGATCAAAGCAGATTATGTGATCGGTTCGTCCGCTGGCATCACCTATGGTGCTTCCTATGTTTCCGGTCAGAAGGGCAGAAACCGGGAGATGCTCCGCCGTTTTGTGCGCAGTCCGCGCTATGCAGGAATGCTGCACAGGCTCAATCCCTGGAATGGTTCTTATTACAATCTTCGCTTTGTTTTCGACAGGATCCCGAACAAATATCTCCTCTACGATTATGCGGCACTTGAAGCCTTTGAAGGCGAAATCCTGGCAGCTGTGACCAACATCCATACCGGAAAGGCGGACTATCTCCCTGTGCGCCGTGACGATCCGACATGGAAGGTGCTGCGGGCAACCTGTGCGCTTCCTCTGCTGTTTCGTCCCGTCGTGATCGACGGTGCGATGTATGCCGACGGCGGCATTGCGGATTCTGTTCCGTTTGAAAAGGCAATGGCGGACGGCTGTGACCGTGTTATCGTTGTACTGACTCGGGAACGCAGCTACCGCAAGGCTCCGGAAAAGGTCATGAACTTTGCAGCAAAGCGCGAAAAACGCAGGCATCCTGCGTATGCAGCGGCAATGCTGGAGCGTCATGTGCAGTACAATGCGTGCATGGAGCTTTTGGAGGAGCTGGAGCAGGACGGTGCGGCTTATGTCATCGCACCTGAGGACACGCTCGGTGTCGGCAGAACGGATAAGAGGGTGGACAGACTGATGGCGTTGTATGCGCAGGGTTATGCCATGACAATGCAGCAGCTGCCTGCACTCCGGAGATACCTGACAGAATCATCCCCTATTACAAGAAATGAGGCAGAACAAAATGGCAGAACTGAAATTTGAGATCACAGAACATATCGGCGTAGTCGGCGAAAATGCAAGAGGCTGGTCAAGAGAGCTGAACATGGTCAGCTGGAACGACCGCGAGCCGAAGTATGACCTGCGTGACTGGTCCCCGGATCATAGCAAGATGGGCAAGGGTCTGACAATGACAGCGGATGAGCTGATCGCACTGAAGGAGATCATTGAAGAACTGGGACTGGACAGCTTCGATGAGGAATAATTCCGCTGTATCCTGACAGAAATGAGGTGAAATTATGCGTACAAAGGGCACAAAGCTGATTACAGAAAACCGCAAGGCACGGCATGAATATTTTGTGCTGGAGGATTTTGAGGCGGGCATTGAGCTGACGGGTACGGAGGTCAAGTCCATCCGGCAGGGCAACGTCAATCTGAAGGACAGCTGGTGCAGCATTGAGAACGGCGAGCTGTTCATCAAGCAGATGCATATTTCACCTTATGAAAAGGGCAATATTTTTAACACGGATCCGTTGCGTGTGCGCAGGCTGCTGATGCACAAAAAGGAGATCATGCGGCTGTACGGCAAGCAGAAGCAGGATGGTCTGACGCTCGTTCCCCTTTCGATGTATTTCAAGGATTCGAGGGTCAAGCTCCAGCTGGGGCTCTGCAAGGGCAAGAAGCTGTATGACAAGCGCGAGGACGCAGCAAAGCGTGACGCAAAGCGGAGCATTGACAGAGCATTGAAGTCACAGAATCAATGATACTAACAGGGACACCTGTTATATATGTGGGGGCGTACCGGTTTCGACGGGGGCTTTGCACTATGATAAGCGAGTAGAGGTCTGCTGCATCTCTTAAAACTGCGGCACGTTTAAATATAAACGCTAACAATAACATTACTGTAAGCTCCAGAAGCCTGCAGGTTGCTGCCTAAGTCAGCATCTGTCCTGTAATCGAGGACCACGGCCTTTACAGGGCATCGATCAGTGGTGAACGTTTCTCTGACCTGTCCATGTCTTTGAAATGTATCTGGACTACCCTTCACACCAGCCTGTTTGCCGGCGGGTGCCTAGGGGAATCAATGTAGACAAACTACACTCGTAGAAAGTTGTAGGAATGGGCTTTCGGACGCGGGTTCGATTCCCGCCGCCTCCACCAGCGCAGCGTCTGCGCAGTTAGACGCGTATGAGAGCTTCCCTTAGTGGGAGGCTCTCTTTTTCGCGATACGGTTCTGTTTAACGCATGACGCTTGCTGCGCAGAGCGTCATGCTGCTGAGAGTGGTATCTTAACAAATGCATATGCATCACTCTGAAGCCGCAGGTGCGTGATTCGATGCATCTGCGGCTTTTTGTTTGCCCCGAATCAGCCCCGAATTTCGCGGGTTCGGGGCGATGAATGCCATTTTTGAGAGGAAAACGGGAGGGAGAAATTGTACTCTCTCTTGTCTGAAATGAGTGGGGGAATGGAGCGAACCCCGCATAATCCACTCCCCCATCCGCATACTATCCCCAAAGGAGCTGATACTATGAATTTTCAGAAAGAAACCAACCGCATTTATTGTGAAAACGAATCCGGACAAATCATTGCAGAGGTCACTTTTCCCGAAACGGAATCGGGCGTATTCTGCATTGACCACACGTTTGTGGATGATTCCCTGCGCGGTCAGGGTGTTGCCGGAAAACTCGTGAAAATGGCTGTGGAGGAGATTCAGAGCAGGAATGGCAGGGTCACGGCGACCTGTTCCTATGCGCAGCACTGGATGGAAAAGCACCAAGTTTCATAACATCAAGGGCGGCTGTCGGAATGACGGCTGCCTTTTTGCATCGAAAAAATATTTTTCAAAAGACACCCATTTGTCCGCTGGATGTGGTATAATAGAAGAAAAAGGAGGGGTAACATGGAATCCAACAAGAATGACCGGATGCTGGAGATTCTCATCCGCTGTCTGCGCGGGGAACGAATTTCACCCAAAAAGCTTGCGGATGAGTACGGCGTATCCACCAAGAGCATCAGCCGTGACATTGCGCGGATCCAGAATTTCCTGCATGAGCATCAGGAGCTGGTACACCATGCAAAGCTCGAATATTCGCGCAGTGATCGGACATATCACTTTGACAACGAAGAATTTCTCAAAAACAAGGAGCTTTTTGCACTTGTGAAGCTCCTTCTCGGCAGCCGCAGTCTCAATCGTGACGACACGCTGCGGATCATCGAAAAGCTGAAAGCGTTCACTACCACCGGCGATCGGGAATCCCTCGAAAATATCATCCGCAAGGAGATCTACCACTACCATGAGGTGAAATCCGACTGTCCGAGTGTGCTTGACAATCTCTGGAAGCTTATCGGGGCGATTGAAGAGAAACGAATGGTGACGATTGATTATTTCCAGAAAAGCCGGAACAGAGTCAAGGTGAAAATTCTTCCTGCCGCAGTGATGTTCAGTGAGTACTACTTCTACATAATTGCCTATATTGCGGATGATTTGACGTTTAAGGCGCAGCATTTCCGCGTTGACCGTATCGTGGGGATGACGGAGCATCGGGAGCGTTTTGAGCTGGAAAAGCAGTATGATTTCGATGAGGGTGAGCTGCGGGAGCGCAACCAGTTCATGTTCCCGGGGGAGAATATCCGGATCCGGTTTGAGTTCTGGGGGTCGTCGCTGCAGGCGGTTCTGGACAGGCTGCCGACGGCGAGGGTGATCGAAAAGCGTGGCAGTGTGAATGTGATCGAGGCGGAAGTGAACGACGGGCGGGGCATTATCATGTACCTGCTGTCGCTGGGAGAATTTGCAAGAGTCCTCTCCCCTGCCACGTTTGTGGAGAAGCTGAAACGGGAAATTGAAGCGATGAGAAATCTGTATTCAGATAGCCAATCAATTTAACATGAGAAAAATCCGCTGTCAGAAGCGGATTTTTTCTTAAAAAGATTTTTTCAGGGACACCCGTTTGTCCATGCAGTCTGGTATAATGAAACTGTGGACGGTTAAGGCAATAACGCGCAAAGATTGTGCGTGTATTGCGCTGTCAGATTTTTCGTCAGGCTGTACAAAAATTCCGCAGCCATACTTTTTGTATGTCAAGGGATTTTTGGGCAGGATGGCGGAAAAGATGCAAGCAAGACATGCACAAAGCCGTCAGGCGGTCTTTGTGCGGTATTGCCTCAATTCTGGAAATCGTCGGAGAGCATGTCCATGAATGCAAGGGTCAGGCGTTTGTTGTCCGGAGAAAGCGTCGCGAACTTTTTCAGGACTGCCGCATCATCTTCGGAGTACTCTGTCTGGCGGACGGAGCCGATGAGGATCTGGTCGGGGGTGGATTCGAGGGCGGTGCAGAGCCGCAGGAACACCTCAAGGCTTGGAATGGAGCGTGCAGTTTCAATGCAGGACAGGTATTTGTCATTGATCTCCGCCCGCTCGCAGACCTCGGCTTGCTTGAGCTTCAGCTCCTTTCGCCGCCTTGCAAGATTCTTTCCGATCTGTTTGTAGTCAAGTATCATTGTATCACCTCTCTATTAAGAGTATACGGGATTTTGGGGGTTGTAAACAATGGGTAAGTTGGAAAATGACTTGACAATAGATTTTTGGTGTGGTATAATTGAGATTGAAGAGTGAAATTTCATCTATTAACAGTATGAGGAATGTGATTTAATCTTAAAAACCATATAGCAATTACTAGGAGGTATAAAAATGGATTACAATAATTGGAAACAAGTAGTGCTAAGCAAAGTGGAGACAATAGCAACTAAAGAGCCTTTTAAATTAGAGCAATTATTTACGGTAAAGGAATGGAAATCTTTTGGCACAGCTGTAAAACAATACGGAAAAAAATTCAAAAAAGAAGTGGAAGATAGAAAGATAGAGAATGTTGTACATGTGAAAATATCATCTGATAATCATAATTGGTATAAAAAAGTGTTTAAGGAGAGTTTAGAATGAATTTTGATGTAAGTAAAGCACAAGTTGTTCCATTTTCCATAACAGAATCTGAAATTAATCAGAATTTTCTTGATTGGATAATCATCGGCGACAATACTCCTATTGACATAGCATGTAACACAAGCATTAAAGACATAGAAAAACAGTTTTACCCTATAAGGATAGTAGAAAATAATTATATTGCTTCTTGGTCCGCTACAAGCATATGGGAGCACGAAGAAGAGTATATTGAAAAAGTGCAGAAAAAAGTTTACATTAACCCGTATACCTATCGTGAGAGTACAAATGAACCTCCGTTTTTGAATGCCCCCAATCCGGTACCAAATGATAAAACCAGACCTAAAAGCCTGCCATATAAAATAGCTTATAAATGGTTTGAAGAAAAGAGAACCAAAACGGTTATTGATAAAGTGGATCATACAAGTGGTAGTTTGAATGGTAAGTATAGTCAGATTGTAGTTACACTCGCAGATACTAACCCTGACCTTTTGAATTGGCTACATACATTTTCAATCGATGAACGTATTGACAAATCAGATGATATTTTCTCTAATATTAACATAATGCCATTGGCTGAAACAGATTTGGACGCAATTGAAAAGACAAAGTCAAGTGTTCAAGCTAAGGCTAAAGAAGAATGCAAGAATGAAGTGCCTGGAACAAGATATGAAAATTTCTGTGTAGGCAATATAAAATCAGATTGCAAAATTACAGTTGTTCTCCTTCCAGTCTACAAAATAACTTATGAATACGAAGAGAAAGAATATGTTTCTTGGTTCAGTGGTTCCACAAAGGATAGTGCTTGTTCAAATAAAAAACCACAAGATTTAAACCTTGTAGCTAAAAAAGCTATTCTTGACAATGAACTTGAGGAAAAGAAAGCTATTAGACTTAAATCAGGTTTAATTAGTTTTGTAGCCGTACCGATTGGAGCATTGATACTTTTGACAATGCTGGGAGATTTAGGAGTTGTTGCACTTTTTGTTGCTATATTTTTTGAGATTTTTTACATAAGAAAAGACTTCCTTCCAAAACATACCGCAGTAAAAGAGTGTAGTGATAAAATAAATAGTCATCTCTATAATCTCGATGAGAAAAGAAAAAAAATAGCTAGAATTGTACGACAAGATAATCTTACAGTAGACGAACAAAAAGCTAGAATAAAAGAAATTATCGAGAGTTAGCTTACTAATAAACAAATCTCCACAAACAACATAAAAACGTTTCAGTCTTATGAAGATATAATTTTATATGTATGCAATATCAAAAACTCATGACGGGATAGAAATGATAATAAGATAAGAAACAGTCTAATTTTCCATGTATAGCATACCACCTCTGCCCCCCTATCCCACCACAAATAGGGGTGCGGTTTTATTTTGCAAAATGGTTGGTGTGATACTGATTCTCTGTCAAAGCAAGAGAAACACATGCTCCCCCTTCCTCTGAAACAATGAGAAAATGAGGCGGACTGCAGCAACTCCACCTCCAAAATATATATTATAATCCTGATAAGACACTTCCAGTCTTATCAGGATTTTATATAAGCGGAAATCGATCCCATTGAGAAGCCGCTGTAAGCACGGTATATTCCCGAAGCGATCAGATAGCTGTCCGGTGCCGCCTTGTACTGGAGATTCGCATCATATGCAAAATAAGCAGCCGTTTCCGGATTCCGGAAACGGCTGTTTATAGAAAGGAAGGTAGGGTATAGGCAGTTTAATCATGGGGCAACGCCGATGCCAAGGATCGTGAAATCCGTGCTGGCATCCTCCATGGCGAGGGATACTTCCAGTGTGCCGGAAGTGTTCTGGATATAGGCAATGTCCGCATCCGGTCCGCCCCACGCATAATTGCGGTTGCCCTTGATTGTGGAAGTCTTGCCGTTGACTGTGACATTGAGATTACCCAGAGAAGAATTCTGGTTGGACTTGAACACGATGAAAATGCCCCTGCCCTCTGTGCGGAATGTCATGGGCGTGTTGTCGCTGCCTTTCTGGAAGGTATAGCCGTAAGCAAAACGCCCGTTGGAGTTGTCCGCTTTCCATGAACCGGTATCCAGACCGGAGAGTACTGCGACCGGCACGATGGAGCTGCCGGCGTATTCTGAACCATAGACAGATCCGGAGGGGATATTATAACCCGCATCCGCATTTGCAGTTTTCAGTGCCTGACGGAAATAGTAGGCAATGCTGTCGGAAATCAGTGCATAGCCGTCCGCATGGGGATGGTATTCGTCACTGAAATAATCCTCCTTTGCCAGTGTTCCGTCGTTGAAAGCTGCTGTCAAGGCATTGTCCATGCTGATGACAGGAACATCATACAGCTTGCCGACCGCCATCATCTGCTCCTGCATGGAGTAGCCACCCTTTGCACGGTTGATGACCAGAATGACTGCCGGTGCATTTTCCTGCATCAGACATGTTCTGACAAGGCTTTCAAAGCTTTTTTGATAGATTTCCTCCGGATGGTCGTTGACGGAAAACTCCACAAAGATCACATCCGGCTTTTTATCGAAAATATCACGCTGGGAACGCATCAGACCGACAACGGAAGATGTACCGGACATACCTGCATTGACATAGGATACATTGCTTCCCGTGCCAAATGTTTCTGCAAAATAGTTGTAGGAACGTTTTGCATAACAGGTTTCCGCCTGACCGACACCCTCGGTGATCGAACCGCCGAGGTAGGCTATCGTCACATCCTCGCCATTCTGTGCCATGGCGATTTTTTCACGCAGTCTTGCCGTGTTGCCCATATTGCCGATCGCATTCTGATAGAATTTCTGCATTGCAGGAGAGGCGGTTTCCACATAATTGTCCCAATCGCCCTGCACATCCGCAGCCTCCGGTTCGGGGAATGCTGTGATCCTGCCGAGGAGATAATCCTGCAGAATGGATACATCCGCTGCATCCTGTGCGCTGTCACGGTTCACATCCGCCGCAAGCTTTGCTGTGCCGTTGGCAAATCCCTTTGCACAGCCCCTCTTTGCAGCCGCAAGATCAAATCCGTCGATCACACCGTCACATGTCACATCACCGAGGAGGAATGTCACCGGCTTCGGGCCGTCAATCTCTGTGCCGCCGACTGCGCCGATGGCTTCATCAATGTAGAAATTATTCGTGCTGTCCGCTGTTTCAATATACAGCTGCATATTGCTTGCATCTGCCGGAATGGTGTATTCGGTGTTGGCAAGCTGTACCCATTCGCCCTTGACGACAGTTGCTTCTGCAACGGTGGAATACTGCGTATCGCCGTTTGCATCGGTATACTGGAGCTTCATATAGAATGTATCGGTTGCGCTTCCGTCGAAGTACTGCACATCCGCACTGAAGCTGTAGGTTTCACCGGGCTTGAATGCGGCGGTGCTCAGTGCACGGTATGCGCCGTTCCATGCGGAAGTTCTCTCCTGTACCAGCAGGGCTTCGCTGCCAGTATATGCCGTTCTGCCGGAGGTCATAACAGTGGCTGCGCCTCTGCCAGCCCATTCATCGAGATCGCCCTCGAAAGTCGAATGGAAATACCATCCGTTTGCATCAGGTTCTACGACGGTCGGTTCATTCCATGCAGTGCGCTCATAATCGAATGCATCAATATCCGCATAGCCGCCGGTGGATTTTGTGGCGTAGCTGTAGATCGCACTCCGATAGCCGGTGAACAGCTTGAGGTCATAGACCATGCCCAGTTCTTCGCCGATCTTCGTCCAGTTGTTTCCATCATAGGAATAGTAGAAATTCACCTTGTCGATATTATTGGAACTGCTGCCGTCATCCTTGATGGTATTGAACAGGAAATCCGCCTTGAGCCAAATCTCATCGCCGTTGAGATTGACTTGCTCTACGATATTGTCACGGCTGTCGGTCACCGCTGCAGAGGAGGAATAACCGCCGTTATTTGCCATATAAATTTTCTTTGAGCCATCATCTGCAACATAGACACCGACATTGCCGTATTTGAACTGGAATGCAGAAAGACCTGCATAGTCGCCGACCTTCATGCCGGAGGTGTCGAGCCGGACCGCACTGCTGCATGCCGGACCCTCCGTGCGCATGGTGAGCGTATTGCGTGCATTCATGATATTGGTTGCCAGCGTTTGATTTGTCAGACGCAGATAACCCTCACGTTCCGTGACCGACCATGCGGTATTGTCCGGATTGTGATTCCACTGCCATTCCAGCGCAAGATCGTCGTTCGAGGCATAGCTGAAATCATCGTCCTTTGCAAGAGACGTTCCCGTATAATCGCCGTCCACAGTCAGGGTAAGCGGTGCTTTTCCGTTCACGCCCATCATCGGCCATCCGTCCTGCCATGTTACAGGGACAAGCACGGGGATTCTGCCGACAGAGCCATGATCCTGAAACAGCATTCCATACCATTCGCCGTCCGGTGTATTCACGATACCGCCCTGTGCAACGCCGCTGCCGTAGCTGCCAAGTCCGGAATTGAGGACGGTTTTTCCTTCGTAAGTACCCAGCAGATCCTTGCTCCTGTAGCAAAGCTCGATTCTGCCGCTGGTGGACGGCCATGCAATGATGAAAACATAGTAATAATCGCCGATCTTATGTACATGCGCACCCTCTCCGGCGAGGTTATCGAGTCCTGTGGAGAACAGCCGCTGCGATGCACCGCCCTGCTTGAAGCCGGTCATTTCGGCATTGAGTTCCTTGATCTCAATGTTGCCGCCGCCGCCATAGATGAGGTAATTTCTGCCGTCATCGTCAAAGAACAGGGAAGCGTCATGGTACATGCCATTGATCTCGCTGCGTGTCCATGTGCCGTTTTCGATGTCATTGGTCTTGTAGATGTAGGATTTTCCCGAACCGTAGCTGCCGAAGAACACATAGTACATGCCGTCATGATAACGCAGGCTCGATGCCCACTGACCATGCGCATAGTCGTGCTTGCCGTTTGTGAGATTCTGCACATCGCCGTCAGCGTAGGTATCGTACACATAATTGCAGATCTCCCACGAAACCAGATCCTTCGATTTCATGATGGGCGCACCGGGGGAAAAGTACATGGTCGTGCTGACCATATAATACGTATCGCCCACACGGATGACATCCACATCGGGAACATCTGCCCAGATGATGGGATTGGAGACTGTCGTGGTCTGTGCTGCTTCACTCTGCATCTGCGGATCCAATGCAGCCGCCGAAACTGCCATTGCTGCCGCTGTCAAGCTAAGGAGAAACCGCACCCCATATTTTTTCAGATTCATATCAAGCACCGCCTTTGCATCGTTCATTGTTTAGTAATATTATAGCATTGTCGGATTCACAATTTCAACGGATTTTTTGCAGATTTGGTGGATAAAATGAAGCGATTGTCATCCTCCAGACCCCAATAGACTTTGTCTATCGGAATTATACGGGATGCATGAAAAAAATCCGCTTGTGACAGCGGATTTTTCTCGTATCAGGGGATAAGCTGTATTGCGAAAAAAGCAGTACTATCACTCCTCCGGCTGGGCGGCTTTCCATTTTTGGGCATAGAGTTTCGCCTTTTCAGTGTCACCCATCTCAGCATACAAACCCGCAATATTTCCATATTCAAAAATTGTATGAGGATGTGTTTCTCCAAGCATCTTCTCCAGGATTTCCAGAGCCTTCAGTGCATACTCCAATGCCTGTTCAAGTTTGCCCATTTTCTGGTAGATTAAAGAAATATTATTGTAGGATGTTGCAGTATCTGGATGTTCCGTGCCAAGCTGATTTTCTGCGATCCTTGACGCTTTCAGCCCATATTCCAATGCCTGTGCACAGTCGTCCATATCCATACCAATCAGGGCAATATTGTTGTAGGACGCTCCAGTAGAGGGATGTTCCGCGCCAAGCACCTTTTCACGGATTTCCAGAGCCTTCAGCGCATATTCCAGTGCCTGTTCAGGCTTGCTCATCTGCCAATAAATACTTGAAATATTGTTGTAGGACGTGGCAGTATCCGGATGTTCCGTGTCAAGCTGCTTTTCTACGATTCTTGACGCTTTCAGCCCATATTCCAACGACTGCGGATAGTTGCCCATATCCATGTAAATCAGGGCAATATTGTTGTAGGACGCTCCAGCGGAAAGATGATCCGTGCCAAGCAGCTTTTCACGGATTTCCAGAGCCTTCAGCGCATATTCCAACGCCTGTTCAGACTTGCCCATATTCTGATAGATCGTGGCAATATTGCTGCAGGTTAGCGTAGTTCCCAACTCATCCGTTTTCCCCGCAGTTTCTGTGATCTGCAGGGCTTTCTGCAAATACTGCATCGCCAAGGGATATTGTCCCATGGAGCTGCAAATATTACCAAGCATGATGAGCATGATCAGTGCTGCCGTGTCTGACAGCGGGGGCGCATCAAGGGGGTACAGCTCCGGCAGTTCCGCAAACAGCTTCTTTTTCTGCTGCGCATCGGAAAGCTCCAGCATACGTTCCAGTGCACCGGCATACGCCGTCATTCCATCTATGTCCTCATGGGTGAAATAGGTGCGCATTTTCTCCATGATCTTCTCCGCATCCTGATAACTGCCGATCTCCTGCATGGCACTTCTCAGTATCTTCATGGCGCTGAACAGCTCCGGTGTACGGCTTCTGATTCTGTCCAATACCTCCAGCCCCAGCTCCGTCCAGTCCGCAGCAGTACGCGCCAGAAATGCTTCCGTGTTCTCACATTCCGAGAGATGCTCATGCCATGCGGCGGTCATATCCTCATCGTCATAATCCAGATATTCTGTGCAAAAAACATATTCCCCGACAATATCCGGATACAGCGGCTCCATGACCGAACCCTTGGCATCTGAATCAGTAATCATACTGATGAGATTTTCCAGCTTGGAACGACTGCTTCCCAGCAGCCGCTTCAACTCCTTAATCTCGTCCCTGATCGGCTGCGGGTATGCAGTTTTGCTCAGATCCAGTTCTCCTGCCGCCGTAGCAAGAGCCAGCAGGCGGTAAGCATGGGTGATGATCTCGTCAGAATAGTGTTCTCTGACCATTTTTTTGGTGCGCTCGATGTATTCCTTGACAAGAGAGTCCGCATCCCAGTGGTTCATTTCCTCGCTGTCGCAGTAGGCATCCGCAATCAGCAGCATGAAGAGACAGCGGATCTCTTTCTGCCGTTTTGTGCCGTTGACGGTCAGATTTTGGGTTCGCTCGATGATGGCATTCGCCTCTGCGTCGGTCAGCGTCCGATCATAATACGCCGCCGCAAAATCCCCGATGATGTTCCGGCAGGCATCCTGCTCCAGCGGACAATCGGAAAGATGGATGGTTTCATCACGATGCAGGCATTCTCCGGCTTCTCTGTATTGGGATGTTTTGAGGGAACTCTGCCAGTTCTGCGCGTGCTCCAGCAGCAGGAACCGGAAGCGGCAGCCCTGTATCTGTCTGAGCTGCGCGATCATTGCATCAAGCTGCGGCAGCTTTTCGGATGCATAATCACAGATGAACAGCACAGTACGGTTCGGGATGCTGTCAGTGATTTCAAAATGCTGGACATTCTGCCAGCGGTTCAGCTCCTTCTGATCCAGCCATACCACGCCCATTTCCGAACGGCATTCCTTCGCAAACTGCAGGGCAAGGCGGCTTTTGCCGCATCCGCCCTGTCCGGTGATCGTCCAGACAACAACGGGACGGGGATCACGGAGGAACGCATGGAGCTGCTTCAGCTCTGAAGTTCTGCCGTAGAAGCCGATCATCGGATTGCGGTAGCTGAAACGATTGTGCTTCTTGTCAAACGTTGTGGGCAGGCGGGCAGACCGCACAAATTCTGAAAGAGAATCCTGTTCCCGTACTTCCTGCAGCAGAGCCTGAATATCAATATCCTTCTGACGCAGCAGCTCCATCTGCTTGTCCACATGGTTCTGCATATCCAGCAGCAGCCAGATCTGTGCAAGCTCATGGTCACTCAGAATCGCATTTCTGAAATTTCGTCGCAGCTCCAGCGCACGTGCGAGTATGTCGTCAAGTGCTTGCTCCGGCGTGGAATCCACCTTGAACAGTTCATCGAAAATGTATCGGATGGTATCCTCATGAAAAATATCCGGATGAATGCCCTTTTCTTTCAGCAGGAAATAGATCGAAACGCTGTCCTCCTGACAGAAATGATAGTACTGGCGGAAGTTCTGGTATTTGCCGTAACCACTCCCACGTTTTTTCTCTTTCAGCTGCGGATCACCCTGTTCCAGCAGCTTGTTGAGTTCTTTTTCGAAAAGACTGCTGATCTGTTTCTGGTAGTTATCCTCCTCGTACAATCGGTCCTGCATCCATTCCCCGCACTTTTCGAGGGCATGATCCGTTGTAACTTCCAGGGCTTTGAGCGTGAACGGATACGCCCACGGAATCAGCTCCGGTGCAAAGAATCCCACCGCTGCCGTGATACCAGCCGCTGTAATTTTCGGCATAATCTCAATGACAGCCGCTTTTACCTTGCTGTTTGTTGGCACGAAAAAATTCTTTTTCTCCGAAAAACTGTGGATTGCTCCGCAAGTGCATGTGAATGTATCCGCTTCGGGTTCGGGGATGGCGAAAGATTTACCGCATCTTTCACAAATGCATATGAAATTTTCCGGCATGGGGTCACTTCCTTTCTGAAGCGATGATTTTGAAATTGTGCATATCGGTTTTGAACGACCTAATCACATTATTTTATAATTTCATTATACCACATCAGTGTCGAAAAAACAATGGGGGCTGGAAATGTTTTCAGCTGTATAGCTCCTGCATCGTGCTTCAGGTAATTCTGCTTGTATTGCCTCTTTTTCATCTTCGGCGGTCGTCCTGTTGATTTTCGCCCACGACGTTCCATCCGAAGTCCTTTTGTCATAAAAATGCTCCCTTTCGTTAGACTTGATTTCTGGTATATCTTTATTATAACACATTGGCTAACAAAAGGGGGGCATTTCACTGGTTTTTCAGCTGCTCTTTTTCTTTGCCTACTTTTATTTTACACTAAGTTATACTATTCCCATTTGAAAAGCATGAATTTTTCATGATTTTCAAATGGGAATAGTATGAAATAACATACAGCATCCCCGCTTGAAAAACACAGAACTATATGCTATAATAAAAAAAAGAAAAAACGATACGAGGTGAAAATGATGCTATACCTGAAAGAAGCGAATCCTGCAGATATAGAAAAGGAATACCTGTTTGTCCGTGATATGCCGGAGGATGAAAAACGGTGGGTATGTGCATCATGAGGATGGGGAGAGGTATTATGTGAGGATCGCCAAACCCTTACAAGCATTTGACGGAACAATACAGAAAACGGAGGAAACCTTATGACACTTCTGGTTGTGGATGCACAGAAATTGATTACTAATGAGAAGCTCTATTGTTATGATAAATTTTCAGCCAATGTACAAGCCCTGATCCGGACTGCAAGAATACATCACATTGAAGTCATTTACATCAGGCACGATGACGGTGCGGGTGCAGCACTTACCAGGGGAACGGATGGCTTTGAGATTCATGAAGTCTTCTCCCCTGCCGATGGCGAAAAGATTTTTGATAAAACCGTCAACAGCCCGTTCCGTGATACGGGACTTCTGGAATATCTCCGGAGCAAGGGCGAAACAGAACTGATCGTTGCCGGACTGCAAACAGACTACTGCATTGATGCCACGGTGAAATGCGGATTTGAGCATGGTTTCAGAGTATATGTGCCTGCCTATGCCAATTCCACGTTTGACAATGCATTCATGACAGCGGAGAAAACCTACCGCTATTACAATGAATTTATGTGGAACGGCAGGTATGCGGAGTGCGTTTCTATGGAGAAAATGCTGGGAATTATGAAGAATGGAAATGAAAGGAGTACCCCATGAACCATAAACTTTACATCATTGAAGGACTGCCCTGTTCCGGTAAAAGCACCACGTCTGCTTTTGTTGCCGATCTGCTGAAAGCAGAGCATCCGGTTTGCTTTGTGGATGAGGGCAGCGGCGAACATCCGGCGGATTTCGAGTTTCACGCATTTCTTTCCGAATCGGAGTTGCCCGGTTTCTCGGTGGAGGAGCAGGAGAAAATTAAAAAATCAGCAGAATCTATGCAAGGAGGTTATATTGTACCGCTTGCCCAATTTGAGGGAGAGTTGTTTGAGCGACTTCTTCCGCATAAAATCTATGACTTCCTGCCATGGGAAACCGAAATGCCGGTAATGCTTGCAAAATGGCAGAATTTCTGCAAGAAGGCGGTAAAAACGGACACGGTTCATGTGTTCAACTGTGTTCTGCTCCAGAATCCTATGTGCGAAACCATGATGCGGTTTGGATTTACATCAGAACAGTCGCAGGCGTATATTTCTGAAATTGCAAAGATCATACAGCCCTTGCATCCGGCTGTGATATATCTGAAAAATGACGATATTCAGGCATCTGTTGAAAAAGCAGCAAAGGAACGTGAGGGCTGGCTGGATGCCGTCATCGATTATCATGTGAACGGTGCCTACGGCAAGAGCATCGGAGCAGAGGGCTTTGACGGATACATCCGCTGTCTGGAGGAACGACAGAAGCGTGAGCTGGAGATTCTGTCACAGCTTCCTGTGACAAGTCATGTGATCGAAAATCCGCAGAGGGACTGGGACGACGCATATGATACAATCAGAAAATGGGTAGCATCAGAAACATAAGAAAGGACTTTTATCATGCACATCAGACAAATGAACATCACAGACTATGACGAAATCTATGCACTGTTCCTCTCCTGCAAAGGCATGGGGCTGAATGATCTGGACGATTCCAGAGAGGGCATCGGGCGTTTTCTCAAACGCAATCCCGACACCTGCTTTGTTGCCGAAAGCATGGGCAGAATTGTCGGCTGTATCATGGTCGGCAATGGCGGACGCAGGGGCTATATCTACCACACCGCCGTGCATCCGGACTGCCGGAAGCAGGGCATCGGAGCGGCACTGGTGGAGGCTGGTATGACTGCGCTCAAGGCGAATGGTATTCACAAGGCGGCACTGGTGGTATTTGACCGGAACGAAACCGGCAATGCCTTCTGGGAGAAAATGGGCTTCACCACACGGGAGGATCTGGTGTATCGAAACAGAACGATCACGGAGATGGTGAGGATTGATACATAAGGAGGATCACATGAATTACACAATCCGCAAAATCAAAGAAACTGAATATGATGTACTGAACGACTTTCTCTACGAAGCCATCTTCCTCCCCGAAGGCGTGGCACCACCGCCGAGGGAGATCATAGAGCAGCCGGAACTGCAGGTATATGTGCAGAATTTCGGACAGCTGCCAGATGATCATTGCCTTGTGGCAGAAGTAAACGAAAAAATCGTCGGGGCCGTCTGGGTTCGCATTATGGAGGATTATGGGCATGTGGATGAACAGACACCGTCCTTTGCGATCTCGCTCTATCCGGATTATCGGGGGCACGGCATCGGGACGGAGCTGATGCGGAGGATGCTTCTGCACCTGCAATCCCACGGTTATCGGAAAGCATCCCTTGCGGTACAGAAAGCCAATTATGCTGTGAACATGTACCGGAACGTCGGCTTTACCATTGTCGATGAAAATGAAGAAGAATATATCATGACCGTAGATATTATATAAGAAAGGATGCGGAATCATGTCCATTTTCAGCAAACTATTCGGCAGACGTGAGCCGAAGAAACCACTTGTCGTCATTCAGGATGATCTCGGGGAATTTACGCTTGACCCGAACGAGAAATTCCGGCAGTTCAAGGGCAGTATCAACTGGTGCGGCGACATATGCAATGTCTATCTCGAGCCGGATGGGAACGATACATTCACAGCCGATCAGTCACTTGCGGTTCTGCGCAGACTGCTGGAACAGGCGGAGGAATGGGATCGCCGGCTGAAAGCCTATTCTGCGGAAGAAAAGGCGGAGGAGGATGGGCTTGTCCATATCTGGGGCAGTCCCGATCAGCTGAATGAGGATGTCCCGCCCATCACAAAGGAAGAATACATCAGCCGGATGTCGTTGGGATTTCTGCATGTGATGGCGGACGGAAATCTCTATTTCGATTTTAACCTCGATGAGATGTTCACGGATCACGGCGAGGGCATGGATGCCACGATCGACGGAACGATCTGTTCGGCGGGGCTGCAGGGGTAGCGTCATGCTTGGGAAGATCGTGACAGTGACGGTTGACCGTCCGCTCGGGAGCTTTCATCCACGCCATGCGGATCTGTACTACCCTGTCAATTATGGCTATGTTGCCGGCATCATGGCGGCGGACGGCGAGGAACAGGATGCCTATATCCTCGGTGTGGATGTGCCTGTGGAGGCGTTCACGGGCAGGGTTATTGCCGTCATTCACCGGCAGGATGATGTGGAGGATAAATGGGTGGCTGCACCGAATGGGGCGACATTTACCAAAGAGGAGATCATGGAGGCGGTGCGCTTTCAGGAACAGTATTTTCAGTCGGAAGTGAGAGCAATCTGGGAAGGGTGAGATAATTCTTCGTTTAATGGAATCATGCGGCTGATCGGGTAAGCCGCAAGGCTCTGCTGGACAAAAACAAAACCGGACTTTCGAAAAAGTCCGGTTTCATTCGTTTTGTGGTGCCGCCGACCGGGGTCGAACCGGTACTCTGTTGCCAGAAGCGGATTTTAAGTCCGCAGCGTCTGCCTATTCCGCCACGGCGGCAGGAACATATTTATTATAACACACGAACTGCATTTTGTCAAGAAAAAACCGTTCGGATGCAGGAAATTTACAAAAAATCACAAATTCTTCACACAGCTGTTTTTCTTTCAGCGGCAGGGCGGCTTTTGACATTCGCGGGGAGGTGTGCTATAATATAGGTGTAAGAACCTGTCTTTATAAGATGCCACGGCAGCTTTTCGGCATCTTTGCACCATGCCTTTGCCCGAAAGCCTTGCAATACACAAAGTATGCCTGAATGTGAATCAGGATGCTGTCTGAACATGAATGGTATACAGGCGTTGGATATGAGCCTGTATGGCTGCGGCTTTCAGGCTTTGGCATGGCACAAATCTGCCTAAAACCTGCTCGTGTCCCTTATGAAGACAGGTTCTATCAAACAGAAGGAGTGACCTTATGCCACATATTTATCGGAAGCAGATAATAGAAGGTGAATCCATCATCGGCATCATTCATAACGGCGGCTACCATGTCACGCCGCTGGCGGTCTACGAGGATGGGACGGTCAGCTGCTGGGAGAAGAATGACCTGCAGCAGTTCAAAGCAAGCCTGCGCCGGGGGTGGGTCGTGCCGCAGGTTCCTGACGGGCAGTATCTGAGTATCTTTGAGCTTGGCGCATTCCCGGTTCTTTCGGCAAAATGGCTCTACAATACAAATACCTATTATAAACACATTGTAGAAATGGTCAGAACCATGAATCCGGAAATGAAGAATCTGTATACGGAAACAAAGCGGCTGTCCGAAAAATGGGAGCAGGCGCATGTCCGCTGGTGTGCAGATCCGACAGACTGCAAGAGGAAATCCCATTTCGGCTATGCGCTGTGGGATGGAAAAAGCACCATGCTGTTCTGCAGTACGGGCGGCAGAACGGAACTGACCTTTCTGACGGTCTATGAGGATGCCTATGCCCGTGTTGCCGCGCTCGGAGATACGGATCATACACTTGCACAGATCGAGGAACTGTTCCGGTCGGGTATTCTGAAAACCTCGGTACATGAGAGGGAATGGGTGCATATTCCGCATCTGGGCATGGTGCAGCTTGCGCCGTCCCTGAGCAGGGTGATCCCGCCCATGGAGAAATTCCATGCCATTGAGCAGATGCTTCTGAAGCTGACGGGCAAGCCCACTGCGCTCGAACAATGCAGGGAGGCATATTATGCGTACCTTGCCTCTCCGTCGGAGCAGGCAAGGGAGTATCTGCGCACTGCGTATGAAGCGGTGCCGGAACATGAACGGATCTACCTTGGTGACATGGACAGCCGTGACAGCGATTATCGCCGCATTCTGTATCATCCGGAAACGAAGCGCGAGGTATAATCTTCCCCTCCCCTGCCCATACTCTTCATATCCCGTAATTTTTAGGGAAACAAGAATATGGAGGCAAGTCTATGGCACAGAATCTCATTCCGGAGCTTGCAGGCACAAAAACAGAGGCGAATCTGCGGGCGGCATTTTCAGGAGAATCCGAGGCAAGGAACAAGTACACCTATTATGCAGAAAAGGCGCGGCAGGAGGGCTATGAGCAGATCGCGGCATTGTTCGAAGAAACCGCTGCCAATGAACGCGAACATGCAAAGATCTGGTTCAAATACCTGACGAAGGGCATCGGCACAACGACAGAAAATCTGAAGGCTGCAGCGGATGGAGAGAATTACGAATGGACGGAGATGTATGACCGTTTTGCGCAGGAGGCGGACGCAGAGGGCTTCAAGGAGATCGCGGCAAAATTCCGCATGGTAGCTGCCATCGAGAAGGCGCACGAGGAACGCTACCGCGCACTGCTTTCCAATGCAGAAAACGGGCTGGTATTCTCCAAGGACGGCGACGCGGTCTGGATCTGCCGGAACTGCGGGCATATCCTGATCGGAAAGCAGGCACCGGATACCTGTCCGGTATGCAGCCATCCGAAAGCTTTTTTCCAGATTCATGCAGAAAATTATTGATGCATATTTCCAAACCGGCGGAGCTGTAGGTTCTGCCGGTTTGCAGTATTTTACAGTTGACTTTCTGCGGATAATCCGTTATAATGTAGTTGGCATCTGCGATCGTGCGCGGATGCGGTTATTGATCCGGCAATTAAATCAGATACTTTTTCTGGGGTTAGCACTCCAAGACTGCCCCCACCCCAACCCCTCCCCGAGGGGAGGGGCTATATATGGAGGGTGCTTCGCACCCTCCACCCGCCAAAGGCTATCCGCCTTTTGAAACCGTTATCGCCCTCTAATTGCCGAAATAATAATGTAGAATGGAATACACAGCCGGAACGCACTCCGGTGAAAGGAGCTTTCTATGAAACAGCACAAGCGTGCAGAAATCATTCGTCTGATTGAAAACGGGCAATGGCTCAAGGCGACAGGGTCGCGGAAAAATCTGATGGAGCATCCGTTTTATACGGAAATTGCAGACCTGCTGGAGCTGCATGAGGTACAGTCCCTCAAGCAGTACCAGCATCATATTGTGACAACGCGGTTCCAGCACAGCCTGAATGTTTCCTATTATAATTATCTCCTCTGCTGCCTGTTCCGGCTCGATGCGCGTTCCGCGGCAAGGGCAGGGCTTCTGCATGATCTGTACTTTTATGATACCAAGGCGTTTACAAGCAGCTGTCCGCCCATCCGGCACAGCCACTATCATCCGATGGCGGCACTTGACAACGCACAGCAGCTCCTGTCCATCAATGACAGGGAGCAGGATATGATCGTCAAGCATATGTGGCCGGTAACGCAGCAGCGTCCCAAATATGCGGAAACGTATATCCTCACCTTCGTGGACAAGTACTGTGCACTCATTGAGTTTCTTCTTCCGCAGCCTGCAAGACTGCTGCGCTGGCTGAAGCGGACGGCATGGGCGCGCGGATGAGTCCGGACTGTTTCTGTGCTGTCATTCCGGTCACGGAACAATTACAGGAAGGTTACATTTCGGTTTCAACAATATGAATCAAATGTTTCTTAAAAATAGATTTTTCGTGAATTTGAGAAGCGGAATGCCCAAACTTTTCTTGTCGAACGAAAGAAATAATCGTTCATTTTACTGAAAAAATAAATTTTTTCTCAAAATTGCTTGCATTTCCTTTTCGTTTGTGCTATCATTGTAGCAACGCCTAAAGATTGCACAAGAAAGGAAATCTTACTATGCTTAAAAAATTATCTTCGATTGTTGCAACAAGCTGCTGCGTAATCGCCATGGGTATTACTGGCACGATCGCGGCACAAGCGTCCGATCCGCTGATCGGTGACGTAGACGGAAACGGAGTCGTTGACACACTGGATGCTGCAGAGGTTCTGGTCGAGGCTGCTGCGCTCGGTTCTTCCGACACCAGTCACTTCGCTCCGGATCAGGTGACATGTGCAGATGTCAATATGGACAACCTGATCAACGCCGTTGATGCAGCACTGATCACAAGCTACTCCTCCTATGTCGGCTCCGGCGGCACACTGGACCTGGTATCCTACCTGAACCAGCTGACACAGACCGAACCGGACACCGAAGAACCGCCCGCATCCTCCGCACCTGTTTCTGACGGGATCACAGGCAACATTGTATCCCTGACAGCGGATGAAGCAAAGATGCTGGCAGCACTCGTCACTCTGGAAGCACAGGGTGAGAGCTACGAATGCCAGAAGGCAGTAGCAAGTCTGGTCATCAACCGTATGCTGACCTCCAATCTCACACTGGAGGGTGTCATCTACCAGAAGAACCAGTTCTCTACTGCAAGCCGTGTGGCTTCTACCACTCCGACGGATTCCTGCATGAATGCAGTGAATGACGTACTCACAAACGGGACGACCCTTCCCATTTATGTGACATTTTTCAGAGCAGGGTATTATCACAGCTGGGGCGATCAGGTCGCTTACTGCTGCATGGATAATACATACTTCAGTTACAGTCAGGCGTTAAAAAATCAGTATGTATAAGGATATGTGTTACTGATATAGTAAAGAAACCACGCTCCGTGCAGGGCGTGGTTTTCTTTGCGGGTGTTTGACAAATTTTGTCGGAAGTGGTATAATATAGGAAAACTGAACTGCAAAGGACTGAGAATATGGAATATACCAACAATGCATTCAAGGCGCGGCTGCAGCGTGAGATCCTGGACAAGCTTTCCTTCCGGAGGATCCTGGTCTACTGCACGGGATTCTTTCTGATCGCGCTGGGTATCAGTATTTCTGCAAAATCCTCGCTGGGGGTGTCCCCTGTCAACTCCATCCCCTACACGGTCAGTCTGCTGACGGGGTTTGAACAGGGGCTTTGCACGACTGCGTTTTTCATTGTGCTGATCTTCATTCAGTTTCTGATCTCGCCGAAGGATTTTTCGCCGTTTTCGTTTTTGCAGATCATCTGCTCGACGGTGTTTGGGTGGTTTGTCACGCTTGCGAACCTCTGCACGACAGTAATCCCGGCACCGGAGACGTATCCGGTCAAAATGGTATACATTATTATCAGCCTGTTTTTTGTGGCGATGGGGGTATTTCTGTATGTCAATTCCGATTTTCTGCCGCTGCCAAGTGAGGGGGTCATGCTGACGCTTTCCAAGAGAAGCGGGATCCCCTTTCACATCTGCAAGATCCTGTTTGACTGCTCGGTGGTGGTCGGCGCGGCGGCGATCTCGCTGACCGCAGGCGGTACACTGCTCGGCGTGCGGGAGGGCACGGTGATCGCGGCGGTGTTTGTGGGGGTGATCATTAAGCCGATTTCGAGGGGGATGTTGGGGAGATTGAAAGCTTTTTTGAGAAAATAAGGGGAGGTTCCTACAAATGGGAGGTAATTATCTGAGTTGGAGTGTACCTTCTTGAAAGTCATATATAAACTTATTCTTGACATAATCAGGAAGGTTTTCATAGTTAGAATGGGTCATTTTCGCATCACATAAATCAGCATGTGTTAAATTTGCACCTGTTAAATTTGCACCTGTCAATTCAGCACCAACTAAGTTAGCATCTACTAAGTTAGCATCTACTAAATTAGCAGTTCCTAAAAAAGCACCAATTAGTTCAGCATCACTCAAATTAGCTCGATCCAATTCGGCATCAGACAAATTAGCAAAACTAAAATCAGAACCGCATAAATCACTGCCACATAAAACTGCACCTTCTAAATTAGCCCCACTGAAACTACAGTTTCTTAAAACAGCAGAGGATAAATCAATGTTTTTTAAAGAAGCCTTTGTAAAACTAACGCCACTACACTTAGCACCTGAAAAATCAGCATCGTCTAAAAAAATAAAATCAAAATTTGCATTTGTCAATATCCAATCACTACAGCACACACTCACCATTCCATAATTCCAGTATCTTAAAAAAGACACAAATACACAATTTATAATTTGATCGTTCTTGCTATTATTAAACTGCATTAATGATAGGAACCGTGTTAATTGCCTAAAGCTGTTGATAATTTGTATAGGAAGTAACGATTCTCCCAGCAAAAAAGGATATTCCGCCACTGTAGGCATATCCATTACTTTCCAAAGTAGTTGTTCTTCCATCCCCTTATAGTAATATTCAAACAGTTTCTCAGGCGGATTTCCCAATTCCTTTTTAGTCAGTTCCACAAGAAAATTCAAAACATCATTTGGAATTCTTTTATACCGGAACACTTCAAAGATATTCCTCCAGACTTGCTCCGTGGTAGTTTTCGGATCTTTGACACACTCAAAATAATCCTCATACAGCTTGACCGCTGTGAAGTACTCACCCACGGTTTTGTGTGCAAATTCTGCGCCGTTCTCTGTATTGCCGGACTGGAAGTGCATGATACAAAAATGTTTGTCGAAATACTGTCTGCTGTCCACTTGTTTCAATGCGTACTGCAAGTTGGTATCATCGGGGTATCTTTCACAAAGAATGACTTTTGTGCGATTCATGGCATTCTCTACAAGTTCGCTGCCGATTGCAGTTTCAAGCTTATCATACAGATACATCTGGTAAGCGAGTTCTTTGGTGAACTGCCAACTGATACGATACTGAATTTCATTGGAAGTATCCAATTCAGGAGTTCGCTGATATGCCTTCTCTTTGCAAATCTTATCGAACACAGCTCTATAGATTCCTACCACACTGCTATGCTCAGAAATCCGTACCCCCTCATGGCAACACATATAAAGGATAATCGGTACACAGAAAATATCACGGCGATCGTCATCAACTTCCAAATCATTATACTCTCTGAGAATGCAAGCGCAATTTTCTTGCAGATCCATTCTGGCTTGGGTATATTTTCTGCACCATTCTTGCATCTCTTCACTTGTCCAATAGATGGTACGTTCTATGAGATAGTCTGGATGGTTCAGCGGTTCAAAATATCCACTGCGAGATGTAATGAGGATTTTGACATTGTGATCAAAATTGAATCCAGTCAGGACACCGGATAAATGCTTTAAAAACATGTTGCCATCAAAATTTTGCTTCAGAACACAAACCTCATCCAACCCATCAAGGATGAGGATTTTATTATCATAAGCAGCATCATCCGGATCACCGAAGCATTGTTTTACTGATCTCCAAGCATCATTGCAGTCAATTGTCTGCACATGCTGGTTAAGAACCAGAGTATGCAGTCTGCCCGCAAGGTGGTCGGCAAGGGAGTCGCAGGCAGTCTGTTCCTCTGGCGAAAGCGTTGCCCAGAAATCAGCATCCCGTTCAGATACGGCAACCAGAAACGCAGTCAGGGTGCTTTTGCCGATACCGGGTTTGCCATAAAACACTCTTGGCTTTTTGCTGCTGCCCGACAGCCATCTATTCAAAAATGTAATGATGTCGTATTTACTTTCAACAATCTGTGGTTTGACAAAGACCTGATATAATCGCGCTTCTTCCGTTTCCTCATCCTCTGAATCTTCATCGTAGAGGAATAAATGTTTTTTAAATTTGTCCAAGAAGAGAGGATTGTGGTCGGTGATTGCAGATTTGGGAGGTTCTTCCTCGCCGGCAGTATTTTCTGTTTGCTGCTGTACCACTGCCCTTTTAATTTCCTTAACATCTTCCTTCAATTCCTGAATATCAGAATATTGTGCCGTTTCAAAATCCACATCCGGATTCACTTCATGCAGGCTTTCAAATGTTTTATCGAGAATCGCCTTCAGGATTTTTCTGCACTTTGGTTTTGTAGGATGGGCATGAATACTCTCATCTGAATAGCCATATTTCATCAGCTTATCCAAAGTGCGTTCAGCATCATGCCGATAATCTCCAAGCTCTTTTTTCTGCACCTGTTCCAGAATCAGAGATAATTTCTCCTTGATTTCTTCTCCATCTTCTGCACTATCCAGTAAAAGACTTTGATTCTCGATGAAATCTTCAATTTCACGCTTGAATTTCTCTACCTTATTAGTAATCAGTTCGCCGAACTCTTTTCCTTGTTCTGCCGCATCTGCAACGTTCGTCAGGATACCTGCACCCGGAGCTTTCAGCAGTTTTAGTAGCATATCAATATATTTTGCAGCAATAATTATTTTCTTCATAATATCCCTCCTCAAAGTTGAAATACATCATAATTCTATTTTACCACACCCTCCCCCAAAATGCAACATAAAATACAAAAACGCAGTCCGCATCATTCCCAGTTGCGGACTGCATCGTTATAGTATTGGATCAGAACGGGCTTGGTGAGCTGGTTCACGGAGACCTCGGTTTCGATCTCATCCTTGCCGAATACAAACATTGCGGCGAGGCTTTCCTCGGACAAATAGCGTGTTTCTGTCAGGAGGTCGTTTTTCAGGGTAAGCGGTGCGTTGCTTGCCATGTTGAAGCCCCAGTCGCCAAATGCCGGCACCTGCAGATGGTAGGGCTGCACCGTCAGTCCCTCGCTTTCCAGCGTGCGGTTGATGCACCAGAATGCTTTTGTCGCATAGTAGGGGCTGGTGGACTGCACGTTCAGGATGCCGCCCTCCGCTAAATGCTGACTGCACAGGCGATAGAACACATTCGTGTAGAGCTTGCTCAGGGACTCGTTGTTCGGGTCGGGCAGGTCTACGAGAATCACATCATACAGCTCCGTGCAGGATTCGAGATACTCATAGGCATCGGTGTTAATGACGGTGACACGCTCGCTCCGAAGTGCATTCTCATTGAGTGCCGCAATGTGCGGATGCTCCTGACAGAGATCGGTCATCTCGCTGTCGAGGTCTACCAGTGTGATCTGCGTATCGGGGTATTTGAGCAGTTCCCTTGCCGCGAGTCCGTCGCCGCCGCCGAGGAGCAGGATCCGTTCCTGCTTTTCTGCATATGCCATCGGAACATGGACAAGTGCCTCGTGGTAGCGGTATTCATCCGCGGAGGAGAACTGACAGTTGCCATCGAGATAGAGGCGCATGTCGTCCTTATGGCGTGTCATGACGATCTTCTGGTATTCCGTCTGTTGGCTGAGGATCACGGTATCACGGTAGAGTCCGTTTTCGATCGCGGTGCCGGCATTCTCTGCAAAGAGCATACCGCCAGCCATGCCTAAGAGCAGGATCACAGAAACCGTGCGGTAGATATGCCCATAGCGGAGCCTTGTGCGGTAACGGAAGATGATCAGTACGGCTGCCAGCAGATTCAGCGAACCGACAAGGAAGGCGGTCGCGAAATAGCCTAAATGGGGCAGAAGCACCATGGGAAATGCGATCGAACCGATCAGACCGCCGATGTAGTCAAAGGAGAAGATGGAGGAGATCGTCACGCGAAGATCCTTCCTGTCCTCCTCAATGATGCGCGTCAGGAGGGGGATCTCAAGACCTGCAAACGTGCCGATGACGATAATCTCCAGATACATGACAAGGGCATAGGATTCCAGATAGAGGTTGGCAAGAAAGAGCGTCAGGGAGCTGAGACCGCCGATGATGCCGATGCCGATCTCCACGTTTGCAAACCAGTTGAACAGATCCTTCCGGATGAATTTCGACAGGAAGGAACCGACACCGAGCGCGCACATGTAAAGTCCGATGGTGATGGAATACTGGAGCGTAGAGTTCCCCACAAGATACGAGCTGACAGCACTGATGATCAGCTCGTAGACCATGGAACAGCCGGAGATCATCAGTGTTGTCAGCATCAGTAAACGATAATTTTTCATAGCAGGGTTATGCGATCACACCGCTGATGACAGTTGCAAGACCGATGAAGATGCCTGCCACCATAATGCCTGCCGCAGTGTTGCCGCAGCCTACCTCGTCGTTGAGGTTGTATTTCTTGTTGAAGAAGCGGATCACGAGATAGCCGACCATGAAGAACAGGATACCGATCACGAAATACAGCACGCTGCCGAAAATGCCGCTTGCAATGCTTTCCTTCACTGCCTCGGTCACAACTGTCGGGGAAGAAATGGCTGCCTTCAGGAGCATACCAACGCCGATGTTCGTGCCGGCGGATACAAAGCCGACTGCCTTATTGCCGCGCTTGATCTCCTCGGGGAAGGAACAGGGAATGATGAGGTCAATGAGGAAATTGCCGACCATCATCAGCACAATGCCGATCACAGAATAGATCGCTACTTCCAGAATATCGAATAAAATGTCCATAAATAAATCCTCCTGAAATTATTTTCCGCCGCTCAGACCACCGCTTGAGGACGATCTGGAGCTGATACTGCTCTGGCGTACACTGTTGGAATAGGTGTTATAGGTGTTTGTGGATGAGTAATCCACCACATCACCGTCATAGGAGCTGTACGGCGAGGTATACTTGCCGCTGTAATCCGATTTATCGCTCGAATAGCCGGTGGAATAATAGAATCTCCGGTAATAGCTGCGGGAATGGTGCGTGCCGTGGTAGAGATCATCGTCCGTTGTATACGCATACGCACGGTCGGAGATCTGCACCAGGACATTGCCCTCCAGAGAAAGGTAGACCAGACAGTATTCCTTCTTGGTCAGAATGGCGATCGCACCCTCTGTCTCTGTGTCATCCTGCTGTACATACTGGGTGTTGCCGTCAATGGCATTGATGATGTCGCGGGCAGTGCTGTCCAGCGTCCAGCCAGTTGGTGCCTGGTAGACATCCGCCGATTTCTTTTCATTGCCGGTGATGGATGTCACATAAGTATAGCTGCTGCTTTTCTTCAGGTACTTGGCAATGGTCGTACTGAACTGGCAAGTAGACAGGATCATGCTGAGTACCGGGATCATGAAGATCATGGCAACGATCACAACGACCAGCTTACTGCCCGATCCGTTATTGGCGGCACGGTAGGACGGATTGCTCCGGACATGCCAGAACTCGTTCTCATCCAAGTAATAGCCCTTGGAATGCTCGGTGCCGTCATCCCACATTTCATCGGAAATGATCAGCTCCTCGGTTTCGTCCTCATACTCCGTAAATTCTGCCCTGTCACCGCGTTCTACGTCCACATCGCCCTCACAGGACACTACGATCTGAGTACCGTGGTCGCTCCAGTGGTAGCCGCTGCGGTCGGGGACGCGGATCATCTGCCAGATGGAATACTCCTTGTAGACATCATCCACACTGAGCCAGTGTTCGCTGTTGTCCTTCTCCGCACGGAGACGGTATTCGTCCCATTTGCAGCTGTCGTCGCTGTTCTTGTAGGTGATCCTGCCAATGACCTGGTACAATTCCCCATCGGCGCATATGGTATCGCCCAACTGAAATTTCAAATGTGTCACTCTCCTTTCAGGCTGCGTTCCACAGCCCTGATCTGATATTTGCCGGCACAGAATGCTTTGCGCAGTGCATCTGCTACCGCTTCGGGTACATCGTCACTGCAGGAAAAGACATCCACTGCCGCATAACCGTATTCCGGCCATGTATGAATGGAGAAATGGGAAGCGGAGATCACAGCAATATAGGAAATGCCGATGGGTGTAAACTGATGCATACACTCCTCCACGATTTCCGCACCGATGGAACGGACTGCCTCCCCTGCTGCTTTCTGCACCAGCTCCATGTCGTTGAGCTTCTGTGCGTCGCATTCATACAGGTCCACAATCAACTGTAGTGCCATTTCTTAGATACTTCCCCCAGTATACATAATATACATTTAATATTATACATTACCACGCTAAAAATGTCAATCCATCTTACCCCTTTTTTCTTTACAATTTGGTGACAATGTGTTATAATGGTAAGGGGGAGTTACAGAGTTTATTTGTATGGTTACTTTGGGGCGTTGTGCAAAGCTTGCCCACCCCCTGCCCCCTCCCGGAGGGAGGGGGATTTAGAGGCGGTGCTGCGCACCGCCTCCGCCAAAGGCTATCGCCTTTTGAAACCGCTAAATTGACGACATTGTCTCTGTGGGGAGTCGCTGCCTCCGCCCCCGAGGTGCGTCACTCCCGCAACACGCACACAGCGGAACATACAGGAAAGTGAGAATAGTATGAAAAATTTACAGGAGCTTGTCCGGATCGTTTCCGGCGGAAATGTTTACATCCAGACGCATAATTATCCCGATCCCGATGCGATTGCCTCTGCCTTCGGGCTGCAGAAGCTGCTGGCGCACTATGGCATCCGTGCGCAGATCTGCTATGACGGCTCGGCAGAAAAGCTTTCGGCACAGGCGATGCTCAGTCATTTCGGCATTGAGATGACATCCATCCATGATCTGACAGATATGTCACCGGAGGATAAGATCATTACGGTGGATTCCCAGAAATACAATTCCAACCTCACCGACGTATGCGGCGATGAGGTTGCCTGCATCGACCACCATCCGACCATGATCCCCTGCGAGTACCAGTACAAGGATGTGCGCATTACGGGTGCATGTGCGTCCATGATCGCGGAATACTTTTTTGACAACGGCATCGAACCGGATCGGAGTACCGCGACTGCGCTTGTTTACGGCATCAAGATGGACACGGCGGATTTTTCACGCGGCATGACGCAGTTTGATGTGGAAATGTATGCAAAGCTCTTCCCCTATGCGGATAACGAACTGCTCGAACGGCTGAAGATCAATACCATGGAATTTACCGATCTGAAGGCATACGGGAGCGCGATCGAGAATATCCGGGTGTTCGGGAATATCGGGTATGCGTTCATTCCCTTTTCCTGTCCGGACGCACTGATCGCTATGATCTCCGACTTCATCCTTGCGCTGGATATTATTGAATTCAGCGTGGTCTATGCGGTGCGCGGCGACGGCTATAAATTCTCCGTCCGCTCCGAAGTACCCGAACTCCATGCGGGCATGATCATCCGGGAGGCTCTCAGCGGGATCGGCAGCGGCGGCGGTCACGCCAGAATGGCAGGCGGTTTTGCGGAGGGTGCGAAGCTTCCGGAGGACGAAGCCATGCGCAACCATGAACTCCGCCAGCGTTTCCGGCAGGCGGTTGATGCTGTGAAAAAGGAGCAGGAATAAGGATTTCTGAGAAAAAAATGAGAGCGGTCGTTCTGCATCCTGTCAAGCAATTGCTTACAAGGCATTGGTTTCAAAAGGCGATAGCCTTTGGCGGGTCGCGGGGGCAGTTTTACATGACCACCATTAGAAAGTTAAAATTGATGACACTTCCCCTGCAGGAGCAACTCCTGAAAAAAGCACTTGACATTTTTATGACAAACGTGTATAATAGAGTAAACACAATATGTTATTCTTCGGGGTATGTGAAATTCATAATCGGCGGTGATGGCGTGAGCCAGAGTCCGTGAGCCTGTAATGGGTTGATCCGGTGCAATTCCGGAACCGACGGTAAAGTCCGGATGGGAGAAGAATGCGATTTGCTGTAGCCAGAAGCCCCGAATGCAGTTTCGGGGCTTTTTCTATTTCGGGAGGTGCGGAAAATGACAAACGAAGAATATATGCACAGAGCGATAGAGCTTGCAAAAAAGGGCATCGGCTTTGTGAATCCCAATCCGCTGGTGGGTGCGGTCATCGTCAGGGACGGCAGGATCATCGGCGAGGGATACCATGAGAGATACGGCGGACTTCATGCGGAGCGCAATGCACTGCAGAGCTGTACAGAGGATCCGAAGGATGCGGAAATGTATGTCACGCTGGAGCCTTGCTGCCACCACGGCAAAACGCCGCCCTGTACGGAAGCCATCATTGCTGCCGGTATTGCCAAGGTATACATCGGCTCGGACGATCCCAATATGCTGGTTGCCGGAAAGGGTACTGCACAACTGCGGGATGCGGGCATTGAGGTGGTGACGGGTCTGTGCAAGGCGGAATGTGACCAGCTCAACCGTGTATTTTTCCATTATATCACGACCGGCACACCGTTCTGCGTGATGAAAACTGCCATGACAGCGGACGGCAAGAGCGCGACAAGGGCGGGGCTTTCCAAATGGATCTCCAACAGCGAATCGCGCCACCATGTGCATGAGACGCGCAAGCGCGTTGCGGGCATTATGGTCGGTATCGGAACAGTCTTCTCGGATGATCCGATGCTGAATTGCCGTGCGGAGAATCCGAGTCATCCGGCGCGTATTATCTGTGATACCAATCTGCAGATCCCGCCGGACTGCCGTCTGGTGATGAGTGCAAAGGATATTCCGACCTATGTTGCGGCAAGCAGGATCGACGAGCGCAAGCGCGCCCTGCTGGAACAGCGCGGTGTACATGTACTGGAGATCCCGGAGGAGGAAGGGCATGTGAACCTGCGTGTTCTGATGCGGCGGCTCGGTGAACTGGGCATTGACAGTGTACTGCTGGAGGGCGGTGCGGCACTGCATGAGGCGGCACTGCGCAGCGGTATCGTGCAGCATGTGCATCTGTATATTGCCCCCAAGATCTTCGGCGGCATTTCTGCAAAATCCGCTGTCGGCGGGATCGGCGTGGAGCGTCCGGATGAAGCCTACCGGCTGAGCCGTCCGGAGATCACACGCTTCGGGGATGATGTCCTGCTGGAATATGATGTGGAGGGATACGGATGTTCACTGGGATAATTGAAGAGGTCGGCACGATCCGGAGCATCCGGACAGCGGCGAACGCCTGCGTTCTGACCATTGATGCGGCTAAGGTGCTGGAGGATGTGCATATCGGCGACAGCATTGCGGTGAACGGCACCTGTCTGACGGTTTGCAGCTTCGGGCAAGGCTCCTTTTCTGCTGATGTGATGCCGGAAACCATGCGGCGCACCAATCTCGGCACACTGCGCAGCGGCAGTCCGGTCAATCTGGAACGCGCGATGGCGGCGGACGGCAGATTCGGCGGGCATATCGTTTCCGGACACATTGACGGCACGGGACAGCTCGTTTCCTACCGGCGCGAGGACAATGCGGTCTGGGTGACAGTTGCCGCGAAGCCTGAGATCCTGCGGTATATCGTAGAAAAAGGCTCGATTGCCATTGACGGCATCAGCCTGACGGTGGCAAGGGTCACCTCCTCCGATTTTGCGGTATCCATCATTCCGCATACCGGCGCGGAAACAACGCTCCTGCACAAGAAGCCGGGCGATCTGCTGAACCTCGAATGCGACATCATTGCCAAATATGTGGAAAAGCTCTGCGGCGGTCAGAGCACCGGCGGTATTACGGAGGATTTTCTGGCACGGCATGGGTTTATGTAAGCGGAGGCGGGAGACGCAGCCACGCCCCATATTCCTCTCCCTCGGGACAATGTCAACAACTCAAAGGGTTCAAAGGGGCGTTAGCCCCTTTGGCGGGTCGCGGGGGCGCAGCCCCCGCCTCAAATCCCCCTCCCTTTGGGAGGGGGCAGGGGGAGGGCAAGCTTTGCACAACTTTCCTAAAGTTGTTGACATTGTCCCTTGGGATGGCAATTCACCAGAACCCATCCCAGAAAAATTGATACTTAACAATGGAAAGGATAGTTAGTATGCAATTCAACACCATTCCTGAAGCTCTCGAAGCCCTGCGGCAGGGCAAGGTCATTCTTGTTACGGATGATCCCGACCGCGAGAATGAGGGCGATCTGATCTGCGCGGCGCAGTTTGCGACCACGGAGAATGTCAATTTCATGGCGGCACAGGCAAAGGGGCTGATCTGTATGCCCATGAGCCGCGCCTATACGGAAAAGCTCGGTCTGCGTCAGATGGTGCAGAACAACACGGATAACCACTGCACAGCGTTCACGGAGTCCATTGACCATGTGGACACCACCACGGGCATTTCTGCCGAGGAGCGCGGATTCACCGCAAGAATGTGCGTTTCTCCCGATGCAAAGCCCTCCGATCTGCGCCGTCCCGGACATATGTTTCCGCTGGAAGCAAAGCCCGGCGGTGTGCTGGAGCGCAACGGACATACGGAGGCAACGGTTGACCTGATGCGGCTGGCAGGGCTGGAAGCCTGCGGTCTTTGCTGTGAGATCATGGCGGAGGACGGCACGATGATGCGGCTGCCGCAGCTTGTGAAATTTGCGGAGGAATATGATCTGGTGTTCGTCACCATCAAGGATCTGCAGAAATACCGCCGTATCCATGATCCATTCATGGAGCGTGTGTCCCATGCACAGCTGCCCACAAAGTACGGGGATTTTGAGATCTATGGCTACCAGAACAGCATTACCGGGCGGGAGCATGTTGCTCTTGTGATGGGTGATATTTCGGACGGCGAACCGGTACTCTGCCGTGTGCATTCGGAGTGTCTGACGGGTGATGTGTTCGGCTCCTGCCGCTGTGACTGCGGCGAACAGCTTGACGCGGCAATGAAGCGCATTGCACAGGAGGGACGCGGCATTCTTCTCTATCTGCGTCAGGAGGGCAGGGGCATCGGACTGCTGAACAAGATCAAGGCGTATGACCTGCAGGAGCATGGGCGTGATACGGTCGAGGCAAATGTGGAGCTTGGCTTTGCGCCCGATCTGCGTGATTACAGCGAGGGCGCACAGATTCTCAAGGATCTGGGTGCTGTGAAACTGCGCATTATGACCAATAACCCGGAGAAGATCTCCGATCTTTCGGAATATGGCGTGGAGATCACAGCACGCGAAGCCATCGAGATCCCGCCGAAAAAGGAGAATCTGTTCTATTTGCGCACAAAGCAGGAAAAGATGGGGCATATGATTGATGTTAAGAAAGATTAAGATAATCCTGCTGTCTCTCGTACTGTCATTCGCTATGCCTCAAGTTCTTCTGGTATATGCAGGATTTCAGCTGGAAGATTCCGATATTCCGGAAAATCTTGAATTTGAGATTCTTGAAAAGCAGGAAATCGGGACGGAGATTAAAACCTTTGATGTATCTGCACAAAATTGGACGGCTGTCGGTTTTTCAAATGAATGTATCAGCATCTATGATGAAAATTGTGATCCGGTGATCCATTTTACAATCAATACGTCCGGCGGTGTCTATTATCTGGAATGGCAGGAAAAAGACCTCTGCGTTCATATTGTACGTGGTGATAAATCTGTTAGAGTTTCTCGGAATGGCGAAATTCTCTCATACAGCCATATCCCGGATACGGATGAAAACAGAGCATATTGGCATTCACTCGGTGAACGGAGAACGATCACAGTGAATGGGCTTACCTACCAGAAGTCTGGAAATCGTCTGATACAAACTGCAGAGGATGGCACGGAAAATGTGATTGTCAGTACAGAAAAGCAGGCACGGGCTGTGCATGTGACATTGCTACTTTTAGTGTGCTGTGCGTTCCTGCTATTCGTTATTATTTTTGTGATCTGCGTTTCTGAACGAAAAGGCAAGGCAGATGAAAAGGATTACCCCCTCACACTCCGAGGTTTCATGCAGATTCGTTCAGATCTATTGAAAGATCACCGGAAGCAAACCGATAACCATTCGCATAGCCCCAAAACCTATGACGAATTGTATACAACCAGAAAGGAAGATCATTATGAAAACAATTGAAGGAATTTACTGCGGACAGGGACTGAAGGTTGCCATTGTGGCATCCCGTTTCAACGAATTCATCACCTCCAAGCTCATCGGTGGTGCGCAGGATTGTCTGGTGCGCCACGGCGTTTCCGATGACGACATCACCCTTGCATGGGTACCGGGTGCATACGAAATTCCGCTGGCGGCAAAGAAGCTGGCAAAGTCCGGAAACTACGATGCCATCATCTGCGTAGGTGCAGTCATCCGCGGTTCCACCTCCCACTATGACTATGTATGCGCAGAGGTTTCCAAGGGCATTGCGTCCGTATCTCTGGAAACTGAGGTTCCGGTGCTGTTCGGTGTTCTGACGACCGATACCATCGAGCAGGCAATTGAGCGCGCCGGCACAAAGGCTGGCAACAAGGGCTATGACTGCGCAATGTCCGCACTGGAACTGGTGCATCTGTTCAAGCAGGTATAAGATGCGGAAGATCATGTTCTTCGATGTGGATGGTACGATCATGGAGGACGGCGCGGCGCATTTCGTGCCGGACAGCACAAGAGAAGCCCTCCGGCTTGCGCATGATGCCGGACATCTGCTCTATGTGAACACCGGCAGACCGCTTTGCAATGTGGATGCGGATGTGCGGGAGCTGGGCTTTGACGGCTACCTCTGCGGATGCGGTACCTACATCGAATGTGAGGGACAGGAATGCTTCTATCAGACCGTTTCTGCCGATGTGATGGCAAAAATGGTGCAGCTTGTGCGGGAAGTCAACGCATCCCCCCTGTATGAGCATCGTGACGGTTTCTTCTTTGATCCGAAAACGCGGGAGCTGCCGTTCATCATTGACATCCGCAATACATTCCGGATGCAGGAAAAGAATATCTTCCGCAGTGCGGATGATGCGGATTTTGCCTTTGACAAGTTCTGCATCGCCTATGACGAAAATACCGATCTGGAGGCGTTCAAGGCGGGCATTGCGCCGTATTTCGCCTATGTGGACAGGGGCTGGGGCTTTGCAGAAATGCACCCTCTGAACTGCTCCAAAGGGCTTGCGATGGAATTTGTCCTGAAGCGTTACGGCATCCCGAAAGCGGATTCCTACGCCATCGGCGACAGTCTGAATGATCTCCCGATGCTCCGCGCTGCTGGTACGGGCATTGCTATGGGGGACGGCGAAAAGCTGATCCCCTATGCGGATCATGTGACTGCGAAGCTGCGGGAGGATGGGATCTATCGGGCGATGGAACGATTTGGTTTTTTTGAGAAGGCATAATGAAATCCGGCAAGCTGCGGCTTGCCGGATTTTTGTTATTTTCTTTTGTTTTCCTTGGCGTACTGGTGAATTTCATCCATAATGGCAAGAATCTCCGCCTCTTCCTCGCCGTACCGTGCTTTGCCGGACATATAGGGCATCATTGCCCTGCACGCCTCCCACGGATCCTTACAGGTAAACTGGTGTTCAATGCCGTACTCATCCACACAGCGAAGCATTCGGATACTGGGATCCTGATCATTGTAGAATCCGAAAAACAGCAGAATATCTCTCAAAGGAAGATACCCCGTCACCCATCTGTTGATTACCAGATCTTTGTACAGAATATATTTTTTTGTAATGATCAGATTACTGTCTCTGAAGATCACATCCTCAGCACCCTCACGAATTGCATTCGCCAGCACGAAAGGAGGACCATAATATTTCAGCAGGGCATTGCGTTCCAGATTGAATAAAGCCATGATATTCGTTATAAATAACCACAGAAAAAATACCAGTCCAACAACAAATAAAATCATTGCCGGAATTTTGGTTACCCCATTATCTTTCAATGCAACAAAAATGATCGTACACAGTACAACAAAAATAACAATTCCTACTCCCCAGAGTGTTGCCTGTTTCCGATGATAGCTCCGAACTTCTTCACAAATTTGTTCCGGTGTTACTGAATTTGGGCGTATCATATTTTATCCCTCACTTCCATACTTCCTTCCGCAGCTCGATTTTCTTCGTCCCATCCGCATAGCAGAGATAATACAGCGCGTCCTCTGCAATGTCATAAGCAAACACAGTCGGGATCGTGCGGGTCGTTCCGTCTGCGATATTGTAGAGATACAGAGAATAATGGTCGGCAATATCACCGCTCACATTTTTCTGCTCCACCCAGATGATCTCGCCGTCCACACAGTCAATGCTGTCGTGGTAGGCATAATAGTTTTCTACAAAGGTCGTCACCGGAGTGATGGTACGGCTTTCGACATCGTACACGCCGATCTGTTCCTCCATGGTTTCACCGTTCACATAGTAGAGAGCAAGCGTTTCACCGTCATAGGCGGCATCGTACACATACCCTGCTGACACGCCCATCTCCAGTATCGTAGTTTCGTTTGTATCCAGATCAATGACCACTGCATCCGGATATTCACTGTCCACACAGCCAGCAAGGGTCAGATAGTTTCCGCTGACCTTCAGGCTGTGAATGGTAATATCTCCATAATAAGGGAATGTGTAAACTGGCTCACTCGTTCCATCTGCAATACAGTAACGAATGATCTCGGCGGTTTCGTGGGAATAATCAATATGTGCATAATAAACGCATCCGTCATAGATACCGACCTTCATATTCTGGAAGCCGTTCTGCGGGTAGTCGCCGTCGATCTCCGTGATCGTGCCGTCTTCCGCGTTGTAGACCTGCCAGAGGTAGGTCGTGCCGCCTTCGCACCAGGCTGCACCGTCCGCCGAGGCATCCAGATACCATGTCCATGTATCAGCCGGCAAATCACGGATCGTATGTAAGGTATCCGCACTGTCACTGACAGAAACGGCATACTCACTGCTGTCATAGGCATTGAGCAGAGAATAGTAGCTTCCGTCCTCTGCTGCAATGATCTGTGACGGCAAGCCTGTTTCTTCTGTAAAAGTGGCAAGCGTTTCCACGGACGCGGCGGTCTGTGAAGCTGTATTGCCGCATCCGGTTACTGTGACAAGGAGTGCCGCCGCCAGAAATGCTGTGATGTATCTTTTCATATGTCGTCCTTTCCTGTGCAAAAACAGGCGGAGTATCCCCCGCCTGTCGGTGTTACTGTGCCATCAGCTGGCTCATATCGTACATGCCCGCATCCTGCTTTGCGAGGAATACAGCGGCATTCACTGCGCCGACTGCAAATACTTCCTTGGAAGCCGCAGAATGGGAAAGTGTGATCACTTCGTCATGTCCTGCGAAGATAATATCATGCTCGCCGACGATCGTGCCGCCGCGGATGGCGTGCATACCGATCTCCTTCGGCTCGCGCTTCTGACGCTTGGAATGACGGTCGTATACATAGTGATATTCATTGTTCAGCTCGCTGTTGATGGCATCTGCCAGCATGATCGCTGTGCCGCTGGGCGCGTCGATCTTCTGGTTATGATGCTTCTCGACGATCTCAATGTCAAACTGTCCGCCGAGAATGGAAACTGCCTTCTTTGCCAGCTGCACCAGCAGATTGATGCCGAGGGACATGTTGAAGGAGAAGAATACCGGAATGGAATTTGCTGCCTTCCTGATCTTTGCGATCTGCTCCTCATTGTAGCCGGTGGTTGCCAGCACACAGGGAACGCCGTTCACCATGCAGTAGTCCAGCAGGTCATCCAGAATTGCCGGATTGGAGAAATCAATCACAACATCGGGCTTTTCCGTCACATCGGAAAGCTTCTCGAAAATCGGAAAATCCGCATACTGCTTTGTGTACAGGTCAACGCCCGCACAGACCCTGCAGTCCTCACGGGAGGAAACTGCTGCTGCGACTGCATGACCCATCTTGCCGTTGGCACCGCTGATGAGAATTTTTACCTGTTCCATCGCTTTTGTCCTCCTGTCAGATTCAGTCAACCAGACCAAGACGCTGCATGGAGGCGCGGAGCTTTTCTGCGTTGGCTTCGCTCATGTCTACGAGGGGCATCCGGAGGGAGCCGGAGGGCATACCCATCATGTTCATGGCTGCCTTGCAGGGAATGGGGTTTACCTCGATGAACAGATTATTGATGACTTCCAGGAACTTTACCTGCATCTCGATCGCCGGTGCAAAATTGTTATCAAGGCACAGCTGACACATCTCGTGTGTTTCCTTCGGCATAATGTTGGAAAGGACGGAAATCACGCCCTTTGCGCCCAGAGCCATCATCGGTACGATGATGTCGTCATTGCCGCTGTAGATGTCCATCTTGTCGCCTACGGCCGCTGCTACCTGTGCAGTGTAGCTGATGTTGCCGGATGCTTCCTTCACAGCCACAATGTTCTTGTGTTCTGCCAGCACCTTGAGGGTGTCCACAGTGAAGCCCATACCGGTTCTGCCAGGGATGTTGTAGAGGATGATCGGGATGTTCACACTGTCTGCGATCATGGTGAAATGCTTGATCAAGCCTGCCTGTGTCGTCTTATTATAGTAGGGTGTCACGAGCAGCAGACCGTCTGCGCCGAGCTTTTCTGCCTCAACGGACAGCTCGATTGCAGTCTTTGTGTCGTTGCTGCCGGTACCGGCAATGACCGGAACACGCTTTGCAGTGCGCTCCACGGCATAGCGGATGCACTCCAGATGCTCTGCCTCGGTCATGGTGGAAGCTTCGCCGGTCGTGCCGCAGATGATAATGGCATCGGTGCCGTTTTCGATCTGGTAATCAATATTGGTGCCCAGTCCCTCAAAATTGATGGAACCATCTTCGTTGAAAGGTGTAATGATCGCTACACCGGCACCGGTGAAAATTGTGTTCTTCATAGTGATTCCTCCAAGTGTTGTGTTGGATCGGTTAGGTGTGCTGACATATCAGCAGTGGTCATTCTGCCCTTATTCCTGCCAAGAAATGTATTCTTGCAATCCTGACGTTCTGTCAATGCCCCCTTTGGGGGCATTGACAGAACGACTTGGGATTCCAAAGGGATGACATCCCTTTGGCGGGGGTGTGGGGGCAGAGCCCCCACTGCCTGACAAGTTCAGTACACTTAATTAGTCAAAGTAACCCTTTGCTGCAAGCAGTTCAGCCAGCAGAACAGCACCGCCTGCTGCGCCGCGAAGTGTGTTGTGGGAGAGGCATACGAACTTGTAGTCGTACTGTGTATCCTCACGCAGTCTGCCTACGGAAACTGCCATGCCCTTTTCGAGGTTTCTGTCCAGATTTGCCTGGGGTCTGTTGTCCTCTGTGAAGTAGTGCAGGAACTGCTTGGGTGCAGACGGCAGCTCCAGCTCCTGCGGAACGCCCTTGAACTCTTCCCAGAGCTTCAGGATCTCTTCCTTTGTGGGCTTCTGCTCGAAAGATACGAATACAGCTGCTGTGTGACCGTCGGAAACCGGTACACGCAGACACTGTGTTGTGATCGCGGGAGCGGATGCCTTTACGATTTCGCCGTTCTCGATGGTACCCCAAACCTTCAGCGGCTCCTGCTCGGACTTTTCTTCCTCGCCGCCGATGAACGGGATCAGATTGTCAACCATTTCCGGCCATGTCTCGAAGGTCTTGCCTGCGCCGGAGATTGCCTGGTAAGTACAAGCCAGTACATTCTTCAGACCGAACTTCTTCAGCGGGTGGAGAGCCGGTACATAGCTCTGGATGGAGCAGTTGGACTTCACAGCAACAAAGCCGCGCTTTGTGCCGAGACGCTCTCTCTGGGACTTGATGATCTCAATATGCTCCGGGTTGATCTCCGGCACTACCATCGGCACATCGGGTGTGAAGCGGTGTGCGGAGTTGTTGGAAACGACCGGACACTCAGCCTTTGCATAAGCCTCTTCCAGAGCCTTGATCTCATCCTTCTTCATATCTACTGCGCAGAATACGAAATCCACTTCTGCTGCAATTGCCTCGATGTCTGTGTTCAGATCGCGGATGATCATGTTCTTCATGCTCTCCGGCATGGGAGTCTTCATTGCCCAGCGGCTGCCGACAGCCTCCTCATAGGTCTTGCCTGCACTTCTGGGGGATGCTGCAAGCACCTTGACATTGAACCACGGATGGTTCTCCAGCAGAGTCGCAAAACGCTGACCTACCATACCTGTTGCACCGAGAATACCTACATTGTACTGCTTCATAAAACTTACTCCTTTGCCTTGAACGGAAGCCGTTCAAAAAAATTTTTTAAAGATATTGAAAAAACCGGTTGAAAACCGGCTCATCATGCGTTATAATAGAAATAAGGGTGTGTTTCACCGATAGCTCTCCATCACACATGATGACAGTGCGGCACCTGTTCAATGCAACACCAGAAGGCGGACTGCTCACATCCGTCCTCTTCGGCGGCATTGCCTTTGGCAGATAATCATTGGAACGAGCTTCCTCCTGTCTGCTACTCATCGCTGCCGCGCCTCTATCCTGTATATATGATAACATTTCTCGACGCATTTGTCAAGAATATTTTTTAAAAAAAGGAGTTCATATGAAAAAATCTGATTTTTACTACGACCTGCCCGAAGAACTGATCGCCCAGCATCCTGCTGAGCCACGCAATTCCTCCCGGATGCTGCATGTTGACCGCCGCAGCGGAGAATGCAGTCATCTGCATTTCTATGATCTGCCCGCACTTCTGCAGCCGGGGGATCTGCTGGTACTGAATGATTCCCGCGTACTCCCCGCCCGCCTTTACGGCGAGAAGGAAGGCACAGGAAGCTTTGTGGAGTTTCTGCTGCTGTCCCAGCACGGTGACCGGATCTGGGAGATCATCTGCCGTCCGGGCAAGAAATGCCGTCCCGGTGCGCGCTTTTCCTTCGGCGGCGGCAGACTGACCGCAGAGGTGCTGGAGGTAAAGGAGGACGGCAACCGCATTGTAAAATTTGAATGCGAGGGGAATTTCTACACTGCCCTTGATGATGTCGGGCAGATGCCCCTGCCGCCGTACATTACGGAAAAGCTTGCGGACAAGGAGCGTTACCAGACGGTCTATTCGCGCGAACTTGGTTCTGCTGCTGCGCCGACTGCCGGACTGCATTTCACCACGGAAATGCTGGAGGAGATCCGTGCAATGGGTGTGAAGATTGCCTATGTGACGCTCCATGTGGGGCTTGGCACGTTCCGTCCGGTCAAGGAGGATGATATTCTGAAGCATCATATGCATACGGAGCATTTTGTGTTACCCAAAGAAACGGCGGAGCTTATCAACGAAACCAAGGCAAGGGGCGGACGTGTGATCTCTGTCGGCACGACCTCCACCAGAACACTGGAGAGTGCGGCACAGCGATGCGGTGATGTGCTGATGGAATGCGAGGGAGATACGGATATTTTCATTTATCCGGGCTACCAATTCAAGGTGATCGACGGACTCATTACGAATTTCCATCTGCCGGAGAGTACGCTCATTATGCTGGTGTCGGCGTTTATGGGATATGAGAATACGATGAATGCGTATCAAATTGCGGTGGAGGAGAAGTACAGATTCTTCTCATTCGGGGACGCTATGGTTATCGTATGACGGATTTTCTTCTGGTCAGAAGGTCTTTTTTCTGTGGTAAGCATCCTGCAGCTTCCCCACCCCTGCCCCCTCCCGAGGGAGGGGGATTTTATAGGAGGCGGCTGCGCCGCCTCCACCGCCCAAGGTGCTGATGCACCTTGGAACCCCGCTTTGGGGACTTCGTCCCCAATCCCCTTTTGCGGAGCGATAGCTCCGCGTTTGATTTCTGTTTTTTTGATAGACTGAAAAGGACGGCAGAGCTGCCGTCCTTTCAGCTTGTAGAAAAAGTCCTTTTTTTCTTAGGAATAGGCATCCTGCAACTGCCCCCACCCCAACCCCTC
>JAZNKY010000126.1:0-60038 GCA_045578805.1 Oscillospiraceae bacterium
TAAGCCCGCTTGGCCTCCGACTTGTTACTCTTTTCAATTATGATACAAATACATTTTCTGAGGTCAGCACCTTGCACCCCCCCCCACCCCAACCCCTCCCCGAGGGGAGGGGCTTTTAGGGGCGGTGCTGCGCACCCCCGCCGCCAAAGGCTATCGCCTTTTGAATCCATTATTGTCCCCATTGTTTTTCATGGTCACACTGCAAAATCATCCCAAATTCTCATCAAAAAACGCCGTAAATTCTGCAAACAGCTCCGTATCCAACATACTGCTCCACTGGTCACGGTCAAGATTCTGCCGGATATATGCCGCTTTGTCTTCGGCAAAGCGCGCTTTATTTTCCTCCGTGCTGTAGTCATAATCCAGCGTTTCCAGCCATTTGTCAAATTCCGCATTGAATGCGTTGATGTATGTCATATCCTGGTAGACATAGCTATGCCCGCGGTCTTCCAGAGGGATAAATGTGAAACGGGGGTCATCCTTGTACTCTGCATAATACAGATCATAGCCGTATTCCGGCGGAACAACATTGTCATCCGCGCTGTGGAGTATCAGAACTGCCGCATCCGATGCCGCCAAACCGTCGAGTGCCGTATTTTTTGCATACTCGCCGTACTGGATGGATTCGTGCAGCTTGACAAAGGGCATCATAACATCAATGAAATCCCCCGCCTGCTTTCTGCCCTCCGCTTCAAACATGCCGTAGGAGGCATTGAAGCCAGCGCAGGAAATGACTGCTTTCACATCCGGATGATAGGAAAGCACACTGCACACACTGTAGCCGCCCCAGCTGTGTCCAAACAGGACGATGGGCAGATCGGGGAAATCCGGCATCAGCTTGCCGCTTTCCTTGACAAACCGGAGCGCATAATCAAGGTCGATCACGCCCTGCGGCAGTCCGCCGACACCCTCGCCCTCGCTCTTGTCATTGCCGGTCGCATCGTATGCAAACACATAATAGCCGTTCTTTGCAAAATAATCCGCACAGTCCATGTAAGAATTATGACCGCCGCCGCCGAAGCCATGCGCCATGACCACAATGCCCCGCTGGTCAGTTCCGGCACTGTACAGATACCCCGCAAGCTGTTGTCCCTGATCGGAATAAAATGTGTATTCGGTGCATTCCAGCCCCTCGAAATCCTCCACATACAGCATCTGCGGTTCGTAGCTTTCAAAACGCTTGCCGAAGTTTTCATTGTAGATCATCACGGACAAGCCCCACATGCCTGCAATCAGCAGGATTGCCAGAATGCAGAGGACGATCAGCGTAATGCGAATTGCTTTTTTCATAAACGTTCCTTTCCAAAGAAATCTTATTCACATACCAATGGTTCGCTGCTGTACCATCATGAGGGCAGAAACAGGGAAACGGCATTTTCTTTTTCCAATTCTGTGAATGTGCCGTAGACTGTTTCATTGCCGGAATCGTACTCAAATTCTGTTTTTGTATAGAGAGAATCCTGTTCAGTTTCTGTAATGGCGGCAGCAGAAAGCACATTTTCATCCAGAAACGCCCCCAAGTCCTTTTGCGTGGAAAGATTCAGCCGTCTGTCATCATGGAATCCCATTTCGGAATATTCCTCCAGCGTAAGATCGTCCGTTACTTTAATATGGAATTCCTCTTCCATCATCTGCAGTTTCTCCTCGGAGAAAGTCCGGTAATGGGTCCCGTTCAAGCTCCATCTCACAAGCAGGACGGTTCCGGTTATGATGACGGCAAGTCCTGCGGCGCAAATCAGCGTAATCCGGATTACCTTTTTCATAAACGTTCCCTTTCAAAGAAATCAGTTTTCATTGTATCTCTGCAAAAACTGCTTCGTTCTCTCATTCTGCGTATTGCCGAAGACCTCCTCCGGTGCGCCCTCTTCTACGATATAGCCCTGATCCATGAAAATGACATGGTTCGCCACATCTCTTGCGAATGCCATCTCGTGGGTGACGATCACCATCGTCATCTTTTCCTGCGCCAGTTCCTTGATGACCTTGAGGATTTCGCCCGTCAGCTCCGGATCGAGTGCGGAGGTGGGTTCATCAAAAAACAGGATCTGCGGATTCAAGGCAAGCGCTCTTGCGATCGACACTCTCTGCTGCTGTCCGCCAGAAAGCTCGCAGGGATAGGATTTCGTCTTTGTCTCCAGTCCCATCTTCTTCAGCAGGGATTCCGCCGTCTTGATGGCGTCCTCTTTCGATTTCTTCAGCACATGCACCGGTGCTTCAATCACATTCTGCATTACCGAAAAATGCGGAAACAGGTTGAAATTCTGGAATACCAGTCCGATCTTCAGGCGGATGTCACGCAGCGTTTTCTTGTCCGCATACTGTGCCTTGCCATTCTCCGTATGCAGCATGGTCAGACCATCCACCATGATCTCGCCGCTGTCCGCACGTTCGAGCTGGTTCACGCAGCGCAGAAGTGTGGATTTGCCGCTGCCGGACGGACCGATGATCGCCACGACCTGTCCGACCTCGACATCGAATGAAATATCCTTGAGGACTTCCAGATCCCCGAATTTTTTGGAAATATTGCGCACTTCAAGAATTGCCATGGGAAGACCTCCTTACTTGTAATAATCAAATTTCTTTTCAATATAGGAAAACAGCATTGTCACCAGCGCATTCATCACGAAATAGAAAATACCTGCAATGAACAGAGGCAGGATGGACGAATAGAAATTCATCTGCTGCTTTGCTTTCATCGTGATCTCCGCAAAGGCAATGACATTCGCAAGGGAGGTATCCTTGACCAGAACAATGACCTCATTCGCCGTTGCCGGAATGACACGCTTTGTCACCTGCGGCAGGACGATGCGGAAGAATGTCTGCATTTTCGTCATGCCCAGCATTTCAGCGGCTTCATACTGTCCCTTCGGGATGGCTTCAATGCCGCCGCGGAAGATCTCCGCAAAATACGCCGCATAATTGAGCGAGAACGCCACCACCAGCATGATGATCATGTAGTGGTCATTGTTCATGATGCTCTGGAGGAACGGGATGATACCGCCGGTATTGCCGCTGTTCAATGCCGATGCCACGATCATGGGAATCGCATAATAGAATGCAATGATCTGCAGCATCAGGGGCGTGCCACGCATGATGAGGATGTAGAGATCCGTCAGCCAGTTCACAGGTCTGCATTTACATTTTTTGAGCCATGTCACGATCATGCCGACCGGAATGGAGAACACCAGCGTCCAGAAGAACAGACTCAGGGTATTGGGGAGGTATTCGAGCAGGATAAGGGTCACTTTTTTGATTGCTTCAAAATCCATAGTTACACCGCACTTTCGTCAAATTTCAACAAAATACATTATACCATACTTTAGTGTGATTGTCAATTAACAGAATGTGACTTATCAGGGCGCACTATTACCAAACCCGCAAACTTTGTTGACGGAATCTGCATTTTTTGACACTTGCATTGACAGGAGGGGGAAAGTCGTGCTACAATAAAGGTATCAAGTTTTGATAAGGAGTCAGTATCATGAATCGTAAAATTATTTCCCTGCTGACAGCAGGTACACTGCTGTCCTGTGCACTAACGGGCTGTGACGCTCCCTCCGACGGCGGTGCCATGCGCGATGACATCACTGCAATGGAATTTGCACAGGAAATGGGCATCGGCATCAATCTCGGCAATACGATGGAGGCTTACTGGCAGGATGCGCAGGACAAGACCGCCGGTGCTTCTACCATCGGCGAGGATACACCGCAGGATTATGAGAAATGCTGGGGTGCGGTCGAGACCACGCAGGAATGCATCAACGGCATGAAGGAAGCCGGCTTCAATACCATCCGTGTGCCGGTGTACTGGGGTAATATGATGGAGGATGACGGCAAGTTCCAGATCAATGAGGAATATATGAACCGCGTTGTTGAGATCGTGGACTACTGCCGCAGTCAGGATCTCTATGTGGTCATCAATGTGCATCATTATGATGAATTTCTCATCAAGAATCATCCGCAGGAAAAGGTGCTGGAGGTCGTGGAGGATCTCTGGACGCAGATCGCGGAGGAGTTCCGGGATTATTCCGATTTTCTGGTATTTGAGGGATTCAACGAGGCTCTCGGCTCACAGCAGGAGGGCAGCAGCTATTCAGAAGCGGAGCTGTTTGCGTATGTCAATGCCATGAACCAGACCTTTGTGGATGCTGTGCGCGCCACCGGCGGCAACAACAAGGAACGTATGCTGATCGCGTCCGGCTACTGGACGAACATCGACAAGACGACCAGCGATCTGTATGTGATGCCGGAGGATCCTGCCGAGGACAGAATGATGGTATCCGTGCATTACATCGACAATGCTCCTTACTGGGGCAATAACATCGGCGGTCAGATGTGGCTCGCCTACAGCAACAAGCAGTGCGTACAGCTGGAAGAGGCATTCACCAGCAAGGGCATTCCGGTATTCGTGGGTGAATGCACCTCCATCTATACCTCCGACCATCTCGCGGCGGATACGCAGTATACAGAATCCTCCGACTGTCTTTCCGTCCTGCTGAATAAAGCAGTGGATTTCGGCTTTGTGCCGGTACTCTGGGATGTGAACGACAATTTCTACTCCAGAACGGAGTACAGGATCAAGTCCGAAAGTGATGCAGAGGTCATCGCCCAGATCGCAGAGAGGATCGAAGCCGGGGAATAATGCCGGCAAGGCGGCAGTTGCCAAAGGGGCAAAGGGCGAAGCCCTTGCCGGTGCCGGTGCGGAGCACCGGCTCAATCTCCCCCTCCCTCTGGGAGGGGGCAGGGGGTGGGGCAGCTTTGCAGAACCATCATTAGAATGCTTAACTTGTTGACATTGCCTTCGAAAGGAGGCAGTTCAGGCAGACCCTGATAAAGAAAAATGGATTTGCATATTTTCAACAATTCACTCCTTGACAATCCCCCCAAAATCGTGTATAATAAAACTATGAGCAGACTATGCGATAGCGTGGACGACATAGTTCACGAGGAAAGTCCGAGCATCACAGAGCAGGATAGCTGCTAACGGCAGCCGAGGGCGACCTTAGGGCTAGTGCAACAGAAAAGAAACTGCCACATTTCGGTGTGGTGAGGGTGGAATGGTGAGGTAAGAGCTCACCGGAGTGCAGGAGACTGCACTGCCGTGTAAACCCTATCCGATGCAACGTCTAATGGTACTGACCGTCATAACATTGGCTCGATGGACGGCACAGTAACGGCGGCTTGAGCCATATGGCGACGTATGGCCTAGATAAATTATCGCACACGACAGAACTCGGCTTATCGGTCTGGTCATGCGGACGGCTCTGCCGTCCGCTTTTTATTACATTAAGGATAAAGAAAGGATGCACACTCATGAAACGACTGACTGCACTGCTGCTTGCGGGATGCTTCTCCCTCTGCGGCTGCAATACCGCATCCACAGCGGATTCTGCGCTGGAGACCCAGGCTGTCTATAAGGCACTGCCCCTGCCGGAGCTGTACCTGGAGATCCCGGAGCGTTTTGCGACCACTTCTTCGGATTTTTATGAAGAATACTATATCTGCGAGGATGCCAGCATCATCATCACGCAGGATGTCTCCGATGCCCCCTACAGCTCCGTCTACGATTATGCCACTTCCGCACTGAAGGAATACCAGAGCATTACCACGGAGCTGGAGGTGACCCGTGATGAGCTGGTCTATGCCGGCGGGATCGGCGTACAGACGCTGGAATTCATCTACACCATCGGCGAGGGCGAGGACGCACTCAAAAAGGCTTGCATGACGGGCTATCTGACCGATACCAATTCCATGTACATCATCACCTGCAAATCCGATGTGGAGACCTATGACAGCTTCCGGGAGGATTTCCTCTCTGTCATCACCTCCGCCGCCTATGTCCGATAAGCGCGGTGCAGGGCTGCTCGTCATGTCCCAGACCGCAATGCTGGCGGCAATGCTCGCAGTACTGGCACAGCTGACCATCCCCATGCCGTCCAGCGTTCCCCTGACGCTCCAGACCTTCGGAGCTGCGCTGTGTGCCTGGCTCGGCGGCAGGCGGCGCGGGGTTCCGGCAGTTCTGCTCTATCTCGCCTGCGGTGCTGTCGGGATGCCGGTGTTCGCCGGAATGCGCGGCGGCTTTTCGGTACTGCTCGGGCTTACGGGCGGCTTTCTCTGGGGTTTTGTGCCGCTTGCGCTTTGCTGTGCGCTTGCCGCTGAACCGCCGCGGAAGCTCCTTACAGTTCCTGCCGGGACCGCAGGTCTCCTCTGCTGTCACCTGCTCGGAACAGCGCAGTATGCGCTGACTGCCGGGATGGGCTTTGCAGAAAGCTTCCTGCTCGTTTCCCTCCCCTATCTGCTGAAGGACGCACTTTCCGTAGGGGCGGCGTATTTCGCCGCCAAAGCCATCCAGCGCGCCCTGGGTGCTGCGGGGATACATCTGTCTTAGAGCCTGTTCACATTAAAATCTCATACGCATCTTTTCGGCAAAATTTCACGCAGTCTGCGTTAAAAAATCTTGACATACGTCAGTATGCCTACGATTTTTTGCCTTGTCTGCGTAAAATTTATGCTCGAAAATTTACATATTCATTTTATGTGAACAGGCTCTAGAAAACACAGGAGCGTTCCGCTTTTTCGGCGGAACGCTCCTGCTTTTTAAGGAAAAAATTACTTTGTAATGGAAAAATCAAACTATCAGCTCATTGCCTTCTGATTGCAGATGTACTTCGAAGTCTCATCATAGGTGCAGAGGAAATAATACCAGTTGCCGGATTTTCCGTAGTTTCCGCACTCCATCATATAGGTCTTGCCGTCAATCACGACCTCGGGCCAGAAATGCTGCCAGTAGTTGCTCGGATAGGTGCCGCGGTAGCCCTGTACCATCTGTGCGTCGTAGCCGAGGTATGCCATCATGGCTGCCAGTGCGCCGTTGTACTGCACACACTGTCCTCTCTGCTTGACGAACACTGCCTCGACCCAGGAAAGCCCCTGGATGGAATCCCACTTTTCGCCCACATAGGCATAATCCACATTCTTATGGATCCACTGCAGCGTGATCCAGAGCTGATCCTCCCTTGTGCAGTTTTCCGGGAAATTCTCCGCTGCAAACTGCGCGAGGATCGCAAAATCCTCCTCGGAAATCGACACATCATATGAGGTAGTGGTCGCACCCTGGCGGTTGTATACAGTAATAGTGTCGCGCTGCTGCAGATCCGCGCCCTGTAAAATGGCTTCCTTTGTCCAGTTTTCTCTGGCTGTGCTGAAGCTACTGTAGATCCTGCCGTTCGGTTGATCGCGGAAAGCGCGTACCTTATAGCAATAGCTGCCGTCATTGCCGAGCTCGTCCAGATAGCTGCCGCTTCCGCCGCCCGTCACAGTGGCAGCAAGCTGATAGTCCCCGGAAGATGCATTGGTACCGGAGCAGCGATAGATCTCATAGCCGCTTGCATACGGCACATGATCCCAGCGGATAATGGCAGAAAGTGTACGCTTGCCGACTGCGATCATCGGTGCCGCGATGGCATCCAGGTTTTCGTCCGCCTTGTTCAGGTAATCCTCCAGACTGCCCGAAACTGCACCGGATCCTGCCAGGGCAGAATAGACCAGGATCACTGCCGCATCCCCTGCGTCCGCACTGCCGTCATAATTCGTGTCCGCTGCCTTCCGCTGCTCTTCCGTCAGAACGCCGCTGCCGGATGCACCGAGAGATGCCGCATCCACAAGGATCAGCGAAGCATCCTCTGCCTCAGCGTTGCCGCTGCCGTTCAGATCTCCAAGACCAGTGCTTTCCTCTGCAAATGCCGTAAACGGCAGCATTGCCATGCACTGGATGCCGGCAAGTACACCGGCGATCATATGTTTCAAACTCATTTTGCTCTATCTCCTCTTCCGGATGGTTACCGGCTTGTAATCTTCTGTAACATATTGTAACATATTTGTAATCTTTTGTCAACCCCCGAAACCATATTTTTCAAAATATTTTTCCGGACAGCCCCCGATTTTCTGTAAGTCACCTAACAATTTTGATAATTCCGAACACAAAACAAAGGACTTTTTTCTCTCATTCTACAATTCCATGTGAAAACTGCATGAAAACCTTGACAATTTTTTGGCAACATGCTATAATTAAAAATACCCAAATGAGGGAGTAGCAGGCACATGGCGCGCAAGCCATGCGCAGTAAGTCAACAGCACTGGTTCCGCAAGGGATCTGGCTTGCTTTAATTTGCAAGACTCATGTGTATCTGAAAAGCTATGCATGGAGTCATATTTATGTTCACTGACCCGGATACAGCTTTTCAGCTATATCCGGGATTTTCTGATTTCTGGGGGAAATCATCGCCAAACAAACACAGGAGGTATGCATTATGCTCGAACTCAAAGGTATCAAAAAAGACTACCTTGCCGGAGAGAACACCGTCCACGCACTGAAGGGCATTGACCTGAAATTCCGTTCCAGCGAATTTGTTTCGATTTTAGGTCCGTCCGGCTGCGGCAAGACCACCATGCTGAACATCATCGGCGGTCTGGATCAGTATTCCGACGGTGATCTGCTCATCAACGGCACATCCACAAAGAAATACAAGGATAAGGACTGGGACACCTACCGCAACCATTCCATCGGCTTCGTTTTCCAGAGCTACAACCTGATCCCGCATCAGACCGTGCTACAGAACGTGGAGATCGCCCTCACCCTTTCCGGCGTGAAGAAATCCGAACGCCGTGAGCGTGCGAAGAAGGCACTCGAGGATGTCGGACTCGGCAGCCAGCTGCACAAGAAGCCCTCCGAAATGTCCGGCGGTCAGATGCAGCGTGTTGCCATCGCCCGCGCACTCGTCAATAACCCCGACATCATCCTTGCCGATGAGCCGACCGGCGCGCTGGATACGGAAACCAGCGTACAGGTCATGGAGATCCTGAAGAACATCTCCAAGGATCGCCTCATTATTATGGTAACACACAATCCGGAGCTTGCGGAGCAGTATTCCTCCCGTATTATCCGGATGCTCGACGGCGAGATCAAGGATGATTCCCGTCCGCTGACGGAGCAGGATGTTGAGAAGGAAACCGCACATGACACGGAAGCACAGGAAGCGGAAAAGAAAAAGAAGAAGCCTTCCATGTCCTTTGCCACCTCCTTCGGGCTTTCCCTGAAAAACCTCTTTACCAAGAAGGGACGCACGATGCTGACCTCCTTTGCAGGCTCGATCGGCATCATCGGTATTGCACTGGTCCTCTCCATCTCGCAGGGCTTCCAGGCGTATATTGATCTGGTGCAGGAGGAGACGCTTTCCTCCTATCCCCTGATGATCGAATCCGCGACCATTGACATGACGACCCTGATGGAAACGTTCATGGGTGTGGAATCCGAGGATGTTTCGCATGAAAATGATGCAGTTTATGAAAAGGCTGCGATCTACCAGATGGTGGAAGCGATGAACAACCTCGAAGCACAGGAAAATGACCTCCGTGCATTCAAGGCGTACATTGAGGAGCAGCGCAATGATCCGGAGAGCAAGCTTTCTGCTGCACTCAATGGTGTACAGTATTCCTACAATCTCGATCTGCTGGTATATACCAAGAATGTGGACGGCAATATCATCCAGTCGGATACCGCAGAGCTTCTGACAGATATGATGAGCGAAGCGATGGATATTGACATGGGTGCGATGATGGAAATGGATGCTGCCATGATGGGCGGTACATCCTCCATGGATATGATGGCTGGCGGACTCTGGCAGGAAATGCTTGCCGGCGAGGACGGCGAGCCGATCAATGATCTGCTCAAAAAGCAGTACGATGTGATCTACGGCGAATGGCCGGATGCCTATAATGAAGTGGTTCTGGTGCTGGATGAAAACAATGAGCTGGACGATGTGACGCTGTATGCACTGGGTCTTAATTCCAAGGAAACGATGGACACCATCATGGATGCGGCGATCAACAAGACAAAGCTCGAATCCAGAGAGGAATCCAGCTGGAGCTATCAGGAGATCTGCGATATGGAATATCGTGTGATCCTCAATTCTGAGTGCTGGAGCTACGACGAGCTGACCGATACCTATACCGATCTGCGCGAGACGGAATCCGGTCTGAAGTTCCTCTATGACAATGGTCTGACACTGAAGGTCAGCGGCATCATCCGTCCGGATGAGGAAGCCACCACAGCCATGCTGACCGGTGCAATCGCTTATACCCACGAGCTGACGGAATACGTCATCAACGAAGCAAAGGATTCCGAAGCGATCGAAGCACAGCTGGATGATGAGATGACCGACATCTTCACCGGTCTGCCGTTCCAGGAAAGCACGGGTGAAATGACCGACGAAGAGAAAAAAGAAGAATTCACAAAGTATATCGACACTCTGGACAATCAGGAAAAGTCCATGATTTATGTACAGATGATGTGCATTCCGTCCGAAGAACAGCTGAATGCCTCCGTTGCACAGGCGATGCAGGGACAGACCCGCGAAACGATGGAGCAGACCATGATCCAGGCTCTGACCCAGCAGATGGGCATGTCCGAAGCGGATCTGGAAGGCTACATTGCGGAAATGAGTGACGAGGATCTGGAAGAAGCTTATACCATGATGGTGGAAGAACAGGTGAAAATGCAGTATGCTGCACAGGTCACAGAGCAGATGGCACAGCTCCCGGCAGAGCAGAAGCTCGCGGGTCTTGACCAGCTGATGAAGACCAGCGACACCCAAACGCTGGCAATGTATCATGACGAGATCATGGTATTCTCTGATTCCACCTACGAAGACAATCTGATCAAGCTCGGTTATCTCGATCTTGACGAGCCGTCCACGATCAATCTGTATGCATCCTCCTTTGAGAACAAGGATGTGATCGAAGAAGTGATCGCAGACTACAATGAGGGTGTGGAGGAGCTGTCCCAGATCAAGTATACGGACTATGTGGGTCTGATGATGTCCTCCATCACAACGATCATCAACACCATCACCTATGTCCTGATCTCGTTCGTAGCGATCTCCCTGATCGTATCCTCCATCATGATCGGTGTCATCACGCTGATCTCCGTACAGGAGAGAACGAAGGAGATCGGTATCCTCCGTGCGATCGGTGCTTCCAAGCGTGATGTATCGAGCATGTTCAATGCAGAAACGCTGATTATCGGCTTTACCTCCGGTCTGCTGGGTGTCGTAGTCACCTACCTGCTGTGCATCCCGATCAATGCGGTGATCCATGAGCTGACCGGCATCCTTGCGCTGAATGCGGTTCTGCCCATCGGTGCAGCGGTGATCCTGGTCATCATCTCCATGGTACTCACACTGATCGCAGGTATCATTCCGTCGAGAAGTGCGGCGAAGAAGGATCCTGTAGTAGCACTCCGAACTGAATAAGCGCAGAGCCCGCGCCGGCGATCGCGTTTCAGAATATGGCTGTAAGGGGAAGTACCTGTTTCGCGATATAGTCGGGTGTACCGCATGACGCTTGCAGGCAGAGCGTCATGCGATTGACAGATATTAAAATTCGCCCTCCTTTGGGATTTCCAAAGGAGGGCGAAGCTGTATGCGGATAGCTTTATTCTATGAGTGTATGAGCATTTTCTTCATCATGCTGAGATCGAACGCATCCAGTCTGCCGTCTGCGGTAAGATCGCCGGCGGCGGCATCCGTAATGGCACCGGCATTCAGCAGCCATTTCTGGAGCATGATCACATCGAGCGTGCTGCATGTACCGTCCGCGTTCACATCACCGCGCACCGAAGTATCGGCATCCGCTGTCAGTGAAAGCAGATACACCAGCGGCGAATTCCAGTAGATCGTGATCTCATTTGTGGAATAGCTGCCGGACATGTCCACATAGCATTTGTCCGCGGGCACATCGGCAAGATAGGTCTGTGCCGCAGGATCGGACAGGTCGGAGTTGACACCGCCGACCAGCATACCGGGCATTGCCTGTTCCTTTGCAATGGAGGGTCTGTGGTGCGGATTCTGCGGTGAAACAGTACCATAGCCTGTGACATAGCAAATTCCGTTCGGATTTCTTCCCAGAAGGTAGTGAAGCTGTTTTTCTGCCGCCGTGAGATAGGCTTCCTCCCCGGTCAGCTCATAGCCGAGCGCGAGTACGATACCCGCATTGGCGATCGTCATATTGCTGCCCCAGGTATAGGTCGTATAGGCAGTTTCATAGCCGGTCGCAGCGATATTCTTTGTATACTCGTTCACCCAGTTGAACAGCATCTCCCATGCCTTGGCATATTCCGGCGATTCCGTATCAATGCCCTCCATAGTCAGCAGGGCGATATTGCCGTAATGTCCGACCATATGCCATTCCAGACCATCCTTGTAATAGGTTCCGGTGATGGAGACAATCGCATCCAGATAGGCGGTGTCCCCTGTTGCACGGTACATCTGACAGGCTGCCCAGTAGCGTTCATCCCCGTCCCTGGTATCGGAATAGCCGCCGTTGGTGTCGCCGTAGTCCGCAGGATCCTCCAGGATCATATCCGGATGTTCCTCCAGGAACGCCCATGCGGACTTCGCCGCATTCAGACAGGTCTGCGAAAAATCCGTGTCGATCGGTGCGTAGTACTCCGCCGCCATTGCCATGACTGCACAGAAATCCGCTGTGGCAGTGGTGGAGACCGGCGTGACATACTGCGTGCTGGTTTCCTTGTCCGGCATGACGGAGCCGGTATTGCCCCGGCAGTTGACCTTGTGATATACACCGCCCGATGCTTCCTGCATTTTCAGCATCCATTCGATCTCATAGCGTGCTTCATCCAGAATATCCGGTACGCCGTTTCCGCTTTCCGGAATGCCCACGCTGTCACTGTGTACGGAGGGATCAGCAGCATACGCAAGCAGAAGATCGGCAACCGCCTTGGCAGCGGGTACGACATAACGTCCGTAGTCACCGGCATCATGCCAGCCGCCCGTGACATCAATGGCTTCACCCGTGGCAAGCAGCTCCGCCTCGGCTGTGTGGCAGGCGGGATGCCCGAAGGTTCCATCCTCCACCGCACAGCCGCACCGCTGCAGATAGAGCATCCGCACCGCATCATCTAGCAATGCATCATATACATCCCTGCCGATCCCGAACGGGTAGGAGGCATCCAGCTCTCCGCAGGTAATATAATAGCTGCCCGGCTGCGTGACTTCTGAGAAGTCACCGTACCAGTTGACCTCACCAGCACTCGGATTGTCACGTTCCCCATAGAGCGTACCTGTATAGACGACCTCCTGAGAATCCGCATTGACAACGGAAAATTCAGTTTCTGCGGTGATGCTGCGGAATACCGCAATTTTGGAGCTGTCCGGTTTGTAGCCGAGCTGGTTGATGGTAATGGGCGGCTCGTAAGGATCATAGGTCTCCACCTCGCTTGCATCAATTTCTTCCAGTACGGTATTATCAATATAGATCGTATGCTCCGGCAGCGTTTCGCTGTGGTTGCCGCAGTTGAATATGAGCTTTGCTTCCGCACTCTCATAGTCCATGGTGAAGGTATAGCTGACCGTCTGCAGCTCCTCCGTCAGCGTGATTCCCTGGGCGGCATATGCCTGGTAGGGGCTGCCGTTCTGCTGAACGATGCTGTCCACATACCGGCTGACCGTTGAAGCAATATCAAAGGAGACCCGGTAGCTCTTTCCGTTTTCAAGGCTGATGGCATTGCTGGAAAGCTGTACCGCGTAATTCACAGAGCCGAGCGCGGAAACGTTCAGCGCAAGCATTCCATTTTCCTGCGAAAGAGCCGCGGCGGCATCCTTATGGGCATAATAGCTCCATCCGTCAGTATTGCTGTCAAAGGTGGAATTGGTGATCTTGTTTTCCGATGCAGCATATGCCGGCAGGATACCGGCGGAGCCGCCCAGTATTGCCGCTGCACAGAGTACCGCCGTGCAGCGTTTCATCCATTGGCATTTCATAAATAGTACTCCTTTTTATCACGCAAACAGCATCCGCTTCATGACTGCCAGATCAAAGGCATCCAGTCTGCCGTCTGCAAGCAGATCGCCAGCATCTGCGTCAATGATACCGCCGGCATTCAGCAGCCATTTCTGGAGCATGATGACATCTGCAGTGCTGAAGTTTCCGTCCGCATTGACATCACCGCGGACTGCGGCAGGTGCATTCTCGGAGAGCATCGCCGCAGTGAGCAGGAGCATGGCGGCATTGCCGTAGATCGTATTTTCATTGGTGGTGTATTCCGCATCACTGTCAATGTAGCATTTGCCGATATACTTTGAAAGATGAGGATTATTGCTGTTATTCGCACCCTCCGTGAAATAGCCTGCAGGGCATCGGTAGGGGTCAAGCTTTGCATGGTTGGAATAGATCGCACTGTAGATATTCTCCACGCTGTTCTCACCGTGACCGGATACATAGCTGAACGAAACCGGATTCAAGCCAAGCAGATAATCAAAATGCTGACGGATGCGATTAGCAGTATCCGACTGCATATCATCAGTATCATACAGAATCTGGTCGCCGAGGATAAGCGTCATGGCTGTCTGGCAGACGTACTTGTTCGATCCCCACCAGAAACCCCATGTCGGGAGTACCAGTCCCCATGTGTCATTCTTCAGCATACGGGTGCGCCATGCTTCGTACTGGGAAAATACCTCTGCAATCTGCGGATCGGCATTTTCATTCTGGTAGAGGTAATTCCACATGCCAAGAAATGCACGTCCCGTATGGCTGTAGCTGATGCAGGCTGCCTTGAAGCAGGCATTGATATTCTCCGCATCCTTGTTGGCAATGAGATAATCTTCATATTCGGATGCATCTTCCCCTGTCAGGGACAGCGCACGCCAGATCGAACCGGCTGCCCAGTACAGGCTGTTGTCCAGTTCCTTCTGTGTGAAGGTATAGGTACGGTTTGCCGCACCGATGGACATATGCATGGGATTTTCCGGATCCGTTGCCCAGTCCCATGCACGGAGGGAGGTCTCCAGACATTCCTCCGCAAAATCAGCATATACCGGAACATCCCTGTACACGATATAGGCATGTGCCAGCATTGCCGCCATATCTGCCGTGGCAAGGTGGGAGCGCAGGTCAGTTTCCGAAGGATCGGATTCGTGGCTGGAGGTCTTGTAAAGGGTATCCTCCAGATAGATCACGCCGTCACTATAATTCGCTGCCACATAGAATGATCCGTCCTTGCTGTTGTGTTCCAGTTTCAGGAGCATGTCCAGTTCATATTTCAGCTCGGACAGAATGCCGGGGGCATCGACATAATTGGAGTTATCCGGGTCGGTTTCGGGGATATGCATCTGCATCTCGTTGAAGATCTCCGGATAAAATTCATAAGCAAGCAGGAGATCCTCTGCGGAATGGGCACCGGGGCTAGTGTATTTGCCGTAATCTCCGGCATCATACCAGCCGCCAGATACATCAAAGGTCTCCGCATCAGGATTTTCACGGTCGGACCAGCGTCTGACTGCAATATCATCGGGATGGAGATTTTCTCTTGCAAAATCGCCCGCATATGCCTCCTCAATGGTGATGCCCTGCCGCTGGTAGTAATAGTATTTGGTCAGATCATCCAGCATGGTGTCATATACATTGTCCGCAATACGGAAAGTCACGGAAGTGAGCGTATCCAGCTCCAGACCATCTGCAATATCCAGCGGAGAACATGCGGATGCATCCAGTCCGGCATCGGGAATGCGGAAATAGTAATTTCCGGGCTGTGTGACCTCATCAAAACGGACGGTATGCACCATTTCACCGGAGAACGTTTCCTCCAGAACGCCGTTTTCCAGTGTGCCGGTCGTCATGATCTCACCGGTATCCGCATTGACAAGCTCCCATACCTTACCATCAAGCGAACCGAATTTTGCAAAGCAGCTGACCTTTGCCGTCTTGACGGCATTGCAGAAATAGCCGACCTGATTGACCTTCCAGATCGGATACTGGCGTTCATCATCGGGGGAGCTGATCTTTACATTGCGCAGTGACAATGTTGTATCACCCGGTACACCGCCGACAAAGAGAAAGCGGAAATTCTTCAGGCTGAAATCAGAATCCGGAAATGCATCCACGATCTCTTTGATGGAAAGTGTGTAGGTCTTCCATTCGGGGCTTGCGGTAAAATAGCCGTCGTATTCCGCAAGCTCTGATAAACGCAGACGGGATTCTTTGCCATGCTCATAGGAAGCCAGTCCGAAATTGAAATTGACTGTACCCGTGCCATTATTCATCACATCAAAACTGATCGTACCGTTTTCATAATAATCCTCGATCGTCAGGGTCGTCCAATTGGTATTCGGCGTCAGATTCTGACCGCCCCAGCTTGTTGTTGTCCAGTCCTTTCCGTCGTTGTCGATCAGGATGGTCTGGAGCTGACAGCCTTCGGTTTCCTCCACATTAGCAGCGGAAATGCCGGAAGCCGGAAGCGCGGAGAGCATCACAGCGGAGCCGACCGCCGCCGCAAGGAAACGTTTTCGGAATGTTCTTTTCATATGTATACACCTCGTTCTACAAAATATTGGATACACATATTATAACATGTTTCACGATAGCTGTCAAGAAACGCTGTTTATTTCTGTGCAAAATAAAGAATTCCACCCCTTGTCGGGGCGGATCAGTCAATTTTGTACAGCAGTGATCTCCGCAGTCTGGAAGCGGAGTACCTGCGACAGCGCAGAGAGCTTCAGCTCTACCTGGTAGCCGATTTTTCCGGCACTGAAAATAATGGTTTCCTGTGTTTCCGCGCTGGCATCAATGACCGTGCGGAATGCCTTTTTCATGCCGATGGGAGAGCATCCGCCGTGGACATAGCCCGTCAGCGGCAGCAGCTCCTTCTGCGGGAGCATCTTCACGCTCTTTTCGCCCACGGATTTCGCCGCCTTTTTGAGATCCAGCTCTGCCTCCACGGGGATCACAAAGACATAATATGCCCCCGACGCGCCGACCGTCACCAGCGTTTTGAATACCTGCGCCGGATCCTGTCCCAGCACTTGTGCGACCTCCGCACCGCTGACAGCATCCGTATCCGCATAGCAGTGGCTCTGGTATGGGATCTTCTTTTTATCCAGTATCCGCATGACATTGGTTTTGATGTCCATGATGTTCACTCACCTTTTGGTTTGATTCTTTTTAGCAGTATTGAGGGAAGAAATTAAAATCTGCTTAATTTCCAGATCACCTCATTTAATGAATAATAAAAATGAATAGCGAATAATGAATAATACAAATGCGCCGCAGGCACCACAACTATTCACTATTCACTATTCATTTTTCACTATTAAATTAGCCCCATACGTTAGTATGGGGCGCATTTGGCGTGCCTGGAGGGACTCGAACCCCCGACCTACTGGTTCGTAGCCAGTCACTCTATCCAGCTGAGCTACAGGCACGTCTGTCTCACGACTTTATTATTATAGCACATTCCCACCTGTTTGTCAAGCCTTTTTTCAATTTTTTTCAAAAAAATTTTGTTTTTTGAAAAAGCGCGGATTTTCGGCAGAAAGAACCCCCGCCTGGCGGCGGGGGAAAGAGAGTGGTAGTAGAAATCGAAATTATGCCTCGTCAGGCTCCAGTACTGCGTAGCCCTCGTCCTCACGCTGGTATACCACGCAGGTACTTCCGGTCGCTGCATCCTTGAACATGAAGAATGTATGACCGAGCATGTTCATCTGAAGGATTGCCTCCTCCACAGTCATCGGACGCAGATCGAACTTCTTGCGGCGGATGACAGTGAAATCTGCCTGCTCCTCTGCGGCATCGAGCATTTCATCCTTGAACGCATTGTCCTTGAGCCGCTTTTCAAGGCGGGTCTTGTTCTTGCGGATCTGGCGGATGATCTTGTCGATCGCTGCATCAAGTGCGTCGCGCTTGTCCTCAGCGGTCTGCTCAGAACGGTAGATCATCTGGTTGTAGCGTACTGTCAGCTCCAGAATGATCTTTCCCTTCAGCTCTGTCAGCATGAGCTTGGCATCAGCCTCATCACCGAAGAACTTATCCAGCTTTGCACTCAGCCGCTGTTCTGCGTATTCGGTAAAGGAATCGGAAATCTGCATTTTCTTAGCGTTTAATGTAATTTTCAATAGGGGTTCCTCCTTTACATGGAAGCATTGCGGGCTTCCATTGATGATATGTATATTATAACATATTCACAGAAAAATTTCAAGTACTTTTCTGAAATTTATTTAAATTTATGAAAAACAATGCAGAATCCGCAGGATTTCGGCAAATCCGGTTGCGGTTTTGAAAAAAATATATTATAATGTATAGGAACGGATCCTGCGGGATGTGCTTTGGGGCAGCTGGGTTTCTTGCCTCCCCGGGGCAATATCAACAACTTTAGGAGAGTTGTGCAAAGCTTGCCCACCCCCTGCCCCCTCCCAAAGGGAGGGGGAGATTGAGCCGGTGCTCCGCACCGGCACCGGCAAGGGTGACTCCCTGCGGGGCGGGGAGATGTCGAGCGAAGCGAGACAGTGGGGACGGGAGCCTGTTAGGCTTCGCCCTTGGAACCCCGACGATACGCAGATCCGGAAAAGAAAAGACAGGAGGAAATTACATGACCGAATTTCAGGAAATGTTATCATCACTGAATGCGGGCGGCTTTGTGATCCTGGTCATTGCCGTGGTCATTCTCGATCTGTTTGCGCTCAGTGTGATCTTTGCAGTCAGACGCGAAGCGAAGCTCTGCCAGAAACGCTGGCAGAAGCTCAGTGCCAATATGGAACTGCAGTACAATGATCTGCACTATCCGCTGGAGGCAGATGAAATCCTGCTGGGGCGGCATATCTCTGCCGACATCCGCTTCTCCGACCCGTCCGTATCGCGCTACCATGCCGTTATGACGGTCTCAAACGGCGTATGGAGCATTACCGACCTTGATGCACGGGGCGGCACCTTTGTCAATGACCGCCGCATCCATCAGGTGCGCCTGATGCCGGGTGACGAGGTGCGGCTCGGCAATACCGTTGTCCGCTTCCGCCGGCAAAAGCCCCAGCCATCCGCAGACGATAAAAAGAAAAGGGAGGTGCGCCATGTTTAAAAACGGTCTGACCTATTACAGCTGCATCGGTCTGCTGTTCCTGACCCATCTGTCCATGCTCGGCGTTGTACTTGTGCGCGGCAATTATGAATCCCCTGCCGACCTCATGCTCCTGACAGCCGGCGTACTGACGCTCGATCTTGTCTATGTGATCGTCACGGCGATCTACAAACAGATGACCTATACGATCGACATGCTCCTGCTCTGTGTGCTGAACATGAGTCTGATCTTCCAGTCCTGCTTCGGCGGCGTACATCTTTCTTTCAAGCATATGATCACCTGCGTTGCTGCGCTTGCGGCATGTCAGGGCGGCTTCCTGCTGACGCGCAACCACGAATGGATCCGCACAAAAAAGAAATACATCTACGGTGTGATCGGTGTTCTGATCCTCAGTATTCTCCTGCTGACGGGCGACCGGAGCATGTGGATCAACATCGGCTCATTCTCCCTCCAGCCCTCGGAGTTCATCAAGCCCTGCTTCATCCTCATCTGTGCCGCCTCCATCGTGGAGCTGCATAAAAAGCTGAAGATCGTCTTTTTCTATGTTTCCAAGGACACGCTCTTCCTGTGCGGTGCGGCACTGGTCATCTTTGCCCTGCAGTGGTGGTGCCGGGACCTGGGAAGCCTGCCGACCTTTGCGGCGGTCTTTGGCTGTGCGCTGGTCTGCCGCTTCTGTTATCCGAGAGCGAAGATCTCCCGGACTGCCCTGGGCATCATGGGCGGCGTTGCTGCGCTCGTGCTGGTGATCGCATGGAATCTTGCTCCCGCCTATGTGCAGGACAGACTGCATGTGGATATCTGGGCTGACCAGTACGGCAACGGCTACCAGCAGTGCCAGGCTCTGATCGGCATTGCCAGGGGCGGCTTTCTCGGACTCGGACCGGGACAGGGCAATCTCCACAATGTATTCGCCTATGAATCGGATATTGTGTTTGCTACTATCTGCGAGGAGTGGGGGCTGCTCTATGCCTTTCTTATGGTCATCATCATTCTCATGATGCTCATGACCCCGCTGATGAATCCCCCCAAGAATTACTATCACGCCATGGTTGCTGACGGTGTTGTGGCAGTTTTTGTGGTGCAGATGGCACTGAATATTTTCGGTTCCTGCAACCTCATCCCGTTCACCGGCGTGACGCTGCCCTTTGTATCCATGGGCGGCAGCTCCATGATGACCTGCGGATTTCTGGTCGGAATGCTCAAGGCGACCCAGTCCCCGCTGTTCCGCCATCAGCAGGAAACGGAAAAGTCCGCAAAGAAGAAAAAGAAGAAGTCCAAAAAATCCGCAAGACCCGCAGTGAAGGAGGTGGACGCATGAAAAGTATCCGCAGAGCGCAGCGTCTGATCATCCTGATGCTGCTGGCATTTCTCGTCGGCGTGGGGATCCTGGTCTATACGATCCTGTTCGAATCCGCCTTTTACATCTCCCATCAGAACAGCGTCCCGCTGGGCTGTGTATATGACCGCAGCGGTGATGTCCTGTTCGATCCGGATGCGGATAAGGATACCTACGATGCCAGCCACTTCCTGGATGTCGGAAACTTCATCGGCGATGACTCCCGGCAGATGACCAATACCCTTGTGATGAAGAACAAGGATCTGCTGACCAATTACAGCTTCACGCTCGGTGTGCGTGAGGATGGCAGAGCTGCCATCAACACCACGCTTGACCATGCGGTAAACCAGAAGGTCTATGATGCCTTCGGCGGCAAGGACGGCTGTGCAGTTGCATACAATTACATTACCGGAGAGATCTATGTCTGCCTGAGCAAGCCCAGCATCAATATCCTGAACAATTACACCGACCTCGACAGCCTTGCAGAGGGCAGTATGCTCTGCAAGGTGTTCCATCCCACCGTACCCGGCTCGACCCAGAAGATCTTCACCACGATCGCCGGACTGGAGGAGATGGGCATGGAACAGCTGTCTGCCAAGCAGTACACCTGCACGGGCAGCTATGTGAACAAGGAGGGCAAGACCATCAAATGCCATGAGGAGAGCGGACATGGAACGCAGAACATCTCCGAGGCATTTGCCAACAGCTGCAACCCCTATTTTGCACAGCTTGTGGAGGATCCCGACCTGCCGCTGTCCACGATCGAGACAGTCTACAAAAAGCTCGGCTATGATGTGAACGATTCCGGTGAGACCTCGCTGTCCGTGAATGGCATTTCCGCCTTTACTGCCTCCACCACGCTCAACAGCCCGGAGGAATTTCATACCCAGTGGAGCTGTATGGGACAGGGCGAAACGCTCGTCAGCCCCCTGCAGCTGATGGTATGGCAGAGTGCCATTGCCAATGCAAGCGGTGAAATGACGCTCCCCTACCTCATTGCCAACGCTGCCAGAGTCAACGGTGATCTGACCGTTCAGGCAGAAACGGCGACCGGCGACCGGATGTTTTCCGAAGAATCCGCTGCCGCGATGCGCACCATTATGCTGGAGAACGGCGCGGAGAATTACACCAGCCTGCTCCCCGGCACAACGGTCGGCGTGAAGAGCGGCACAGCGCAGATCGGCAATGCCAAGACGGAGAACTCCCTTCTGACCGGCTTTACGGATGATCCGGATTTCCCCGTTGCATTCTGCATCGTGATCGAAAACCGCTATTCCGGCGAGGTCAGTACCTCCCACATCGCCTCCGTACTCCTGCAGGAGCTGAAGGCGAGCTTAACAGAATAATATATCATGTCCTGCTTTGTCACCAAGGCAGGACATGTGAATTTTATGGGATATACTAACGATTTACTATAAGAAAGTGAGGTAAACATGCAGAAAAATGTATACAAACGCGCCCTCCTGCTTGCCATTCCTATGATGATCCAGAACGGCATCACCAATGCCGTTGCACTGGTGGACAACGTCATGGTAGGCAGCCTCGGTACGGAGGCGATGACGGGCGTTTCGATCGTGGGACAGCTGATTTTTGTGTTTAATCTTGCGATATTCGGCGGATTATCCGGTCCCGGCATCTATGCAGCACAGTTTTTCGGTCAGGGCAGTCTGGACGGGTTCCGGCATACTTTCCGCATGAAGGCGTGGATCTGTCTTGTCTGTCTGCTGGGCGGGATCGCTGTATTTCTATGCTTTCCGGAACAGCTCATTGGACTGTATCTGCACGGTGAGAGTGATTCCGTGGATGCGGAGCTGACAATGCACTATGCCAAAGATTACCTGATGATCATGCTCGCCGGTCTGCCGTTCTTCGCAGTGACGCAGATCTATGCCTCCAGTCTGAGAGAAACCGGTGACAGCATCAAGCCCATGCTTGCAGGCATGGCATCCGTCGTGGTGGACATCGTGTTCAATTATATGCTCATCTACGGCAAATGCGGAATGCCGGAGCTGGGTGTCAGAGGTGCGGCGATCGCAACCGTCCTTGCCCGCATCGCGGAATGCGGCGTAGTCGTCATCTGGGCACACGCACGGCAGGACAAGCATATTTTCCTGCAGGGACTTTTCCGGAGTCTCACCGTCCCCTCCGAGCTTTGCCGGAAAATCCTGATAAAGGGACTGCCCATCTTCCTGAATGAATTTCTCTGGGCAGGCGGTCTGGCAGCTCTGACGCAGTGCTATTCCACAAGGGGACTGGAGATCGTGGCAGGACTGAACATCTCCAACGCCATCTGCAACCTCCTGAATGTTGTGTTCGTTGCACTCGGCTCTGCGGTGGGCATACTGGTCGGACAGCGGCTCGGTGCGGCGGAATATGACGAGGTAAAGCGTGAGGCATTCAGCCTGATGTGGTTCACGGGCGGTGTAACACTGGTGCTGACAGTCATCCTTGGATCTCTGTCCGGCGTATTCCCCCTTTGCTATGATACAACGGAGGAGATCCGGCGTTACGGAACGATGTTCATTCTCATCACAGCACTGTTCTTCCCCGTGCAGGGATTTCTCAATGCACTCTACTTCACGCTGCGTTCCGGCGGGAAAACGCTCATCACCTTCCTGTTTGACAGTGTATATTCGTGGGTGCTGCCCGTTCCCATGGCTCTGCTGCTGTGCAATTACACGGATATGCCGATCCTTGCGGTCTATGCTCTTGTGCAGTCCGCAGATCTGATCAAATTAGCGGTCGGTTATGTACTCATCCGCAGGGGTGTGTGGATCACCAATATTGTGGGAGAATGAGAGTATACCCTAATTTTCGCCATTTCTCCATTTCCGGCATACCGCCGGAAAAATTTTTTTCAGAGCTGCACAAATTTCCCTTTCTGAATTGTGTAATAAGTGAAGGGGAACAAACACCCCCATGGATAAAGGAAGTGGTAATCATGAATGAGGAAAATATGGCATTGCGGGCGTTCCGGCAGTATGGCGATCAGGTACTGCGGCTGGCGTATTGCTATACGGGCAGTGTACCGGAAGCGGAGAAGATCACACAGCAGGTCTTTCTCGCGCTGCAGGAAGCGCAGACAGAGCCGCAAAGCGGACAGCTCCGCGAGCTGCTGCTGCGGGAAACTGTCAGAATGGGAAACAACCGGAACCGCCGGGGCGGTAAGCTGGCGGCTCTGCCGGCGGACTGCGCCGCAGCACTTTATCTGCACGATCACGCAGGCTGCACCATTGCGGAAGCCGCCGCGATCTTCGGCAGAGACACACAGAACATTGAGTGCCTGCTCACACAGGGCAGGGACCTGCTTCGATTGGAGGGAAATGCATGACTGAAAAGGAATTCCGGGATCTGTTTGATTCTGTCAGATGCAGCGAGGCCTTCAGGGCACGGATGGAGGAAAAGCTTTCCGAGCCGCCTGCAGAGGGCTTTACAGAGATTGCCAGCGGTGTTGCGCCTGCACCGGTACGAAGCCGCTGGGTACGCTATGCGGGACTTGCGGCATGTTTCCTGCTGGTGATCGGCGGCGGTGCCGTGTACCTGATGGGGCGCGGCGGTGTACCCGATCGGCCGCCTGTTACAACGGATTCACTAGCACAATCCACGACCTCTGCACAGACGGAGGAAACGACCATCACCACAACTACGACCTTGCAGACGGAATCCGTTGTCGTGACAGTATCCGAAACTGTGATCGAAACGGTTCCGGCAACAGAAAGTGGAACGGAAACCACGACCACGGCACAGACCACTACGGAGACAACGACCGCCATCACCACGACCTCCGTTCCGGCGACGGAAACGGAGGAGACGACCACGACAGCGGCTCCCGCACTCACGGGCTGGCAGGTTGCGTATTGGGAGCTTGCAGATGGCTTTGCTGAGGAAAAAGAGTTCACAGAGGAAGCAAGATTCTCCCTGATCTACTTTGATGAGGACGCTGTGCCGGAGCTGGCAGTCAGTGCCCAGCAGAGCTGCCGGCTGTTTCTGTACACCTATCATGAGGGCAATGCTGTTGAGCTGATCGACGGATGGTCCTTTGGTGCGATGGGAAATACGGGCTATCTGTATGTGCCGTATCAGAACAGCCTGCAGAACTACAACCATGATTATGCAGGATTGCTGGGCTATACCTCCTATATGAGCATCACGCCGCAGAAAACGCTGGAGGTCACGAATGTGATCGAGACCTGGAATTTCAACGATCTCAACGGCAACGGCATCCCCGATGAGGGCGAGTATGAGAACGAGCCGGGCTTCACTGCTTATTATGTGGACGGTGTGGAGATCACTGCGGAGGAAGCCGCCGCCTATGCAAAGGGTGAATACCAGCCGATCGGCGGTACGCTGACATTGGAAGAACTGAGAACAGCACTGGAATTGTCATAAAGGAAGTGGTGACATGAAACAGGAAAATATTGCATTGACCGCGTTCCGGAAATATGGAGACATGGTACTGCGTACAGCCTACTGCTGTACGGGGAATTACAGCGAAGCGGAGGACATCACACAGGATGTGTTTCTTGCACTGCATGAGAACCAGCCGGCGTTCCGCGATGAGGAGCATATGAAGGCATACCTGCTCCGCGCGGCAGTCAACCGGGGCAGGAACTACCGCAAAAGCTGGAAGCAGAAGAGCAGAGTGGAGCTTGAGGATATTGCGGAGCCGTCCCATGAGGAGCCAGCATACCGGGACAGCGGACTGAAGGCGAAGGTGCTGGCACTGCCGGAGCAGTATGCTACTGTGCTGTATCTGCATTACTATGAGGGCTATACTATTAAGGAGATTGCTGCAATACTGGGAAAGCGTGAAAATACCATCGGCTCCCAGCTCCGCAGGGGCAGGGAGAAGCTCAGGCTGGAACTGGAGGGAGAGGTATGACAGAAAAGGAGTTTCAAAATCTGTTTGACTCCATCCGCTGCAGTGAAAGCTTCACTGCACATATGGAGGAGCTTCTGTCAGTGCCGCCGGCATCCGGCTTTGCGGAGACTGCCAGCGGCGTGAGCGTTGCCCGGCCGCGCAGACACTGGATGCGCTGGGCGGGACTTGCGGCATGTCTTCTCCTGACTGTGGGCGGCGCAGCCGTCCTGCTGCAGCGAGAGCAGGTGCCGCCAGAATATCCGGTCGCCACTGACCAGGAAACCGTCCTGACCGAACAGTCCGCTGTCGGAAGTGAAACGCAGACGGAGACAAAGCAAAGCACAGAAACTGCGGACAGCACTGAAACACAGAGCGTGACGGAAGCATTCATCGTGACGCAGACGATTTCTGATACATCCGTGCCGGAGGAGGAAAGCATTCCGGAAACGACCGCACCGCAGACGGAAGCGGAATGGTCTGTAATGTCCGATCCGACCATGCCGCCGGAAACAGAAACACAGCCCGGAACCTCTGCAGCTGCGGAAACGACTACAACATTTACATCAACACAGCAGACCACACTGCCAACAACAACCTCGCTTTCAACCACTACGACCACCTCTTCAAGCAGTATGACAACGACCTCTTATGAATGGGGCTGGTGGTACAGCACCACACTAACTGAAACCACAGCAATGATCCATTATGATTATGCAGGCGTGATAGAATATGACGATTCCCCGATGAAGATCGGCGAAACAAGGGCAATTCATTATTACCATCCTGCACATCCGGATACGCCTGTTAATGCAAATATCATCTATGTTCCAACAAAGGTTACTTATGAAATTGATACAGCAAACAATATGATTTATGTCACAGCCATAGCAGCCGGAGAAGAATCACTGTACATCAGCGTGCAGGGCTGTGTATTTGGGGTATATGCTGATCTGACGATCGTAGAATGATATTGATTCTCTTTCATCCCCCAGGAATAGTATGACACCCCCGAACCGATCGGTTCGGGGGCTGCTTTTTCTCATGGAGTTATCAACCAACGATCTCCGTCCAGTCGGGAGTCACGCCCGTACCGGACACAGCGGCATACTGCAGGATCGCGCCAGCGTCCTTGGCATCGAGGGCGGTGCCGTCATTCTCACCGCAGTTGGTCGAGCCTTCGTTGACATCCGCAAGGAAATAGGTGCGGCGGCTGAGCGTGTTCTCCTTGCCGGCACCGCGCTCTGCGGCATAGACGAGGATCTCGGCGGCATCGGCGGCATTGACAGTGCTGTCTTCATTGATGTCCCCGCGCACGCCGCTGAATACGTTCGCAAACAGAATATCATCCGTCCAGTAATCAAGGGTGCAGAAACGATTGCCGTTGTACTGCATCTCGAACATATTGCCGCAGATGAAATTCTCCGGATCGGTCAGGTACTGGATATCCAGACCGAATATGGTCGAATCCAGCAGAGAGGGGTCAAGCTTCTGCGCGGTAAAGCCGTTTGCAGAGCCGACATACATCACGGCATCCTCTGTGAAGAAGTCCGCGCCGGACAGGGTGGTTTCATCATCCAGCCAGCGGTAGGCGGACGGATATTCCGTGGCAAGGTAATCGGACGGCGGAACGATGATCTGCAGGTTTTTCAGCGTGGGGATCATTTCGGTGTAGATGTCCTTTTCCTCCGTGCTGTCATCGGAGGTCACGAAGCTCTGCCCGAACGGCTCCTCCTCCGTGATGTCGGAGGCAAAGAGGATATTGTACTCGCCCGGCTGTGTTCCGGCGGCAATGTTTAAATCCAGCTCAATGAAGCTGTACTCATCCGAACGGCTGCCGAAAAATTCCGCAGAAAGGAGATTGTCCGTATAGCTGTGCATCCACATGACATTGAAGGAATTGTTCTCCGCGTCGAAGTTTTCATTCACGCCGAAGCTGTTTGACTGGTACACACCGGCACTGTTGATCTTGCCGAAGCAGTAAGGGCGGAGCTTTGTGGAGAACTCCACACCGGCTTCTGTGACATAGGTCATCTTCTCCGCAGAATACAGAGCTGTGGGATTGTGGTAGGTATCCGGATTGAATGTGATCATGGGGGAATCGGAACAAAGCTCCGCATTCAGGATGGCAAGATCAGCGTATTCCGCTTCAATGAACATGCCGATATGCACACTGGTGCCGGTTGCTGCTGCGCTTGGTGCAACATACACGCGGTTATCCTGTACGAGATAGCCGCAGCCCTCTGTTTCGATGCCGCGCAGTGCAAAGGCGATCTCATCCGCGCTCTGATAGGATGCGGAAACAGGAAATGCGGAAGCTGCAAGTCCGGCGGCAAGTGCAGCTGAGGTAAGAATGGCAGTGAATCTGTTTTTCATAATGGGGTTCCTCCTTAGAAAGATCAGGTAATGACTTTGTACAGCAGCGGTGCGGCAGCAGGCTGTTCCGGCGCGATGACGGTGCAGCGAAGAATGCGTTCTGCCGCCTTCCGGCAGAGTGCTTCTGTTCTGCCGTGGACTGTGAACAGGGGCTGACCTGCCTGCACGGCATCGCCGGCAAAGGCGTGCAGTTCCACGCCCGCGCCGTAATCCAGCTGTGCATCCTTGGCTGTGCGCCCTGCACCAAGCTCCAGACAGGCAAGCCCGACCTCCTCACTCTGGATGGAGGCAATGAAGCCCGCATGTTCCGCATATACGGTGTATTGTTCTGCCGCCTGCGGAAGCAGGGACGGATCCTCCGTGATGCCTGCATCACCGCCCTGGGCGGCGATCATCTGCCGGAATTTCTCCAGCGCGCTGCCGGATTCCAGTGCCTCCTGTGCCATGGCATAGCATGTCTCGACCGTTCCCCTGCCGGACAGTGAGAGCATGTGTGCGGCAAGTGTGAGGGAGAGGCGGGAGAGCGAATTATGCACTTCGCCGCGCAGGATGCGGATGACTTCGAGTACCTCCAGCGCATTGCCGACATTGGCACCGAGAGGGGCGTTCATATCCGTCAGCACCGCGCGGCACTGCTTCCCGGCGCGTTTGCCGACCTCGACCATGGCAGCGGCAAGCTGTTCCGCTTCCTCCGGTGTCTTCATGAATGCGCCGCTGCCGTATTTCACATCCAGCAGGATGCAGTCCGCACCGAGCGCAAGCTTCTTGCTCATGATACTCGAACAGATCAGAGGAATGCTGTCCACGGTCGCGGTAAGGTTGCGCAGGGCATACATTTTCTTATCCGCTGGTACCAGTCCGCCGCTCTGTGCAATGACGCAACAGCCGATCTCCTTGGTGATGCGCAGAAATTCCTCCGTTGGCAGGTCTGTGCGGAAACCCGGAATACTTTCGAGCTTGTCGATCGTACCGCCGGTGAAGCCCAGTCCCCTGCCGGACATTTTCGGCACAAAGCCGCCGCAGGCAGCGGTGATGGGCGCAAGCAGGAGTGTGGTCTTGTCACCGATGCCGCCGGTGCTGTGCTTATCCACCGTCACACCGCCCACGGAGCCAAGCTGCATCTGCTCGCCGGAATCGCGCATTGCAAGCGTGAGCGCAGAGGTCTCTGCCGCGGTCAGTCCCTGACAGCAGACTGCCATCAGCCATGCGGACATCATAGAATCCGGAATTTCACCGGCTGTAAAGCTGTCAACGATCCAGCGGATCTGTGCAGCGGTCAGCGGCTCACGCCGCCGGGTCTTCTGGATCAGATCATACATTTGCATAACTCTGCCGCCTTTCTGTAGCTGTAGTTCTTCGCGGTTTGCCTATAAGTATATCATACAATATTTTTCGTATGAATGCAAGTGTTTTTAAAAAAACGCCCCTCCCCTGTATAATTTTTCCTCTGCCTGTCCATGCTTCTGCTGAGGTGATTTGTATGAGAAAACTGGAGCTTGCAATTGTAATGGGAATTATTGGGGCAATCTTCTGTTCCAGCTTTGCGGATTTTGCAAAGCGGGTGGATACGCTGCAGAAGGATGTGCTGCGGCTGCATATCCTTGCCGATTCCGATTCTGCCGAGGATCAGGAACTGAAGCTGATGGTGCGTGATGCGCTGCTCGCGCATTCGGAGGAGCTGTTCGCCGGCTGTGATACGCCGGAGGAGATCCGTGCACGCGCGGTGGAGCAGCAGGAGACCATCCGTCTGCTTGCACAATCCGTTGTGGAGGAAAACGGCTGTGAGGACGAGGTGACGGTACAGCTCGTGCAGATGGAATTTGACGCACGGCAGTACGAAGAGATCACCATGCCAGCCGGTACCTATGACGCACTGCGCATTCTCATCGGAGAAGCGGAGGGGAAGAACTGGTGGTGTGTGATGTACCCGCCGCTGTGCATTCCGGCAGCAGCGGAGGTCACGGCAGATGCGGAGACAGCGGAGCTGTACTTTGACAAAGAAACGGCGGAAATTCTGGAGGATGCGCCGAAATATGAGGTGAAATTCAAATGCCTGGAGCTTGCTGACAGACTCCAGAAGGCATGGGAGGAGCCGCAGGCGGGACGGGAAAAGACACCTGCCGTACCAAGGCACTGCATTCCGACGGAGGATGCGGAGCACACGATTTCCGATAAGCTTTAACAATCTTTCACACACTTTCCATAAAATGCTTGTATTATTAAAATAGAAAAACAGAACTGCACTGGAATTGGGACATCTATTGAGAAAGGTGTTTATTATGGAACTCAGACTTCAGAAATTATTCGGCGCGGCGGCGGCATTTGCACTGCTTGCATCCGGCTGCAGTACAGAAAGCGACACACCGCCTGCCGAAACCACAGCGGACATCTCCACGCAGCAGCAGACAACGGCGACGGAAACGAGCATCGTTACCCAGCCGCAGAAGGAACAGCAGACAGCCCCTACTTCCCTGCTCACTGCACAGACGGCTTCTATTCCTGAAAATCTGTCCGGGCTGTTCTCCGACCGTGATCTCAGCGGTACCTATGATACGCCGGATGCGGTGATCACCTGCCTTGGTGACAGCGTTTCTATTGAGGGAGAAGGCGCGGCGGCAAACGGCAGTGACATCACGATCACACAGGAGGGCATATACCGCATTACTGGTACGCTCCAGGACGGACAGCTCCTGGTCAATACGGACGGCAAGGTACAGCTCGTACTGGACGGTGTTTCCCTTTCCTGTTCGGATTCTGCGCCGATCTATGTGCAGCAGGCTGACAAATGCTTCCTGACGCTCGCGGACGGCACGGAAAACACCGTTTCCGACGGCAGTACTTATGTCTATGCACAGGAGGGCAGCAACGAACCGGATGCTGCCATTTTCAGCGCGGACAGCCTGACACTCAACGGCAGCGGCACATTATATGTAAAGGGAAACTACAACGAGGGCATCACCTCCAAGGATGATATTGTCATCACCGGCGGAACAATCCGCGTGGAGGCGGTCGGCAACGGCATCAAGGGCAAGGATTATGTGGCAGTTGCCGGCGGCGATATGACTGTCACTGCCGGTGCGGACGGCATCAAGTCCAACAACGCCGAAGAAGCAGGACGCGGCTTTGTCTATGTGCAGGATGGTACGCTGACTGTGACAGCACAGGAGGATGCCATCCAGGCAGAAACGGAATTGATTGCAGAGGGCGGTCATTTCACTCTGACTGCCGGCGGCGGCTCTGCCAATGCTGCACCGCAGATGCACAATGATTTCGGCGGTTTTGAAGGATGGGGCGGCTTCGGAAACTGGGGCAACTACGATGAAACAGATTCGGCAGAGGATACCACCGTCAGCACTAAGACGCTGAAGGCGGGAACGCTACTATACATTGCAGGCGGCGAATACACGCTGGATTCCGCGGATGACGGACTGCATTCCAATGGCAATCTTATTATTTCCGGCGGTACGGCAGAGATCCGTGCCAGCGGCGACGGCATCCATGCGGATGCGCAGGCGGATTTTGCAGGCGGTACGGTGCATGTGCTGCAGTCCGGTGAGGGCGTTGAAGCGGCAGGCATCCTTGTTCTGGATGGTGAAATTGCAGTCACTGCCTCCGATGACGGCTTCAATGCAAGCGACGGTACGGCACAGGGCGGCATGGGTGTGTATTCCGATGGTGCTGCGCTGGAAATTGCCGGCGGCTCCGTATATGTGAACGCCGACGGGGACGGGCTGGATTCCAACGGCAACATGCTCATCAGCGACGGCACAGCCATTGTGGACGGTCCGACCAACAGCGGCAACGGCGCGCTTGACGGCAACGGTACGATGCAGTGTACAGGCGGTCTGCTCATTGCCGCAGGCAGCTCCGGTATGGCAGAATATCCCAGCGGTCCGCAAAATACCGCTGTCATTACGCTTGACACTTCCCAGCCGGGCGGCACGGAAGTGAAGATCTGCAATGCGGCGGGGGAGGCTGTCATCACACACACACCTGCCAAGCAGTTCAATTCCTTTATCGTCAGCAGTCCGGAGCTGGCAGCCGGTGAAACCTATACGGTTTACACGAACGGCACAGAAGCGGGAAGCTTCACTGTCAGTGATACGCTCTGCTTCCTTGGAGAAGCCGGCTCCATGATGGGCGGCGGATTCCCCGGCGGCGGACGCGGTGACATGGGCGGCGGACGCGGCAGCCGTCATGATATGCAGATGCCCACGGATGAAAACGGAAACATCACCATGCCGGAGGGTATGGAGCTTCCGCAGGATATGACAATGCCGGAGGGCATGGAACCGCCGCAGGATATGACGATGCCGGAGGGCATGGAACCGCCGCAGAATATGACGATGCCGGAGGGCATGGAACCGCCGCTGGGCGGCTTTCCCGGAGAATTTCAGTTTTCATAACATGCGATAAAACAAAGGAGCCGCTGCGTGTGCGCAGCGGCTCCTCTTATCGTTTATCCCTGTCCATCCATCGGACGCTCATTCGGTTTAGAGAACAGATAGCCCTGTGAATAGTCGATATGGTATGCGCAGAGAAGCTTCTGGATCGCGTCATTCTCTACAAATTCGGCGATCACCTTCTTATTGGTCATTCTGCACCACATGGACATCATCTCCAGCAGCTGGCGGCAGTTGGAATCATCACAGATCTTCTTGACGATGCCGCCGTCCACCTTGAGGAAGTCCAGATCCAGACCGATCACATGCATCAGGTTGGAGAAACCGCTGCCGAAATCATCCAGCGCGATCCTTCCGCCGTAGCTGTGGATCTGCTCGGCAAATACTGACATTGCCTTGTAATCACTGATCTCCTCGGATTCCACGACCTCGAACACAAAGTTCTCCGGATGGCGCGAAGTGCGCATATTGCTGTAGATCAGCTCCGTCATCAGCGGGTCGAGAATGTCCTGCATGGAAAGGTTCATGGTCACAAGCTCCTGGCGGTTCTCAAAATATTCCATGACCTTGGCAACCATCTGGCGGGAAAGCTGTCCGTACAGACCATACTTCTTGGCTACGGGGAAGAAGTCGTTCGGGAAATACAGGTTTCCGTCCGCATCGCACAGGCGCATCAGGGATTCAAACATGACAATGCGCTTCTTGGTATTGTCGTGAATGCCCTGATAATACGGACGCACACCGCCGTTGGCGATTGCATCGTTGATGACATGCACCATATGGATGTCATGCACGCTCTTTTCCTCCATGCCCATATCCTTGGAGTACACGAGGAAATGCAGGTCGCTTCGCTCGCGCAGTGCGGTCTGTACGCTCTTGACACTGCGCAGAAGATTGCGCTTATTCAGCACCAGACAGAAATCATAAACCGGCTGGATGCGGTAGTATTCGGCAGATGCCAGATGTTTGTAAAGACCGCGCATAAGTTCTTCGAACTCCTCGCCGGTCACATCATCGTTGGCAGAGACCATCAGCTCGCCCTGATCGGAAAGGTAGTACCAGAAATGGTAGTCCTTCAAAAATTCCTGCATCCGTTCCAGCACATCCCAGGTCAGACGGTCATAGGCACGGTAGCCGGCATACGCCATCATTTCCGAGCAGTTGCGGGCGGAGATCATGCAGAGCTTGTTGATCTTATGCACCTGAATATCATAGAACAGCTTTGACAGCCTGCCAAGGCGGAGCTTGCGGTCGGTGAACAGACGGGATTTCATTTCCTGATAGAAGAAATTTTCCTCGTTGTCCCCCTTTGCCGCCGACATTGTGAGAAAGTCGATCAAGTGCTCATTGTCATGATAGAGGTTGTGGGTAATGCTGAGCTTCTGCAGGTCAAGCTGGATCGGGGTATCGGTCATTGCAAGGCTGGATACCACGAAGGTGCAGTTGCCGAAGCGGTTATGGCTGCCGTCGTAGAAAAACTCACCGCCGAGGAAGGCACCGGAGGCTGTGGTATGCTTCAGGGGCTTGAGTTCCCAGTCGGAACAGTTCTGGAGGATCTCAGCGCGGAGCGTACAGCTGTAGGCAAATACAGTTTCACTCGGCTGCTGCTTCAGGCTTCGGTAGAGACGGTTGACGTCATCCACCACGCCGCCCGGACTGATATAGCCCAGCGCGACCTCCTCGCCCTCTGCAATATCGTCCATGATCATGACTGCATCCTGCTTTTCAGAACCGCCGCAGAATGCCATCGGCCATGCACATTTCTCATTCTTCTGACGGATCAGCGGGAAAATACGGATCACACCGAGATTGGCTGTGTCGATATTATCGCCGCCCAGCTCGCGAAGCCACTCATACGGTGTGCGGCCATCCGCAGAAAGGATAATATTGCCGCGGCTTTCAGTGATCGTTCCGAAACCGCTGATCTTCTCCGCGCCGAGTGCATAGCCCTCGAAGCAGCGAAGCTGGGGGGAAGTTACGACCGCCGCCGACAGATAACCGGAACCGCAGTATTCATCGGACAGCGTAAAATCAATGTCACCGATCCTGCCCTCTTTGCTGAACTGTACCTGCTGGTCATTGGCAACACCGCCAATCATACGGAGATCCGGGCAGAGCGCGTCGATCGTCTCTGCAAACAGGGATGCCTGATAATACTTCTGCGGCAGGAATACCAGAAGCTGTCCGCTGGTGTTCTGCAGCTGCAAAGCCTGCGCGGCGCGTCTTGCAAGCACATCGCCGGCGACTGGCTGACCGTCCTCGTCAAAACAGGGGACACTCACGCTTGCCATGCTGCACGGTTCAGATTCACCGAAACAGGTAACGGAAATCATGCAGACCTCCGTCAGCCGTCTGCCATTGAAAATGACAGCCGGGCTGCTGCAGCCGACAAATACGGCGTTCGGCAAAAGCAGCTTCAGCTTCTCCAGAAGCTTCTGCATCGCTTCCGCATCATGTACTGCTGTGTGAATGCGCACAAGCATGGATGCATTGAAGTCGATGCCATTTTCTTCCAGGTACAATTTGAAATACGGCACTGTAGAATAGATATGATTACAGGTCCTCATGTTTCCACCCCCACAATGGATATGCGGCAACCTCTGAAAACCGTCCGGAATCTGTCCCCCAATGGGACATATCAGCAACCTCAGAGATTCCCATGGTTTAATTGTGATTCGGCTTGTTCAGCTTTGACGAAGGAAAGTACAATTTCAGGTTCCTTAAACGTTTTAGCTGATCTATTTACAGTATAGCACATTTTTTATCGAATTGCAAGAGGTTTTTGTAAAAACTTCCATTTTTTTTAAATTTCCACAATTTTTCCTGTCAATATAGCATAAACCATTCCAGTGCACTGTGAACCCATGCAGCGGCGGGGGCAGCGTTTTCGCTGGAATACTGGGCATTTGTCAGGAAGTCGGATGCACCGACAAAGACGATGGAGGCATTGCTGAGATTTTCATTTCTGGCAAAGCCCATCACATTCAGCACCTCGCCCTCATAGGTCAGCGGGTCATCCTCCTGACCGCCGCAAGGTTCGCCGATGACGGAAGCGGCGGTTTTCAGAATGACATCCTGCTTGACGGTGCTGAAATGATCCTGGTACATGAAGTGGAAGCTGCGGGCATTCTGAAGATAGACGATCCCGGCATCCTGTGCGCTGGAATACAGGGGCATATTATCGGGACGGCTGATATAATCCGTCCGGATATAGTACTTATCGTCATTCATTGTACGGGAAGCGTCCGTTTCGGAGATGCGGTCGTAATCCAGGGAAATGCAGTACGGTTCAAGGAATTGTCCGAGGTACTTGTAGCGCGTATCCGTTTCCGAAGCAGGGAGCAGCAGGAGCAGATGTCCGCCGGTCTCCATATAGTCATTGAGTGCATACATCTCGGTCTTGGTGAGATCCTCCGCAGGTGCGTTCAGGATCACGGCATCCGCGTCATCGGGGATGGCAAGCATTGTGGTCTCATTCCAGAGATAGCCTTCTGTTTCCAGCTGGGCGCGGAAATCTGACACCTCTGCGACATCCGTCGTGCCGTTTCCGGTGATATAGTACAGATTTTTGGAAACGGCGGGGGCTTCGGTCGGTGCCTGAGTTTCAACAGTTCCGGCACTGGAAGCGGGATCCTCACCGCCGCAGCCGCCGAACAGACCGGCAAGCAGCAGACATGCACAGAACAGTGCATTTGTTTTCATTTTCATAAATATACTCCTTTTCTCCGATGGAGAATGTATTTTCCTTTCATGATGGCGTGCAGGCGGGAGCCTGCACTCTCATTATAGCATATTTACTGTGTAAAAGCAAGATTATTTTCCTAACAGGAATCTTTGCAGGCTGACAAGATCGGTGATGGTGCCGGAAAATTCCGCATGGGCGAATTGCTTCTTGGCAAGGGTAAGATCAAAGGCATCCACTCTGCCGTCAGCGTTTACGTCCATGTCGAATGTCTTTGGTACAGCATATCCATAGAAGGCAAGCTCATTGAGATCACCGCCGTTCTTCACAATCTTCAGCAGATCCGTCGGTGCAGAATCCTCTGTCAGCGTCATGGAACGGTACATGTATCCCCCCAGATCGCTCGACCACAGGAGTGTATCCGTATGGGCATCGTAGACGGAAATTCCGCCCGTCCCGTAGGTATCATATACCCCGAATCCCGTGAACACGCAGGGCTGGGCGAATTTCGCATAGCAGGTGATATTTCCGGCGGTCACGTTTGTGGCAGGATTTTCGAGTCCGGCGGTACTGCCGTAGATCATCTCCGGCATGGTCTGCGGTTCGTCAAACATCCGGTAGAACTGGTTCAGCGTGCTGTCTTCCGGTGCAGCGGTCAGGTCATTGGTTTCCCCCGTGAAATCTGCATTCAGGCAGATGGCATCCGGCGCAAGATAGATTCCCTTGCCGTTGATGATCTGCTCCGGTGCGGCGGCGGCTCTGACGAATACGGGTGTCTCCGTGACATCAAGCGTCACTGTTCCGTCGAATACGGACATTTCGGAAACCGTCCCCTCTGCATATTCCGACGGTACGGTCAGATACGCATACGCCGCCTCCCCGATGGAAAGGGTATGGTCTGCAATGACCTTATCTTCATTCGTCGGCGACCAGAGGCAGTAGATCTTCTCCCCCGTATTCCGGTCGGTGAACGCATAGCAGGATACGCCGTCAGCGGACAAATCTTCCGTAAAATCAGCATTTTCCAGCACATCCGTCATACAGGAAACATAGTACCACGCCATTTTCTTCTCCCAGCTGCCCTTTTGTGTGACCAGACCGGAATCGTAGTACACACCCTCGCCCTCGTCACGCAGCTGGAATTTGGACACCCTGTCCACGCCCTCTGCGATGGCGGCAAGGTAGGTTCTTGCCACGCGCTGGGCATATTTGAGCTGGAAATTCTCATTATCATGGTTATCAACGCCCTCGACCTCACAGTCGGACATGACGACCTCAAACTCCGAGATCCACAATTCCGTGCCAGGGGCATTCTCGTCGATCCAGTCCTGCAGGGCATGGATTCTGTCCACAAAGCCGCTGTCCTCCGGATTGGGGGTATCCGGTCCGATATGGACATTGATGATATCCACAGCAAATTTCCCGTCCGTGCGATTGTAGTCGAACCAGAGCTTCATTTCGTCGAGGTAGTCGATCATGGTCGCCGTGCCGACAAGTCCGCCCATGGCAAGCTTAAAATCCGGATCGGCGGCTTTGACACCGGCATTCGGGATCGTGCCCTCGTGTCCGTCATAGTCCGCTGAACACATCGCCGCCAGCTCATAGGGCGTAAAGTAATTCTCCTTGCCAGCCCAACCCTTATTCGGCTCGTTGGAATTTTCCAGAGCCTTTAAAAGCCCCATGCCGATTTTCACTTCCTGTGCATCGGTGATGTTGATCGTGGAGGGATCGACATCCGGATTGCTCCCGTATCGTGCCGCCACCTGATAGAGGGTCTGCGCATGGAGGGCATAGCTTTCCGGATCGAGGGTATCCGCCCCTGCCGGAACGGGGATCTCCGGCACGGAATCCGATGCACCGGAAATCACGGCACTGCCAGCCTGAAAGCACGGGATAATGTCGATGTTCTGCGCTTTCATCGAGGCATAGAAGCTGTCCATATCACCCCATGTCCCCTGTGTGAACTTGGTTTTTCCGCTTTCATCGAGAAGCCAGTTGAAATTATGGTATTCACGCACATTGCCGCCCGCCATGATCGCCGTCATCGGGTCATCAATGAACGCATTGAAGCCGATAATGCCGCCTGCGGTCAAATTGATCTGCTCAGAGGCATTCGGCTTTGGGGCAGTTTTTGCTTTCTGTTCCTCCGTCAGATCTGACGCAAGATAGCCATAAATGGCAAGCTCCGCCACACCACTGTCCCCTGCTGGCGTGGCGAACCGCAGATAGCGTGTGGGCTTCGGATCATCAAAGGTCAGCCCACGCCACGCATTGTACCAGTCGGTCGTGAATGCCCCGATCTCCTCCCATGCAAACGGATCGCCGCTTTCCACAGTCCATTCGTTGATACCGTTGGAATCCATGAAGCAGATACCGGTGATGACATAATTCGCCCCGAAGTCGATGTAGAAAGAATCGTCCCCGAATGCCTGCATATTGGGCTTCCAGTTGGTGTGGTCGGTCGCTCCCCAGAGGTCGCTGTCAACAGAGGTATCCTCCGGCGATGCGGGGACTTTGTCCTGATCGTTGAACAGAATGGACGCATCCTTGAGATAATCCGCCCCCAGATGCGCCAGATTTTCGTCCATAACTGTGAATTTCGTCATATCGAGGAGTGCGGATTCCGGCTCTGCCGCCTGCGGTACTGCGGGCGCAGTCCCCATACAAAGCAGAATCGCCGTGAGAAACGCAGCTGTCCTTTTGATAGATTGCATAACATATTCCACCTTTCACATTTGTTTTTTCAACTTTATGTATATAATAGCACAAATTCCGTAAAATGTCAATGCATAATCCGTTTTGCCCCTTGTGTGGAATGCACAAATTTGAAAACAAAATTTTGTAACATATTGCTTGTGCTGTGGAAATTATGTATTTTTATACGACAAGGCTTGACATTTTCCGGCAGGGGGTATACAATATTATATAGAAAATATACAAAAGGGAGAAAATTATATGCAGGACAAGACCTTAGAACTATTCCGGAACGCGCCTGTTCCGAAGGCAGTCATCACGAATATCATCCCCTCGATCGTCAGCATGATCATGGTGCTGCTGTACAATCTGGCGGATACGTTCTTTATCGGACAGACGAAGGATCCCCTCATGGTAGCGGCGGTTTCAGTCGCAACACCGGCATTTCTGCTGTTTATGGCGATCGGTATGCTCTTCGGTATCGGCGGCACTTCCCTGATCTCCCGCACACTCGGCGAGGGGGACGAACGCCGGGCACGGCGCATTTCCTCGTTCTGCTTCTGGACGGGGCTGGGTATCGGCGTGATCTCCGTGATCTTCATGATCTTCTTCAGCCGTCCGGTCTGTATGCTCATCGGCGCAAGCGCGGATACAGTTGGCTATGCGTCGCAGTACCTCTCGATCGTGGCGACGGGCATTCCGGCACTGATCCTGAGCAACGCATTCAGCAATATCATCCGTGCAGAGGGCAAACCCGTGGTTGCGATGGCTGGCATGATCGCCGGAAATCTCGTGAATATCATTTTCGACCCGATCATGATCCTTGGCTTCGGCTGGGATGTGGCAGGTGCGGCAATTGCAACCGTACTGGGCAACATGGTTTCCGTGGTGATCTACCTGTGCCATCTGCTCTCGAAAAAATCCATCCTCTCGATTCATCCGAAGCATTACCGTGTGCGGAATGGCATTGCGGCGGGTGTCTGTGCCATCGGCATTCCGGCATCCCTCAACAGTATGCTGATGAGCTTTTCCAACATCCTCATCAACAATCTCATGCAGCCGCACGGGGATATGGCGGTGGCAGGTCTGGGCGTTGCGATGAAGGTCAACATGATCGTGGTGATGCTCCTGATCGGACTTGGTACGGGCATCCAGCCGCTGCTGGGCTACTGCTTCGGCGCGGGCAACCGCAAGCGTTACATGGCGGTGCTGAAATTCTCCCTGTGTCTTGCGCTTTGTCTGAGTGCGGTGATGACGGTGATCTGCTATTCTTTCGCAGGTCCTCTGGTTACGGCATTCCTCGACCATGCGGATGCGTACACATTCGGTATGCAGTTTGCGAGAATTTATATTTATTCCGGTCCCATTCTGGGTGTACTGTTCGTGCTGATGAATGCGATCCAGTCCACCGGTGCGGCTCTCCCCTCCCTGATTCTCTCGTTGAGCCGTCAGGGTATCCTGTTCATCCCGACGATCCTCATTCTGAATACATTCCATGATGCCAGAATCCTCTCGATGGCGCAGCCCATCACGGACTACCTCGCAACGACGGTTTCGGTGGTGCTGTTCATTGCGACGTATCGGAAGTATCTGAAGAAGATGACGGAAACAATCGACTGAAACCTAAAAAACAATAGCCCCCATCCTCTGCTTGCAAGGATGGGGGCGTTGTTTGCATTACCAACGCAAGTATAGTATTTTCAGCTTAAATAAATCTTATCCATGCGTCACGCCAGCGCAAGAGAATGTCCGGATGACCTGTATCATACCAATGATATGGCGGTTGAAGTTCTCCAGTTCCTCCGCAGGAATCCAGAGTTCCTGATGATGGCGGTTTCCGACGGTCTGCACGGCAAACTGCCTGCAATAATCATCCTCCACCTCAAACTGTGTCACATAGCCCCTGTGGTCTGCCAGATCACGGACAGTCCATTTTTGGGCGATTTCACAGGCATACTCTTCATTCTGCACAGGATAGAAGATCGGCTGTTCCGGAAGACGGGGCGGAAATGCCCTGTATCCGCTCTGTACGATCAGCTCCAGTTCCGCTGTGCCAACGGGACGATACAATGTCATGGTTTTCTCCTTTAGTCCAGCTTCATCCCCGACCTGCAATGGATATAGAATATCTCCTGACTCGGCTGCCAGTGTTTTTCCTTGGGCGGAAAGCCTGCATCGAATGCGGCAACGGCTGCTTCATCCTCGCAGGGTGCGCTCGCGGTGCTTTCGTGGAAATACCATCTTCTGCCGTCAAATGCACCGGGTTTCAGCTCCTTGCAGAGCAGTGCCATCGGGACATAATCGCCCTCCAGACAGATATTGTGCTTCTGACAGCTGACAAATCCCCGTCCCACATAATTCGCAGGACTGCCGAAATTGACGATGGCATCGAAGCCAAGCTCCAGTGCCTTTGCAAAGGAATGCTCCAGCAAAAGTCTGCTGTACCCTCTGCGCTGGTACGCCGGATGGATGCAGATCGGACCGAACGAGAGAATGGTCTTCTCCTCGCCGAATTTGTCCACAAGTCGGGACTTTGTGTACATGACATTGCCGATGATCTCGCCGTCCTTTTCCATAACAAATGCCAGCTCCGGAATAAAGTCGGGATGCTCACGCATCGTATGCACAAAGTAGTGCTCACTGCAGCCCGGAACATACTCGTTCCAGAATGCCTCACGGGTGAGTTCTTCCACTGTACGATAGTCAGCGGGTGTTTCCAGTCGGATGATGATTTCGTTTGTGTTCATTGTAATTACCTCCAGAGAATTTTCGTATTTCGTGAAATCCTATGGGAGGTCTTTGGGATGTGATCTCTGACCTCCCGATCAGGATACAATCTCCTTTTTGTTGAAATGTGTCAAACAATTCGCTCCTTTTGTTAATGTTCCGGCTGTGCCGGTGATTTTATTATAGCATGAATGGGTGGGAATGTCAAGGAAAATTTAAAATGGTTGTGCGAAACTGCCCGCCGCCGCCAAAGGCTATCGCCTTTTGAAAAAGATTTATGCAGTACAAAACTTATTTCCATTTTCCTATTGCATTTAAGGGAAAGCTGTGGTATAATTAAGATGTATTTAATTCGTTTTTACTTAACTGAAAGGAGTATTTTTTATGAAACATCAGAAATGGACGGCAGCGGCTTCCCTGCTGCTGGCAGCTGCGCTTGCAGTGCCGGCGGTGCCGCAGATGCAGAATGTACCGCAGGCGGCGGCGGCCGAGATCCTCAAATATGAATTTGAGGATGGCGCAACCGCGGGCGGCAAGATCTACACGGAGGGCTGGACGGGCAATACGGCAGAGGACGGCACCGGCGAGGACTACGATCTGACGAATTTCTCCGGTACGGGCTTTTCCTATCTCGACCAGAAGGGTACGACCGTTTCCGTAACGGTGGAAGTACCGGAAACAGGACTCTATGAGATGAACATCTGCTATGCAGAGCCGTATGATCCGAACAAGAAGGTGCAGTATCTGAACATCAACGGTGTCAATCAGGGCGAGGTCAGTTTCCAGCATAACCTGACCTTTGCGGAGACCTCCGGCGGTGTGGTCAATCTGCAGAAAGGCACAAATACCATTGAGCTGAAATCCTACTGGGGCTATACCTTCTTTGATTATCTGACACTCCAGCCGGCGGATGAGAGCCTGACGAACCTCACGCCCACACGCCAGCTTTCCAACCCGAATGCATCCGATTCCACCAAGCGTCTGTATAACTACCTCTGTGATGTCTACGGCGAGCATATCCTTGCCGGACAGCAGGAATACTGCGGTTCGCACAACTATAATTCCTGGAACGATCCGGACACCTATATCAAGGACAACGAAGCCGAATTTGAATACATCCTCGAACACACCGGCGAACAGCCGGCGATCCGCGGCATTGACTTTCTCGCCTACAACACCACCACCGACTGGCGTGACCAGGCACCGGAACGCTGCATTGAATGGGTGAACGAATACGGCGGCATCGCAACTGTGAGCTGGCACTGGAATGTCCCCACGGAGGAGGGCAGTACGGAGACTGCATTCTATGTGGAATCCACCGGCAATACCCCCTTTACCACATTCAGCGTCACCAATGCCGTGACGGAGGGTACCTGGGAGCATGAGCTGATTCTCAAGGATATTGAGCTGATCGCCGGAGAGCTGCAGAAGCTGGAGGATGCGGATGTGCCGATCCTCTGGAGACCCCTGCACGAAGCCGAGGGCGCATGGTTCTGGTGGGGTGCGGAAGGCCCTGAATCCTGCAAGAAGCTCTACCGCCTGCTGTATGACCAGCTGACGAATGTTTACGGTCTGGATAACCTGATCTGGCAGTGGACGGGCTATACCTATGAAACCTCTGCGGACTGGTATCCGGGTGATGATGTGGTCGATATGGTCGGCTATGACAAGTACAATGCGGTCGATGGTCTGCCCAATCTCAGCTCCATCTCCTCCACCTTCTACAGTCTGGTACAGAGTACGGATGGTGAAAAGATGGTTGCCATGACGGAGAATGACTCCATTCCGTCACTCGAAAATCTGGTGAATGACAAGGCGGCATGGCTGTATTTCTGCCCGTGGTACATGAATTATCTGACAAGTGAGCAGAACAATCCGCTGGAAAATCTGATCGAGATCTACCAAAGTGACTACTGTATCACGCTCGATGAGCTGCCGGATCTGAAGACCTATCCGATCACGGAGGGCGAAGAGCCGACAGAAACAACAGCTCCTACTGAGGACAGCAGCACGGTACCGGACGAGGCGCAGTACGGTGATGTAAACACGGATGGCACTGTGGACATTCTGGATGTCCTGACGCTGAACAAGAACCTCCTGACCGGTGAGGCACTGAGCGAGCAGGGTGCGATCAATGCTGACGTTGACCTCGACAGCAAGCCCACCTCCACCGATGCGCTGAATATTCTGAAATATACGATCGGTATGGTGACAGAGCTGCCGGTTACATCCTGATAAACAAATCCCCCTCCTGAAAAAAGGAGGGGGATTCTTCTATGCATAAGATTTAATCAATCAATTGATCATTATCCACACGTCTGTAATTTCCGGCTCTGTCCTCATAAATCTCAATTTCTTCGCCATCCTCACCACGGAGCTGAATATGTCCGAACGCATCTTCACTGGCATAGTCATATTTATTGACAGAATTGCCAGTGTATTCATGGTATTTTCGGGTAGCTCTTTCTACAAAGTTGTCATCATCTCTGGAGGCATTGGGAAATGAAAAATCAGTACCAAAAACAATTAAAACTCCAGTTGTAAAAAATGAAACAAGATATTTTAAGCAAATCAGCAGAATGAAACCACTAAGAACGCTCATTCTTCCGATTTCTGAACAAAGTATCAGTTGAATTGCTGTAAATATGTATCCTTTCAATGTTCCCATCAATCGAAGGTTTCCACGAATACAAAAAAATATGATCACCAACGCAAGCATAAACATAAAAAGAGATACAATGACATATTTTTTAAATACCAAATAGCCACTCAAACCTACTAAAAGACTAAAATAAATTCCAAACAACGTAATCAAATAAGCAATTGTTCCCTTATCTATTTTTGTAAAAAAGAATTTTCACCCATTATCTCACTAAAAAGAAAGTGAGGTATCGTTGTATATTCTCTCCCAAAGTTCTCTTTAAGGTAAACTTTGCAATAGATTCTCCGCATGATTAGTGCCGCAACAAAAGGAAAAATCAATAGAAAAACTACGACTACATTCAATTCGCCTATAAAGAAGTGACCAATATGTAACCTATCCGCATAATAATCCAGTTCCTCATAAGACAGAATCAAATCAGATTTTCGCATTTCACAAGTCAAATAATCTATAAAGTCCATGATTGCTTGAAAAACCGTCTCCATAAAAACCACCTCAACCCTTTCATGTGTCGAAATATATAATACTTTCCTACATTATACCATATAGTTTTCTATTTGTCAAGTTTTTCTTTTCTCTTAGAAATTAAAAAAACACTAAAAATGTGTTATCATTATAATAAGGTGGTGAAGACATGGGTAAAACAATCGGCGCAAGAATCAGAGAAGCACGAAAAAAAGCAGGTTATACACAAGCGAGACTTGCGGAGAGTATATTTATCAGTGAAAGCTACATGGCATTGATTGAATTGGATAAGCGAAACCCCAGTACGGATATTGTAAAAAAAATAGCAGAAGTTCTTGGAATCAGTGCGGATCATCTGCTGTTTGGAGATATTCCTCAAAATGAAAAGACCTTATTTACAGAATGGCAAGCAATGACTGCGGGACGGTCAATGTCTGAAATTGCGTCTGCACAAAAAATCGTCAAATGCTTTTTCGATGCACTGGATAAAAGAGAAAACGGCTAATAAACAAATCCCCCTCCTGAAAAATGGAGGGGGATTTCTTGTTATAGTGCGCAGTGACTCACTGCTTCATCTCTACATTCACTGCATCAAATTCCTTTGCCATATCATCGAATTCCTTCTCGTCCTGCTTGGCTGTGAGGGATACCACAACATTGACAACGAGTGCCACAACAAATGCCGGAAGCAGCTCATAGATCGACCACAGACCGCCCAGCGGCGCAAGCACGAACTTCCATACGAATACCATGATACCGCCGGATACCATGCCTGCGAGTGCGCCCCACTTGGTGGAACGCTTCCAGAACAGGGCAAGGAGCATGACAGGAGCAAAGGTTGCACCGAAGCCAGCCCATGCAAAGGATACAATGCGGAATACGGAGCTGTCCGGATTCCATGCAATGAATACGGAAAGTACAGAAATGACTACCAGTACCACTCTTGCAGAGAGCATGGACTGCTTTTCCGAAAGCTTGATGTTCAGCATACCCTTGAGCAGGTCTTCGGACATACTGGAGGATGCTGCCAGCAGCTGGGAGTCGGATGTGGACATGGTGGATGCCAGAATGCCGGAGAAGATCAGACCGCCCAGAATTGCCATGATCGCGCCGTGCTCGCTCATGAAGGTTGCCATTTTCATGATGATGGTCTCCGCCTGAGAACTGCCGACCAGTGTTTCGATCGAGCCCTGTGCGGACAGCGCATTGCCGATGATACCGATGAAAATTGCCACGCCCATGGAGATCACAACCCATACGGATGCGATCCTTCTGGAGATCTTCACCTTATTCTTGTCCTCGATCGCCATGAAGCGCAGGAGGATGTGGGGCATACCGAAATAGCCGAGACCCCATGCCAGTGTGGACGCAATGGAAAGTCCGCCGTAGGGGGTGGATTCGCCGCCGTCCGGATTATGCAGTGCGGTGAAAGAGAGGTAGTCTTTCAGACCCTCTGCATTTTCCATCACTGCACCCATGCCGCCCGCTGCGGATACGCCGAAGAATACCAGAATCACCAGAGCCGCCGTCATAACGATACTCTGAATGAGGTCAGTGGTGGATGCGGCAAGGAAGCCGCCGACGCTGGTGTATGCCACGATGATGATGGCACTTGCGATCATGGCAACATGATAGTCCAGACCGAAGAGCGTCGCAAAAAGCTTGCCGCAGGCAGCAAAGCCGGATGCTGTGTAGGGAACGAAGAACACCAGAATGATGATGGCAGCAATGCCCATGAGGATGTTCTTCTGGTCACGGTAACGGTTTGCAAAGAAGCCGGGGAGTGTGATCGCACCGCAGGTCTGTGTATAGACACGCAGACGCTTCGCCACGATCAGCCAGTTGACATATGTACCGATTGCGAGACCGATGGCAGTCCAGCCAGCCTCGGCACAGCCTGTGAGATAGGCAACGCCGGGCAGACCCATCAGCAGCCAGCTGCTCATGTCGGATGCCTCCGCACTCATTGCAGTGACAATCGGGCCGAGCTTTCTGCCGCCGAGGTAGAAGTCGCCGACATTCTCGTTCTTCCTGGAACAAACAATGCCGATGACCACCATCATCAGCATATAAGCGACAATGGTAATGAGCATGATGATCAGGTTACTTTCCATAAGATGTATGTATGGATTTTCTTAAATCCATACGCCTCCTTTCAAAATATTTTTTGAGCCATGCACGGGGCATGGCTCATGGCGGAAATACCTTTAAATATTATAACACATTTTTCGTCAAAAAACAAGTGTGATACTTGCACAAAGCGGGGAGGGTTTGTTTGTGCAGTGTGGTTAAGAGTGTCATCTGTGACTCCCTTTCCTTTTATATGGACAGATCCTCAGAAGAAACATGCTCCTGCACGTTTCCGCACTGGTAGCAGAACTTTGCGTCCGGATTGACCAGCGGCTTGCCGCAGTTGCGGCAGTACTGGCGTTTTACCTCGGGTTCCTCCGGCTGTGTGTCCGCTTCCTCCTGCGCTGTATCCTCCGGTGTGCTGCGGTCAAAACGGTCATAGGTGTTGTCATACTCGCTGTCATAGCTGCCATTATACTCATCGGCATCCGCAGCGGGGCGAAATTTTGCAGAAAGCAGGCTGCACATAACACCGGTCACAAAAAGCAGAACGCACACCGCCGAGCCGATGCCGGCTACGGGGAGGAGGGTATCATAGAGCAGTATCATAGAATCCTGAATGAACGGGATCTCCGCACTGGCGATCAGATCGGTCAGACACAGACCGCCCAGCATCACAGCACAGGGAACGAACAGCGCGATACTGTAGACCTTGAAAGCTGTCCCCGCACGGAAGCTGCCCCGGACGTAGAAGATCACCATCCAGACAAGAATGGCAAGCAGGAATACACCGAGGGTGACAGGAAGCCAGAGGGAGACGGTTGCTCTGGCGGTAAAGCCGTTTATGCCCTTGTGCAGACTCTGCTCCATTGCAATATTCCAGGCTTTCAGCGGCTGTTCGAGATTTTCACGAAGTTTCTGCTTATCGGGATCCAGGAACTCCAGCCCGGTCTCCTCCAGGATGAGGGCTTCGTTCTCTTCAATCAGGCGGACAAACTCCTCCGGCTCGATCTGCGGGAAGACACCGCCGTCCACCAGGTAGGAATTGTATTCATCCATGATCTCTGCGGCAAAGCCGGAGAAGGTGCCGTTTTCCATGATGCGCTGTACATTTTCAAGCGTCACGCGCTCATCCGCTACGAACTCATCCAGAATATGCTGGGCGGCGGAGCTGTTTTCGAGCATGAGTTCCTCCAGCGGGAATTTCTCCACTGCTGCTGTCAGCACGCGTTCCTTTGCCGCACGGCGCATACTCACAGTGAGGAGTACGCCTGTACCGAGGAGTGCAGTGAGGATAAAGCAGAGGATGCTGAGAAGGACGACCTGCAGTGTCTTTTTTTCTCTTGTTTTCATCATAAATCCTTCCTTTCTTATTTTAAATGGGGGGACGCTACGCGGGGAGGCTTGCCTCTGCGCTCCTTCGCAGGCTCAGTCGCTCCAAGGCAAGGGCGCAGCTTTCCCCCATACCCCCTTATTGTTTGCTCTTCTTCATGGTCAGTCCGATTCTCTTTCTCTTGGCATCGACCTCCAGCACTGTCACCTGCACGACATCGCCGACCTTGACGGCTTCGAGGGGGTGTTTGATGAAGCGGTCGCAGATCTGGGAGATATGCACCAGACCATCCTCATGTACGCCGATGTCCACAAAACAGCCGAAATCCACAATATTGCGCACTGTACCCATCATCTGCATTCCGGGCTTGAGGTCGGTGATCTCCATGACGCTGCCGCTTCGCATCAAGGGAGGCGGCAGAAGGTCACGCGGATCGCGTCCGGGCTTCTGCAACTCCGCAACCATGTCATTGAGCGTATAGCTGCCGATGTTCAGCTCCTTGGCAAGCGTGGCGGTACCGGCTTTCTTCACCTGATCGCCAAGTCCTCCCAGCTTTCCGCCGGCGGCATCCTCCAGAGAATAGCCGAATCTCTGCAGGAGCGACTTTGCGGCATCATATGCCTCCGGATGCACGGCGGTGTTGTCCAGCGGCTGGGTGCCGCCGGGAATACGCAGAAAGCCCGCGCACTGCTCAAATGCCTTGGGTCCGAGCTTCGGCACCTTCAGGAGCTGGCGGCGGTTCTGGAACGCGCCGTTCTCCTCACGGTACTTCACGATATTCTTTGCCACAGTGCCGCTGATGCCTGCAATATGGGACAAAAGCGGTGCGGATGCCGTGTTCACATCCACGCCGACTGCGTTCACGCATTCCTCTACCACGCCGTCCAAGGCAGTCTGGAGGTCGTTCTTCGGCATGTCATGCTGGTACTGCCCTACGCCGATCGCCTTGGGGTCGATCTTCACCAGCTCTGCAAGAGGATCCTGCAGGCGGCGGGCGATGGAAACGGCACTTCTGAGGGATACGTCATATTCCGGAAATTCCTCTGCGGCAAGCTCCGATGCGGAATACACGGACGCACCCGCTTCGGAAACGACCATGTAGGATACCTTATGCGGCAGCTCCGGAAGGAGGTCTGCCACAAAGCTCTCGGATTCGCGGGAGGCGGTGCCATTGCCGATGGAAATCGCCGTAACACCGTGCTTTTTCACAAGTGCAGTGAGCGTCCGGGCAGATTCCCTTGTCTTATTCTGCGGCGGTGTGGGGTAGATGACGGTGGTGTCCAGCACCTTGCCGGTGGCATCGACCACGGCAATTTTGCAGCCGGTTCTATAGGCAGGATCAAGTCCGAGGGTGACAGTATTTTTCAGCGGCGGCTGCATGAGAAGCTGTCCGAGATTGGATGCAAATACCTTGATCGCATTCTGGCAGGCGTTCTCGAAGAGGGCATTTCTCACCTCACGGATAATGGAGGGAACGATGAGACGCTTGGCACTGTCACATGCTGCAAGGCGCACCAGCTCACCGCAGGCGGACTGGTTCTTCACATAAGCTCTTGCGCAGATCTGTTCGCTCTGTCCCTCGGCTGTGGTGATGTTCACCTTGAGAAGACCCTCCTTTTCGCCTCGGTGAACGGCGAGGATCTGGTGACCTGCCATTTTCGGGACGAATTTTTCAAACTCGTAATAATCGCGGTACACGCTGTCCTGTTCCGGATCGGCGGCAGTGCAGACAAAATTGCCGAATCTCTGGTAGAGGTCACGCATTTTCTGACGTACCTGCGCGTCATCGGAAATGTCCTCCGCGATGATGTCCATTGCGCCCTGCAATGCCGCCTGCACGTCAGGAACCTCCTTTTCCGCATCCACGAACGCCTGTGCGGCATCCTCCGGAACGGTGGAATGTGCCTGTGCCAGCAGGATCTCGGCAAGCGGCGCAAGTCCGCGTTCACGCGCCTTTGAGCCTCTGGTGCTGCGTTTTTCCTTGAACGGACGGTAGATGTCCTCCGCTTCGGTCATGGTTTTCGCCGCTGCAAGGGCTTTTTCGAGCTGGGGTGTCAATGCGCCCTTTCCCTCGATAGCGGCGCGGATCTCTTCCTTGCGTGCTTCGAGATTGCGCAGTGCCTGCAGACGCAGAGCCATGCGGCGGATAGTCTGGTCATCGAGTGCGCCGGTCTGTTCCTTACGGTAACGTGCGATGAACGGCACAGTCTTGCCGTCATCAAGCAGGGCGGTCACATTTTCCGCCTGCTCACGGCGGACGGAAAATTCTTCGGTCAGGATCTGAATAATGTCCATAAATCTGCTCCTTATCGTTCGACAATGTCGTCAACTTTAGGAAAGTTGGGCAAAGCTTGCCCACCCCCTGCCCCGCTTCCGCCTGCGGCGGTTTTTGGAGTGACTCCCCACGGGGTGGGGAGATGTCACGAAGTGGCAGAGGGGACGGGAGCCTGTTAGGCTGCCGCCCCTTGCCCCCGCTTAAGTTGATGACATTGATCGTTCTTGGTTTTCTTTTATGTAGGTACGGATCACATCCATGAAGGCTTCACCGTATTTTTCCAGCTTTCTGCGTCCCACGCCGGACACGGCGAGGAACGCCATTTCATTCAGGGGACGCTTTTCGCACATGTCACGCAGGGAGGCATCAGTAAAGATGATATACGCCGGAACACGTTCCTTCGCGGCAAGACCTGCGCGGCACTCCTTGAGCTTCTCAAAAAGGGCGGGATCGGAGGCTTCGACAGCATTCCGCGAGGCTTTCTTCTCCGGCGGTGGTGCCTCCTTCAGCACATTCAGGGAAACAGTGCATTTTTCGCGCAGAAGCCTTGCAGAATTGCGGTTGAGTGTGAGGACATGGTATTCCCCCGCCTGGGAGATCCACTCCTCCGTCAGCAGGTGCTGTATCATATCGCGGCAGAGCTTTGCGGAAACATCCTCCATGATGCCGAAGGTGGACAGCGTGTCCGCAAAGCGGAATTTTGCATATTTCTCCGCCTTGCTCCCCCGCAGAATGTCCGTCAGGGCGGCGGCCCCGAACTGCAGATCCCGCTGCTGGAGCCGGTAGATGCAGGAGATGATCTTCTGCGCCTCAATCGTCATATCCCGCTGCTCATAATTGCTTCTGCAGCAGCTGCAGTTCCCGCAGAAGCCCTTGGACTGTTCGCCGAAATATTCCAGCATGTACTGCCGCAGACAGCTCTGGCGGGTGGCATAATAGGTCATTTTTTTCAGGCGTTCCTCATCCTGCTGACGTATCACGGCGCGGGCGGCTTCGCTCAGCTCCGCATTGTCATTGCCGTGGCTGATCATGAACTGGTTCGTGCGGACATCCTGACCGCTGTAAAGAAGAATGCAGTCCGCCGGGCTGCCGTCACGTCCGGCACGCCCCGCCTCCTGATAATAGCTCTCCAGGTTTTTGGGCATATTGTAATGCACAACAAAGCTTACATTTGACTTGTCAATACCCATACCGAATGCATTCGTGGCGACCATGACCGGGATGCGGTCGTAGAGGAAAGCCTCCTGATTGGCACGGCGTTCCTCGTCGGAGAGTCCTGCGTGGTAACGCGCGGCAGAAATGCCGTTCTCACACAGATCCTCACAGACCTGCTCCACCAGCTTGCGGGTCAGGCAATAGATGATGCCAGACTGGTTCGGATGAGAACTGATGATCTCCAGAAGTGCGCGGAATTTGTCGCGGGGCTGCTGTACGCCGAAATAGAGATTCTCACGGTCAAAGCCCGTGGTCATCGTGAAGGGATCCTGCAGTCCGAGAATGCGCACGATGTCCTCACAAACCGCCTGTGTTGCCGTTGCGGTGAACGCGCTGATGCGCGGACGGTATGGGAGGAGGCGCAGAAACTCGGTGATCTTCAGGTAGCTCGGACGGAAGTCCTGTCCCCATTGAGAAACGCAGTGCGCCTCGTCCACAGTCACCATGGAAATGGGGATCTGCTGGGCAATATGCAGAAAGCTCTCGGTTTCAAGTCGTTCCGGAGCAGCGTAGAGGATCTTCACACTGCCGCTGTAGACCTGTGAAAGTGTACTGCGGTATTCCTCCGCAGAAAGGGCACTGTTGAGGAATGCCGCCGGGATGCCGTTCATACGCAGGGTATCGACCTGATCCTGCATGAGCGAAATGAGGGGCGAGATCACGATGGTCAGCCCCTCCAGCATGAGGGCGGGCACCTGGTAGCAGATGGATTTTCCGGCACCGGTGGGCATGATGCCGACCGTATCCCTGCCGGAGAGAATATTGCAGATCAGCTCCTCCTGTCCCCTGCGGAACTGCGCATAACCGAAATACTGCTGTAGAATTTCCTGCGGTGTCACGGAGCCTTCACCGTATAATCCTTACCGGAGGATGCCCTGTTCATGGCATCAAGCAGTTCTTCGTGGAGAACATCACCGGTTGCTCGGTCAAACAGTGCAAAGCCGAAATCGCCGTCATAGCCGTTGTCCCAGTACACAGGGACCAGGTCATGGTCAAGTGCGGATTTCGTCACATACTCCATGTAATAATTACGGTACTCATCATTGTGCTTGTTGATGGCACCGTATTCACCGATAATGACCGGAATGCCGTTGTCCACATAGGTGCTTTCCATCCTGGCAAACTGCGCGTCCACATGCTCCTCATTGCCCCAGCCGCAGTTTCCTTCTGCATCCTTGCCCCAGACGGCGGTATTGAAATTCTCCTCCAGTGCATACTGGTAGGGATCGTAGAAATGTGCAGACACCATCAGGCGGTGTTCCGCAGGATCCTCCGGCAGTACAAAACCCTCGATGGTGTAGTCGATGTTTGTATTGTAGCCGGGCACCAGCAGCCAGCGATTTGCATTCTTTCCGCCGGATGCGCGGACGGTATCCACAAACACCTGGTTGAGGGCGTTGATATTGTCATAGAACCGCTGTCCGCTTTCGCCGGAGGGCTTCTGGTAGGTGCCGTCATGAATCTCATTCATGCTCTCGAAGATCAGACGCTCGTCGTACTCCGCAAAGCGTGCGGCGATCTGCTCCCAGAGCTTGCTGAACTTCTCCAGAATGGGCTTCTGATCCTCTGCGGTGCAGTCGATCCATGCGCCGTTGGCAGTATCGTTGTTGCCGTCGTGATGGATGTTGATAATGGTGTACAAACCAGCCTCCATTGCATAGTCCACGACCTCCTGGATGCGGTCGAGCCAGGCGGCTTCCACGGTGTAATCCGGAGCCTCGCCGGTTCTGCCGAGGTAGCTGACGGGAATGCGGATGGTGTCAAAGCCGTTTGCCTTGACCGCCTGGATCAGCTCCTTTGTCACATTCGGGTTGCCCCATGCATTCTCCCCTGCTCTGCCGTCACTGTAGGCATCGAAGGTGTTGCCAAGATTCCAGCCAAGATTCATTTTTTCTGCAATCTCCTCCGCATCCAGATCCCCCAACGGTTCTGCCGGTGCGGAGGCATTCGTACCACATCCGGACAGCATCAGCATTCCTGCAACCAGAAATGCGGATAGCTTTCTTTTTTTCATGTTGGTTCCTCCATTCGTATATCCAAAATGCAATATACCTTTATTATACTACATAGCGTCAATGAATGCAATAACAAATCATTCCTGAAATTGTAAACATTTCTGCTGGGGAGTGCGCCGTCTATACGCCCGCCATCTGCAGTTCGCGTTTTCTGCACACGATATGGAAGGCGATCAGCTGGGCGGCAAGGGTCAGGCTCCATGAGATGGTATAAGAAAGGTACAGGCAGGAAAGGGTATGGTACTGCGGGATGCTGAAAATAAAGGCGATCCAGAAAACACGGAAGGCGCATACACCGAGAATGCTGATGATCATCGGCACAAAGGAGGAGTCCAGTCCGCGGATCATGCCGGTCATCACATCCATCATGCCGCAGAGGAAATAGGGCAGACAGATCCAGGCAAGGCGCAGCATACCAAATTCAATGGCTTCCGGAGAATCGGGGATATAGATGTGCAGAAGGGGTCTGCCAAAGAGATACACTGCAAACCCGAATACCAGTCCCACCGCAAAAACACTGACAAGGGAAATGGTGCGCACACTGCGGATGCGGTCGAATCTGCCCGCACCGTAGTTCTGACCGGTGAAGTTGACTGCGGTCTGGTGGAAGGCATTCATGGTCGTGAATACAAAGCCCTCAATATTGCCGGCGGCGGCGTTTCCGGAAACGACCAGTGAGCCGAAGGAATTAATGGAGGACTGGATGAGTACGTTGGAAATGGAGAAGAGCGAGCCCTGGATGCCGGCGGGCAGTCCGATGCGCACGATGCGCAGCAGCTCTCTGGAATAGATATGCATGTTCCGGAGGACAAGCCGGCACGCATCCTCGCGCCGCATGAGGGCGATCACAACAAGGGCAGCGGAAAGCATCTGCGAAATGGAGGTTGCAAGCCCTACGCCTGCCACATCCATATGGAAGCAGATCACGAAGATGAGATTGAGGATGACATTCAGCACGCCTGCCGCTGTGAGAAACAGCAGCGGACTGCGGGTGTCGCCTGCGGCGCGGAGGATGGCAGCACCGAAATTATAGACCATACTTGCGGAAATACCGACGAAATAGGTCTGCATGTAGATTGTGGAAAGCCGGAGGACATCATCCGGCGTTCCCATGAGCCGCAGAAAAAATTCCGCGCCAAAGATGCCGATAAAAGTCAGTACGATGCCGCTGAGGAAGGCAGTGGGGATGGCAGTATGGACGATGCGGCGGACCTCTTCAGTGCGTCCGGCACCGATGCCATGCGCAACGGTCACGCCCGCGCCGACGGACAATCCGATAAAGAGGTTGACGAGCAGATTGATGATGGCACTGGTAGCACCTACCGCACCGACGGAAATACTGCCGCAGTATCTTCCCACGACTACAAGGTCGGCAGCGTTGAACAGGAGCTGCAATATTCCTGTCAGGATGATGGGGATGGTGTACAGGATCAGATTCCTGAAAATCGGTCCATGGCATAAATCAGATGATGTTCTGTTCATAGCAATTCTCTCCTTGTTATTGCTTTGGCAACTAAATATAGATACTTTTCTGAGGTTAGCACCCCGAAACTGCCCCCTTCCAAAGAGAGGAGGATTTGGGGCGGGGGCTGCGCCCCCGCGACCCGCCAAAGGCTACCGCCTTTTGAAACCACTGTCGAACTTTAATTGCCTGATCAATATAATCTTACATTATACTGTACTTTATTATAATCCATAAGGCACAATTTGTCAAATAGAGTTGCATTTTTCGGGGCGGCGTGGTATAATGAAGCAAATCAACAATATTGTGAGGTAATTATGATTTTTAGAGTACCATCCTATTATCACGACTTCCATTGTATCGCCGACAAATGCCGCGACAATTGCTGCATCGGCTGGGAAATTGATATTGATAACTCGACTGCGAAAAAATACCGCGCTGTTACGGGAGATTTCGGAGAACGTCTGCGGGCGCAGATCTGCTTCGGAGAACCGTCCTGCTTCGTTCTTGGTGAGCAGGAACGCTGTCCGTTCCTCAATGACCGGAATCTCTGCGATATTTACACCCAGCTCGGCGAAGAAGCTCTCTGTCAGATCTGCACTGACCATCCGCGTTTTTATGAATGGTTCGGCACAGTCAGGGAGGGCGGCATCGGCATGGGCTGTGAGGAGGCTGCCCGCATCATTCTGATGCAGGAGGCACCATTCTCCGTCACAGAAACAGAGGTGCCGGATGAGGACTGTGCGCCCTATGACGCAAAGCTGTATGAGTTCCTGCATTGTCTGCGCGAGGAGCTGTTCACACTGCTGCATGACGAAAGTCTGCCGCTTTCCGCACGGCTGAACCGCGTTCTTGATCTCGTGCTTACCGCACAGGACTGCACGGACAACGGCTGCTTCACCATGCCGGAAAAGATCCTGGAAATTCCGGCAGAGAACGGCGGTATTGCGGAGATCCTGCATTTTCTGCGGACGCTCGAACCCATCAGCCCGGCATGGCATCCCGCGCTTGCCGATGCCATCGAAACGCTGCCGAAGATCATGGCGGACAAGCAGCGTTTTCTTGCAGAAAATCCGCAGATACCGAAGTATCTGCGGAATATCGCGGTGTATTATATCTGGCGGTATTTTCTCAAGGGGGTATTTGATGAGGAATATCTCTCCCGCGCCGTCCTTGCGGTGACGAGTGTCTGTGTCATCGCCCTGCTGTGGGCGGTGAAATGGCACAGCGGCGGACTTTCCACAGAGGATTGTGCAGAAATTGCAAAAAACTACTCCAAGGAGATCGAGTACAGCGAGGAAAACCTGAATGCTATGCTTGATGCCGCCTATGATCTGCCGGCTATGTCGGTGTCCCGTCTGAAGGGGCTGCTTGCGGGGATGTGCTGAGCCATGCGCGGCGCAAAGCCGCATTCTTTCGGGTGATCTTCCATAAACCGAACATGATAGGATAGGTCACAGCAAGGATAATGATGATGAAGAACACAAGATCTCCAAAACCTTCAAACATTTCTTCCAGACCGCTGACTGCCCAGCCGCCGACCAGAAATCCGGCAATTGTGAGCAGCGGCAGGCTCATAAAGTATCCCTTCATCTTCTCCATTTTACTGCATTGCTTTTCCATCTGCACAAGGTATTCTTCCCATGTCTGAAGGGGCTTGCCTTTTTTGGCTTTTTTCTCATTGCACTTGGCAAATTCCTTCCGCATGTCCTCGTCGATGGTTCGTTCCATTTCCGCGCTGACCATCTCGCTGAAGGAAACGCGGTACTGCTCGCGTTCGGCACGGCGTTTGCGGCTGGCAATGCGGTAAATGATGATATACAAAAGACTGAACAGCAGATATGCCCACACAGGGATCGGGAGCAGATCAACCGGCAGAGCTTCGGAAAGGAGGACAATGACAACGGCAGCACCGACCACTGTAACGATATTGAGCACATGGAGCGAAAGCTTTTTCATCCGGAACATCAGCTTTTTCGTGACAAAACCGCTGAGTACGCCGGAGAATGCACCGATGATGAGCGCGGACATATGAACGCTCCCCTCCTCTGCAAGTGCGTGTGCAATAGACATGTCAGCGAGCAGGGAAAGCAGATGGAGCGCATTGAGCACCAGCAGGATCCACGCAAGGGTTTGCAGCATTTCCAGAAAATGCAGCAGACGGTTTTTCCAGTCGTAGCCGGAACAGAAGCTTTCGCAGAAATCCTGCACATCATTCCCCACCACGGATTCCACGGGCTTGCCTGCCTCCTGCGCACTGAGCAGGCAGTCAAGCAGCTCGCTGAGCTGTTCCTCCCTGGTGGCATCGTCCACATAGGTGTTGTTCAGATATACTTCAATTTTGCCGAACACCTCACGATAGCTGTCATTCAGCTTGTCAACATACATTAAATAGCTCATTGTTCCTCTCCTTTTCCCAGTATTGCGTCCGCTGCCGCGGTGATCTTCTGATATACCTGCTGAAATTCTGCCAGATCAGCAAGCCCCTGCTCTGTGATCGAATAATATTTCCGGATCGGTCCGAACGGGGATTTTTCTTTCCTGCAGGCGATGAGTGCTTTCTTCTCCAGGCGCGTCAGCACAGGATAGAGCGTTCCCTCCAGCAGATTCTCGAAGCCGCTTTTTTCCAGCTCCGACAGGATCTCATAGCCGTAGGTCTCCCCTTTGGCAATGACCGCCAGCACGCAGCCCTCCAGAATGCCGCGCAGTAATTGTGAATCCTTCAAGATACGTCCTCCTTTCCGCAAGCTACTTTGTGTTACTGAGTAGTTTGGTTTTATTATAGCATATCTACTATGTGTTGTCAAGTAGGTTCTGACAAATAATCGTTTTTTGCAGTGATTAACTTGACAAAAGGTCTTTTTCGGGGGTTAGCACACCGAAACTCCCCCAACCCAACCCCTCCCCCAGCGCGGGAGGGGCTATATCTGGAGGGTACTGCGTGGCTTACTGCCACCGTCCCCTCTGCCTCACTTCGTTCGGCATCTCCCCACCCCGTGGGGAGTCGCCCTCCACCCGCCAAAGGGCAAAGCCCTTTGAACCTCTATTGAGGTTTTTCGACAGACTGAGACTATCACCTTTTGAAACTATCCTTATACTGCACCAAACATCTCCTATGTATAATTCATCATTCCGTCATATATTTTTAGCAAATATTCACAATACAAGTGCTATAATAAAGGTAATATTACTTGAAAAGGACGGTGTTTTTATGCATAAAAAAATGAGTGCGGCAGTGATGGCAGTGGTTCTCTGCGGGACAGCTGTGACGGCTTCCCTGCCACAGAAGATCCAGGCGGCGGATGCCTATGATCTTGAAGTGCTGGTGGAGGCGGACGGCAGCCGTAAAGCCATCAGCCCCTATCTCTACGGTGTCAACAGCCAGTTCCGTGAGGAGGAATATCTCTATCCTGCAGATGCGTTCTCTGCACGTCAGGGCGGCAACCGTTTTTCCGGCTACAACTGGGAAACCAATTTCTCCAACGCCGGACGGGATTATCTGCACTATTCCGACCAGTATCTGGTAGACTTTGATAAGGAACAGCTTGCCATCCCCGGTGCGCCTGCGCTGGGCTTTGCAAGGGAGGCGGCAGAGAAGAACGTTCCCTACAAGATCACGACCATCCAGATGGCGGGCTATGTCGCTGCGGATGATGACGGCGAGGTAACAGAGACGGAGATCGCGCCCTCATCCCGCTGGATCGAGGTGAAGCCTGCCAAGGGCAGCGCATTCTCCCTGACACCCGATACCACGGACGGTGTGGTCTATATGGACGAATACGTCAACTACCTGGTGCAGAACCTCGGCGACGCTTCCAGCGAAACGGGCTATCAGGCGTACAACCTCGACAACGAGCCGACTTTGTGGAGCGCGACCCATGCAAGAATGCATCCCGAAAAGACGACCTGCGAGGAGCTGGTGACCAAATCGGTAAGCTATGCCTCCGCCATCAAGGCGGTCGATCCGAAGGCGGAGATCTTCGGGCTTGCTTTCTACGGCGTGCCGGCTTACATCCATTGCAACAGTGCCCCCGACTGGGAAAGTCATTCGTCGGAATATGACTGGTTTTTGTCCTATTATCTGGATGAAATGGCAAAGGCGGAGGAAACGCACGGCAAGAGGCTTGTGGATGTCATCGACCTGCACTACTATTCCGAAGCCAAGGGCGAGTGCCGCGTGACGGAGTGCGAGGATCCCACCCATACCTCCTGCATTGAGGCAAGAGTGCAGGCGACACGTTCCCTCTGGGATCGGACGTATCTGGAGACCAGCTGGCTTGCGGATAACTATCCGGAATATATGCCGCTCTTCCCTCGTGTACAGGAATCCATTGATGCCTATTATCCGGATACGAAAATTGCCCTTACGGAATACAATTTCGGCGGCGGCAATCAGATTTCCGGTGCCGTTGCACAGGCGGACGCTCTCGGCGTGTTTGCATCCAACGGTGTGTATGTGTCTAACCTCTGGGCACTCAATGATGATTTCAGCTACCAGCTTTCCGCAATCAATCTCTATACCAACTATGACAGAAACGGCTCTGCTTTCGGGGATACCCTGCTCACTGCTTCTTCCTCGGACATTGCAAAGGGTACAGTCTATGCTGCCATTGACGGCACGGATGAATCCCGCATGACGATGGTATTGACCAACAAGAGACTGACCGAAACGCAGAATGCTCATATCACACTGGATTCCTCCGCGGAGTACAGCTCCGCAAAGGTGTATGGCATTACGGGGGATTCCAGTGAGATCCAGCTCCTGCAAACAGTGAACAGCATCACGGACAACCAGCTCACACTGGAGATCCCTGCCATGACGGTGGTGCAGATCGAACTGACAGCTGAGGCATACACCATGCGCGGCGATGTGAATGCTGACGGTACCGTGGATGCAGCGGATGTGTGTGCGCTGAACGACTGGCTGCTGGCAAAGCCCGACGCTGTGATCTCCGCAGAGAATGCTGAACTGACAGCGGACGGCAGCGTGAATGCCTTTGATCTTGCAGCACTGAAACGGCTCCTGAATGGCTGGAATACCGCACCGGCGGCAGATAACCGTGTGGGCTTCTGGGCAACCAAGGAGGGACAGTGGCGCATCCGCAACGGAAACGGCGGCAAAACTGTTACCATGCAGTTCAGCGCGGAAGCCGGCAATTATCTGAACCTTGCCTACGGCTACTGGGATCCCAATGCCATCAATGCGGAAACAGGAAATGCAGGTGTCTGGGTGCATAACGAAACGACCCAGCTCGGCAAGCATCCGTTCGATGAGAACGGTCAGCTTTCCCTGACATTTACGATTCCGGAGGATGCCAAGAGCGTGGAGATCATGATCTATAACTATACGGATGAATCCAGCGGCACTGTCGTACAGCTCGAAAAATCCGCCGTATCACTGGATGCAGTGACGGAGGAGTAGGAGGAATCGGCAGAATGGCGGATGTCTTACCCTCCATTCAATAAAATACCACGCAAATCAATTTTCAAAATAATCGGTTTCAAAAGGCGGCAGCCTTTGGCGGAGGCGGCGACTCCCCACG
>JAZNKY010000127.1:0-16310 GCA_045578805.1 Oscillospiraceae bacterium
GGCAAGGGGACGAAGTCCCCAAAGCGGGGTTCCAAGGGGCGGTAGCCCCTTGGGCGGTGGAGGCGGCGCAGCCGCCTCCACTAATAGCCCCTCCCCTCGGGGAGGGGATGGGGAATCTTTGCACAACTTTCCTAAAGTTGATGACATCACTCCCTGTGGAAAGGGCGGTTTTCGTAAAAGTGTCATTCAATACATTTCACACAAATTCCATTGACAAACGCATAAAGATATGCTATAATATAACCAACTTAATTCGGAAAGGAAGTATCCCCCTATGGCACAGAGAATCGTTTTGAACGGCACATCCTACCACGGCGCAGGTGCGATTGCCGACATTATCACAGAAGTACAGGGCAGAGGTTTCCAGAAGGCATTCGTCTGCTCCGACCCCGATCTCATCAAGTTCGGCGTAACTGCAAAGGTGACGGATCTGCTTGATGCAAACAACATTGCTTATGCAGTTTTCTCCGAGATCAAGCCCAATCCCTCCATCAAGAACGTACAGGACGGCGTGGAGGCATTCAAGGCTTCCGGTGCGGACTGCATCATCGCTGTCGGCGGCGGCTCTGCAATGGACACCGCAAAGGCTGTCGGCATCATCATCACCAATCCCGAATTTGCCGATGTCAGAAGTCTCGAGGGCGTTGCCCCCACCAAGAACCCCTGCGTTCCGATCCTCGCAGTTCCCACAACTGCCGGCACAGCCGCAGAGGTGACGATCAACTATGTTATCACTGATGAAGAAAAGAACCGTAAGATGGTTTGCGTGGATACCCATGACATCCCGATCGTGGCATTCGTTGACCCCGATATGATGGCAACCATGCCCAAGGGTCTGACTGCGGCTACCGGTATGGATGCGCTGACCCATGCGATCGAGGGCTTCACCACAAAGGCTGCATGGACAATGACGGACATGTTCCATCTGAAGGCAATCGAGATCATCGCAGCATCCCTGCGCGGTGCGGTGGACAACACCCCCGAAGGCAGAGAGGGCATGGCACTCGGTCAGTACATCGCCGGCATGGGTTTCTCCAATGTTGGTCTGGGCATCGTGCATTCCATGGCACACCCGCTCGGTGCGGTCTATGACACACCCCATGGCGTGGCAAATGCCATTATTCTGCCGACCGTTATGGAATACAACGCAGAGGCAACGGGCGATAAGTATAAGTACATCGCCGCCGCAATGGGTGTTGAAGGCACAGAAACTATGAGTGTTGAGGAATACCGCAAGGCTGCCGTTGACGCAGTGAAGCAGCTGTCGCAGGATGTGGGCATTCCGGCAGATCTGAAGGAGATTGTAAAGCCGGAGGACGTTCCCTTCCTCGCAGAATCCGCCTATGCGGATGCCTGCCGCCCCGGCAACCCGAAGGATACCTCCGTGGAGGAGATCACAGCACTGTATCAGTCCCTGCTGTAATCCCCCTATCGCAATTTCCAGCCCGCCGCTTCAGGCGGGCTGTGCTTTTTCACGCTCAGTTTTTTCCGTGTTGAAAATGCGTTTTTGTTTAAAATCACGATTTCTGAAAAAATACTGAAAAAAGAGAAAAAAAGTCGGATTTTTTTCTCTGAACATCTTGAAATTTTGCCCGATTTGTGATATGATATAAGGAAAGAGCTATGCCATTTTTCTGCGATGCAGACAAAATTTTTTTGCCCAAATGCAGAAAACGACGGAAAATCGCAGGGATTTGGTAAATAAGTAACGTGCTTCGCTCTGCACGGGTTATGGAGAAGAATATGCCAAAAAAACAAGACATCAACAAGATTATGATTATCGGCTCCGGCCCGATTATTATCGGTCAGGCATGTGAGTTCGACTATTCCGGTACACAGGCCTGCAAGGCTCTGCGCGCACTGGGATATGAAATTGTACTGGTCAATTCCAATCCGGCTACTATTATGACGGATCCGGACGTTGCGGACATCACCTATGTAGAACCGCTGAATCTGGCTCGTCTGACACAGATCATCGAAAAGGAACGCCCGGATGCACTCCTGCCGAACCTCGGCGGTCAGTCCGGTCTGAACCTCTGCTCCGAGCTTGCAGAGGCTGGCGTTCTGGATCAATATAATGTCAAGGTCATCGGCGTTCAGGTAGATGCCATCGAGCGCGGTGAGGACAGAATCGAATTCAAGAAGACCATGGACAAGCTCGGCATCGAAATGGCTCGCAGCGAGGTTGCATACTCCGTTGACGAAGCTGTCAAGATCGCTGAAAAGCTGAAGTATCCGGTTGTTCTGCGTCCCGCATATACCATGGGCGGCGCAGGCGGCGGCATGGTTTACAATGTGGATGAGCTCAAGGTCGTTTGTGCAAGAGGTCTGCAGGCAAGCCTTGTTGGTCAGGTACTCGTTGAAGAATGCATCAGCGGCTGGGAAGAGCTGGAGCTTGAGGTTGTCCGCGATGCGGAGAACAACATCATCACTGTCTGCTTCATCGAAAATATCGACCCCATCGGCGTGCATACCGGCGACTCCTTCTGCTCAGCTCCGATGCTGACTATTTCCGAAGAGACACAGAAGAAGCTGCAGGAGCAGTCCTATAAGATCGTTGAGGCAATCGAGGTTATCGGCGGCTGCAACTGCCAGTTTGCACATGATCCGGAAACAGGCAGAATCGTTGTCATCGAGATCAACCCCAGAACCTCCCGTTCCTCCGCACTCGCTTCCAAGGCAACTGGTTTCCCGATCGCTCTGGTTTCCGCAATGCTCGCATGTGGTCTGACCCTGAAGGAGATTCCCTGCGGCAAGTACGGCACACTGGATAAGTATGTTCCGTCCGGCGACTATGTGGTAATCAAGTTTGCAAGATGGGCATTCGAGAAGTTCAAGGGCGCACAGGACAAGCTCGGCACACAGATGCGTGCTGTGGGCGAAGTTATGAGCATCGGCAAGACCTACAAGGAAGCCTTCCAGAAGGCAATCAGAAGCCTGGAGATCGGCAGATATGGTCTGGGCTTTGCAAAGAATTTCCATGAGCAGACAAAGGATGAGCTGCTGCATCAGCTGCGCTTCCCGTCCAGTGAGCGTCAGTTCATCATCTATGAAGCACTCCGCAAGGGTGCAACAGTGGAAGAGATCTTCCAGCTGACCAAGATCAAGCACTGGTTCCTCGAACAGATGCTGGAGATCGTGCAGGAAGAAGAAATGCTCCTCACCATGAAGGGCAGCGTTCCGGCAGAGGATGTACTCCGTCAGGCAAAGCTCGATGGCTTCGCAGACAGATACCTCAGCCAGCTGCTGGAAGTACCGGAAGAGGACATCCGCAACAAGCGTTATGAATACGGCATCCGTGAGGCATGGGAAGGCGTGCATGTCAGCAGCACACAGGATTCCGCATATTACTACTCCACCTATCATCTCACAGAGGACAAGAGCCCTGTGAATACCGATAAGCCGAAGATCATGATCCTCGGCGGCGGTCCGAACAGAATCGGTCAGGGTATCGAATTCGACTACTGCTGCGTTCATGCATCCCTGGCACTCAAGAAGATGGGCTTTGAGCCGATCATTGTCAACTGCAACCCCGAAACCGTTTCCACCGACTACGATACCTCCGATAAGCTCTATTTTGAGCCGCTGACCCTCGAGGATGTACTGAGCATCCACGAAAAGGAAAAGCCCGTTGGTGTCATTGCACAGTTCGGCGGTCAGACTCCGCTGAATCTGGCAGCTGACCTGAAGAAGAACGGTGTCAACATTCTGGGTACTTCTCCGGAGACCATCGACCTCGCAGAGGACAGAGATCATTTCCGTGCAATGATGGACAAGCTCGGCATTCCGATGCCGGAGGCTGGTATGGCTGTCAATGTCGATGAAGCTCTGGAAATCGCAAACCGCATCGGTTATCCGGTTATGGTGCGTCCGTCCTACGTTCTGGGCGGTCGTGGTATGGAAATCGTGCATGACGACGAGATGATGCGTGTGTATATGTCCGCAGCTGTCGGCGTGACACCGGATCGCCCGATCCTGATCGACCGTTTCCTGAACCATGCAACTGAGTGCGAAGCAGATGCGATTTCCGATGGGACAAACTGCTTTGTTCCGGCGGTTATGGAGCATATCGAGCTTGCCGGCGTTCACTCCGGTGACTCTGCTTGCATCCTGCCCTCCAAGAATCTGACTGACGAGCAGATCGCAACCATCAAGGACTACACAAAGAAGATCGCTGTCGAAATGGGCGTATGCGGTCTGATGAATATGCAGTATGCGATCGAGGGTGATACGGTGTATGTACTCGAAGCAAATCCGAGAGCATCCAGAACCGTTCCGCTGGTATCCAAGGTATGCAGCATCAACATGGTCAAGATCGCAACTGAGATTATGACATCCCACCTGACTGGCAAGCCGTCCCCTGTAGCAGATCTGCGTGACCGTGAGATCAAGCACTACGGTGTCAAGGAAGCTGTCTTCCCGTTCAACATGTTCCAGGAAGTTGACCCGGTTCTCGGACCGGAGATGCGTTCCACCGGTGAGGTTCTGGGTATTTCCGAATCCTTCGGCGAGGCATATTACAAGGCACAGGAAGCAACACAGACCAAGCTCCCGTCCGAGGGTACAGTTCTGCTGAGCGTATGCAATCTCGATAAGCCGGAGCTGGCTGAGGTTGCACAGGCATTCCACGAGCTGGGCTTCAAGATCATCGCAACCAAGGGCTGCTACAACCTGATCAAGGAAGCAGGTATTCCGGTTGAGCGTATCTACAAGATGTCCGAGGGCAGACCGAATATCGCTGACCAGATCGCAAACGGCGAGATCCAGCTGATGGTCAATACACCTGCCGGCAAGGAGAGCGTGGATGATGACAGCTATATCCGTAAGGCTGCCATCAAGCACCGTGTTCCCTATATCACAACCATGGCTGCTGCCAAGGCAAGTGCAGAGGGTATCCGTGCCATCAAGGAAAATGCTGATATTGCTGTGAAGTCGCTTCAGGCTTACCACGCTGATATTAAGTAAGAGATAGAACGAAAACCGCCTCCGGTGTATGCTGGAGGCGGTTTATTGTCAGATGTCCGAACAGGCAATGTCGTCAACTTTAGAGAATCGGTTTCAAAAGGCGACAGCCTTTGGCGGAGGCGGTGCGCAGCACCGCCCCTAAATCCCCCTCCCTCTGGGAGGGGGCAGGGGGTGGGGCAAATTAAAGTTGTCTATTGGGGTTAAGGAAAATCAAATTTCCAAACAGGAGGTAACTATGAGAAGAAAAGACAGAGAAGTTACAGATAAAAATGCGATCGAGCAATTCATTGCTGAAGCTCAGATCATCCGGATCGGCTTTTATGACAATGGCGAGATCTATATTGTGCCTCTCAATTATGGCTATATCTGCGAAAATGACCGTTATACGTTCTATTTTCACGGAGCAAGGGCAGGACGGAAGTATGAATTGACTATGGCGTGTCCGACCGTCGGATTTGAAATTGATGGGAACTATGCACTTTCAGGCGGGAATGCAGCCTGTGATTATACCGCCGGATTTCAAAGCGTGATCGGTACCGGAACCTTGACTCTTGTTGAAGAGAAAGCCGAGAAAATAGCCGGTCTTGACTGCCTGATGAAACAGACGACCGGACGCACGGGATGGGACTATTCTCCGGAAATGCTGGATGCAACAGCGATTTTCAGACTTGATGTGGAGAAAATGTCCTGCAAGGTAAAATGCTTATAATACAGAGAAAAGAAAGGAACTCCATGCAAACCCTCATCCTCAACGGTTCACCCCGTAAAAACGGCGATACTGTCGCACTGCTCTCCCATCTGCGAAAGCACCTGCAGGGTGAGATCATCGAAATATCCGCTTATTATGACAAAATCTCCCCCTGCATCGACTGCCGCAGATGCAAAGAATCCGGTATCTGTGTGATACCGGATCAAATGCAGGATATTTACAAAATCATCGAAACCTGTGACAATATCATCATCGCATCCCCGATCTATTTTTCCGAGCTGACCGGACGGCTTCTCGATGTCGCAAGCCGCCTGCAGACCTATTACTATGGGATGCAGAAAAATCACGGGCATCCCGTGAAAAAGCCCAAACGCGGTGCAGTTCTCCTCGTCGGGGGAGGGGAGGGCGATCCGCAGAATGCCTACGCAACGGCGGTGCGGATTCTCCATTATATGAAAGCGAATGAGATTTTCCCTCTCATCTGCAGCCACCATACGGATGAAATTCCAGCGGCAGAGGATACGGCTGTGCTGGAACAGATTAAGGCGTTGGCGGCGTTTCTGCATCGGGATTGATGGTGTACCAGAACATACGGTAGAATTTCTTATAGAACCGCCCCATCAGATCGAAGCGTTTCCGGTCAAATCCTGTCAGTTTTGCCTGAATCGCAGGATTTACCATGTCGATTTCCCCAGAAAAGACGATCCTGTCCGTTTCCAGAATCTTCGGATCATCCATCGCAAAATCTATTTTGGCGTTCACATTGTTGACGGGATTCTTGAATTTCGAGCATTTCGCCGCAAGCGTTGTATAGGCATCGAATGTGAATGTACAAAATCCGAATTTCCGCTGGATCGCGCTCAGAAGTGCTTTTATCTCCGCTTCGGACAGATACATGGAAACACCCTCCATCAAAAAATGGACATATTCGCCATGATAGTCGATTTTGTCCATCCATGAGTGATCGGTAATGGAGGAGGCGATCATACGGTATTGCTCCGATTCCTGAAAGAACTGCCGCCGCACTGCAATGACCTCTGGAAAGTCGAGGTCGTACCAGATTTTTGTATCATGTCCGGCACGTTCATATCGGCTGTCCAGTCCGCATCCAAGGTGCACGATGATGGCTTCATCCTCAACGGGCGGAATCAGGTTTGCTTTCTGATCATAAAGCTGTGCCCGCATCGCCATAAAAATGGCGAGTCTGCGTGAAGTATCGACATTCCGCATTTCCTCCGGCAGACTTTCCACAATGCGTTCTGCCGTTTCATCCTTAAAAATTCCCTCCCTGCTCATTGCCGCTTTTCCATACAGCGGAATGAACAGGGTTTTGCTTTCATTGTTCATCATAACACCCTCTCATACAGTGCAAACGCCGGGATTTCTGCAATATTGCGGAGCAAATCACGTTCTCCTGCAAAAGCAAAGCCCATCTTTTCATACAGCCTTCTTGCCGGATGATTGTCCGGCACGACATCCAGCCGCACCGCCGGAAAACCGCGATCTCTTGCCGTTTCAATGCAGAAATTCACCATATGCTGTGCAATGCCCCGACCGTAGGCATCGGGCGCGACCGCAAGCGAGTGGATGACCATGTATTCCCCCTTATCGAGTGAAATGCTCCAGTCGCCTCGCTCATACGCGCCCTCCGGATCGTTGTTCAGAATGAAGCCGCCGATCACAGTTTCACCGTCCATGCAGAGGTACTGCACACCCTTTTCGATCGCCGCGCGGATGCTCTCACGCGCCGGATAGGCTCCGTGCGTCCATTTCGGATAGTTGATGTGCGCTGTGAGGTAGGCGGTCACTTCTGTATAAAATGCCGCCGCTATGTCAAGATGCGCCATCGTGCAGCGAAAGATCTCCATATTATGCCTCCTGTTCCGCTTCAAGGAAAATCAGCTGTGAATCAAAATCGGACGAGACCCGCTGCCCTTCCATCCGTTCACCGGCGGAGCAGTCGGAGATCAGCAGACCGAAATGCATCAGCTCATCACCATATGCCCGGTACTCATTGTCACCGCCCGTAATGCGGTAGCAGAGACTTTCCTCCAGCCCTGCAAGCTGTACCTTGCGGAACGGAGAAAGCGGACGGTTCAGCGTCTTGTATACACCGCAGACCGCCTGTGTTTTGTCCTCGGAAACTGCCATCCAGATGGCTTCATTTGTGTCAAACGGACTTTGCAGCCGGTAGAATGTTCCGAACTGGAACAGCCGGCGGTGTTGCTTATAAAATGCGATCTGCGCCTTGATCTGTTCGATTTCCTCCTCCGGCAGCCAGCAGAGATTCAGCTCATAGCCGAACGCCCCGAAAAATGCCGTATTTGCGCGGGTATGCAGAGGGGTACTGCGGTTTGTCAGCCAATTGGGAACCCCTGCCACATGCGCCCCCGTGCTGACGATGGGGTAGCCGTAGGAGGTACCGTACTGCACCAGCACGCGCTCGTGCGCATCGGTCGTATCCGAAGCCCAGCACTGCGGCGCGTAGTAGAGCATTCCCGCGTCAAATCTGCCGCCGCCGCTGGAGCAGGATTCAAAGAGGATGTGCGGAAATTTCCGGATCAGACGCTCATAGAGATCATACACACCGAGGATGTATCTGTGGAATACCTCCCCCTGACGCGCCGGCGGGAGCGCGGCACTCCAGACCTCCGTCATGGAACGGTTCATATCCCACTTGACATAGGAAATATCGGCTTCGGACAAAACCTGTTCCATCTGCTCATAAATGCAGTCCACGACCTCCGGACGGGAGAAATCCAGCACATACTGGGTTCTGCCGTGGGATGCCGCGCGCTCCGGTGTCTGTAAGATCCAGTCCGGATGCGCCCGATAGAGGTCGCTGTCCTTGTTCACCATCTCCGGCTCGAACCACAGACCGAAGTCCATGCCCATTTCCCTGATGGACTTTGCAAGCCCCGTGATGCCGTGGGGGAGCTTTTCGAGATTCGGCTGCCAGTCGCCGAGACCTGCACGGTCATTGTTCCGCTTGCCGAACCAGCCGTCATCCAGCACAAACAGCTCAATGCCGCATTCCTTTGCCACTCTTGCAAAGGACAGAATTTTTTCTTCATCAAAATCAAACGTCGTCGCCTCCCAGCTGTTCATGACGATGGGACGCTCCCGGTCGCGCCAGAAGCCCCTTGCCACGCGGGTGCGCAGAAGTGTATGCATTTCCTGGCTCAGCCCGTTCAGACCCTCATCCGAGCAGAACAGGAGGGATTCCGGTGTCTGGAAGCTCTCCCCCTGTGACAGAAGCCAGCAGAAGCCCTGCGGATGGATGCCCTGGCGGACGCGAGTCACACCGAACGCATCGACCTCGGCAGAGGCAAGGAAATTGCCGCTGTAGACAAACTGGAAGCCGAAACATTCGCCGGCAGTTTCCGTAGTATGGGGACGTTTGAGGATGAGCAGGGGATTGTGGTTGTGGCTGGAATGACCGCGCACACTGCCGATGGACTGCATTCCCGGACGCAGGGGAGAGGTGATGACATGGCGTTCGCGCGACCATGCGCCGGAAAACTGCATCATCTCATAATCGCTGTCATAGAGATCCACGCTCATGCTCATGGCAGAATCAAGGAATACCGGTGCGCCGTGATTGACAAACTGCGCACTTCGGGCAATGCAGGCGTGGTCGCGGAAGATGGTATAGAGCAGGAACAGATCCATGTCCGTCACAGCATCATGCAGACGAAGCTCCAGTGTTTCTGCCTCGCGGTCATCCTCGCAGTAGGAAGCGGGCAGACCGCTGAGCTTCGGCTTTCCGGCAAAAATACGATGCCCCGCATAGCGGAAATCGGAGATCGCACTGCCGTTTTTCTGCTTGATGGAAAATGCCGGCATCCGGAAATCCGCCGCCCCCGCACAGGGGTATTCCTGCCGCTGCTGCTCCGGCGAAAAGAGCGCGTCCCCCTCGATCGGGAATGCTGTCAGCGGACGCGGCACCATCTCGGTCATATGGCTGTAGTCCCCGCGGTTGCGGACAGCCTTTCCGAAATAGCGGTGACCGGGCTGCTCGTTCTTCATAATGTACAGAATATAGCTGATTTTACCGTTGCCCAGATGAAAGCTCCGGTCGGATTGGTTGTAGGTGATCATTTGAAATACTCCTTATTGATGATGATTTTTCTGCAGGGTTTACACTTCAAGTCCATAAGAGCGAAGAACCTTAGTATTTTCCATTCTGCGGCGTTCCAGCTCTGCCTGTACCTTCTGATACAGTTCTGGGTCCGCATGGATCCTTTCAAAAATCGCTTTCTGACGAAGCGCAAATTCGCTGACTGCGTTTTTCATTCTCTCCCTGAATAGCTCCTTGTTGTTTGTTCTGACATACAGGAAACCTTCATTGCAGTCATTGTTTGGATTGCTGCTGCCGAAGCTGTCGTCGTCGAAAAGCTGCAGGAGCAGCCCGATTCTATGGTGATATGCAATGCAGGAATCAATGTCCGTCACTTCATTTAGCACAGGGAGCATGATGTTTTGGGTGATCTCAAAAGCATACTGCATGTCTTTCAACATTTGCTCTTCCTCAGCGGCGCAGGAAAAACGATAGATTTGTTTTCTGAATTTTCTGAACTCGGATTCCGGATCGTCATTCCACGGATGCAATCGTCCATAGATCCAGCAGTTATCCATCAGCCAGTTTCCATTGCGCTTCGGACTCAAAGTCAGGTCGATGGACTGCCGGTACACTGTAGCAACACCGCCAAGAACCATGAACTGCTTATTTCGCGGATCAAAGCTTTGCTCCTCCATATAAGTGATCACATGGATGATCCCATCCTCGGCGAGACGGACAAAATAAGGATGTCTGCCTTTCAGCTTCATAAAACCATATTTCTCCAAACCGTTTCCGAACATTTGCAAAAAAGCGGAACGCAATGTCAGCATGACTTTCCCTCCCTGTCAACTGCTTGTATTACTGCCATTATACCACAATCCCCCCAAAAATGCAAGCATTGACAAACCTGCCGATTTGTGCTATGATGAAGAAAACCAAGGAAAAGGAGAATCCCATGGAAACACGAGTTGCCATCATTGGCATTATTGTAGAAAACGGCGAATCCGTCACCGCACTCAATGCCATCCTGCATGAGTACGGTGCGTACATCATCGGCAGGATGGGCATACCCTACCACACACGCGGCATCAATATCATCAGCGTTGCCGTTGATGCCCCGCAGAACATCATCAGCGCGCTGTCCGGCAGGATCGGCAGACTTGCAGGAATTTCTGCCAAGACGGTGTATTCCAATGTGACAGGGGAAATGCAATAACGGAGCATCCCTCAGTTTGTAGAGGAGTCTTTTTCTGGGGTTAGCCTTCCGAAACTGCTCCACCCCAACCCCTCCCCCAAAGGGGGAGGGGCTATATTTCGGGGACTTCGTTCCCGAACCCCTTTTGCGAAGCTACCGCTCCGCGTTTAACTTCAAGTTTTTCGGCAGAATAAGGGCTGCTGCACCAATCGTGCAGCAGCCCTGTGTTCAATCTTCCGTAAAATCCCCATCACCATAGGAGATGAATGCACCACCTGTACTGAGCAAATGGCAGAACTCCATTTTGAGGTATTCTCCCTCCTGCAGAGTGATCGTTTTTGTTTCGCCGAGCGGGATATACAGATCCGGATGGATCTGTTCAAGTACCGTCATCGGGTCGGTACCGACCATGCAGGAAGCCGAGTATTGCTCGTGGCAGCTTCTGACGGAATAGGTACCAGCCGGAATATCCCTGCCGACGCAGAACATGCCCGGCTCTGAAAAGGGATCAAGCCAGCTTTCTTCATCCGCGCTGTACATGACTGCATGTAATAGCTCTACAAACTGACCTTCCTCCACCCAGAGGATCGCGTTGTTTTGTACCCAGCCGCCGAAGGCTCGGTCATTATCATCGAGACTGCTGTCATTGAATACGCTTATATGGAAGCTTGCGCCGATCTCCGATTCCAGTGCGCCGTCCGGCATGACCACATATTCTCCTGATGGAATATCCGCACCTACCTCATACAGTCCATCGCTCCAGCCTTCCAGCACGGGCGGCTCCGTGGGAGCAGGGCGCGTCTGTGCTTCCAGATGCCGCTGTGTTTCCTCCGGTTCTGCAGAGCTTTCATAGTCCTGTTCAAACAGCTTTGCTTCAAGCTTCCGAGCGAGATCGGGGAAAAAGAGCTCATTTGCCATAAAGAGCAGCACGGCGAGAAAAAGCAGGACACCGAACACGATCGAAATAATGAAAAGCGCGTAATTTTCCTCCGGCATTCCGCATTTCGGACAGCGATCCCCCTCGTTCCACTCTTCCCGGCAGTGTCTGCAATAATGCTTTGCCATACTGCCGCCTATCTGGAAAACCGGATCTCCATCAGATCCAGCATCCCCTCACCTGCAAACCGCAGATAGAGTGCGTGTGTGCCGTTCTCCACGGAAAGCGGTATCTCCAGCTCCGTCCATGCTTCACAGGCACTGACCGCAACGCTGCCCGCTGCTTCGCCGTCCATTTCTGTGTATGCCGAAAGTACGCCCTTTGCATCGCCGCGCAGTGTGACATGCAGAGCCGTGACATCCTGAAAATCAAAATACTTCCAGCCCATGAGCGTACCGTCTGCGATCTCCGCAATGAACCGTTCCTCACCGGCATGGTTCACATTCGGGAAGCTTGTTTCATAGATGGAATTTGACCCATGCGGCATATGCCCGTTCGTGATGTTGCAGGCAATCACAGCCGGATATGTCCCCTCCGCACGAAGCGGCGCACCGTTCAGACCGCAGGACGTGATCTCCACCTGCGGAATACTGCCGTCCTCCAGAATGGTGATCCTCTCCGCACATGCCTGCCGGCTGTAGTCGGATTTGTGCGTCAGACGATGATAGAACACATACCACTGCCCAGCGATCTGCTCAATGCTGCCGTGCGTTGTACCGGTCATATTGAGCCTGTCCTCCGGTGTTCTGCCGTTCATGCCCACATCGCCGTTGGATACGATCGTGCCGCCGAACACAAAATCCCTGTCGGGGTATTTGCTTGTCGCATAGCAAAGCTCATGATTCAGCTGGGAGGAATAAATGAAGTAGTAGGTATCCCCGATCTTCCGCATGGAGCTTGCCTCAAAGAACGGATGCGCCTCAAAGCTTGTTCCCTTCACCCGATAGGGGATGATGTGGCATGGTTCGCCCACAACCGTCAGCATATCATCGCCGACCACTGCCATGACCGCACCCATCACACTATCCGGCGTACCGAGGATTTCCTCACGGGATTTATCGAACATCTGCATTTCGTTCTGGATCTGCGCTTCGTTTTCGGTGAAGCCGTCTTCTTCCTCGAAGGGATACTGCGTGCCGTAATAAATGCGGATCGTGCCGTTATCGTTGATGACACCGGGATCGAAGCAGACGTACTTCTTCATCAGTGTGCCGTCCTGCCAGCGGACATGTCCGTGGAATTTGTATTTTCCGCCGGGGGTATCGCAGACTGCGACGCTGATCGGGCCGTGATAGCCGCCCACGCCGTAATTGCCGGAGAGGCAGTAGTAGAGATAATATCTGCCGTCATTGCCGCGCACCACATCGGGGGCGTACATATAGGGGCGTTCCTCGCTGTAGAGAGGGTCCTGCTTTGCACTGTAGATCACGCCCTCATACCGCCAGTCGGAGAGATCGTCCACCGGTGCGGAATAGGTCACATAATCGAGCATACAGAACGTCCAGCCGCCCTCCATATCATGCGAGCCGAACAGATAGACCCTGTCCCCGAACACATGCGGTTCACCGTCCGGAATGCATTCATGCAGGGGAAGAAAAGGATTGTAGACTTGTTGTTTCATAATGGGTTTTCCTTTCTGTGAATATTCATATTATGCAGCGGATTCCTCCGCTTCCATTTCCAGATAATCCTGATGGTCACGTTCCTTCTGCGCGGCGATCTCCTCATCCGTCATATTCACGCCGACGGCAAGCCCCCAGTCATCAATGTAGAAGCTCACCGTGTCCCCGTCCGAGAGCATCAGCATATTGAATGTGCCGTTCGTCCCGTCCTCCGTGTTGTACACATCCAGATAGAAGCCGTCAGTCAGTTCCTCTGCCTTGTAGGTTCCAAAGGAAACAGTCACTTCTTCACCGGCTTCCAGCGTTTCTTCAAGTACATTGTGGAGCGCAGATCTGTCCGATTCCGGCGATACCTGGATCTCAGAAATCCCGACCTCTGCAAGATTTCTGACTGTTACCGTGATGTCCTCACCGCCGCAGCCCGTGCAGACAAGCATTGCTGCCGAAGCAGACAGAAACAGCGCAGTTCTTTGCAAATTCCGTTTCATAGCGTATCCTCCGATCCGATATGCATTTCATACAGGCATTCCTGCCGTATTTCGTCCGAACCGCGGTTCTTTCGTCCGGAGGTGATGCCGACAAGCACCATGCCGAGCTTTTCCATCACGCGGCGGGATGCTGTGTTTTCACTGTCACAATGGGCGATCAGCCGCTTGATGCCAAGCTGACCGGCGAGCTGTACCAGAGCCTTTGCCGCCTCCGCCACATAGCCCTGCCCCCAGTACCGCCGATCCAGGATCCACCCAAGCTCGCCATTCTGCTCCGGCAGCAGATCAAGACTGACAGAGCCGATGAGCGTTCCGTTCTGCAGAACGGCAAATTCATAAATCATCTGCGGCTGTGCATTCCACTGCGCCTCACGCTCTGTGAGATACCGCATGGAATCCGCTTCGCCTTCCATCGGCATGAACAGCATCATTCGTGTGTTTTCCGGATCGGATGCATACCTGTGAAATCCCGCAAAATCCCCCGTCCCAAGCGGCTGAAGCGTGAGCCGTTCTGTTTGTAATACCATCGTTTACCTCGTTGTTTTATTTTTTGATGTTTTCGTTCGTAAGCACCAAACCTCTGTTTTAAGCATACCACATTTCCCCCATAATGTCAACAATTTAAAGAAATCGGTTTCAAAAGGCGATAGCCTTTGGCGGGTCGCGGGGGCGCAGCCCCCGCCAAAAATCCCCCTCCCTTTGGGAGGGGGCAGGGGGAGGGCGATCTTTGCACAACTTTCCTAAAGTCAGACATTCCCTCCCAAACCTATTGAATTCCCCCCGCAAATCTGCTATAATAAAGATAATAAAACTAACAGGAAACGGAGCGATCACAATGCATCTGGAAAAAGGAAGACCTGCTGACTGTGCAAGCAGACTTGATAAGGAGATCAGAACCTATGACCTGCTGGATTCTCTTGGCATCAAATATGACAGAGTGGATCACGAGCCGGCGTTTACCATGGAGGTCTGTGAGGAGATCGACAAGGTACTCGGCGCGATGATCTGCAAGAATCTGTTCCTCTGCAACCGGCAGAAAACAGATTTTTATCTCCTGCTCATCCCCGGTGACAAGGTGTTCAAAACGAAAGAGATCACCAAGCAGTTGGGATGCGCGCGCCTGTCCTTTGCGGACGGTGAGAGCATGGAGCAGTACCTCAATCTGACCCCCGGCTCTGCGAGCATTATGGGGCTGATGTTTGACCCCGAACATAAGGTGCGGTTCGTGGTGGATGAGGATGTCATGAAGGCGGAATATTTCGGCTGCCATCCGTGCATCAACACCTCCAGCATCCGCATGAAAACAGCCGATGTGTTCGGAAAGCTCACCGATGCACTCGGTCATGACATGACTGTGGTGAAGCTTCTTGGAGAATCAGAATAACTGAAAGACGAAGCGTAAGTCTCCGCAGTTTCTGCTCGGATCGCGCGATTTTTGTTCCAAAGTACTTGCATTCTCCGGTGTTTTGTGCTATAATAGAAAAGATATTATGACTTTGAAAGGACTTGAAATTATGTCAGATAAAAATACAGCCCCCGAGGGAAAGAAGAAGCCCTTTGAAATTCCCCGACCTGAATTTCCCAAGCGTGCAGTCGTGACCGCAGGTATGCCCTACGGCAATAAGGAACTGCATTTCGGACATGTCGGCGGTATGATGGTATTTGCGGATACCTATGCAAGATTCCTGCGCGACCGCATCGGTAAGGAAAACGTTGTATTTGTCAGCGGCACCGACTGCTACGGTTCTCCCATCGCAGAGGGCTGGCGCAAGAAGGTCGCAGACGGCGAATTTGAAGGCTCCCTCGTGGACTTTGTGACCAGAAACCACGAAAAGCAGAAGGCGACCCTCAAGGATTATGCGATTTCCCCGAATCTCTTTGCAGCCTCCGGCATCGGTCGTTCCAAGGAGATCCATGCGGAATATACCCTCGAATTTCTGAATGCCCTGTATGAAAAGGGACAGCTCGAAAAGATCACTACCATGCAGTTCTTTGATGAGAAGGCAGGTGTGTTCCTCAACGGCCGTCAGGTTGTCGGCAAGTGTCCCGTAGAGGGCTGTTGCTCTGAAAAGGGCTATGCGGACGAATGCGACCTTGGCCATCAGTATATGCCCGAGAATCTGCTCAATCCCGTCAGCACTCTGACCGGCGAAAAGCCCGTAATGAAGCCCGTTGTCAACTGGTACTTCAAGCTGCGCGACTATGAAAAGCTCCTGCAGGACTGGGTATCTGTAATGCAGAAGGACAAGTCCATCCGTCCGGTTGTGCACAAGACCATCTCCGAATTCCTCAAACCGCCGGTGATCTATATCAAGCTTGAATTCGAGGAGA
>JAZNKY010000128.1:0-1905 GCA_045578805.1 Oscillospiraceae bacterium
GGTGAACCTCCTGTTGTATTGTTTTTTATGTTTATATTATACACCAGATGTGCGGAGATGAAACGCTGAACTGAGAATTTTAGAGCATTGCGAGAATGGCGCTCTTGGGCTTTGCACCCATGGACTGATTGACGATCCTGCCGTTTTTCATGACCACCAGCGTGGGAATGCTCATCACGCCGAACTGTCCGGCGAGCTCGGGATTTTCATCCACGTTGATCTTGCCTACCTTGATATCGCTGCGTTCGCGGGCGATTTCCTCAACGATGGGAACCACCATGCGGCAGGGGCCGCACCAGGGAGCCCAGAAGTCCAGCAGGACGGGTTTGTCGGAATTCATGACTTCATTCTGGAAATTGGATTTATTGATATTGATAGCAGACATCTTGTTGTCCTCCTTGTTTTTCTTTTGTGATTGTATTATATCAGGTATATTTGCTGGCTTCTGTGATGTTGTCACATTGTCAAGTTCTTGCCATGCCGTCCACGCTCAGCACAACGCCGGTGATATAGGACGCCTCGTCCGAAGCGAGGAATGCAAAGGCATTTGCGATGTCCTCCGGCTGGCCCAGACGCTTGAGCGGAATCCGTGCGATCATGGGGTCGATGACTTCTTTGGGAACAGCCTTCATCATATCGGTCTCCGTAATGCCGGGCGCGACGGCGTTGACCCGGATGCCCTTGGGCCCCAGTTCCCGAGCAAGGGAAACAGTCAGACCATTAACCGCGAACTTGGATGCCGGATAGGCAAAGCCGCTGGGCTGTCCGGTAATGCTGACCATCGAGGATGTGGAGAGGATGACGCCGTTTCCTTTGGCGGTCATGCACTCAGCTGCTGCGCGCGTTGCGTTGAATACGCCCTTGACGTTCAGATCCATGACCTTGTCAAAGGTTTCCTCGGTGTACTCCATAAAGGGAGTGCTCTCCGATACGCCTGCGTTGTTGATCAGAATGTCCACGCAGCCGTATTGGGACGTCGCTTCTCTGAAAGCTGTCCGAACGGAATCCAGGCTGGACAGATCAGGGCTGATGCCTGCAACCGTCGCATCGGGGTACTTCTCCTTCAGCTGCGCCACGGCCTTGTCGGCGGACGATTGCGTGCTTGCGGTCAGTATGACCTTTGCGCCTTCCTTTAGAAACTTGTCTGCGGTTGCGAAGCCGATGCCTCTGCTGCCGCCGGTGATGATGGCTACTTTATCCTTCAGTCTCATTCTGAGAACCTCCTTTTTGTTTGATGGCTATATCATACCCAATTTCAATCCGCATGACCGTGATAAGCTCACAATGCCCAAACTGATTGTCGCTTTATTAAGGAAGAAACAATCGGCCCGAGCATTTTGTGATTTCATCACGGAAAACAAGATATCTTCCGGGTATACTGTGATCAAACAAAACGAAAGGGGCTGGCACAATGGCAGCTATGAATATAAACTCGAAGAAGCTCAAGGAAATGATTGAGAATGGAAAGACTTTTCTGGTAGATTTCTGGGCACCTTGGTGCCCGCATTGCCGCAAGATCAACCCGGCATACGAGCAGATTGCAGAGCAGTACGCAGGCGTACTTGAAGTGGTAAAGGTCAATATGGACGAGAATGACAAGCTCTGGAGTGAACTGCAAGTCGAATTGATCCCCACGCTCAGGCTGTATGTAGACGGTAAGCCCATCGCTTCCACTGTTGCACCGGAATCCAAGGCAGCCATCGATGAATTTCTCTCCGGTATCCTGCCAGAACATAAAAAAGAAAAAGACGCACATGTTTATGACATGCTCATCATCGGCGGCGGACCCGGCGGATACACGGCAGCGCTGTACGCAGCAAGAGCAGGGTTCGATACGCTGGTGATCGAAAAGCTCTCCGCAGGCGGACAGATGGCGCTGACCCATCAGATCGACAACTATCCGGG
>JAZNKY010000129.1:0-5758 GCA_045578805.1 Oscillospiraceae bacterium
CTTTGGCGGGTGGAGGGTGCGCAGCACCCTCCAAATATAGCCCCTCCCCCGCTGGGGGAGGGGTTGGGGTGGGGGAAGTTTTGGCGTGCTAACCCCAGAAAAAGACTTTTTCGACAAGCAGCAAAGGCTTCTGCACCCAAAACGTGCAGAAGCCTTTTATGATTATATGAATGCACTGAAAAAACCGATAATAAATGAACTCAAGAAACCAAGCAGCGAAAGTACAATGGAAATGATGCAGAGTACCCTTGCTGTTTTGAGCTGTGATTTCTCATTGTCCGTCATGCTGAGACCGCTTGCTTCAAGGCTCTTGGCTTTGTTCAAACCGATCGCGCCAAGAATCACACCGATGAATCCACATCCGCAGCCGATCACGTTGCCCACAATACCCACAATGCCAAGCAGACGAATCGTATTGATCTGTGAAGCGGCATCGCTGCCTGCGCCGTATGTATTGCCGTTCTGCTTTTCCATGGTGAAGTGTGCAGGCTTGGGGGCATTATTGTCCACAGGTCGCGGCGGATTGTATGAAGGTGCAGCGGATTCCACATACTGTGAACCGTTCCAGCTCATATGTCCCGAAAACTCGTCGCTTTCCGCATCCTGTACAGGCTTTGCCGTCTGAGATACAGGCTTCGGGGCTTCCACGGAGGGCATGGGATTGTCATCCGATGAAAAATCAAAATCCTTAGGCTTCTGCGGAAGTACCTGCTGCGGGATCACCGACGGCTGCGGGATCACTGGCGGCGGCACCTCAACTGCCGTTCTTCGGGGAGCTGCTGCAGGCGGCGGGGTGACCACTGCCGGCTCCGGTACCACTACATCGTCAACGCTCGGTACATCAAAGTCACTGTCGATCTCCGGAATGTCAAAATCCTGATAGCTGTCGGGAGAAGCCGCCGGGTCAGGGATGCTGTCCAGACCGCCAAGCGTTGTCGAAGAACCATTCAGGAAGCTGTCGTCATAGCTTGAAGGGGGTGTGGCAGGATCGGGAAGGGAAGAACCGCCGGAGAAACCAAATAGATCACTGTCCGATGTACTTCCGCCAAAAAGCTTGTTGTCATCCATTACAATTGCACTCCTTATCCGACCGGCAGCATTGCCGGCACAAAATTACGAATGAGATTCCACACTGCCAGGATCGCAAGCAGTGTAAACCAGAAAGCGCGCTTTCTGGGGAGGATCTTAATTTTTCTGCCGAGTGTTTCTGCACATTTTTCAATGTAAAAAAGCAGTACTGTGACCAGCAGAAACGGCGCGGCGGGATTGTTGTGAAGCGCGAGAGGGAGATCCCCATGCAGCAGTGCCATCATGCTCCGCGTGCCGCCGCAGCCCATGCAGTAGAATCCCGTCGTTTTATGAAATACGCAGAAAATAACATGATCTGCCGTCCACTGCGCGATCGGGATAAGAAATCCACGGCATAGGCAGCCTGCGATCAGCAGCAGCGGCGGCAGCCACAGAACCGCATATTGTTTCGCCTTTTGCACTTACATACCGGCTTCGGTCATCATGTTGAAAAGTTCATTATTGCCGGTTGCCATTGTGATGATGTTGATGACGATCATCACTGCGGACATAGCGATCGCAATAATGCTGCAGATCTTTGCAGTTTTTACATTGCCCTGTGCTTCACTGGACAGTTCGGGCATCTTTTCCAGACCGAGTGCCTTCACGAGACCCACGATACCCAGAGCCAGACCTGCATATGTACAGCAAAGACCGCACACGATACCGATAATTCCAATGATCTTCGCATTCTTCGCGCGCTTATCAGTCTCCGGATCCCCCATAGGTACAAAGCCGTTGTTCATTTCGTCCATAACTCAATTCTCCTTTTCTGTTTTGCTGTATTCGACATTTTGCCGTTTGATACAGCTATCTTTATTATAGCACAGTACTAAAAAGCAAATATGGATTTTATATGGAATATATATGAATTTTTAATGAAATCAAAAATATACTTGACATTTCGTGTGTACTGTGCTATAATAGCCTTGTCAATTTCATACATAGGGGAGCTTTAACAGGCTGAGAGGAAACATAGATTTCGACCCATAACCTGATGCGGATAATGCCGCCGTAGGGAATGATTTGGAAGATCCAGCCATCGTTGTATAACGATGGCGTTTTTTCGCTGTTTTTGCCTCCTATGACAATCAGGAGGTATTTTTTATGCAGAAACAAAAAACACTCAGACTTGTAGAAACCGGCATTCTGCTGGCGATTGCCACCGTTCTTTCGGTCATCCAGCCGTTCCAGCTGCCGTTCGGCGGCGGCATTACAATTGTGAGTATGCTGCCGGTCGTCCTGCTGTCCTACCGGCACGGCGTAAAATGGGGACTGTTCTCCGGTCTGATCTACAGCCTGCTCCAGACCGCCGTGGGCTTCGGTACGGTCAAGGGCTTTTTTATTCCGGAGGATTACGCGCTTGCCGCCGGCATTGGCATCGTCCTGCTGGATTATGTGCTTGCCTATACAGTACTCGGCTTCGGCGGCGCATTCCGGAAGCTGAAGCCCCTTCCCGCACTGCTTCTGGGCACAGCACTCGCACTTCTTCTGCGTTATGCGGTGCATATCGTTTCGGGCGCAGTATTCTTCGGGGCATGGGCAGAATGGTTCTTCACGCAGGAGGGCTTCTACAGCATCGGCGGCACCATCATCGAACGCTTCTCCGGCGCAGGGCTTGCGGTGATCTATTCGGTATTTTACAACGGACTGTACATGCTGCCGGAGCTGATCCTGACCTGCATTGCCGCAGCAGCAGTGAGCAGGATCCCGTATCTGGTGAAGAAATACTGATCTTTCCAAAGACGGACGGCATGTTCGTCTTTCAGTCTGTCGAAAAACTTAAAATCAAACGCGGAGCGATAGCTCCGCAAAAGGGGTTCGGGGACGAAGTCCCCGAAATATAGCCCCTCCCCCGTTGGGGGAGGGGCTGGGGTGGGGGCAGCCTTGGGGTGCCAACCCCAGAAAAAAGACTTTTTTGACAAGCTGAAAGACGGACGGCATGTCCGTCTTTTTCCATCACACCGCACTTGACATCATCCCCGATTTGTTGTAAAATAGTATTAACCCCCGTAACGGGAAAAAATCCATCGAAAAGGCGGTTGTTTACATGAATATTGCACAGATGCAGCAGGAGATCCTGCGGCTCAAAAAAGAAAAGGGCATCTGCATTTTTGCCCATTGCTACGAAGCGCGTGAGATCTGTGAGATCGCGGACTATGTGGGCGATTCCTACCAGCTCAGCGTCTGGGCATCACAGACCGATGCGCAGACCGTCCTCATGTGCGGTGTCCGCTTTATGGCAGAGACCATGAAGATCCTCTCCCCGGAGAAGACCGTGCTGCTGTCCTGTCCCACTGCCGGATGTCCCATGGCAGAGCAGATGGATAAGGAAATGATCCGCAAGGTCAAGGAGGAATATCCGGACTATACCGTCGTTGCCTATGTCAATACTACAGCAGCCCTCAAGACCATCTGTGATGTCTGTGTGACCTCCGCTTCTGCGGTGAAGATCTGCAGTCAGATCGAAAATGATAAGATCCTGTTTATCCCCGACTGCAATCTCGGTGCATTCGTGGCAGAAGCACTGCCGGACAAGACCGTAAAGCTCCTCAACGGCGGATGCCCCGTCCATGCCGCAGTGACTATGGAGGAGGTGCAGGCGGCAAAGGCGCGCCATCCGGAGGCGAAGCTCCTTGTACATCCGGAGTGCAAACCGGAAATTTCTGCCGCTGCGGATTATGCCGGTTCCACCACGGGCATCATGAAATACGCCAAGGAATCCGACGCACAGGAGTTCATCATCGGCACGGAGATCAGCATTGCAGAGCATCTGCAGTATGACTGCCCCGACAAGAAATTCTATCCGCTGTCCCCGAACCTCATCTGCCGCGACATGAAGGCAACCACCCTTGCGGATGTGTACAATATCCTGAAGACCGGAGAGGGCGAGGAGATCGAGCTGGATGCGCAGACCATTGCGGATGCAAGACGCTGCATTGACGCAATGATCGCACTGGGAGGTTAAGATGGCAAAAACCGCATTGATCGCCATGAGCGGCGGTGTGGACAGCTCCGTGTCGGCTTATCTGATGCAGCAGCAGGGCTATGCATGTGTCGGCGCGACCATGAAGCTGTTCCGGACGGGGGAGATTGTCTGTGAACGCACCTGCGGTGCACCGGATGATGCCGCCGATGCGGCTGCCGTTGCTGCGAGACTCGGTATGGAGCATCATGTCTTTGATTTTTCAGAACGTTTCCGCGGGGATGTCATGGCACAGTTCGTCCATGCCTACGAAAACGGCAGAACGCCCATTCCCTGTATTGAATGCAACCGCTGCCTGAAATTCGGCGGCATGATCGAAAAGATGCATGAGCTGGGTCTGGACTATGTAGTTACGGGGCATTATGCGCGCGTGGAGTACGATGAGAAATACGGCTGCCATGTCCTGAAAAAAGCAGTGGATGCAGCCAAGGATCAGTCCTATTTTCTCTATACCCTCACGCCGGAGCAGCTGCAGCATGTCCGTTTTCCGCTGGGGGCATTGGAGAAATCCGAGGTGCGCCGCATCGCAGAGGAAAACGGCTTTGTGACCGCAAGGAAGAAGGAAAGCCAGGACATCTGCTTTGTACCGGACGGGGATTATGCGGGCTTCATTGAACGCTTTTCCGGAAAAACATTCCCATCCGGCAATTTTACCGATATGCAGGGAAATATCCTCGGTACGCATAGGGGTATCATTCATTACACCATCGGTCAGCGCAAGGGTCTTGGCGTGGCAATGGGGCATCCGGTGTATGTGTGCGATATTGACACGGAGAACAACTGCGTGGTGCTGGGAGAGGATGCCGATCTGTTCAGGGATTCCCTGACTGCACAGAGGGTCAGCCTGATCACGGAGCTGCGTGAGCCGGTGCGCGTGCTTGCCAAGATCCGCTGCCGCCATCAGGAACAGCCCGCACTCGCATGGCAGAGCGAGGATGGGCTTCTGCATGTACAGTTTGATGCACCGCAGAGGGCAGTGACTAAGGGACAATCCGTTGTGCTCTACGACGGCGACACCGTACTCGGCGGCGGTGAGATACTGTAGAGTATGTTCCGCAGAAAGGAGCTGACCTCGTGCAAACAAAACCCAAAAAGCTGCTCTTCACCGCCGGTCTGCTTGCCATGCTGGCGGGAATGGCAGTACTGGCAGTATTCGGCTGGAAGCGCATCAGCCGCGAGATCCAGAAGCAGCGTCTGCTCCGTGAAAGCATCGTATTGGAGATCCCCGCCCTTGCCATCAAGGCACCAGTGCTGGAGGGAACGGAGCATGAGGTGCTTTCCGTTGCCGCCGGGCATTTTCCCGGCACAGGGGCAGTCGGCAGCGGCAATTACTGCATCGCCGGACACAACAGCACCATCTACGCTGAGATTTTCAACGAGATGAAGCATGTCCGCACGGGTATGGAAATGTACCTCACCGACAACGACGAACCGCGCACGCGGTATACCTACACAGTCACGGAAAATTTCATCGTCGAACCGGATGCTGTGTGGGTGCTGGAGGATTTCGGGGATGACCGTATTACCATTGTGACCTGCACGGACGACGGCACACAGCGGCAGATCGTTGTCGGTCAGCTGCAGCCGGACACCAAAGAACAAACAGAAACCCACCATTCCGAGAGTACGGAATGATGGGGAGCATAAATGGTTTCAAAAGGCGAGAGCCTTTGGCAATGTCATCAACTTAGGCGGGGGCAAGGG
>JAZNKY010000130.1:0-4560 GCA_045578805.1 Oscillospiraceae bacterium
GCAATCTGCATTTTATCAATCAAGTTTTTGACGAGCTGGCGAATGAGATGCCCAATATTTCTGTATTGGATGTGCGCCAGGCACCCCAGTATATCCCGGATGTGCCGGGTAACGGTCTGTTCAAGTCGGATTTTGTCCACTTTACGCAGGACGTGAATCAGTGGGTGGCCGGTCGAATACTTGCCGATTATGCGCAAGGCTTAGCTTGACATTTCCGCGGTGAAATGATATAGTTTCAGCGCATGGAGAGTTGTCCGAGCGGTTTAAGGAGCCAGTCTTGAAAACTGGTGATGCGGCAACGCACCGTGGGTTCGAATCCCACTCTCTCCGCCATATTTTGCAGAAATACCCAAGTGGTGAAGGGGCTCCCCTGCTAAGGGAGTAGGTCGGGTAACCGGCGCGAGGGTTCAAATCCCTCTTTCTGCGCCAGAAAGCACGAAAACATGTCGTTTTCGTGCTTTTCTTTTATATATACGCTTCCGTTTTGTTGCCGTTTGCGGTGAGTAATTTTGTGTTATTACCCCACAGGTTACTCCGTAATCAAGCATAAAAACGCACAACAAACCTCCCCAATACTTGACAAATCAAGCAGACTTATCCGGAATATCAGAATCGTTCAGGGAACGATAAAGGACAGAAAGAGGGGACAATAGCTGACGTTTCGTCAATGAAGCCGGCAGATTTTCTCTAAAAAGCGTTGCCTCCTCCGGAAGCAACGCCTGATCTCATACCTTTCCTAATACCGCTGTAACGCACATAAATCCATCCCTGATCTCCGCAAAGATCTCTCCATCCATCTTATGCATAAGCTGACGGCAGATGTAAAGCCCCAGACCGCTGCCCTTTTCATGCTCTGCGTTTTCACCGCGCCAGAAACTGTCAAAAATGTGAGGAAGATCGTTTTCAGAAAGCGTACAGCCGCTGTTGCTGACCGTAATCAAAATACAGCCATCCTCCTCGGAGAAGCTGATCGCAATTCGCTTTCCGTCGCCGTATTTGATCGCATTTTCTATGACATTCTGCAAAACCTCCACGCTTCGGTCAAGGTCGCCGCTGAGCAGACAGTCGGCATATTCTGCAGCGGAAAAATCCGTTTTTATGAGTGAAAGTTTTTCTGTATAATACTGCCCGATCTTCGTCACAAGCTCCGACAGGTAAAACTCTCCCATCTTCACATCAAGACTGAGAAAATCCTCCCTTGACGCAGTAATGATCTGCGAAACATAGCCCTCGATCTCGTCCGCCTTTGCGCCGATGCTCTCTGCAATGGCAAGCTGCTTTTCTTTTTCAGCATACAGCCCCTTTGACAGTGCCTTTGCATACAGCTTGATTGCTGCCAGCGGCGTTTTAATATCGTGGGATAAAGACAGCAGGAGCATTTTCTTATCCCTTTGCAGACCCAATTCCCGCTCCTTCTGCTGTTCCATATTTTCACGGAGCATATCCACGCCCCAGATAAAACGCCCGAAGAAGCGGTTCTTGGTTTCCTTGACCGGTGCGGTAAGATTGCCCTTGGAAAGTTCATAGGGGACATCTGTCAGACGTTCAAAGGGTTTCAGTATTTTATACCTGACATAAAGCATGATCGCTAACATCACTGCCGCCATCATTCCGAGAATCACATTTACGATTAAAATAAGATTTGTCTTATTCGCTCTGCCGTCCACAGTGTAATCAAAGCGGTAAAGTTCGCCGCCGATCTCACGGATGACATAATCACTGTCGGAATCGTAAAAATTATCGCCATATTCCGCAATTGCTGTCACATATTCACACGATGAAAGATCAGGGGTTCCTCCGTTTTCTATTTCACGCACAAGACGGCTGATCTCCACTCTGTACGGTCTGCCGCTGTCACCGTGATCCGTCAGCAGCAATGCATTCGCCGCAAGGAATACAAGCAGGATCGCCGCCGAAACTAATATAAAAATTCTGTTAAACGCCTTCATATTTGTAGCCAACTCCCCATACTGTCAGGATTTTCTGCGGATGCTTCGGATCATCCTCGATCTTCTGCCGCAGCCACTTGATATGTACGGTCAGTGTCTGCTGTTCGGAAAAGCTGTCGCTGCCCCAGATCTGATGGAACAGATACTCCTTGCTCAGTGCCTTGCCCTTGTTTTCGATCAGCAGCGTGAGCAGGTCAAATTCTTTTGCGGTCATTTCCAGCGGTACATCCTGTTTATAAACAGTCCGGCTGACCTTATTGACGCGGAGACTGCCATCAGTGATCTCATCTATCGCATATCTCCGTTTGAAGATACCTGCAATTTTGGCAAGCATGATGTCGATGTCGTAGGGCTTTTCAATATAATCATCCGCCCCAAGCACAAGCCCGTTCAACTTGTCCTCCTTACCGGTCTTTGCACTCACGATCAGGATGGGGGTGTTCGACTCCTCCCGGATCTTCCGGCAGACGGCAAAGCCATCCATGCCCGGAAGCATAATATCCAGCACAACGAGCCTTGCGCCGTATTTTTCATACAGCGTCAAGGCTTTTTCTCCTGTTTCGGCGACCGACACTGTGTAATCCTCCGCACGGAGAAAGTCACACAGCAGTCCTGCCAGTTCTTTGTTATCTTCAACGATTAAAATATCCGTCATACTATTACCTCCAAAAGCCTAAGCCCTCTGCTTGCAAAGGCTTAGGCATTCTAAAAACTATTTCGCGAAACACAGAGTTCCCTTACAAGCAATCTCTCAAACGCGAATCGCCCGCGCGGGCTCCGCGCTACCAGCCGAGTTCGAGCAGCCAGTTATTCAGCGCACGTTCACGCTCTCGCATCTGGGATGCGTTTTCGTACCTACTTAAATTATACTCTCCTTTGATGTTCCCGTCAACTATATACAGCACTTTTGTGCATTTTGCTGCAACCTTGACATCGTGTGTGACCAGCATAATTGTCGTACCATCCGCATTGAGCTTTGCAAGCTCCTCCATTACCTCATCGGAAGAAGTACGGTTCAGTGCACCGGTCGGCTCGTCCGCGAAGATCATTTTCGGATTATTGATCATACTGCGGCAGATGCAGGCGCGCTGGAGCTGACCGCCGGACACCTCGTTGATATCGTTGTCGGCAATGTCGATAATGCCGAGCCTGCGCATCAGCCCGTGTGCACGTTCCACGATCTCCCTGCGGCTTTCAGTGGTCTTCTTCGATTGTACCGCAGGCAGGATGATATTGTCAAGTACGGTCAGATTTTTCAGCATATACATCTGCTGGAAAATGAAGCCCATTTCATCAAGCCGCAGGTCGGCAAGCTCCTTTTCGCCCATTTTCGCGATATTCTTTCCGCAGAAGCTCACTTCGCCTGCGGTGACTGCATCCATGCCGGAAACAGTGTAGAGGAGTGTGGACTTGCCGGAGCCGGACGGTCCCATGATGGCGACCATCTCGCCCTCGGCAATGCTGAAATTGACGTTCTTCAGCACATTGTTCTGACGCTTGTTTACGATATATGTTTTGCAGAGGTCTTTTACTTCTAAAATATTCATAGTAGTGTCCTTTCTTATTCAATACCTGCGGTGTCGGAGGATTTGATTTTTCTTGTGTAGAGTGAGGTGAGGAATGCTGAAATAATTGTTACAGCAAAAATAATTGCCGGATAAATCAGGAATATCTGCAACGGGTCAATGTTAAACTTGATTTTTACCGCCCCCATCATTCCGAAAATCGGTGTAATGCAAAGCTCTGTCATAGGTATTGAAGCTGCTGCTGCTAAAATTGCCGCTGCAAGTGCAACTATTCCGAAACGCAGGGCATTCCAGCTGATTATTGTTCCGTTACCGAAGCCGATAGCCTTTAAAAGCGCAATCTGACTTTTTTCATCGGAAATAAAGGAACGTTCAACGAGAACTGTAACAAGAATTACTACAACAATTGTTATTGCCAAAAGCAGGAACTGAACAGCTTCCATTGTAGGAACAACCGATACACAGTCTATACAGTATTCGGTTGCATTCATTACATCTGTGACATCCAGAAGCTCCTTGATTCTTTCCTTTCGGCTTTCAATTTCCCTTTCAGACGGATTGTCAGTAAAGTCCACCTGATACTGTCTGATGGCAGAAACACAGCTCATATCGGTAGGTGCATCATCGTGAAGGCGTATAAGCTCACCGAGATTGTTCATTGTCTGAAAATATGCTGTTACTATGCAATCGATTTTTTCAGTTCCGAAGTCGATTGTCACAGTATCACCTATTTCGGCATTCATCATTTCCGAAACCTGAGGTGTTATCGCAATCTCATTTCTGTTCTGCGGAGCTGACCCCTCAAGATAATCGTATTCATCTACGGGAATATTTACACTCTGCGCGCAGGATACAGCAAATTCATTTTCTGAAGCAATAGCCTTGTATTTATACTGTATATCAACGCTTACATCACAAGGCATACCTTCTGCTGTAATCCTGTCAGAAAGATTTTTCAGCTCATTTGTCAGGTTTTCTTTATTGCTTGTATTCATAAATTTCATTACACCGTCCACATCGGTTATGTAAATGTCACTTTTTGTTCCGAAGGTTGTAATCAGATTAGGACTTTTCATAGTGGCAAC
>JAZNKY010000131.1:0-2317 GCA_045578805.1 Oscillospiraceae bacterium
CACCGCCCAAGGGGCTGCCGCCCCTTGGAACCCCGCTTTTGGGGCTATCGCCCCTTGCCCCCAACAGCCGCGCCCTCTGCTTGCAAGGGCGCGGCGTTTCACATACTATATCGCGAAAAACTGATTTTCCTAACAAAGAAACTCTCAAACACGGATGCCGGCGCAGGCTCTGCGCTAAAAGATGTCTTTTTTGCTCTTGATATGTCTCCGGATGAGGATCACGATGATCGTCAGGAGGCATACCACGAGGAATACGGGCATGAGCCATTTGTTGACGGTCTCTTCCTCGGCGGACTTCATTTCTGTCCAGAGATCCTGCATGAGCTGGTTGGCTTCATTCGACAGGTTGACGAAAACTGTCGTGCGCTCTGCGATGAAATCCTGATCGGGGTAGGATACCGGATCGTTCTGCACATCCTCTGAAAGCATCTCAAATGCCGCGGAATGGGGCGTGGAATAGCAGATATAGTCGATATTTGCAAAGGCAATATCCGGCTCACACATGAAGTTGATATACATCTCCGCCGCTTCCTTCTGCTTCGCGCCTGCCGGAATGCACATGGCATCGACAAAAAGGTTCGTGCCGCTTGCCGGAACGACGAAATTCAGAGCATCGTTCTCCGCCATGATGGTCAACGCGTCACCGGCATAGTACGGCGCGATCAGCGCGTCGCCCGCGCCCATCTTGTCGAAGATCTCGTCCATAACATACGCCTGTACCACGCGCTTCTGCTCCTTGAGCTTCTCGGCGCAGGCTTTCAGCTCGTCAGGATCCTCCGTATTGATGGAATAGCCCAGCAGGGACTCCGCGATCATGAACGCATCGCGGGGATTGTCAAACATCAGGATCTGGTCGAGGTACGTTTCATCCCAGAGAATATCCCAGTCGATCTCCTCGGGATCTAAGTCGATCACCGTTTCATCATAGATGATGCCGACCGTACCCCATGTGTAGGGAACGCTGTAGGCGTTCTCAGGATCATATGCCATGTTGCGGAAATTATCCATGATATAGCTGAAATTCGGGATATTGTCAAAGTTCAGCTCCTGTACCATATCCTCTCTGATCATCTTGCTGATCATGTAGTCCGAGGGGATGATAATGTCATAGGACGCACCGCCGCCCTTGAGCTTGGCGTACAGCTCCTCATTGGTGGAATAGTTCGTGTAGTTCACCTTGATGCCGGTGAGCTTTGTAAATTCCTCGTTGACGTTCAGCGTTCCCTCGTCCGCGCCGGTGGAGATGTATTCGCCCCAGTTGTAGACATTGATGGAAATGCCGGCATCCTTAAAGCGTGTGTAATACTCCGGATCGGATACGGTCAGGGTCTGCGCGGAGGATGCTTCCTCTTCCTCCGCCTCCTCCGTCACCTCGGAAGAACAGCCCGTCAGAAGGCTGAGCAGCAGTGCGGGCAGGCACAGGAGGGATAAAAATTGTTTTTTCATGCTCACGCCCCCTTATATGTACCGTTCTTCTTTGCGGCTCTTGTTTCAATGATGTTCTTAACGATCAGAACGATCACGACCACAAGGAAGATCAGCGTGGACAGGGCGTTGATCTCCGGGGAGATCTTGCGCCTTGTCATGGAATAGATGGTGATGGGCAGCGTCTGCGAGGTCGAGCCGCTGGTGAAATAGCTGATGACGAAATCATCCAGCGAATAGGTAAACGCGATCAGGAATCCGCTGACGATGCCGGGCATGATCTCCGGCAGGATGACCTTTTTAAACGCCTGGAACGGGCTGCATCCGAGATCCTGCGCCGCTTCGTAGAGGTGGGGATCCATCTGCTTGAATTTCGGCATGATGTTGAGGATGACATAGGGTACATCAAAGGTGATGTGCGCGATCAGGAGCGTCATAAAGCCAAATTCAAGGTTCATGCGCGCCGCAAAGAACACGAACAGGAGCATGAGGGAAACACCGGTGACGATCTCCGGGTTGATGATGGGCATATTGGTGATGTTCATGATCACTGCCTTCGGGAATTTCTTCATGCTGTTGATGCCGATGGCAGCAAGTGTGCCGAGGATGGTGGAAATGATGCTGGTCAAGATGGCAATGATAATGGTGTTGACGAGTGAGGAAATGATAATGTCATTATTGAACAGACGGATGTACCAGTCAAGCGTGAAGCCGCTGAATACAGAACGGCTCTTCGATTCATTGAACGAAAAGACGATCAGAACAAAGATCGGGACATACAGAAAGAGCATGACCAGGATCAGATAGAGATTTGCGAGTTTTTTCATCGGAATACCTCCTTATGGGGTTCCAAGGGGCTTTGCCCCTTGGGCGGTGGAGGCGGCGCAGCCGC
>JAZNKY010000132.1:0-24097 GCA_045578805.1 Oscillospiraceae bacterium
TATGAGGGCTGTATGCCCGTGGAGGTGCTGGCTTCCAGAGGAATGGATACCCTCCGCTACGGACCCCTGAAGCCCGTTGGTCTGACCGACCCCCGCACCGGCAGAAGACCCTATGCCGCAGTCCAGCTGCGAAGAGAAAACAAGGACGGTACCATGTTCAACCTCGTGGGCTTCCAGACCAATCTGAAATTCGGCGAGCAGAAGCGTGTGTTCGGCATGATCCCAGGACTGGAACATGCGGAGTTCCTGCGCTACGGCGTGATGCACCGCAATTTCTTCCTCGACAGCCCCAAGCTCCTTGATGCGGACTATTCCCTGCGCGGCGCGGAGAATCTGTTCTTTGCCGGACAGATGACGGGTGTGGAGGGCTATATGGAATCCGCCGCAAGCGGCATTATCGCCGGAAAGAGCCTTGCCAGAAAATTACAGGGCAAGTCAGCATACATTCTCCCCAGAGACACCATGATGGGTGCGCTTGCCGGCTATATCAGCGGTGACTGTGCAGGCGAGCTGCAGCCGATGGGTGCCAATATGGGATTGCTGCCGCCGCTGACCGAGCGCGTCCGCGACAAGCAGCGCAGATATGAAATGATTGCAGAACAGGCAGTCGCAGTACTGAAGGAAGCACTGCGGACACTGGAAATGGAGTGAAGCTATGAGAATTATTGTGGACGCATTCGGCGGTGACAATGCGCCGCTGGAGGTCATCAAGGGCTGTAAGCAGGCACAGGATGAACTCGGCGTGCAGATCGTCCTGACCGGGGACGAAGCGCGGATCCGTGAAGCTGCCCAGAAGGAAACCATTGATATTTCGCAGTTTGAGATCCTCCATGCACCGGATGTATTCGACATCCATGCGCAGCCCACCACCATCCTCAAGGAAGGAAAGAACACCTCCCTTGCAGTTGGTTTGCAGGCTCTGCGTGACGGCAAAGGCGATGCCTTTGTCAGTGCCGGCAGTACCGGCGGACTCGTGGCAGGCGCGACCTTCATCACCAAGCGTATCAAGAATGTCAAGCGTCCGGCACTCGCCCCCATTCTGCCGACCGCAAAGGGGCATATGATGCTCATGGATGCGGGTGCAAATGTGGACTGCCGTCCGGAAATGCTCGTGCAGTTTGCCATTATGGGCAGTGCCTACATGGAGCGCGTCAAGGGCGTGAAGAATCCCCGCGTGGGTCTGCTCAATGTCGGCGCAGAGGACACCAAGGGCAGAGACCTCGAACAGCAGGCATACCAGCTTCTGAAAAATGCCCCGGTCAACTTTGTCGGCAATGCTGAAGCCAGAGAGCTTCCGTCCGGTGATTTCGATGTCGTGGTAAGTGACGGCTTTTCCGGCAACATCGCCCTGAAGCTCTACGAGGGCATGGGCAGCTTTTTCAAGAATAAGCTCAAAAACTGGTTTTCCGGCATCGGCGGAAAGCTTGCCGGTGTGATACTCCTCAGCAAGATCAAGGCATTCCAGAAAAGTATGGATTATAAAGAGGAGGGCGGTGCCGTTCTGATGGGCATTGCCGCGCCCGTCATCAAGGCACATGGCAGCTCCGATGCCAAGGCGTTCTTCAACGCAGTACGCCAGGCGAAAAAATGCGTTGAAGGCAATATTACTGCAACCATCGCTCAGACGGTCGCAGAGATGAAGGGAGAGTAACCATGGAACCCGATTTCTCAGAATTTGAACGAATTTTAGGAATCACCTTTCAGAACAAGGATCTGTTATATGAAGCCCTGTCGCACTCCTCCTATGCAAATGAGAAGAAAAAGCAGCGGCGGAGCAATGAACGTCTGGAATTTCTTGGTGACAGTGTGCTTTCCATTGTGGTATCACAGCACCTGTTCCAGAATTATCCGGATCTGCCGGAGGGCGAGCTGACCAGGATCCGTGCGGCTCTTGTCTGCGAAAAATCCCTCCACCGCTTCGCACTCCAGATCCGTCTGGGAGAATTTATCCTGCTCGGCAAGGGCGAGACCCACACCGGCGGCAGAGAGCGTCCCTCCATTCTGGCGGATGCCTTTGAAGCCGTGATCGCGGCGATCTATCTCGATGCCGGACTGGAAGCGGCAAGAAAGCATATCCTGCGCTTCATCCCGAAGAATATTCCCGAAAACCGTTCCATGCTGTTCGGCGACTACAAGACCGCCCTGCAGGAGGTCATCCAGAAGAATCCGGAAGAAAAGGTGGAGTATATGCTTATCCACGAATCCGGTCCCGACCACAGCAAGACCTTTGCAGTCGAGGTCTGCCTCAATTCCAATGTCATCGGCAGAGGACAGGGCAGAAGCAAGAAGGAAGCAGAGCAGATGGCAGCGAAGGAAGCACTGGAACTAATGGGCTATGAAACATAAAAATATCGCCATTTTCGTCCCACATGCCGGCTGTCCCCATGCCTGCTCCTTCTGCAACCAGAACACGATCACAGCACAGTCAGAGCTGCCCCGTGCAGTGGATATAAAGCGCATCTGCGAACAGGCATTTGCGGAGATCACCGACCGGAGCTGCACAGAGATCGCCTTCTTCGGTGGCAGCTTTACCGCAATTCCGCAGGACTATATGCTGGAGCTTCTGGAAGCAGCACAGCCCTTTTTAGGGGAGGATGGCTTCTCCGGCATCCGCATTTCCACAAGACCGGATCATATCAGCAGGGAGATCCTCACGCTTCTGAAAATTTATGGCGTGACCGCCATCGAACTCGGCGCACAGTCCATGTGCGATCATGTCCTCACGGCAAATGACCGCGGGCACACCGCACAGGATGTGGTGAATGCGTGTACACTGATCCGGGAGTACGGCTTTGAGCTGGGCTTTCAGGTCATGATCGGGCTGTACAAAAGCAGCTGGGATGACGAGTGGTCAACAATGGAGCAGGTCATTGCCCTGCATCCGGATACCGTCCGTATCTATCCTATTGTCATTCTCAAAGGCACGGGGCTTGGCGATCTCTATGAAGCCGGCATCTACGCCCCCTTTCCGGCATCGGAAAATGCAGAGGGCTATGTGACGGAGCTTGAAGATATGGTCGGCTGTACTGCCGCGATGATGGAAGAATACATGGATGCAGGCATCCGCATCATCAAGGTCGGACTCCATGCGAGTGAATTTGTGGAACAGGACAGAATTGGCGGTTATTACCACCCCGCATTCCGTGAGCTCTGCGAAAGCAGGATCTACCGCAGCAGGATGGAGCATCTTCACAGCAAGCGTGCGGGACTCACAGCACATGTGCCGTATTCCGAAGAATCGTGGAAGCAGATCAGCGAGAAGCTGAAAATGCCCTGTACCTTTGCCGTACATCCGTCCTGCATCAGCAAGGCAGTCGGTCACAAAAGGGAAAATATCCTCTATTTTCAGAGAATGGGCACAGCGCTGAAGATCATCGGCGATGAGAATTTAGATGAATACGAGATCGAATTAAGGGAGTAGCAAATGTACTTAAAATCCTTGGAATTACAAGGCTTCAAATCCTTTCCGGATAAGATCAGACTGAATTTCGATAAGGGTCTGACCGCCGTGGTCGGACCGAACGGCAGCGGAAAAAGTAATATCGGCGACTCCGTGCGCTGGGTGCTGGGCGAACAGTCCACCAAGACCCTGCGCGGCAACAAGATGGAGGACGTTATTTTTTCCGGTACTGTTGCAAAAAGACCCATGGGCTTTGCCGCTGTCACGCTCGTCATTGACAACAGCGAAGGCAGGCTGGAGGGCTATGGGGATGAGGTAAGCGTTACCCGGAAGCTCTACCGCAGCGGTGACAGCGAATACCGCATCAACGGCAAATCCGTCCGCCTGAAGGACATCAATGAGCTGTTCATGGATACCGGTCTCGGACGTGACGGCTATTCCATCATCGGACAGGGCAGAATTGCGGAGATCGTCGGCGCAAAGAGCAACGAACGCCGCGAGATCTTCGAGGAAGCGGCGGGCATCTCCAAATTCCGCTACCGCAAGCAGGAAGCCGAGCGCAAGCTCGATGCCGCCGAAGAAAACATGCAGCGTCTGAACGACATCGTTTCTGAGCTGGAAGGCAGAGTAGAACCGCTGCGCCACCAGGCGGAGAAAGCACAGAAATTCCTCGTGCTGGCGCAGGAGGAAAAGGAGCTGGAGATCTCCGTCTGGGTCGATCAGCTCTCCGTCCTTCAGGACAAAATGAAGTCGCTCGGAGAAAAGCTTCTCGTCAGCCGCACCGCCTATGAAAACGCGGAGCGCGACATTGCGGACGAGGAGGAAAAGATCCAGAACTGCTATCGTGTGATGCAGCAGTGTTCCGTGGAAGCGGAGGAGGCGCACCGCCTTGTTTCCGAGCTGCGGGAGCATTCCGCACAGCTCCAGTCGGAGGCGGCAGTTCTGAAAAATGACATCGTGCATAACGAGGAAGCAAAGAAGCTTGCACAGCAGCGTCATGCGGAGGAGCTTCAGGCGCGTGAAACGCGCGGAGCGCAGCTGAAGCAGGCAGAGCATACAGCGGCAGAGCTGCTTGCGCAGTGCAAAGCAGCGGAGGAAGCACTTGCCGAAGCCGGAAAAGCGTTTGAAGACATGGAACGCGAATGGATGCAGGAGGATGCCCGTTCCCAGAAGGCGGATGCCGATCTGCACCAGCTCTACCTCCAGCGCAGCGAACAGCAGTTTGCCATCCGCACCGCGGAGGACAATGCCGCCAAGAATGCCCAGGAGCTGCAGGAGCTGGAGGACAGTGCCAGGGAGGATGCCCGCAGGCTTGCAGAAGCGGAGCAGACCTATGCACAGGCACTGCAGTCCATGCAGGAGGCACAGACCCGTGTCACGGAGCAGGAAGCGGCAATCGCGGAAAACCGCCGTATCTGCCGGGAGCTTGCAGAGCAGAAGCAGGCGGCGGAGGAACGCTTCCGCCAGCTCGGCTTCCAGATGCGTGATAAAAAGCAACGACATCGGTTCCTGACCGATCTGGAAAATAATATGGAGGGCTTCTCCGGCAGTGTCAAGAGCATCATGCGGAGCGTCCGGCAGGGAACACTGCGGGGCATTTTCGGCACGGTGGCACAGCTCATCCAGGTGGACAGCCGCTATGGCATCGCCATTGAAACCGCCCTCGGCGCAAGCGTACAGCATCTCATCACTGCGGATGAAAACGCCGCCAAGGCGGGTATCCGCTATCTGAAGGACAACCGCGCAGGACGCGCCACCTTCCTGCCGTTGACCTCCGTGCGCGGCAAGCATCTGACGGAGCAGGGGCTTGCATCACAGCCCGGTTTTGTGGCAGTGGCAAGTGACCTCGTGGAATGTGACCCCGCTTACCGGAGCATTGCAGAATCCCTCCTCGGCAGGATCGTCATTGCCGAAAATATTGATGATGCGGCAGAGATCGCCAAGCGTTACGGTTATCGCTTCCGCATCGTGACCATGGATGGTCAGGTCATCAACGCAGGCGGTTCCTTCACGGGCGGTTCGGTGCAGAAGACCGGCGGTATGCTGACCAGAAAGACCGAGCTGCAGGAGCTGCAGAATGCGATCGCTCTTCTTGCACAGCAGTGTCAGGAGGCGGAGCAGACTGCCCGGAGCTGCGCGGAGGATGCCGCCGGCGCGGAAGCCGCACTGCAGAACGCCGCAGAGCAGTTCAACCTCCTGCAGCAGCAGTTCCTCCGCGCCCAGAGCGAGGCGGAACGCTGTGCATTCCCCGTGAGCCAGTACCGCCGCCAGGCGCAGGCACAGCAGGAGCGCAGAACGCTGCTCCAGCAGAATGCACAGACCGCGGCAGAAGCAGTTCGGACGGCAAAGGCGGCATATGATGCCCTGCTTGCCGGGATCGCGGATGCCGAAAGCGGTGCAAGCGGTGCCCGGGAGCGCAGGATCGCCATGCAGCAGGAGCGTATCCGTCTTTCGGAAGCGTACAGCGACCGGAAGATCGGACTCGTACAGGCGCAGAAGGATGCCGAAGCCGCCGCCCATGCCCTTGCACAGGCAAAGGAAGCCGCTGCCAACGCTGAAGCGCGTGAGGCGGAGCTGTCCGCAGAGATCGCGCAGTGCAGCCGCGTGATCACTGAGAAAACCGCACAGGCAGCTGCACTGGAACAGCAGCTGACAGAGAACACCCAGCGCGTCATTGCTACGGAAGCCAGAGCCAGACAGGCGACCCAGGCGCATGATGAACAGAACATGCATATCCGGCAGCTGCAGAAGGGTCTGTCTGAATTTCATGCAGCAAAGGAAAAGCTTTCCGCCGAGGTTACAAGACTCACAGAGCGCGAGAACAGCCTGCGCACGGAAAGTGACACCATCATCGGCAAGCTGCTGGAGGTCTACGAGCTGACACGCTCCGAAGCCCAGCAGATCGCAAAGCCCGTTGAGGATGCCGCCGCGGCAAGAAAACGCCTCTCCGAGCTGAAGCAGAAGATCCGTGCACTCGGCAGCGTCAACGTGGATGCGATCGAGGAATACCGCGAGGTATCCGAGCGTTACAAATTCCTGTCAGCGCAGATGGCGGATGTGCGCCGTTCCAAGCAGGAGCTGGAAAAGCTCATTGCCGAGCTGACGGAGGAGATGTGCCGCATCTTCTCGGAAAGCTTTGCTGTTATCAACCAGAATTTCAAGGAGATCTTTGTCGATCTGTTCGGCGGCGGCAAGGCCGAGCTGACCCTGACAGACCCCGAAAACATCCTGACATCGGGCATTGAGATCAATGTCGCGCCTCCCGGAAAGGTCATCAAGAATCTGATCTCCCTCTCCGGCGGCGAGCAGTCCTTCGTGGCGATCGCCATTTATTTCGCGATCCTCCGCCTGCGTCCCGCGCCGTTCTGCATTCTTGATGAGATCGACGCAGCACTGGACGAAGCCAATGTCCGCAAGTATGCGAGATACCTCAAGCAGTTTACGGATCATACGCAGTTTGTACTCGTCACCCACCGCCGCAGTGCGATGGAGGAGGCAAACGTCCTCTACGGCGTGACGATGCAGGAAGACGGCATCTCCCGTCTGCTCAAGCTGGAACAGCCGGAGGATATCCCGCTGGACGATAATTGAGCGCAGCATCTGCGCCGGTAATTGCCTGCTTTGTGCTTCGCACAAGCGCAGGCGCAAAGCCTGTATAGAAAAATATACCCTGTTATCAGATAAAGGAGCGAACTATGGGACTTTTTTCAAAAATCAAAGCCGGTCTGCAAAAGACCCGCGATGCCGTTGTACAGAAAATGCAGCGCGTGGTCAATTCCTTTACGAAGATCGACGAGGAGCTGTTTGAACAGCTCGAAGAAACCATGATCATGAGCGATATGGGCGTGGAGACCTCCGTGGAGATCTGCGCAAGACTCCGTAAGCTCGTCAAGGAGCGCGGCGTGACCGACCCCGCAAAGATCATGGAGCTGATCGAGGAGATCATCGGCGATATGATGGGCGATGATGTCGCACTTGACCTCTCCACCACACCTTCCGTCATCATGGTCATCGGTGTGAACGGCGCGGGCAAGACCACCACCATCGGCAAGCTCTGCCACCAGTTCAAGCAAGAGGGCAGGCGCGTGATCGTTGCGGCAGCGGATACCTTCCGTGCGGCGGCGATCGACCAGCTCGAAGTCTGGACGCAGCGCGCGGGCGTGGAGATCGTAAAACATGCGGAAGGCTCCGACCCTGCTTCTGTTGTCTTTGATGCCATCACCGCCGCAAAGGCAAGGGGCTGTGATGTGGTGATCGTGGATACTGCCGGCAGACTGCACAACAAGAAGAATCTGATGGATGAGCTTGCCAAGATCAACCGCATCCTCGAATCCCGCGCAGAGGGCTGTGCAAAGGAGATCCTCCTTGTACTGGATGCCACCACCGGACAGAACGCGGTCAACCAGGCAAAGCTGTTCAGCGAGGTTGCCAATATCACCGGCATCGTTCTGACAAAGCTTGACGGCACCGCAAAGGGCGGCATCGTCGTTTCCATCAAGAATGAGCTGGGCATTCCGGTCAAGCTTGTGGGCGTTGGCGAAAAGATCGACGACCTCCAGACCTTCGACAATGCCGATTTCGTCAAGGCACTGTTCGATCACTCCAAGGATGTCAAGCTGCCGAGCGAGGATAAATCTGAGGAAAACGAGGAGGACGAAGATGCATAAGATCGTGCTTGCCACCAATAACAAAAATAAGCTCCGGGAGGTGCGGGAGATCCTGACACCCCTCGGCATTGAGATCCTCTCCCAGCAGGAAGCCGGCGTGAGCGTGGAGCCGGAGGAAAATGGCGATACCTTTGCCGCCAATGCGGAGATCAAGGCGCGCGCGGTGTATGCGGAGGTAAAGCTCCCCGTGCTTGCGGATGACAGCGGTCTCTGCGTGGATGCACTCGACGGCGCACCGGGTGTATACTCTGCAAGATTTGCACCGGAGGGCGAGCTTTGCACCAAGCTCCTGTCGGTCATGGAGAACGTGCCGGATGCGGAGAGAACCGCAAGATTTGTTACGGACATTGCCTATATTGACGAAAACGGCGAACTGGTCATCTGCGAGGGCGAATGCTGCGGAATGATCGGCTATGAGGCGCGCGGTACCAACGGCTTTGGCTATGATCCGGTATTCATGTACGGCGAAAGATCCTTCGCGGAGCTTTCCGCAGAAGAAAAGAACGCCGTGAGCCATCGTGCGAATGCACTGAAAAAATTGTATGATGTATTGAAAGAAAGGTATGGTGAATGATATGCTGACAAGTAAACAGAGAGCTTTCCTGCGCGGTCTGGCATCGAATTATGAAACGATCCTCCAGGTCGGTAAGGGCGGCATCAATGACAATCTCATCCAGCAGGTAAGCGATGCCCTGCGCAAGCGCGAGCTGATCAAGCTCCGCGTCCTGGACAATTCCATGTTCTCCGCAAGGGAGGCAGCCGAGGAGATCGCAGAAAAAACAAAGTCCGAGGTCGTACAGGTCATCGGCAGCCGTTTCGTCCTGTTCAAGCGCAATCCGCAGGAACCGGTCATTGAACTGCCCAAGAACAAGAAGTAATGCGCATCGGCATTTTCGGCGGGAGCTTCAATCCGCCCCACAACGGACATCTCCACCTTGCAAGGCAGGTGCGCGATGCCCTCAGCCTTGACGAGGTGCGGCTCGTTCCGGCAAAGCAGCCGCCCCACAAATCCGCTGCCGCCTATGCACCGGCGGAGGACAGACTTGCCATGTGCCGGCTTGCAGCCGAGGAATTTCCGTGGCTGCGCGCGGACGATTATGAGCTGCGGCAGGATCAGGTGAGCTATTCGTTCTATACCGTGACCCATTTTGCACAGCAGTACCCGGAGGCGAAGCTCTTCCTTCTTGTCGGCGGCGACATGCTGCGGACATTTACGCAGTGGTACCGCTGGCAGGAGATCCTGCAGTATACCGCGCTCGCCGCGATCGCAAGAGAACCGGATGAGTACACGGAGCTGGTACAGCACGCAGAACACCTGCGTCAATATGGTGAAATTCACCTTCTGAATGTGGAAACCTTTCCCATATCTTCCACAAAGATTCGGGAAGGCATACAGAAAAGCGAAATTCCACCTTGCTATTTGCCGAAAAAAATAGTACAATATATAAATGAGAGAAATTTGTATGCTGGAAGTGATGGTTCATGTATGAGGTGAAGGAAAAAACGGCATTTCTGGAGCAGCGGCTTTCCCCGAAACGTTTCAGGCATTCCTGCAATGTCGCCAGGGCGGCAGCGGAGCTTGCGCAGAGGTACGGAGCCGATGCGGATAAGGCATATTTTGCCGGACTTCTGCATGATGTCTGCAAGGAAACGCCCTTTGAGGAACAGCAGGAGCTGCTGTATGCCGGCGATTACGCGCCGGAGGAGGCAGAGCTGCATTCCAGGAAGCTCTGGCACGGCATTTCGGGTGCGAATTTCCTGCAAAGGGAATTTGCCGTCACGGATACGGATATCCTGAATGCGGTGCGCTATCACACAGTCGGCAGACCGCAGATGTCCCTGCTCGAAGAGATCATCTACATTGCGGATATGATCTCCGAGGAACGCGATTACAAGGGTGTCGGCAAGATGCGCCGGCTTGCCAATGAGAATCTGCAGGAGGCAATGCTGGAGGCACTTCGCGACTCCGCCGCCGCCGTCCTGAAAAAAGGCGTTCTTCTGCCGCAGTCCAGTATTGCCGCCTATAATTACTACCTTCTGCTTCTGAGAAAGGACGAATGGAAATGAGCAAACGAAAGAAAACCGCAGCTGCTTCCCCCGTGCTCAATGTCTGTATCAAGCTTGCAGCCATTGTCCTGACCCTCGCGCTGATGGCGGTGATGATCCTGAATGCTCCGATCATTGCCTACCAGGAGACCAACGGCAATGTTACGACCATCCAGAATCTGTCCATTACCAACTACCTCAAGCAGCGCAAGCCCATGATCTATGTGGAGGGTACGATCTCCAGAACTGAATCTAAAGAGGTAGAGCTGCGCAGTGACGTGGAGCTGATCGAGAATGACGGTCTTGACCTGAACCAGACTATCGAAGGTCAGTACACCATCCTGTTTCTCGGCTTTGACACGATCACCAACGGCAGCGGCAATCTGCACGATGTCAACTACCTGGTGCAGTTCAATCTGCTGACAGCCAGCATGAACATCCTGCAGATCCCGCGTGACAGCTATATGCCGGATTATACCAGCTCGCCGTCCAACAAATTTAACAGCATCTATTCCAGCGGTGATCCGACTGTTAGCGGCATTCAGCGCGTGGTGGATGCAGTGCAGCAGAGCTTCGGCATTCCGGTGGATGCCTATGTGACCACCTCCTGTGACAATATCGTGCAGATCGTGGACATCATCGGCGGCATTCCGATCGACCTGCCCTATACCATCGTATATGAGGCGGATAAGATCCTCTATGAGGGCGAGCAGGTACTCAACGGGACACAGTCCGAATGGTTCGTCCGCTTCCGCCGCGGCTACGATGAGGGCGACATCGGCAGAGTCAAGGCACAGCGTCTGTTCCTTGCCGCCGCCATGAAGAAAGCACTCGATATGGGCAGCTTCAAGCTGCTGACCTGCCTTGATGAGATCTATGAGAAGGAGCTTCTGGCAACTGATCTGAGCATCGGACAGATCGGCATGATCGCAGATCTTGCCTCCACCATCAGCATGGAGAACGTCAACGTATTCATGCTTCCCGGTGAGGGCGCGGACGCCTATGGACAGTCCATCTGGTCAATCCACAAGGGTGCGGCTCTTGACATCATCAACGAGCATTTCCGCACGCAGCAGCTGCCTCTGCGCCCCGACCAGAGTGCCATTGTAGAATGGGTACCGGAGGGCAATTATCTGAGTACGCTGAACGATGACACAGCGCAGAGCTTCGATGAACTTTACAACTGATACTGATCTCAAATCAATTTAAACGGGTTCAAAGGGCGATAGCCCTTGCAGGTACCGGTGCGGAGCACCGGCTCAATCTCCCCCTCCCTTTGGGAGGGGGCAGGGGGTGGGGGCAGTTTCGGTCTGCTAACCCCAGAAAAAGACTTTTTTACAAGCTGAAATCATCAAATTCTTCATGATTTTCAAATGGAAATCGGAATATGATAAAGGAGTGAATCACATGACAACAGAAGAAAAGATCAAAGAAATGGTGCAGGCATTGGATGCCAAGCGTGCGGAGGATATCCGCGTGCTGAAGATCACAGAAAAGTCCTCCCTTGGCGATTATTTTGTCATCGCCAGCGGAAACAGCAGCACCCACACAAGAACGCTTGCCGATGAAGTGGATTTCCGTCTCGGACAGAAGGGCGTGGAGCCGGCGCACAAGGAAGGCATGAACGGCTCCAACTGGTATATCCTGGACTATTCCGACATCATCGTGCATGTATTCTATCAGGAAATGCGCAGCTTCTATCGCCTGGAGCAGCTCTGGGGAGATGCCGAGGATATTGATATTTCGCAGTTTTTACCCGATGAAGCGTAATTTTTGATAAAAGAAAGAAGGATCATTATGGCAAAGTACGATTATGAACGCATTGAAAAGAAATGGCAGGCATACTGGGATGCCAACCACAGCTTCCGTGCAGGAACGGACTATTCCAAGCCGAAGTTCTACGCACTGGTAGAATTTCCGTATCCGTCCGGTCAGGGTCTGCACATCGGTCATCCGAGACCCTACACCGCAATGGACATCGTATCCAGAAAACGCCGTCTGGAGGGCTACAACGTACTCTTCCCGATGGGCTGGGACGCATTCGGTCTGCCGACGGAGAATTTCGCGATCAAGAACAAGATCCATCCGGCGATCGTTACTGAAAAGAATGTAGCACGCTTCAAGGATCAGCTCAAGGCACTCGGTCTGTCCTTTGACTGGGAGCGCGAGGTGAACACCACGGATCCCGATTATTTCAAGTGGACACAGTGGATCTTCATCCAGCTGTTCAAGAAGGGTCTTGCCTATAAGAAGGAAATGGCAGTCAACTGGTGTACTTCCTGTAAGGTCGTTCTTGCAAACGAGGAAGTTGTTGGCGGCTGCTGCGAACGCTGCAACGGCGAAGTCATCCGCAAGGTCAAGAGCCAGTGGATGCTCAAGATCACAGAGTATGCACAGCGTCTGATCGACGATCTCGACGAGGTCAACTATCTGGAAAGGATCCGCACCACCCAGACCAACTGGATCGGCAGATCCGAGGGCGCAGAGGTCGATTTTGAGACCACAACAGGTGACACCCTGACCGTTTACACCACACGCCCGGATACCCTCTTCGGCGCAACCTATATGGTAATCGCTCCGGAGCATCCCATGCTGAAGAAGTGGGAGGACAAGCTCACAAACAATGACGAAATCGCAGCATATCAGGAAAAGGCTGCCAAGAAGTCCGATTTCGACAGAACCGAAATGAACAAGGACAAGACCGGCGTACAGCTCCAGGGCGTTCGTGCGGTCAATCCGGTAAACGGCAAGGAGATCCCGATCTTCATTTCCGACTATGTACTTATGAGCTACGGCACGGGCGCGATCATGGCAGTTCCTGCACATGATGACCGTGACTGGGAGTTTGCAAAGGTATTCGGCATCGACATGGTCGAGGTCGTAGCCGGCGGCAATATCGAGGAAGCAGCCTTCACAGACTGTGCAACAGGCGTGATGGTCAATTCCGGTTTCCTCACAGGTCTGAGCGTTGAGGATGCCAAGGTAAAGATCAAGGACTGGCTGGAGGAATCCGGCAAGGGTCACCGTAAGGTGAACTTCAAGCTCCGTGACTGGGTGTTCAGCCGCCAGAGATACTGGGGCGAACCGATCCCGCTCGTAAACTGCGAGAAGTGCGGCTGGGTGGCAATTCCGGAGGAAGAGCTGCCGCTGCGTCTGCCCGATGTAGACAGCTACATGCCCACCGATAACGGCGAATCCCCGCTGTCCACACTGGAGAGCTTCATCAACACCACATGCCCCTGCTGCGGCGGTCCGGCAAAGCGCGAGACCGATACCATGCCCCAGTGGGCAGGTTCTTCCTGGTACTTCCTGCGCTACTGTGATCCGAAGAATCCCGATGTACTCGCTTCCAAGGAAGCCATTGAGTACTGGATGCCGGTTGACTGGTACAACGGCGGTATGGAGCATACCACACTCCACCTGCTTTATTCCAGATTCTGGAATAAGTTCCTCTATGACATCGGCAGCGTAGCCCATAAGGAACCCTATATGAAGCGTACCTCCCACGGCATGATCCTCGGCGAGGACGGTCAGAAGATGTCCAAGTCCCGCGGTAATGTCATCAACCCTGACGACATCATCCGTCAGTACGGTGCGGATACGCTCCGTCTGTATGAGATGTTCATCGGCGACTTTGAGAAGTCCGCACCGTGGAGCCCGTCCAGCATCAAGGGCTGCAAGCGTTTCCTCGACAGAGTATGGGCAATGCAGGACTTCCTGACAGACGGCGAATACCGTCCGGAGCTGGTTTCTGCAGTCCACAAGACCATCAAGAAGGTATCCGAGGACATCGAGAGCCTGAAGTTCAACACCGGCATCGCGGCTATGATGGCTCTGGTGAATGACATTTATGTGACCGGCAGCGTAACACGCGCAGAATACCGCACACTGCTGATGCTGCTCAATCCCTTCGCACCGCATATGACCGAGGAGCTGTACGAGATCTGCGGCTTCGAGGGCGTACTCAGCGAGCAGGCATGGCCCACCTATGACGAGACACTCTGCGTGGATGATACTGTGGAGATCGTAGTACAGGTGAACGGCAAGATCCGCACAAAGATGAATATTGCCGTGGGCGCAGAGAAGGATGCCGTTCTGGCACAGGCAGCTGCAGAGCCGAAGGTGGCAGAGGTCATCGAGGGCAAGCAGCTGATCAAGCAGATTTATGTACAAAATAAGCTTGTGAATTTTGTTGTAAAATAACAAATATCACGGAATGGGAAAAATCCTATTGACAAAACGCGGGAGACATGCTATAATGAATATATGCCTGTATCATCAGAATATGCATTTAAGATGTGGTTGACAACTACCTTCTCGCAAGGGAAGTTTAGTAATACTATCCAATACAGGGAACTGTCGGATAGAACCTCTGTCTTGGTGGCAAAGGGAGGGAATAGTAAATGGCAGAAGTACGCGTTGGCAAGAACGAATCTCTGGATACCGCTCTGAAGCGTTTCAAGAGATCCTGTGCCAAGGACGGCGTAATTGCTGAGGTTCGTAAGAGAGAACATTACGAGAAGCCTTCAGTAAAGCGCAAGAAGAAGTCCGAGGCAGCTCGCAAGAGAAAGTACTAATCTTTAAAGCAAATCAGGAGCGCACTGGACAGTGCGCTCTTGTTTTGTATCAGTATGAATGGAGGAACGAGCATGTTTCGTGCAACTGCTGCGGTGCATTCCGTATGCGAAATCACACCGGAGCTTCTGGGAGAAATGGGCATACGGGGACTGCTGCTTGATATTGACAACACGCTGACCACACACGACAATCCGGAACCCGCCGAGGGCGTGGAGGCATGGATCGCGTCCATGAAGGCAGCCGGCATACAGCTCCGGCTGGTGTCCAACAACCATCCGCCCCGCGTGGAGCCGTTCGCGGCGCGTCTGGGCATCCCATGTATCTGCGACAGCCGTAAGCCCCTGTCCGACGGTTTTGCGCGTGCGATGGGCAGCATGGGACTTCCGAAGGCGCAGCTCTGCGTTATCGGCGACCAGATCTTCACCGACATCCTCGGCGCGAACTGGTTCGGCGTGAAAAGCATCTACGTTCCGCCGATGGAGCTGGAAACAACGGCGTTTTTCAAATTCAAGCGATTCATGGAGAAACCCTTTATTCCGAAACAAATCAATGAAAGATGAGGCGGCTATTATGGCAAGAAAAATCCTGGTCATCCACGGACCAAATCTGAATCTCCTCGGTGAACGTGAGCCGGGCATTTACGGCGATGTCAGCTTTGACAAGCTGAATGAAAACATCATGGCACATGCGGAAAAGCTCGGTCTGGAATGCGAGATCTTCCAGTCCAACCATGAGGGTGCGATCATTGACAAGCTCCATGCGGCAAGAACGGAATTTTTCGGAGTGGTGCTCAATGCAGGTGCCTACACCCACTACAGCTATGCCATCTCCGATGCGATCAAGGCAATTAAGATCCCCTGCATCGAGGTGCATATCAGCAATATTTTCGCCCGTGATGCGTTCCGCTCCCATTCCGTGATCGCCCCCGTATGCAAGGGCAGCATCTCCGGCTTCGGACTGCAGAGCTACTACCTCGGCATCACAGCCCTGGCGGAGATGGAGGCATGAGAACGCGCCTGGAACGCCTCATGCAGGCACTGCAGGGGAAAGCGGACTGCGCTCTCATCACCGATGACATCAGCCGCCGCTACCTGACGGGTATGAAATCCTCCGCCGGCACCGTGCTGGTATTCCCGGAGGCAGCCTACCTGCTCATTGATTTCCGCTACATCGAAAAGGCACGCGAGACTGTGAAACACTGTGAGGTCATCGAGCAGAAGGACACCTATGCACAGCTCAGGGAGCTTCTGCAGCGGCATCACGCAGAATGCATTGCCGTCGAAGCAAGAAGCCTGACGCTCCAGCGGCTGGCAGTATATGAGGAGAAGCTGGAGGGCTGTGCGTTCCTGACGGATGATACCCTCAGTGGAGCACTGTACGATCTGCGCACGATCAAAACCCCGGAGGAGCTGGCAAAGATCAGAGCTGCCCAGGCTCTGGCAGAGGATGCCCTGCATTCACTTCTGGAGCAGCTTCACGCGGGCATGACAGAGCGTGAGATCGCCCTTGCACTGGATTTCCACATGCGCCGGAACGGCGCGGAGGATCTGTCCTTTGAGACCATCGCCCTCACCGGTGCACACACCTCCATGCCCCATGGCGTGCCGGATGACAGACAGGTGCAGAAAGGCGATTTCGTCCTGATGGATTTCGGCGCGGTCGTGGACGGCTATCACAGCGACATGACCCGTACCGTTTGTATAGGCGAGCCGACCGATGAGATGCGGCAGGTCTACGAGATCGTCCTCCGGGCGCAGGAGGCGGCTCTGGCAAATGCCAAAGCAGGCATCACCGGACACGCGCTGGATGCCTGTGCAAGAGACATCATTGCAGCTTCAGGCTATGGTGAGCATTTCGGGCATTCCCTGGGGCATGGCGTGGGCATGGAGATCCACGAATTTCCGGTGGCAAGCCCGAAGCTGGAGAAGATCATCGGAGCCGGAAGCGTCGTTACCGTCGAGCCGGGCATCTATCTTCCCGGCAAATTCGGCGTTCGTATTGAAGATTTTGTGCATATCCATGAAAATGGCTGTGAAAATTTGACGAAGTTCACAAAGAAGTTGATATGTCTGTAAAGTTTTCAAATTTCTATTGAAAAAAATTCGATTTTAGTGTAAAATAGAATATACAAGTGTTCAGCTGCCATATGCAGCGGACTGAGAAGTAATGAATTTACGGAGGTTTATTTTTATGATTACAGCAGGCGATTTCAGAAACGGTGTTACATTTGAGATGGACGGCAATGTTGTTCAGGTCGTAGAGTTCCAGCATGTAAAGCCGGGTAAGGGCGCAGCATTCGTAAGAACCAAGTTCAAGAATGTTATCACCGGCGCAGTGGTAGAGCGTTCCTTCAACCCCACTGAAAAGTTCCCGACCGCTTTCATTGAGCGCAAGGACATGCAGTACCTCTATGAGGACGGCGGTCTGTACTACTTCATGGATGTAGAGACCTATGAGCAGCTGCCGATCGAGGCTGACAAGCTCGGCGACAACTTCAAGTTCGTAAAGGAGAACATGGAAGTTAAGGTTCTGTCCTACAAGGGCAATGTATTCGGTGTTGAGCCGCCCTACTTCGTAGAGCTGCAGGTAACACAGACCGATCCTGGCTTCAAGGGTGACACTGCTACCAACGCAACCAAGCCCGCAACACTGGAGACCGGTGCAGAGATCAGAGTTCCGCTGTTCATCGACGAAGGCGACATGATCCGTATCGACACAAGAACCGGCGAGTACATGGAGCGCGCATAAGCACAGCTTTTGCGGAAGTATTCCGAAAGGAAGGGTATTAACATGGACAAGATTTCTTATCTGAAGGGTCTGCTTGCAGGTCTGGATATTGACGCAGCTTCCAAAGAGGGCAAGGTATTCTATGCACTCTGCGACGCTCTCGATGCAATGAGAGAGTATACAGAGGAGCTGGAGGACCGCATCATGGAGCTGGAGGAGCTTTGTGACATTCTGGATGAAGATCTGGGTGACATCGAAGAGCTTCTGCTGGAGGATGAGGACGACTGCAGCGACTGTGATTTCTGCCAGTCCGACGCAATGCTTGAGGATGCGTTTGACGCTGAGGAGCAGTATGAGACCATCTGCCCGACCTGCGGCAAGTGCATCGCACTCGACGAGGGCGCGCTGGAAGAAGGCGAGACCGTATGTCCCAACTGCGGCGAGGAGCTGGAGTTTGATTTCGATGAGCTGGATCTTGATGATCTGGATTCTCTGGATGAGGACGACGAGTTCGAGGAAGAGGAATAAGAACCAAACAGCAGCGGAATCAATTTCGCTGCTGTTTTCATAAATGCGGCAGATACCGCATAAACATAGAATCATAGAAAGGGTGAATGCAATGGCATTTGTAAAGAAGGAAATCAGCGAGCTGTCCCTGAATCCGTTCCACACCATCGGTACGGAGTGGTTCCTGCTGACCGCCGGCACACCGGAGGACTATAACACCATGACTGCCTCCTGGGGTGCAATGGGCGTGATCTGGGGCGGTCCTGCAATGACCGCAGTCGTAAGAACCTCCCGCCACACCTTCGGCTACATGGAGGAGAACGACACCTTCAGTGTATGCGTATTCCCGGAGGAACAGCGCAAGGCTCTGCAGTTCTGCGGCTCCCATTCCGGCAGGGACTGCGACAAGGCAAAGGAAACCGGTCTGACCCCCGTGGAGCTGGACGGAACGACCGCATTCGCAGAGGCAAAGCTCGTGCTGATCTGTGAGAAGATGTATGCGCAGATGATGGGGGAGGAGTTCTTCACCCAGCAGGAGATCTGCGACAAGTGGTACGGCACCGATCCGATGCACAAGATGTATATCGGCAGGATCAAGGCAGCCTATGTACAGGAATAACAGCAATGCCTGCGGTATCTGCCGCAGGCTTTTTGCAGAGGAGGACAAAAATGGATCAGTGTGATACCTGCGCCTATTACTATTATGACGAGGAATGGGAATGCTACGTCTGTGAACGTGATCTTGACGAGGACGAGTATGCAAGACTTGTACAAGGACACTACCAGCAGTGCCCCTACTACCGTGACGGCGATGAATATAAGATCGCACGGAAGCAGTAACGAATGCCGCATGATCCCCCGATCATGCGGCATATATTTTTCATTCCAAAACAGTTGCAGTCCATCCGAAAATATGCTATAATGTACATAATAGTAATCCAAAGGAGGCATCACCATGCAAAAAAATCTTACTCTCACCGCCCATTCCACCCTTGCGAAATTCCTGACCGCCGTTCTTGCCGTCGGTGCAGCAATTGCCCTGCCGCAGATCTTCCATGCAGTCGGCGTGATCTCCGGGACCGGCGCACAGCTCGGCACAGCACTGCTCCCGATGCATCTGCCCGTCCTGCTCGCAGGCTTCCTCGGCGGACCCTTTGCAGGCATCACCGCAGGTATCCTCAGCCCCCTTCTCAGCTCCGCGATCTCCGGAATGCCCGCCGCATCCGTCCTGCCCTTCATGATGATCGAGCTTGGTACCTACGGGCTGACCGCTGGTATGCTCTCCAGGGTACGCCTGAACAGCTTCTGCAAGCTCCTCCTTGTACAGCTTGCCGGACGCGCCGCAAGAGCCGCTGCCGTCCTCGTTTCCATCCACCTGCTGGGCAATACTGCCCTTGCTCCGGCTGCTGCATACAGCTTTATCACTGCTGGTCTGTTCGGTATCCTGCTCCAGTGGGCATTGCTCCCGCTGCTGCTCGACCGTCTGGAGAAGCATCATGCAGAATGACCTGACCCGTGCCGTACAGCTTCTGAACGAGGCTGACTCTACCTGCGTCCTCTGTAAAGGCGAAACTACGCACATAAGCCGGAAGTCCGGCATTTCCCCCATGCTCGACTGGATCACCGGCGGCATGGAGCTGAACGGCTTTTCCGCCGCGGACAAAATCGTCGGGAAAGCTGCCGCAATGCTCTTCGACCTTGCCGGGATCCGTGAAATCCATGCACAGGTACTCAGCCAGTCAGCATTGGATTACTTAAACGCAAAGAATATCGCCGTTTCTTATGATGCACTGACCCCGTATATTATTAACCGCCGCGGTGACGGCATCTGCCCGATGGAAGAAGTCACCGCCGCAATTTGCGACCCGCAGGAGGCATTGACCGCCCTCCGTCACAAACGCGAACAACTACGAAAGGGATGAAACTATGAAAAAATTAGGCTTCGGCTGTATGCGCCTGCCGCTTCTGGACAGCGGCGACCAGACCAGCTTTGACAAAGAACAGATCTGCCGGATGGCGGATGCCTTTCTCGAACAGGGCTTTACCTATTTCGACACCGCCTACATGTACCACAATTTCCAGAGCGAGAACATCGTAAAAGAAGTACTGATCCAGCGTCACCCCCGTGAAGCCTTCCTGCTGGCGGACAAGCTCCCCACCATGTTCCTCAAGGAAGAGGCGGACATGGAGCGCATTTTTAATGAACAGCTCGAAAAGACCGGCGCAGGCTATTTCGATTATTACCTCCTGCACTGCCTGAATCGTGAGAATTATGCCATTTCTGAAAAGCTTGGTGCATTTGATTTTGTGATGCAGAAAAAACAGGCAGGTCTGGTCAGAAAATTCGGTTTTTCCTACCATGATAATGCACAGCTTCTGGATGAAATTCTGACCGCACACCCCGAAGTGGAATTTGTGCAGCTCCAGATCAACTACCTCGACTGGGAGAACGAAGGCATCCAGTCAAGAAAATGTTATGAGACCGCCAGAAAGCACGGAAAAGAGATCCTCGTCATGGAGCCTGTCAAGGGCGGAACCCTTGCCAACGTGCCGCCTACTGCCGAAAAGCTCCTGCGATCCCGCGAACCGGAGCTGTCCGTGCCGTCATGGGCGATCCGCTTCGCGGCAAGCCTGGAGGGCGTTTCCGTGGTGCTCAGCGGCATGAGCAATATGGAGCAGCTCCTCGACAATACCGCTTATATGCGCGATTTCCGTCCGCTGACCGCTGAGGAGAACGCAGTTTGTCTGCAGGTGGCGGATCTCATCAACGAGAAGATCGCCGTACCCTGCACCGCCTGCCGCTACTGTACGGACGGATGCCCCATGAACATCCCGATCCCCGATTATTTCGAGCTGTACAATGCGGAGCTTCAGGAGATCAAGAAGAATTTCACCGTGCAGGGAACCTATTACGACAACCTCGCCCAGCAGTACGCCAAAGCATCCGACTGCATCGCCTGCGGTCAGTGTGAGCAGCACTGCCCCCAGCATATTGAGATCATCGGGATGCTGAAGAAGGTCGCAGAGGCATTTGAAGAAACATATTAATCCGGCAATGAAAGGTCGATAATGGATTCAAAAGGCGATAGCCTTTGGCGGGTTGTGGGGGCGCAGCCCCCGCCCCAAATCCCCCTCCCTTTGGGAGGGGGCAGTCTTGGAGTACTAACCCCAGAAAAGTATCTAAATCTAATTGCAGAGTAATAATACCGGAGGAATACATGAAGATAGAACATACAAGCGAATACATCCGCTATTCGGGAAGAATTGCCCATCTTCCCGACGGCGCACATTTTTACTATGCCGGAAGCCTTGCAGAATTTCGGTTTACGGGCAGCCGCTTTTCAGTCACAGTCACACATCAGAACGTGTGGGGCGTGCATTCTCTCACCTATGTCCTTGACGGCAGGGTGGGCAAGCTCCCGCTGCGTGAATACAATGACGGAAAACCAATGCAGTATGTCCTCGCAGATTCCCTTGCCCCCTCCCAGGAACACAGCCTGATCTTCTATAAACAGGCGGATGCAAGCCACGCGCTGACGTTCCACAGTGCAGAAACGGACGGGGATTTCCGGAAGCCGCCGGCTGCACCGGAGCTGAAGCTGGAATTTTACGGCGACAGCGTGACCGCAGGTGTTTGCTGTGAAGCGGATGATTTTGCAGGCTGTGCCGATCCCGCCGGTGCGGACTGTCTTTATGACAATGCATGGTACAGCTATGCCGTGCAGACTGCTCGTTCCCTGAATGCAGATTTCCATCTGATCGCTCAGGGCGGCATTGCCGTGTTTGACAAAACAGGCTATTTCAGCTATCCCGATACCGTGGGCATGGAATCCGTCTATGACAGGCTCTGCTATTTCCCGGAGGCAGGCGAGCTGACAGAATGGGATTTTTCCCGTTATCTTCCGGATCACATCATCTTCGCCCTCGGTCAGAATGATGAGCATGATCCCAAAAGCGGCACAAACAGCAATGACATTCATGATCCGGCTGTCCGTGAACACTGGATCCAGGGCTACGAAAAAATTGCCCGTTCCGTCCTTGATCAGTATGACGGAACGCCTTCCTGCATTTTTCTCCTGACCGTACTGAACCATGACAGCGGCTGGGATGAAGCTGCCGCCGAAGTGAGCCGCCGCCTTGCCGAACAGGGCTATGATGCACATTATCTGCATTTCACCCGCTGCGGTATTGCGACCCACGGACATCCCCGCCGTGCAGAGCAGCAGGAAATGGCAGAGGAGCTGACCGCATTCCTCCGGAAACTGCAGGAAAGAAATATATCAACTGAAAGGTAGAATACTATGCCATTTTTACCCATATCCCGCAAAGAACTTGATGAACGCGGCATCATCCGGCCCGACTTCATCTGCGTCACCGGTGATGCCTATGTGGATCATCCGTCGTTCGGCATCGTCATCATCGCCCGTATCTGTGAGAGCCTCGGCTTCACGGTCGGCATGATTGCACAGCCCGTATCCGACGCGGATTTCCAGAAGCTTGGCACACCGAAATACGCCTTCCTCGTCACAGGCGGCAACATTGACAGCATGGTGTCCAACTACACAGTTGCCGGCAAGAAACGCTTTGACGATGCCTACAGTGCCGGCGGCAAGGGTGGCAAGCGTCCCGACCGCGCCCTGACTGTCTACTGCAAACGCCTGAAAAAGCTCTTCCCCGATACGGAGATCGCTGTCGGCGGTCTGGAAGCCTCCCTGCGCCGCTTCGCCCACTATGACTACTGGGCAAATAAGGTGCTGCCCTCCGTCCTTCTTGACTGCGGTGCGGAGCTGCTGATGTACGGCATGGGTGAGGTGACCATCACCGAGATCTGTAACCGCCTGAAAGCAGGGGAGAAGCTTTCCGAAATGCACGACATCCGCGGTACCTGCTACCTGACCGAGCCGGTCAATACACCGTTCGGCGCGGTACAGTGCGACAGCTTCGAGATCGTCCGCGAGAACAAGAAAGCCTATGCCAAGGCGTGCCGCAAGCAGTATGACGAGCAGGACGAGGTATACGGCAGAACCATCGTTCAGCGTCACGGAAACCTCATGCTTGTGCAGAATCCGCCCCAGCGCAGTCTTACACAGGAGGAATTTGACCGTACCTATGAATTGCCCTATATGCGCGCCTACCATCCCGTGTATGAAAAGGAGGGCGGTGTGCCGTCCATCCAGGAGGTGGAATTTTCCATCACCCATAACCGCGGCTGCTTCGGCTTCTGCAATTTCTGCTCCATTGCCCTGCATCAGGGCAGGCGCATCCAGACCAGAAGCGAAGCCTCCGTTCTGCGCGAAGCAGAGAATCTCACAAAAAAGGATGGCTTCAAGGGCTACATCCACGATGTCGGCGGACCCACCGCGAATTTCCGTTTCCCGTCCTGCGAAAAACAGCTCGAACACGGACTCTGCAAGGGCAGAAAATGCCTTGCACCGACTGCATGTAAGAATCTGAAAGCCGATCATACCGAATATCTTGCCCTCCTGCGGAAGATCCGGAAGATCAAGGGCGTGAAAAAGGTGTTCATCCGTTCCGGTATCCGCTATGACTACCTGATGGCGGACGAGAGCGATGCATTCATGAAGGAGCTGATCGCCAACCATGTCAGCGGACAGCTCAAGGTTGCCCCCGAACACGCGAGCAACCGCGTGCTGGATTACATGGGCAAACCCCATATTGAAGTGTATGAGCAGTTCGAGAAGAAATTCTACGAGATCACCAAGGGCATGGCAAAGGAGCAGTACCTCGTGCCGTATCTGATGTCCTCCCATCCGGGCTGTACACTGAATGATGCGGTCGATCTGGCGGTATTCCTGAAGAAACATAATATCCGTCCCGAACAGGTGCAGGACTTCTATCCGACACCGGGCACGATCTCCACAGCCATGTTCTATACCGGCTATGACCCCTACACCATGCAGGAGATCTTCGTTCCCCGCACAAAGGAGGAAAAGCAGCTCCAGCGCGTCCTGCTGCAGTACTTCAAGAAGGAAAACCGCGAGCTTGTGGAAAAAGCTCTGACCATCGCGAAACGCCGCGATCTCATCGGCACGGGCGCAAACTGTCTGATCCCGCCTGCGGAGCATCCGCGCAGACCGGCTGCCCATAGGAATGCAGGAAAGGAAAAGCCGGCATCCGCAAGACCGAAGAACAGCAGAACCCCCGCACGCCC